>JAYTRC010000047.1:0-2557 GCA_043746355.1 Lacisediminihabitans sp. | reverse complement strand
GGGAATGACGATGTCGGATTCGATCTCGTTGCCCCAGACGCTCCAGTCGCGGTGGCTGTTCGGGCGTTGCCGTGCGAACAGTTCGAGGTAGGGGCCGTCCGGCAGCACACGCTCGATGAGGGGAAACATCTCTGCAGGCTTTGTCGAGTGCGAAGTTCGTGGAAACTGAACGACTGAACGCTGTGAGTGGAACGCGAAAGCTGCCCGGCCGCGCACACCATGGAGCAGGATTTCATGGGCGCCTCGGAAGAAATTCCCAAGGCCGAGATGGTGCCCTTTGTCCCAAACCAAGTTCGTTTTGTAGACGTATCCCCAAGACGCCATTACGGACAGTGCTGCTGCGAGTGAATTTGAGGTGGACCACAGCAAAAGAGTTGAGTTGTCGTCTGCGAGATCGGCGACGGGCATGTTCTTGATGCGATCGAGGGTCATCAGGTCGTAGTGTTGCGCGGCTCCGCGGGCACCCTTCTGTTGGATGTCCCAGGGCGGATCGGCATAAATGACCTTGTACTTCTTGCTCGGCACCGTGGTCTCGGTGAGCGTGTCGCTGATGTTCATCGTGTGGTTCCTCCTTTCGATTCCGTACCGTCGGCAGCCTGCAGCGCATGCCCTCGGGGTGGACGTATGGTTATGGGCTCTCTGCGGGGTTCGCGCAATGTTCCGATCGCTCCGGCTGCGAAGCGATGCGACAGGTGATCGGAATACCGGCTAACAGAGGTCGAGGCATTTAAGCCGTGGCGGTCAGTGGCGCCGATCCTCGATGTTGTGGAATTGGCAACGATGTTCACGCTTGTGCCTCCCCGTCCGTGGAAGCACCAGCAGTCGTGCTGATAAATCGGCGTCCGCGACGACCGACGGTCAGCTCACCGAACAGCGCACGGGCTACGGCGCCTGGCGGGTCGTCGTGACTGACCCGCAGACCGACGATGGTGTCGTCGTCCGCGGGGATGGGAGGGTTCGTACTCAGCCCGATGGCGAGCACGGCGCCCGGGAAGCTGCGCAGCCGGTCGAGGACGTCGTCGGTATCGAACAGTTGCCAGTCCGTCAGGACTACGAGCCGAACTTCGTGCTTCGAAAAGCTCGCAGCGACGGTCTCCGCCTTGGTGAGGCTGGGGCCGAGGACGCTTGAGCCGGCAGCGAAGCGCGGCACGCTCAGACCTCGCGTGAGGTGCTGCTGGAACGTGGGGTTGCGCAGCTTCCCAGGCGCGACATCCCCTCGCGGGGTGTCGAAGTGCAACACTCCGCCCAGGCACTTCCCGCAAGTGCACCATTTCTGGAGCGCTTCGAACGCGAGCTGCGCTTCCTCGTAGCGGTTGCCGACTGGGTCGCCTCCGCCCGGCAGCGACACCGAGCCGGAGTCATCGAAGATCGGTAGGACCAGCCGGGGCTGGCGGGGGCAGAACCCCGGCCAGCCCAGCTCAATCGCAGCGCCCTTCTTCGGCTTGACTGATCGTGGTGACTCGCCCACGAGCGCGCTGGGTTGAAGGTGCGGTGCGAGGCTCATGCGCCGCTCCCGTCTTCGCGGGCGCGGCGTCCGACAATCGGCTCGGGCTCGGCTGCGGGACCGTGGCCTGCCACACCGGGGTTGCGGCGCAGTACCCGGTGCTTGAGTCCCTCGTAAGTGAGCAGTGCCGCCTGTCCGCGCACGTCATGCTCGTGACGGATCGACTCGTCTTCGGCGATCTTCTCCAAGGCGATCTTCAGCGGCGCACTCGCAGCCAGAGCGGTCTGACGCTTGATCGTGCGTTCGTAGTCCTTCTCCGCGGTGTCGATTGCGTCTGCGATCTCATCGGTGACGATGTAGCTGGAGATGAAGCTGGCTGCAGCGATCCCCGCAGCCAGCGCCCCGTACACGAGGCCGGAGAGTGGGCCGTCGATGGTCGAGCGCAGCGCGAAGATCCCGGTCGAGATCAGCATGCCCACGGTTGCTCCGGTGTAGACCAGCGCCTTCACGATGTGCTTGCCGTCGTCGGTGCCGTCGAACAGGTGGGCAAACGGCTCTTGGTCTTTGGTGAGGTTGGCGCGTTCGATCTTGCGCTTGCTCGCCATGCGTAGGTCTTTGATCTCACCTCCGACCAGCCCTGCGGTCACGACGGCGACACCCGCTGCTAGTGCCTGGATGAGGGCGAGCTCGGGGATCTCGCCGTAGTAGATCTGCGCCCCCGCCTGCCCCGCAACATCGCCCAGCAGGAGCAGCCCGGTGCGGACCATGAACCAGCCCTTCTGGCCCTGCTTGCGGCGCACGAACGGGCTGAGCGCGGCGACCGTGCGTTCCAGGCGTCGCTGGGCGCGTTTGACCAGTCGGCGGTGCCGACGGCTGAGGTGCTCCGCTGACTCGGCCTGCACCTTCAATCCCGAGTACGAGATCAGCGCTGGACGGGACTGCAGGATGCCCTCTGCCTTCCACAGCGGTTCCTGCTCGCGCCCGAAGGCATCGAGCTCGTTCTCGACGTGCAGCGCTGGGCCGGTGGTGCCGTTGATGCGGTGTGCTTCGTCGACCTGCTGGAGGCTGAGGTTGCTGTACTCCTCGACGCGGTCCGCAGTCGCGTCGTAGGAG
>JAYTRC010000046.1:0-2714 GCA_043746355.1 Lacisediminihabitans sp. | reverse complement strand
GCTGGGCCGGTGGTGCCGTTGATGCGGTGTGCTTCGTCGACCTGCTGGAGGCTGAGGTTGCTGTACTCCTCGACGCGGTCCGCAGTCGCGTCGTAGGAGCCGCTGGCGTTCTTGATGGTTGCCATGACGGTCACCGCCCGGCCGTGTAGTCGGTCACGGAAACGCAGGTCTTGGCACCGGTCTTGACGCACAGTGCGTTGTAGAACGCCACCAGTCCTTCGACCAGCGCGGAAGGTGCCGGGTCGCCATCGATACGACCAAGGCCGGCCACGGTGATGAACGAGCCGGGCAGTGCCGGAACGCTAACCGTCGAGGCGAGGTCGGTGGCCTGCTCGGGGGTGAGCGCCTGCGACGTGAGGTCGGTGCCGATGTTGTTCAGACCATCCGTTAGCACGTAAAGGTGCAGCTCGTATCCGTCGCCAAGCTGAGCGGCGTACTCGCCAGCCAACCGATAGACAGAGGTGATGTCCGAGCCGCCGCCTGGCAACGCCGCAATGGCATCGCTGTACCTGGCGGTGATCTCGGCCATCACCTTCTCCACGAGAGCGTCAACTCGGCGCAGGCGCGCATTGTCCGTCGCACCGGGGAGGGCCAGCTCGCCGTCGTAGATAGTGACCGTCGCACCGCTCGAAGCGGAGAAGGTCCGAACCAGAAGGTGGCCCCCGCAGATGGCGGTGCGGCGCACTACATCTGCGGTGATCGCCAGTCGCTCGGTCGCGATGGTTTCGCCTGCGCTTGAGCCGCTGCCATCGATCTCGACGTCGGCAGCGACCTGCTTGTCAGCCGTGCAGGCAGCGAGGGTCGCGTGGTCGGGGGACGTGCTGGCGTTCAGGGATGAGCACGCGGTGAGCGCGAGTGCTGCGCTGAGGGCGCAGACAGCCGCGGCTGTGCGCAGTACGGTGAAGGTGGTCAATGGGTTCTCTCTTTCGTTCTTTCACAGGGACAGGGATGGGTATTGATTCGGCCAGGGAGCGATGCAATTGACGTTGCATCGCTCCCGCTCCGCTGTATGAAGTTGTTGACTCCAGTCTGATTCGCGCCGCAGTCTGCGTCACTGACACGAAACTGACACGATGTTCGCGTGGAGATATTCGACCCCCTGCAACGAGACATTCGTGACGAACTGCGTCAGTTGCGGAGATCGCTCACCCCATTCGATGAGGCGGACGTCAGCGGTTGCGTCGCGTTGGTGACCTATCTCGGGATGGGTAGTGCGGCACAGGCGTTCTCCACTCTGCTCGCAGTGGGCCAGAAACACGGGAGCGAGACGGAAGGAGATATCCGGGCGTTCTTTGAAACCAGCGGCCACGGAATTGCTGGCGACACGCTTGATGGTCGGCTGGCCAATTACGCTCAGGCGCACTCAGTTGATCCGCGCACAGGGCTCCGAAGGAGCGACCGTGGGATCGATCGCCTCGGCGCACTCATTCGCGACGGTCTCCCTTTTGAGCGGCCGTGGGGAAACGTCATCATCACCCAATCAGGCACGCTTGTTGAAGGCCAGATTCGAATCAACGTTGAACGCGGAACAACTGTCAGTCGCCCTCGTGTCTGGACGAATGGGGTCGAGCTCGAGAACCTGTCATTCCCGTTTCGGGATGCTGCCTACAGCGAGCGGATGCTGTCCGCGACTGAGAGTATTCCGGCAAGTGATTTAGTTGCTGACGTTGAGGGAGACGCAGCGCTGTTCGCGCTGAGGATCGTCTGGAATATGCCGGTGTGGCCGCAATGGTATGTCGGCGCGCAACTGGCAGACCCGCGCCTGATGGCGGTCCTGTCCACAAACCGTAATTTCGAGACCGACGTCGCAGTGAACTGGGCTTACCCTTCTGATGATCCTCGACGGGGTGGCGCACCTTTTGCCGGGCACCCCTCCTTGGAGTCGCGGATGGCCAAGCCTGTCGAAGGAGATGCGCGGTGAACGATTTGGCGCCGCGCCATGTCTGGGCTGCCCTCTTCTCTGCGAGAGGAGGTTAGCGCCGAGTTCGGCTGCTCTACTTCGCTCGACTGCGGGATCACCTACGCGAGGCGGCTGAGTCCCGATACGGTGATCTCACATGGAAATCGATTCTCCAGGGGCGACAGCGCCCTAATTGACGATTTATCAACTAATTGGTACTGTAAGAGACAGGAGACATGCAACGTGCCCACCCCGAAATCCCTACCTCTCGTCTATACAGCCCAGTCAAAGCAGTTCTACTACTGTCGTGACGCAGTATGTGAGTTCGTCATTCGTGAGGGGGCAGTTCCGTTGCATCCATTTAGAATCTTCGGCTACTTTCTCGACGATCGAGTCGACAGGGACGATGTGCGGAACGCAAACAATGTCGTAGTCGAACGTGTAGACGAGATCTGGGTCTTTGGCGAGACAATTGCCGATGGGGTCTTGTATGAAATAGAACTGGCGCGCTTGCGCGGAAAGCCTGTTCGCTTTTTCAGTATCGCTACCCGAGCAAACGAAATCGTTGAGCGTTCTATTGACGATCTGACCTTTGAGCAAGAGTTGATCGAAAAGGCCGGAGGAGACCTCGCAGGGCTCAGAGCTGTTGCGGCCGGCGGACAGAGTCTCTCAGCCCTGGTGAGTTGAACGAATCATCCAAGCCCGTCTACTGTCAGTTTCTCGATCGAGAGATGGCGGCCTCGGTCGGATTTGTCCAGAGCCGCCGAGCCACAATGCTGGCGCTTCGGGCAAGCATGGTTTCAACAGAGTCGTT
>JAYTRC010000045.1:0-144838 GCA_043746355.1 Lacisediminihabitans sp. | reverse complement strand
GCCGAACTTCTCGCGGGCAGGTCACGCCAGGACTCCCGACGAGAGACCGGCGACGATGGTCAGCGCACGAGGCCGTTCTCGTGAGCGAACGCCACCAGTCTGCGTGAACCGGGACAGGTCGGCCTGTTTCGGAAGGTATTGGCGTAAGAGCCGGTTGGTGTTCTCGTTGGATCCGCGTTGCCATGGCGAGCGTGGGTCGCAGAAGAACACGCTGATGCCGTGGCCAGGAGGTTCGCCGCGCCCGCGATCGAGCGAGGGCCGGTCGTGTTCTTCGGGCGCACGTCGCGTGCGCTGATCTGAGCTGTGCGGGCGAGCGTCCGTGACGCATCCGCCAGCGGCCCCGGTGTCGCCTCGACCCGCTGCGACCATGCGGCGAATGCGCCGCTGGTTTCGCGGGCTACCCGCGCCCACGTGGCGCGGTCGGTCGGGTCGACCGCGCTCAGCTGGTCGCGCAGCTGCGTCACCTGATCGGTGTACTCCCGCCACATCTCAGGGCCGGGCTCGTGCTGCTCCGGCCTGAGCCGACTGCGGTGTATCTGGCCAGCCGTCGCTAAGCCGCGGCAGCGTCAGGTCACGGGCGAGTCGCCCTCCCCCGTGCCACACGATCGCCTCGCCCCCGTTAAGGGGGCGCAGGGCGACGGAGTAGCCGGCCACAACATCGTCGAGGTCGGCGGCGAATCGCGGCCGCTCCCTCCTACACAGAATACGTAAAGCGGTTTAACAAATTGCTCTGGCGTTAGCTCACGTGCGCGGGAACGAATGCAACAAGGGTGAAGCCGGGTTGGATGGCGCCCCGGGCGCGTCACAATTCGTCTGAAACGCGCAGCAGCCCGTGCTGCGAAGGCAGACTGGTGGGATGACTTCTGCGCCTCTGACCCTGCCCATACTCGACCTGTCCAGGCTCGACGATGGCCCGGATGCCGCAGCGGCATTCCGCGACGACCTTCGCCAGGCCACCCACGACTTCGGCTTCTTCTACCTGGTGGGGCATGGGATCAGCCCCACGCTGCAGTCAGACATCATGCGCGTGGCGCGCGAGTTCTTCGACCTGCCCGAGGCCGACAAGATGGACATAGAGAACCTGAAGAGCGCACAGTTTCGCGGGTACACCCGGGTGGGCGGCGAACTCACACAGGGCGTCGTCGACTGGCGTGAGCAGATCGACATCGGCCCGGAACGCGCGGCTCTGCCGACCGGCCCGGACATCGCGGATTACTGGCGTCTGCAGGGTCCGAACCAGTGGCCGAAGGCGCTGCCCGAGCTGCGGGAGGTAGTTCAGCGCTGGGATGACGAGCTCTCGGCTCTCGGCCTCAGGCTGTTGCAGGCCTGGGCTGTGTCACTCGGCGCAGACAGCCATGTCTTCGATGCCGCGTTCGCGACCAGCCCGTCGACCCTGATCAAGATCGTGCGCTACCCCGGCAAATCCGACCCGACCCCGAAGCAGGGCGTCGGCGCGCATAAAGACTCCGGCGTGCTCACGCTGCTCTATGTCGAGCCCGGAAAGGGCGGCCTGCAAGTGCAGTATGACGACGGCTGGATCGACGCTCCCCCCATCGCCAACGCCTTCGTCGTCAACATCGGCGAGCTGCTCGAGGTGGCCACTGACGGCTACCTCAAAGCAACGGTGCACCGCGTCATCTCGCCGCTCATCGGCACCGACCGCATCTCGATCCCGTTCTTCTTCAGCCCAGCCCTCGACGCAACAATCCCGGTGCTCGATCTGCCAAATGGCTTCGAATCCTCCGGCATCACGGTCGACCCCGACAATCCGATCTATGCCACCTACGGCGAGAACGCGCTCAAGAGCAGGCTGCGCGCGCACCCGGATGTTGCCGCCATCCATCACCCCGACCTGGTCGAGAACTCCGCGGTCTAGATTTCCACCGACGCGGTGACCGGATCCGGGTTTCCGAACCGATGCGCGGTCATGCTGATCGCCTGCTCATGCAGGAACGGCAAGAGCTCGATTCGCCCGGACGCCGTGACCGCGCCAGAGTAGATCGCAACGTCGGGATCACCGGCGAGAGCGGTTGCAAGCTTCAGTGCATCCCCGCCGAGGAGTCGAATGCGATGTGGGCGAGCGGATGACGCCTGCAGGGCTGACACGAACCGGGCATCGGTCTCGATCACGACGTCGACCACCGCGATCGGGCTGAGTTCACTGCGGAACAGGGAGATCAGCCCGGCGTGCACCGGGAGGGCAGACGAGATAGTGACGGGTGCCCCAGCGCGGGTAGCAGCGACGAGCACACGTACCAGCTGCGATGGTGACGCGCCCTCCGCCAGGCGGATCGTCACCGGCACCGGCCGGTAACGGAACACGTTCCGCTCTACGCCAAGTGCAGAGACATCCCGAGCCACGCCATATTCGCCGACCCAGGCCCGCTCGTCGCTCTCCGCTGCAGCCCGAACGCGGTCGAACTCCAGAAACTCCATGCCGGGCTGTGCCGCCTCGATCACGCGAGTGACCCCGGCGCTGAGACCCTCGAGCACAACCGCGCTGCCCGGCGCGCCGAAGACCGGAGCCCAGTCGCCAAGGGTGAGCAGGTAGTTCGGGCCGCCGGCCTTCGCGCTCGCGCCCACTGTCGACCGCTTCCAGCCACCGAATGGCTGGCGTCGCACGACAGCTCCTGTAATACCGCGATTGACGTAGAGATTGCCGGCTTCCACGGTGTCGAGCCAGGTCGAGATCTCGACCGGATCCAGCGAGTGAATGCCCGCGGTGAGCCCGTAGGAGGGGGCGTTCTGCAGCGCGATCGCCTCGTCGAGCGTGGCTGCGGTCATGATGCCGAGCACCGGACCGAAATACTCCGTGAGGTGAAATGCCGAACCCGCCTGCACGTTGTTCCGCACGCCGGGCGACCACAGTCGCCCGGATTCGTCGAGCTCGGTCGGCTGTATCAGCCAGCTCTCATCGGCATCGAGCGTGGTGAGCGCACCAGCGAGCTTGCCCTGCGCCTGCTCGATGATCGGGCCCATGACCGCTGTCGGGTCACTCGGCCATCCCACCCTGAGAGTGGTTACCGAGTCGACCAGCTGACGCCGGAATCGCTCTGACGTCGCAACAGATCCCACGAGAATGACCAGGCTCGCCGTCGAGCATTTCTGGCCGGCATGACCGAAAGCACTCTTCACGATGTCGGCGACGGCCAGGTCGAGGTCTGCGCTCGGGGTGACGATGATGGCGTTCTTGCCACTTGTCTCAGCGAGCAGCGGCAGGTCGGGCCGCCAGGTGCGGAACAGTTTCGCTGTCTCCCAGGCGCCGGTGAGTATCACACGATCGACGGAAGGGTGCGAGACGAGACGCTGCCCAAGGTCACCCTCGTCGACATCCACCAGCCTGAGGATGTCCCGCGGCACTCCGCCCTCCCAGAGCGCGTTGACCATGACAGCAGCACTCCGGCGAGCCTGCGGAGCCGGCTTGATGATGACTCCGGCGCCTGCTGCGAGCGCAGCCAGCACCGACCCGGCCGGAATGGCTACCGGGAAGTTCCAGGGCGGGGTGACCACCACGAGCCGCGGCGGCACGAACGAGGCATTCTCGACCCGGTCGAGCTCGCGGGCGCTCTCCGCGTAGAAATGCGCGAAGTCGACGGCCTCGCTGACCTCGACATCACCCTCCGCGATGGTCTTGCCGGTTTCGCTCGCCATCACCTCGATGAGATCTGCGCGGTGGGCGGCAAGTGATTCCCCGGCGGCGTGCAGCACTGCAGCCCGGGTGTCTGCCCTGCGCTGGCCCCACTCCGCCCCGCTCTGCTCGGTTCCCCCGATGATCGCGTCGAGGGTCTCGGCTGAGCTGACCTGCGCGGCCGCGATGAGGTCGCTGCCGAGTCGCGAAGAGGGAACTCGGCCGAGAATGTCGCGGCCCCACCCTCGGTTGGCTGCGACCGCCGGGTCGGTATCCGGTTCGTTCCCGAACGGGCGCGGAGCAGTGTCCACCGCGCTGACGGGCACCGGCAGGCTGCGGTCCTGCCGCCGGTTCGACGCCGGAGCGGCCTGGTCCAGCCCCTCCAGCGAGGCCAGGAATCTACGCTCTTCGCGGCTGTAGATCGGTGCCGTGTCCAGCTCGAAAACACCCGACATGAAGTTGTCGGCGCTCGCGTTCTCTTCGAGCCGGCGAATCAGGTATGAGATCGCAGAGTCGAACTCGGCCGGGCGCACAACGGGTGTGTACAGCAGCAGGCCGCCCACGTCGCGCTTGACGGCATCAGCCTGCCCGGTGGCCATGCCGAGCAGCATCTCGAACTCGACCCTGGTGTCGACCTTCCGCTCCCGGGCAAGCAGCCAGGCATGGGCGATGTCGAACAGGTTGTGGCCGGCTACTCCGATGCGCACAGCATCCATATGCTCGGGGGTGAAAGCCCAGTCGAGCACCCGCTTGTAGTTCGTGTCGGTGTCGACCTTGCTGCCGTAGGTGGCGAGCGGCCAGCCGTGAACGGTCGAGTCGACGTGCTCCATAGCCAGATTCGCACCCTTGACCACGCGCACCTTGATGCCCGATCCGCCAGCCGCCTGGCGTTGTGTGGCCCACTCCGTGAGCTTCTGCAGCGCGCCGAGAGCATCTGGCAGGTATGCCTGCAACACGATACCGGCTTCGAGGCCCTTCAACCTGGGCTGCTCGAGGATGCGCATGAAGACCGCCATGGTGAGGTCTAGGTCGCGAAACTCCTCCATATCGAGGTTGATGAACTTCTGGGTCGCAGACACCGCCGCGAGCTCGTAAAGCGGGGTGAGCCTGTGGACGACACGTTCGACGGTCTCATCGAACGACCACATCGACAGCTGGCTCGAGACCGAAGACACCTTTATCGAGACGTAGTCGATATCGTCGCGTTCCAGCAGCTCTCGGGTGCCCGCGAGGCGCCGATCGGCCTCGTCATCGCCGAGTACCGCCTCGCCGAGCAGGTTGATGTTGAGCCGCGTGCCAGCCCGGCGAAGGGCTGCAATGCTCTTGTCGAGCTTCTTTGGCGTTGCGTCGAGGATGAGGTGGCTGACCATGCCACGCAGCACCCGTCGAGCAATCGGCACGATGGGCCAGGGGAGGATCGGAGCGAATCCCCCACCGAGTTGGATCGCGATGCGCATGTACAGCGGCAGGAACGCTGGCACCCGCCTCGACAGCTTCTCGAGATTTCGGCCGGCGACCTTCAGGTCTTCGGGGCGAACGACCCGATCCACGAATCCGATGGTGAAGTCGAGACCGCGCGGATCTTTGAGCACCCCGGCGAGACGCTCAGCAGACTTGTCGGGCGCGACGGTACGGCTTTCGGCAAGCCAGCGCTTCACAGTCGCGATGGTCTGCTCGGTGAGCGCGGATGTCTCGACTGGCGTCACGGGTATGCCTCTCGCATCGGTTGGTTCAGTCTGCGCCACCGAAAGGCCTCTCGAGAAACGGTGGCTACACCAGCTTCTCATTGTCGAGATCGTCGGCCAACGCGAGGTAACCACTCAACCTGTCGATGACATCGTCGCTCGGACGGTAGCCGGGGTCAGCAATGCTCTTTTCGTACTCTTTCTGCAGCTCATCGATCGCCTTGTCGAACTCCAGGACGGCGAGCGCATTCTTCTGCCCGTTGTCGAGATCGACGAGAAGGCCGATGGCCCGATCGATGTCTGCCGCTCCGCCGTATTCGTATGCCGACATGTGACTCCTCCAGTTATCCAGTTGCTGATGGTGAGCATAACCGCGATGCGACAGCACGCCCACGGTAGATTCGAGGTATGCCCGAGTCACCGGCGCTTTCCGGCGCGGAAGCCGAAACGTGGGCGTCGTTCTACGCGATGCGACGCCGTCTCGACCGCGCTCTCGACCTGCAGTTGCAGCGCGACTCCGGGCTGTCTGCGAGCGAATACGAGGTGCTTCAGGCCGTAAGTCTGGCCCCCGACCGCCAGCTTCGGATCAAAGAGATCGCCGGCGCGATCGGCTGGGAGAAAAGTCGCGTCTCGCACCTCGTCACCCGCATGGAGAAGCGGGGCTTCGTCTCTCGAACGGAATGCCCGAGCGACGCACGAGGAAGCTGGATCGGGCTCACAGCATCCGGCCGCCGCTCCATCCTCGGCGCGATGCGCGGGCATTCCGAGGCCATCCGTCGCTACTTCTTCGACGTGCTCACGGCCGAAGACGCAACCGTGATCGAAGCACTCTCCGGGCGAGTGGTCGAGGCTATCGGCTGCGGCCACGACGAAGACGTCGATCCGGCGCAGAGCGCGTAGCCAGTACACAGTGATCAGCACTAAACAAGACGTCGTTATCGTCGGAGGCGGGCATAACGGGCTCGTCGCGGCCGTGTACCTGGCGCAGGCCGGGCTCAGCGTCACCGTGCTCGAGCAACTCGACCGGGTCGGCGGCGCCGCAGTTTCTGCCCAGGCCTTCGAGGGGGTGGATGCCCGGCTCTCGCGCTACTCGTACCTGGTCAGCCTGCTCCCGGGGCGCATCATCCGTGAGCTGGGGTTGAATGTCAGGCTGGAGCGTCGGCGCTACTCCTCGTATACGCCTGTGCCTGGCACCACGCGGGGGCTTCTCGTCGACAACGGGAATACCTCGGCCACCGACGCGTCCTTCGCAGGTATCGGCGCAGATCCGACCCCGTGGCGGCAATTCTATGCACGCACGGGCGAGCTCGCTCGTGCCCTCTTCCCGACCGTGTGCGACCCGCTCCTCAGCGAGTCCGAAGCCCGCAGGCTGGTCGGTGCAGACCTCTGGCGCGATTTCATCGACCGCCCGATCGGTGAGGTGATCGAGCGCACCTTCGACAACGACCTGGTGCGCGGGGTCGTGTCAACCGATGCGCTCATCGGCACTTTTGCCTCGACCGGTGACATCGCCGCCAACCGTTGCTTTCTGTACCACGTGATCGGCGGCGGCACGGGCGACTGGGATGTCCCGGTCGGCGGCATGGGCGCTGTCACCGGCGAGTTGGCCAACGCTGCTCGCAGGGCGGGCGCGACGATCCTCACGAATGCCGAGGTGCTGTCGATCACCCCCGACGGTGAGGTCACCTGGGAGGGCGGCGTCATCGGAGCAACGACTGTGCTCGCCAACGTAGCCCCGCACGTGCTCGACCGATTGCTCGGCGTCAGCTCCGAGAGGCCGGAGGGCGCCCAGGTGAAGGTGAACCTGCTACTGAAACGGCTGCCGCGACTGCTCGACACCGCGATCGATCCCCGGGCGGCGTTCGGCGGAACGTTCCATATCAACGAGGGGTATGACCAGCTCGAGACGGCCTATCGAACCGCTGCCGGCGGCGTGGTGCCAGGCCCGCTGCCCGCAGAGATCTATTGTCACTCGCTGACTGATCCCAGCATCCTTTCCCCGGAGCTCGCTGCCAGTGGCGCGCACACGCTCACGGTTTTCGGGCTGCATGTTCCGGATCGGCTGATAACCCCGGAGAAGCATGGCGAGTTTCGCACCCGGGTCACCCGCGCGGTGCTCGACTCCCTCGACAGCGTGCTCGGCGAGCCGGTGGAAGACCTGCTGATGCTCGATGCGTTCGGCGCACCCTGCATCGAGACCAAGACGACCCTCGACCTGGAGCATGCGCTCGGGATGCCCGGCGGCAACATCTTCCACGGTGCGCTGTCGTGGCCCTTCGCCGAGGGGCCACTCGGTACCGCAGCCGAACGCTGGGGCGTGGCGACCGGGCACGATCGCGTTCTGCTGTGTGGCGCTGGCGCGCGTCGTGGCGGTGGTGTGAGCGGCATCGGCGGCCAGAACGCGGCAATGGCAGTGCTCGAACGCTAGCGTGCGGCGCTTTACCTGGACCCGCAAGGCTGGTTAGGCTCCGAACATGTCATTCGACCAGTTCGCGAATCAGGGTGGAGCCGCCGCGGGCGACGAAGAGGAGGCTGCGGCGGCGCGCAGGGAGGCGGCAAAGCTTCTCAAAGAGTCTGCCCCGGCCGCGAACGCGGCAGAGTTCGGTGGCGGCCCCCTCGGCTCGCTGGCCGAAGAAGGTGAGCCCGCAGATGAACCTCAGCCCACCGAAGCGGACCAGTCAGTCGAGTAGCGAGAGCCACTCGCTCGGCGCGACGCCTCTCGCGGGCGGGAGGGCGACATCCGCAGCCCACCGGTCGATCCACGGCGCCGGGGTCATCGTGGGTGTCTCGATGCCTGTTGCCTCGAGTACTTCCGCGATCGACGCAGTGCCCCCCGAGCGTTTCACGAACCGCACCCGCTGTGTCGATTTCGCCCAGATCTCACCGGCAACGACCATGCGCTGCTCGCAGTAGACCGCTTTCTCGTCGAGCCCCACCATCTTCGTCTCGATCGTGTAGCGCTGCCACGGTGTGAGCGAGCGGCGGAAAGTAATGGTCGCGTTCGCGACGACGGGCGAGATGCCGGCCCTGACAATCTTCGACCACACCCCGGATCGCCTCAGCAGGTCGACGCGGCCGAGATCCATGACAGACAGATAAAAGCCGTTATTCATGTGCCCGGCGAAATCGATGTCGGTGGGAAGCACCCTGAGGCTGATGACTCCGAGGTCGGTGAAGCGGAGCGGTGGCCGGCGGAGAAGAAAAAGGAGGATCGTCCGGAACATGAGATGCACTCTCGACACGCTAGTGCCCGCGGTGATCCTGGATGGTCATGCGGGGCCCGAAGCGCGGTTTGGCGAACCCGCTCGACTCGATCAGGCGCATCACCCGCTGGCGGTGACCCGGCCACGGCGCGAGCAACTCGAGCATGCCGTCGTCGTCAACCGGTTTGCCGATTAGCGCCCAGCCAACCACGGCCGGCAGGTGATAGTCGCCGATGCTCACCGCATCAGAGTCGCCGTGGGCGCGCTGCATGGTCTCTGCAGCAGTCCAGATTCCCACGCCAGGCACCGACCGCAGGCGCTTCTCGACCTCCTTGCCGCCACGGCCGAGTGCAAGCGTGCGCTCCAGTCCGGCGGCGACGGATGCCGCGGCGACCGCCGTGCGCGACCGCTGCGGGTCGACCCCCGCCCGGTGCCACTCCCATGACGGGATCATCCGCCAGGTGTGAGCCAAAGGAAATACCCTCATCCCGGCAGGGGCCGGACCGGGTGCGACCTCCCCGTGCTTTCGGATCAGCTGCACCCACGCCCGTCTCGCCTCCAGCCCGGTGACCTTCTGCTCGAGAATCGCGGCAATGAGCATCTCGAGCACGAGGCCGGTTCGCAGGAGTCGAAGACCCGGATTCCTTCGATCGGAATCGTGCAGGAAGGCATGCGAAGACACGTCGAAGCCTTCGTCGTCGTCACCGGAACCGCAGAGTTCCGGCACAGCGGCGATGGCCCACTCTGCGCCGTCACCCCACGCACGTGCCTCTATGCCGGCGCCTCGCTGCGACAAAAAGAGTGTGGCACCACCATTGGGTGTCGGGATAGTTCGCCAGACCCCGGTCGGGGTCCACTGCATCGTGGGGTCCTGCGATCCGCGGCTGAGAGGGCGGAGGGTGAGCCTGAGGCTGACCGGACGACTCGGGGTGTAAGTCGACGTGAGACTGACTGCACCCATACAACGAGCTTACGTAGACTCGTGCGGTGGCCGTCCCCAAAATCCTGCTTTTCTATCGGTTCACACCGCTGGCAGATCCTGACGCGGTGCGCCTGTGGCAACGCGACCTTTGTGAGTCGCTCGAGCTGAAGGGCCGGATCATCCTCTCGAGGGATGGCATCAACGGAACCGTCGGCGGTGAGTTGAAAGAGGTCAAGACCTACATCAAGAAGACCCGCGAATACGCCCCGTTCCACGACATCGACTTCACGTACAGCGAGGGCGGGGGCGACGACTTTCCGCGCCTGAGCGTGAAAGTGCGCGACGAACTCGTCAGCTTCGGTGCCCCGGGCGAGCTTGAGGTCGATGAGCACGGAGTGGTCGGCGGCGGTACAAAACTCACACCCGGCCAGCTGCACGACCTCGTCGCAACGAAGCACGTCACCTTCTTTGACGGACGCAACCGCATCGAAGCCTCGATCGGACGGTTCGCGGATGCCGTAGTGCCCGACGTAGACAACACCCGTGAGTTTGTGGCCGAGCTCGACAGCGGCAAATACGACCACCTGAAAGACCAGCCCGTGGTCACATACTGCACCGGCGGAATTCGCTGTGAGGTGCTGTCGAGTTTGATGAAGAGCCGCGGTTTCGGCGAGGTCTACCAGCTCGAGGGCGGCATCGCCCGCTACGGTGAGGAGTTCGGCGACGGCGGGCTCTGGCAGGGTTCGCTCTACGTCTTCGATGGGCGAATGACCGTGCCATTCAGTGCGGATGCCGCGGTGATCAGTGAGTGTTATCTCTGCGGATCGCCGACGACACGCATCGAGAACTGCTCAGACAAGGGGTGCCGCGAGCTCTTCGTCGTCTGTGATAACCATGCCGCCGAGACACGATGTGCATTACACACAACTGATTCGACCAAAGTTGGTAGCCCGTCACAGACAGGTGGCGAAAGAACGCCGATAGTTGCGGAATGATGGTGCCATGAGCATCGGAATCCTCACGAGCGGCGGCGACTGCCCCGGCCTGAACGCGGTCATTCGAGGCGTGGTGCTCAAGGGCACCCAGATCTACGGAAAAGAGTTCGTCGGGTTCCGCGATGGATGGCGCGGTGTGGTCGACGGCGACATCATGTCGCTTGAGCGCAAAGACATCCAGGGCATCGGCAAGCAGGGTGGCACGATCCTCGGCACCTCGCGCACGAACCCCTTCGAGCATGAGGGAGGTGCAGACCACGTCAAAGAGGTCATGGACGGGCTCGGCGTCGAATCGCTCATCGCCATCGGTGGCGAAGGCACCCTGGCCGCTGCGAAGCGGTTGACGGATGCCGGGATCAAGATCGTGGGAGTGCCGAAGACCGTAGACAACGACCTCTCGGCCACCGACTACACCTTCGGGTTCGACACAGCCACCCAGATCGCGACCGATGCAATGGACAGGCTGCGCACCACAGGCGACTCGCACGGCCGGTGCATGGTGGCCGAGGTCATGGGCCGGCACGTCGGCTGGATCGCACTGCACTCCGGCATGGCGGCTGGAGCCCACGTCATCCTCATCCCCGAGCAGAAGACCACCATCGATCAGATCTGTGAGTGGGTGCAGTCTGCTCGCGACCGTGGGCGCGCACCGCTCGTCGTCGTCGCCGAGGGGTTCAAGCTCGACACCATGGACGACGCCCACTCCGAGCGTGGGCTCGACGCATTCGGTCGCCCCCGCCTCGGCGGCATAGGTGACATGATCGCCCCCGAGATCGAGGCGCGCACGGGGGTCGAAACGCGGGCGACGACACTGGGCCACATCCAGCGCGGCGGCACGCCGACGGCATACGACCGAGTGCTCGCCACCCGCTACGGAATGGCCGCCGTCGACTCGGTGATGCACAACCGCTGGGGCCGCATGGTGTCGCTGAGCGGAACCACGATCACCCACGTTGCCTTCGAAGATGCCCTCGGCAAACTCAACACCGTGCCGCAGTCCCGGTACGACGAGGCCGCGATTCTCTTCGGTTAGGCCCCGCGCGGCCCTAAGCTGTGCGGATGACCACAGCTTTCGTCATCATCGGATCAGTCTTCGTCTTCCTCGCAGCGGTGTTTCACCTCTACGTGTTCTTCCTCGAGAGTGTCAGCTGGACGACACCGCGCACCTGGAAGATCTTCGGCATCGCGAGCCAGGAAGACGCCGACACGATCAAGTCGATGGCCTTCAACCAGGGCTTCTACAACCTCTTTCTCGCGCTCGGCGCCGGAATCGGGCTCGTGCTCATCCCGCTCAACTTCTGGGCGGGGGTCGGGCTGATCTCACTCGCGACCGGCAGCATGTTCCTCGCCGGCCTGGTGCTGTTCTTCAGCGTGAAGGGCAGCCGCCGGTCTGCACTCCTCCAGGGCCTGCCGCCGCTGATCGGCCTGGTGTTCATCATCCTTTCCTTCGCTGCCTAGGGCGGGTCGATCCACTCAGGCCGCAGCCGCGGCCGCCCGCGCAGCAGCAGGCAGCGCCTCCAGGATGCGCGACACTGCAGCGTCGTCGTGGGCAGCCGTCACGAACCATGCCTCGAAAACGCTGGGCGGCAGCGAGACGCCGGCGTCGAGCATCGCGTGAAAGAACGGCGCGTACCGGAAGGCAGCCTGTGCTCTAACGGAGGCGTAGTCCGTAGGGGGAGTGGCAGAAAATGCGACGGAGAACAGATTGCCGGCCCGCTGGATGACGTGCTCGACGCCCGCCGCGGCGAGCGCCTCGGAGGTGGCGTGCGAGAGCTGGTCGGCGACGGCATTCAGTCGCGAGTAGACCGCTGCGTCCGCTGCCCTGAGCGTGGCGATTCCTGCGGCGACCGCAACCGGATTGCCGCTGAGGGTGCCGGCCTGGTACACGGGGCCAAGGGGGGCGAGTTGTTCCATGACGTCCGCGCGACCGCCGAGGGCTGCCAGCGGCATACCTCCGCCGATAACTTTGCCGAAGGTGAAGAGATCGGGCTGCCAGCCTGCGCCGTCCGGAACCACGCGAGCCGCTTCGAGCCCCCACCAGCCGGCTGGGCCGACGCGGAATCCGGTGAGCACCTCATCGAAGATGGTGAGCGCTCCGTGCTCGCGCGCTATGGCGGCGAGCGCACGATTGAAGCCGCGACTCGGCGGCACTACGCCCATGTTCGCTGACGCTGCCTCGACGATCACGGCTGCGATGTCAGACCCGCGTGCGGCGAAAACTGTGCGAACCGCGTCGAGATCGTTGTACGGGAGAACGAGCGTCTGGGCGGCGGTTGCGGCAGTGACCCCGGCAGATCCGGGCATGGCGAGCGTGGCGACACCAGATCCCGCCTCGGCGAGAAGGCCGTCAGAGTGGCCGTGGTAGTGGCCCGCAAATTTCACCAGCAGGTCGCGACCGGTTGCTCCGCGAGCGAGACGAATCGCAGTCATCGTCGCCTCCGTGCCGGTCGACACGAGCCGGATTCGCTCGATCGGCCGCTGCTCCCCAACACTCACCCGCTCACGCACGAGTTCCGCCAGCTCGGTTTCGCCGGGCGTCGAGGCTCCGAATGAGAGACCGTGTGCCGCGGCATCCTGAACCGCCTTCACCACGTCGGGATGCGCGTGCCCCAGGATCGCCGGACCCCACGAGCTAACGAGGTCGACGTATTCGCGGCCGTCGGAGTCGGTGATGTACGGCCCACGCGCCGAGACCATGAACCGGGGAGTGCCGCCGACGGCGCCGTACGCGCGCACGGGTGAATTAACTCCGCCGGGTATCGAGCGTTTGGCCCTCGCGAAGTTCTGGTCGTTCGACGTCATTCGCGCAGCCATCCAGCCAGTTCGAGTGCCCAATAGGTGAGCACGGCATCGGCGCCAGCGCGTTTGATGCCTGTCACGGTTTCTTCGATTGTGCGGCGGCGGTCGATCCAGCCGTTCGCCGCAGCTGCCTCGATCATCGAGTATTCGCCAGACACCTGGTAGGCCCACACCGGAATGGGGCTGGATGCCGCGGCGTCAGCCAGTACGTCGAGATAACTCATCGCGGGCTTCACCATCACAACGTCTGCACCCTGTTCGATGTCGAGCTGCACCTCGCGCGCACCCTCACGACGGTTGGCCGGGTCGAGCTGGTAGCTGCGCCTGTCACCCTGCAACGACGATTGCACCGCCTCACGGAACGGGCCGTAGAACGCCGAAGCATACTTCGCCGCGTAACCGAGTATGGCGGTTTCGTGGTAACCGTTGTCGTCAAGGATGTCGCGCACTGCGGCCACCTGGCCGTCCATCATGCCGCTGAGGCCGAGCAGGTGTGACCCTGCGGCCGCCTGCGCGAGGGCCATGTCGCGGTAGCGCACGAGCGATTCGTCGTTGTCAATGCGGCCCCGGGCATCCAACACGCCGCAGTGTCCGTGGTCGGTGAACTCGTCGAGGCACAGGTCGGTCTGCACGACGATCGCGTCTCCGGCCTCCTCGATGACCGCCCGGGTCGCTACGTTCAGGATGCCGTTCTCGTCGGTTGCGCCCGAACCGATCGCGTCTTTATGCTCAGGGATTCCGAACAGCATGACTCCGCCGATACCCGCTTCGACAGCGTCGACCGCGGCGCGGCGAAGGCTGTCGAGCGAGTGATTGACCACGCCGGGCATCGACATGATCGGCACCGGGGCACTCACGCCTTCCCGCACAAACATCGGCAGCACAAGCTCTGCCGGGTGCAGCCGGGTCTGGGCGGTGAGCCTTCTCATCGCCGGCGTCGAGCGCAGACGCCGGGGGCGGATGCTCGGGCCGTCACTCATCGCGCACCTGCTCAAGGCGGTCAGGGTGAAGCGCAGCTGCGTGCTCCGCGAGCGCGTCGACGAGCGCGGCGGCTGAACGGGATTCAGCGATCACATGAACGGTGAGACCGGCTGCCCTGGCGTCGAACGCCGTACGTGGACCGATGGCGGCAACGACGGTCTCGTCGGGCAGCGGCGCGAGCTGTGACTGCACCTGGCGGGCGACGCTGCCGGAGGTGACGAGCACCGCTCGGATGCGTCCAGACGTCACATCAGCCGCGATGTGCTCGGCCACAGGCACACCGACGGTGCGATAGGCGGTAACGAACTCGACCTCGAGCCCGAGTTTGCCGAGGCCGGCGACCAGGGTCGGTTCCGCGATGTCGGATTGCGGGATGAGTACGCGACCGGTGATGGCGGATTCCGGCCACTCCTTGACCAGGCCCCGCGCGGAGTTGTCACCCTCTGGAACGAAATCGACGCGATAGCCGGCGAGGGTGAGTGCGGCGCCCGTGGTCTCGCCGACGGCAGCGATCCTGGTCGTCGGCGGCAGGAGCACCTGCTGGCTCATCAGCACATCGACTGTTGTCGCGCTAGTGATCACCAGCCAGTCGAAATTGCCGATCTCCAGCCGCCTCAGCGCATCCGACAGTTCGACGGCGTTCTCGGCACTGGCGAAATTGATCATCGGGGCGATCACCGGTATGGCGCCATATCCGCGCAGGGACGCCGCGACATCGTCGCCCCATTTGCCCCCGCGGGGAACGAGCACGCGCCAGCCTGCGAGCGGCTTGGCGACGGTCACGATGCCGCTCCCAGCGGGGCGAGGTCTGCAGCGCCGAGCTGCAGGAGTTCGGCCGCAACTCGCTCGCCGAGCTCTGTAGGCAGAAGTGCACGTTCGGCGGCAGGCCCTTCGACGACGAGCGCGTGCGAGCTGGTGACAGACCGTGAACCGTCGGGTGCGTAGACGGTTGCGGTGAGAAAAAGCAGTTCGTCGTCGAGCACTGCCATCGCGCCGATCGGCGCGGCACAGCCGGCCTCGAGCCCAGCCAGCACCGCACGCTCAGCCATAACGGCGAGGCGGCTCGGGGCATGGTCAACGGATTTCAGCGCGGCGGTCAGCTGCTTCGAGCCCAACTGCCCAGAGTCCGCGCGCACCTCGATGGCGAGCGCTCCCTGGCCGGGGGCGGTTGGCCACTCACCGAGTTCGAGAAATTCGGTGACAGCATCGAGCCGACCGAGCCGGGTGAGGCCGGCTACGGCCAACACGACAGCGTCGAGGTCGGTGCCGACCCGCGCGAGCCTGGTATCTACGTTGCCGCGGATGTCGACAACCTCGAGATCGGGTCGAAACGACGCGAGCTGCGCGCGGCGGCGCGGCGAGCCTGTGCCCACTCGTGCGCCCTGCGGAAGGGTGTCGAGGGTGTACCCGACGAGCGCGTCGCGTGCGTCAACACGTTTCGGAATCGCGCCGATCCGAAGCCCGGGATAGCTGCCGGTCGGAAGATCCTTGAGCGAGTGCACAAGCGCATCGCACTCCCCGGCCAGGAGAGCATCCCGAAGAGCGCTTGCAAAAACACCCGTGCCGCCGAGGCTCGCGAGCGATGCCTTGGAGTGGTCTCCCTCGGTCGAAATCGGAACGAGTTCGACCTCTTCGCCCATCGCCGTACTGAAGAGCGCAGCCACCTTCCCGGACTGGGCCATCGCGAGAGCGCTGCCCCGAGTGCCGATCCTCACGGTGTGAGCCCCGCAACGGCCGGTTTGAACCCGAGCCGCACGTTTTCGCAGCAGCCGGATCGGCAGACGTCGTACCACGGGCCGAGCTGAGTCAGCGCGAGTCGTTCGGCGAGGGGCACGCCGTCACGCCGCTCGAGAACGAGATCGACCAGGCCGGCGACGAACGCGGCGTGCACGCCCGGGGTCGGAACCCGGATCGCGTACACGTCATTCTGCTCAGCCGTCTCCATCGCCTCGGTGTCGAGATCCCACTTGACTTCCATGTGGTCGCTGATGAATCCGAGCGGAACAATTATGACCGCCTTCACGCCGTCAGCTGCGAGGCGCACGATCGTGTCGTTGATGTCGGGCTCCAGCCATGGCTGTGTCGGCGGGCCACTGCGCGACTGGAAGACGAGTTCCCACTCGATGTCGCGACCGGCCATCACGACTTCGGCCACCGCGAGGTGTTGGGCCTGGTACGCGCCGCCTTCACCGAAGCCGCGCTCAGGTGGTCCACTCTTCGCTGCGTCGGTGGAGGGGATGGAGTGGGTGGAGAAGAGCACCCGAACCTGGTCGAGGGTGAAGCCGCGAGCCGCGACATCCGCGAGTCCGTCTCGCACACCCTCGATGAACGGCGCGACGAAACCGGGGTGATCGAAGAACTGGCGCACCTTGTCGATCTGGATCGAGCCCTCGAGACCGGTATCGGCAAGCGCGAGGGCATAGTCCTCGCGATACTGGCGACAGCTTGAGTATGAGCTGTATGCGCTCGTGCCGATCGCGAGCAGCTTGCTATAGCCCCTGTCGTGGGCCTCCACCAGCGCGTCTTTCAGATACGGCTCCCAGTTGCGGTTGCCCCACAGCACCGGAAGGTCGATGCCGCGGCGGGCGAGCTCTGCCTCGAGCGCACCCTTCAGCTCGCGGTTCTGGTCGTTGATGGGGCTGACCCCGCCGAAAGCACGATAGTGGTGAGCTACCTCTTCGAGGCGTTCCTCGGGGATGCCGCGGCCGCGGGT
Source organism: Lacisediminihabitans sp. (assembly GCA_043746355.1). GTDB lineage: Bacteria > Actinomycetota > Actinomycetes > Actinomycetales > Microbacteriaceae > Lacisediminihabitans. Next base: position 127,912 of record JAYTRC010000045.1, on the reverse strand, counting down.
CACATTCCGCAGGAAGGGAATGACGTCGTCCTGGCCCTCCGGCCCGCCGAAGCTTGCCAGCAGGATGGCATCGTATGCGGTCGCGTCGGTGACGTGCTCTTGGCCGGACTGCGCGGCTGCTGTTGCGGCGCGGATCATGACAGAATCTCCGGAATCTCGTCGATCGTAATTCTTCGACCGGTGTAAAACGGCAGCTCCTCGCGAACATGCCTGCGTGCCTCCGTCTGGCGCAAGTGACGCATCAGGTCGACCAGGTCGACGAGCTGTGGTGCCTCGAGGGCGAGGATCCACTCGTAGTCGCCCAACGCGAACGACGCGACCGTGTTCGCGAGCACCTGCGGATATTCGCTGCCCTTGCGACCGTGATCGCCGAGCATCGCCTTGCGCTCATCCTCGGGCAGGATGTACCACTCGTACGACCGCACGAAGGGATAGACGGTGAGCCATTCTGCTGGTTCCTTACCGCGCATGAACGACGGCAGGTGATTTGCCGAGAACTCGGCGTCCCGGTGAACACCCATCGCGTTCCAGGTGGGCAGCAACGTGCTGAACATGGTGCTCCTGCGGAGCTCGCGCAGCGCCCACTGGAGCGTCTCGGGAGGGCCTCCATGCAACCAGATCATGATGTCGGCGTCTGACCGAAGTGAGGAAACATCGTAAAAACCGCGAACCGTGACGCCCCGCTGCTCGACGGCATCGACCGCTCGGGCCAACCCTTCGACATCGGGGGTCGAGGTGTGAAGCGGATTACGACGAAGAACTGCCCAGAGGGTGTAGCCGCTCGGGTCCGGCACGGAACTCATGATGCCCATCATCCCCCGCCCCGCTGGGAGAACACAAAGTGAGCGCGTGGGCAGGTGAAATCAGTCGTCGTTGCTGAGGAGGGCCCAGGCCACGACGCCACCGAGTGCGATCACCGAGGCTGTCGCTCCTACGATCCACGGGATCGGGTTTGCGTGATAGGAGTCGACAGCCTTCGCCCGCAGACGACCCACCTGCTTTGGAAGGTTGAGCTTGTCTTCGATGGCATCCAGCGTCTGCTCGAGTTCTGCACGGGTCGAACTGATTGTGGTGCTGATGTCGTCGCTCATGGCTTCTCCCGTTTTCCGACGCCCTTGATGACGTTCACGTCTTTCTTCACGCTCTTTATGGTTTCGGTCGGTGCCGGCGGCACGCCCTTCTTGACCTGCGCCAGACCGATCAGCACAAGAACCAGGGCGATGACAAGCAGGATCGCCGCGACGATGAGCGCAGCCAGCCAGCCGGGCACAACCGTCGCGAACCCGAGGATGGCTGCTGCGATCAGCACACCGAGCAGGAAGAACGCGAAGATCCCCGCGCCCGCAAACAGGCCGATACCCACGCCCGCATGCTTTAGCTTCGCGACGATCTCGTTCTTGAGCTGCTCGATCTCTTCTTTGACGAGAGTGGTGAGCAGGTGGGGCAGGTCTGCGATCAACCCGAAGAGAGACCTCTTTTTAGAGGTGATGTCGTCGCTCACGACGGCCTACTTTGCCGTGCTGGTCTTCGAAGGTGTGGTCTTCGACGCGCTGGTCTTGGATGCCGTCGACTTCGGGCCGACCTGCGACACGACCTTCTTGGCGTTATCCGTCACAAAGTCGACGACCTCGGGCGCTTTGTCCTTGGCAAACTGTTCAGCAGTTTTTACCTGCTTCTGCACTCGCGGGTCGTTCCACAGCCTCTGAGCCTGCAGTTTCATTTGGTTATAACGCTCGCGGCCAGCGCGGGCGCCGAGCACGTAGCCCACGGCCAGACCGACAACGAGAAGTACTCTGCCTCGCATGATGACTCCTTGTTTTCGTAGTTCCCGAATCGCGGGTATGACACGGGTCAGGTCTTCACAGTAGCCTTCACGGCCTACGTGTCTACCTCTCCCAGCAAACGTCCAGCCTCTTTTCTTGCGTACGAAATAACTGACGCCAGGCCAGTGCCAGCCGCGCTCTCGCCGATCAGTGTGACTCCGGGAATGTCACGGGGGCGAGGCGGAACTGCTGGCCAGGCGACCGCGTCGAAACCGAGCACCGCCGTTGCCGGAATGGGTACGCCAAGAAGCACCTCGGCGTCTTGTCGAGCTTGCCCCTCAAGCGCCGTGGGGAGCCGCCCGGAATAGGAGAGCCGAATGACGTGTCGATGAGCTGGAACCTTCGCCGCCAGCCACGGCCATTTTGCCGTGGAGTGGGTGAGCGCCTTGGCGGAGACGCCTTCAGCGCCTGAGGCGACGAGCAGGCCGGTGCCCCGAGGGGCGCTGTCGAGCGCCGCGGCATCCACCACCAGCGTCGCGAGCACGATCGTCGTCTCGGCCGGTGGGTCAAGCGGGGTGGCAAGCACAACGTGGCCAGCCTCGAGCCGTCCCGCTTGCGTGGTCACTCCAGTGGAGTCAGCCTCGATGACCCTGGTGCCGGTACGCACCTCGACGCCGAGTGCCCTGGCGTCGAGTACGAGCTGCTCGATCAGAAAGTGGATGCCTCCGTCGATTCCGGAGACGGCGGAACCAGCCGGCGAAGCCGCACGCAGGCTGCGAACCGCCAGGGCGAGCGATCCCTGGTCGAGCAGCGCAGCCCGAAGCCCGGGGGCCACGACGTCAACATCGAGTTCGTCTGGATGGCGCGAATGAATGCCGGTGACGACCGGGGCGACCAGCTTCTCGAGCACAGCGCTTCCCATCCTGCGTCGCACCATTGCGCCCAGGGTGCGTTCCTTCGAGCCAAGGAAGCCGAGCATGAGCTGGTCCAGCACTGCGCGAAAGGCGCCCGGGTAGCCGACGACGTTGATGACGTCGGTCGCAAGTGCCGACGCGGGGATGCCGAGAAGACTCGTAGCCGGAAGGGGAAGAGGATTTCCGGTGACCGGCTTCAGCCAGGCTCCCCCGGCGAGCGGGCGAACGACTTTCACGCCGAGTTCGGCGGCGAGCGCTGCGACACCCCCGCCGCGGTTTGCGAAGCTCTCGGCTCCTGCATCGAGCTCTAGGCCGCCGACCGTATGACTCGAGACCTTGCCCCCGAGCCGGTCGCTCGCCTCGAGCAGGATGACACTCATGCCGCCGGCCGCGAGATCACGGGCTATCACCAGGCCGGCGACTCCACCGCCGACGACGATCGCGCTGGGCACGGGTTCCCTGGGAACGGGTTCCCTAGGCATGCGTTCCCTGGGCATGCGCGAGTTCGACGATGCGGGTCAGCACATCGGGGTCGGTGTCTGGCGGCACTCCGTGACCGAGATTCAACACGTGCGATCGGGCGGCCTTCCCCCGTTCGATCACATCGAGAACGTGCGCTTCGAGCACCGGCCACGGCGCTGCGAGAAGCGCTGGATTGATGTTTCCCTGCAGGGCAACTTCCGCGCCAAGCCGCTGCGAAGCCTCATCCAGCGGAATGCGGTCGTCGACGCCCATGACGTCCGCGCCGATCGCGTGCATGGAGGGCAGCAGCTCTGCTGTTCCGACGCCGAAGTGCACGACCGAGACAGGGAGGTCTTTCACGTGCCCGATCGCGCGCTGTGAGAAGGGCGCGACGCGAGCCTCGTAGTCTGCGACCGAGAGTGACCCCACCCACGAGTCGAACAACTGCACGGCGCTGGCGCCCGCGAGCACCTGGGCGCGCAGAAACGCGCCAGTGACATCGGCGGCCCAGCCGAGCAACGCGTCCCAGGTTGCGGGATCGGAGTGCATCAGGGTGCGGGCGGCGAGGTGATCCTTGGATGGTCCGCCCTCGACTAGATATGCGGCGAGGGTGAACGGTGCGCCGGCGAACCCGATCAGCGGAGTGGACCCGAGCTCTGCGACCGTGCGAGCCACGCCAGCGGCGATCGGGGCGAGGGCGTCCGGCTCAAGGGGGCGGAGAGCTGCGACATCCGCCGCCGAGCGCACCGAAGCGCCAAGCACAGGCCCTCGCCCGGGCACGATCGACACGTCGACACCGGCGAGCTTGAGGGGAACGACGATGTCGCTGAAGAAGATGGCGGCGTCGACGCGATGGCGGCGCACCGGCTGGAGGGTGATCTCGCTCGACATCGCCGGGTCGAGGCAGGCGTCGAGCATCGCTGTGCCAACCCTGAGCTCGCGATATTCGGGCAGCGAGCGACCGGCCTGGCGCATAAACCACACCGGAAGCGTCTCTGGGCGATCGCCGCGATAGGCGCGAACGAGAGGGGAGTCGGCAGTGCGACCGTCGATGAGCGGATGGTCGGCAGGCAGATTCACACTCCAATTATGAGCGACCCGCCGGGTGAGTCGACTCACAGTGGCGAGACGTAGGCTGTAGTGGTGCTTCTCTGCCTCACCTCCAGCCACCAGAACGCGAGCTTCGACCTCCTCGAGAAGCTCTCTGTCGGCGCACCCGTCGCCGCGGGCAGACTGGTCGAGACAAGTGATTTCGTCACCGGGGTGGTTGTGCTCGCGACTTGCAACAGGTTCGAGGCGTACCTCGACATCGATGAGCCCTTGACGGCGGCGAGCGCCGTGGCCGTTGAGGCAGCAATGCGCGTCGTCAGCGAGACGAGTGGCGTGGATGAATCCGAGCTGCGCTCTTCGGTGCAGGTGCTGCACGGCACCGATGTAGCCGAGCACCTCTTCGCCGTGTCCTCCGGGCTGGAATCCGTGATTCTCGGCGAAGATGAGATCTCGGGTCAGGTGCGCCGCGCGCTCGAGCAGGCGCGAACCTCAGGCACCACTTCATCCGATCTCGAACGACTTTTCCAGCGGGCGTCCCACACCTCGCGCGGCGTCAAGAACCAGACCGGGATCGGCGGTGTTGGGCGCTCGCTCGTGCGCCTCGCCCTGGAGCTCGCCGCGAGCCGCGTCGTCGACTGGTCTGAGACCAGTGTGCTTGTCGTCGGCACCGGGCAGTATGCGAAAACCACCCTGGCGGCGCTGCGCGATCGCGGCGTGACTGACATCACAGTCCACTCGCCGTCCGGCCGAGGTGAGGCTTTCGCGCTGAGGCACGCCGTCACTTCTGCGGCATCGCTGGGCGTAGCACTCGAGGCCGCAGACCTCGTGATCACCTGCACCGCTTCCGAGTTGCCCGTGGTCACCGCCGGGCTGGTCTCGCCTGGCAGGCACCGCATCTTCATCGACCTCGGCTTGCCGCGCAACATCGACCCGGTCGTCGCTTCGGTCGAGGGCATCGAGCTGCTCGACCTCGAGACCGTGAGCCTGCACGCGCCTCTCGCGGAACTCAACGCTGCGGATGACGCCCGCGCGCTGGTCAGCGAGGCTGCAACCGAGTTCGCCGCCATCGCAGCTGAGCAACAGCTCGCCCCGGCCATCGTGGCGCTCCGCGCTCATGTTTTCGAGCTGCTGGACTCTGAGATCGAACGCGCCCGCAAACGCGGCGACGCAGATGGCTCCGTTGAGGCAGCCCTTCGCCACCTGGCCGGGGTGCTGCTGCACACGCCCTCCGTGCGGGCCCGTGAGCTCGCCCGCGCCGGAGATGGTGATGCTTTCGCTGCCGGCGTAGCTGCTCTGTTCGGCATAGAGACAATGGCAACGGCAGCACTCGACCACGCCGCACTCGACCACCGGGACGATCTGCTGGCCTGAGCCAGCGCTGCGCGCTCAGCTCTACACTCAGCGCGCACCGCTTAACGATGAAGGCCCCGGTCGCTGCGACCGGGGCCTTCATCGTTGCTGTGGTTAGAGCAACCCGCGCTGGCGACGCGAGCGCTGGATGAGCAGGCCACCCGCGATCAGAAGCAACGCTGCCGCACTCAAGAACCCGGCGCCGACGAGGGTGCCGCCGGTGGATGCGAGGGTTCCGCCGTCGCCCAATGCGAGGGTCTTCAGGTCACCACACGCCGCCGAGACAGCGTGGACCGTCACAGTGGCGCTCGGCCGAAGGAGGCTCGACCCAGGGGCCGCGGTGAAATCCACCGTGTAGGTACCGGGAGCAACAAATGTCTTCGCTCCGAGCGTGGTTCCGTTCAGTGAGTAACTGAGCGTGGCGGGGTCGAGGAAAACGGTGATGTAGCCGCTCGACAGTTTGCCACTCGAGCAGGTCTGGTCACCAGCCCCAACTATTCCGTCGCTCTTCGCCAGCGTCGTCAGACAATCTCCGGACTTATCCACAATCGTCAGCGTGGTCGAGGTGGCCTTTGGCTCGAGATTCGCTCCACTGGGAGTCACCACGTACGTTCCCGCCTTGAGCGGCGCGGTCACGATCGGCGTTGTGCCCTTCGAGACGATCACGACGGGGGTGATCGGGCTGCCGGTCGGGCCCCCGGTGATCGTGTAGGTGACGCCGGTGACCGGGGTGACAGTGATTGTTCCGCCTGTGCGGCTAATGGTGTCGGTGTTGACGTCGTTCGTGCAGACGATGTCTGTCGCCGTCGGGTCATGCGGCAGGATCGTGCAGGTTGGCTGAGCCGCGCCAGCGGTCCCGGTCAGGGTCGTGGTCGTCACATTTCCCGCGAAGACGTTGTTGCCCTGGGCGGTAGCGGTGATGACGTAGTTGCCGGTCGTGGTGTCGAACGAGGTGAGCACATAGTGGATAGTGGCGCTGTCGACAGCTAAGACGACGGAGCCTGTGGTCCCACAGGTCGTGGCCGTCGTCACCGTTGGAGGCACTGGGGTGACCGTCGTCGTGCAGGCTGGCACGGACGTCACAAGATCGGTCAGGTCGTTGTGCTGCGAGGCGTGAAGCACACCTGACGCGAACCCGCCATCATTCGGATACTGGATGTTGAGCGGGAACAGCGACTGGGCTCCGTTGATCTCATCCTGTTGCACACCCCAACCCGGGCCACAGACCCAGGAGGGCAGAGCGGCTGGAAGCCCGGTCGTCGCAGTCTTGAACGACCAGCCGTCCCAGGTGAAGAGCCGGGTCTGCTGCAGCGAGTTTTCCCAGGATGCCGGCTGTGCAGCATCTTTCTTCTGGTAGATGTATAGGCCAGTTGATTCAACCGCCGACGGGGTCGGGGTAGCGCACTTGCCCGTGAAATCGGCGGTGGTGATGGAGCCCTGGTTCGACCCGACATAGGGGTTCGGGCTGTCAGGCCAGGTTCCGGTGACTGTAAGTGTTTCGTTCGTCGGCGCGCTTACGGTCTCTGTGACCGTGACGGATTTTTTCGCGGCAAGGTCGGCAGGCAGCACCAAGTTTTTGTTATCAGAGGTGATGGTTTCGGTGGTGGTCCAGTCGTTGGTGATCGTCCAGGTCACTGTCCACACGTTCGACACGCAGGCTACTGAGCCGCTGACGGCGTTGTCGTGGGCAGACGCTGGTGCGGCGACCGCTATCAGTGCGAGTCCAACCGCGAGGGCGGCGGTCGTCAGCACGGCAAAAAACTTTTTCATCGGGTAAATCTCCTGGTTCGGGTACAGGGTTGAGCGGGTAGAACGCTTTCACGCGGCGACCGCTGGGTACGGCTTATAACGCTCGCGTGTGACGCGAAATGATCGACCTACTGGCCGGGCATGCGAAATGTGATCGGGGTATCACCTCTGGGAAAACACGCTGTCGGGTCAGGCGGCGTTTCGGGTCGGCCACCTCAGGTGTGAGTCACAAAGTATCACGACGCAAGCATCTGGACAAGGCTTTTGTCCCACAAATGGGGGACGACCCCGTCCCCCGACCACAGGGCAGGAAACGGGGCGTCCGTGCTGCTATGCGGTGTGTCGCGGGCGACGTGGCTTGCGGGTGAAGATAAGTGCTCCACCGAGCAGCAACAGGATGGATGTCGCGATCAGGAATGCGCTCGGCCCCGCACCACCAGTGAAGGCGAGCGTCTTCAATTGGGCGCAACTGGTGGTCAGCGCCGAAATCACGACGTTCATGGGGTTCGGGTCATTGGAGTTCACCGAATCCGCTGGATCCACCGGCACCGCCCGCACCGAATAGCTGCCGGTCGGCATCGGGTTTCTCGCTGCGGTGAGCTGCGTCGAGCCGACGAAGTAGTTCAGCGTGCCATCCAGTACCAGGTTGATGGAACCGCTCGTCGTCGTGCCGTTGGTGCACACGGGCGAGGAAGAGCTCACCTGCGGGTCCAGGAGAGCATGCGTGGTCAGCTGCCCACCGCAGTTGGTCGGGTTCGCTCCGACGTTCAGCGCCGTGAACTGGGTGATCGCAGACGTCAGTGTGTAGCCGGGCAAGGCGGCGACCGTCACGGTGTACGACCCCTCTGCCACGTTCGTGTCACCCGTCGGCACGATGATGTCTTTGGTCGTCACCAGGCCGTCGGCCACGTTGTGAATCCGGTAGGTGACGCCCGTCGCGCCGTTCACAGTGATGTACCCGGAGACAATCCCAGTACCAGAAACGGCGCAGACCGGGTTGTGCGCCGCGGGGTCGCCCCCGATAACCACGCAGTTGTTCGCGGCATCCGTGAGGAAGGTGTGAGACCAGCTCATCGTCTTCTTGCCGCCGGGGAATGCGTAGTTCGCTTCGGCCGTCGCAACGACAGTCACGTTTCCCGCACCCGTCTTGGGGTCACGAGTATCGACCGTCTTCGTGTAGGTGTAGTGATCGTTCACGCCTGGCGTCGGAATGAATACTCCGTCGTTAGCGATGCCACAGACATCCTGGAACGTCACATTCGCCGGGGAAGCCGATGGAGCGTCGGCCTGGTCGAATGTGAAGTTCTGGCAGCCGGCGGTGAGGCCGGTGACGAGGCCGTCACCCTTCGCGCCCGAGCCAAGGGAGTAGCCGATCGCGGTGATCTTCGCGTTCGGCCACTGCTTCAGGTAGTCGCTCAGGGTGCCCCACGACTTCTGGTAGCTCGGGTTCGGAACGCTCGAGTCGCCGACGCTGAGGTCATGGGTGGCCCACCATTTGCCCGTCGCGGTCAGCCCGGTCGGGTTGGTTCCCATGCCCGACTCGTAGACGAGGTTGCCATCGAACCCACCATTGCCATTTTTGTCGATGGTGAGCTGGATGCCCGGCAGCGAGCCTGCGGTGTTCGTGTAGCTCAGGCTCGGAACTCCAATCGCAGAGAGGGGAATGGATACGCTCGGAATGTAGTACCCGGCGGCCTTGTCGATGTTGACGTTGGTGGAGTCGACGTCGCTAAACCCATCGGTCCAAATGTGAAGAGCACCAGCCACGTAGACGTTGTGGCCGTTCGCGCGGGTCTCGGCGAAGGTCCAACCGTTCGGCGCGAGATTCGTGGAGAGTACGGTGCCCGTGGTTGCCGAACAGGTCTGCACGGTTGGCGGGCACTCAGCGTATGCGCCGATACCCACTGTCGTGGCCTTGCCGTTGGCGACGACGTCATAACTCACACCACCGGAGTACGCCGCGGGAATGGAAACGGTGACCGTCTCTCCGCCCGGCACTGTGCGCGTGTACGCCGGGTAGCCCGTAACGGTGAAGTCGACCGGCACGTTCGATGTGGTGTTGTCGTAGCTCAGGGTCGCGGTCTTGAACGAGGCCTGCTGGCCAGCATCCCAGTAGCAGGCGCCAGCGATGAGGGTCGCAACAGGGGTTATAACCGTGCAGCCAGCTGAAGGGTCAGAGCTGTACGTCGGGTTTGGGCCCGCGTAGTTGCTCGGAGCTGCGCCTTTGCCGTTGAGAGTTGCGTGCAGGAATGCAGGCTCGTACGGGTCGTTCGGCCCGTGCAGGCTGGTCGGGATGGCGAGGTCAGCAAGCCCATTTGACGAGAAGGTCGCGTAGATGTCGTGCTGCTGGCAGGTGCCCTTCACATCGGGTGCCGAGTATGCCACCGGCACGCCGACCGCCGTCACGACGACATCCTGTTTGGCGTCGAGCGTCTGCCCCCATGACGGGTTGTTGCCATTTGTCGGCAGGTCGTAGTTCCAGGTTGCTGAGCGTACGTAGAGGGGAGCGCAGAGCAGCGTGCCAGCGGGCACGCTCGCGTTGGACGCCGTGATGACACCGCCCGCGGTAGTGCCCGAGGCTGTGCCGGTGAAGGTGTACGCCCAGGTAGCCGATGAGACGCAGCTCGTTGTCGTGCTGGCGCAGTTGGTGGTGAGAGGGCCAGTGAGCGAGCCAGAGAGCGGAAGCGTATTGGTGCCGGTAGCGAGGAAGGTGTATCCGGAATCCGCTGTTGCCGTCACTGTGAAGGTGCGATCGCCCGCTCCTGCTCCGGTTGCCGGTGTGTAGGTTACGGCTCCGAAAGTCGCGTGATCGACCGCCGACAGGTCGAGAGTCTGGCCAACCGCGCAGGTCGCGGCAATGGTGGTGGTCGCGGCTGATGCGAGTTTCGCCGCGGTGGGCGTACAGATGGGGGCCTGGCCGCCTTCGCCGAAATGCTCGTTGTATGCGTCGACCTGCACCCACACGATGCAGTACCCGGAGGTGGGCAGCGTGCCCGTGAAGGCACCGTCGCTCTTACCCGGGTCGAACGGGAGCACATTCTTGCCCACCATGCCCGCGCCGTGGCCGGCGTTCTGCTCGATGTGGAAGTTGACGTTGCTGACAGTCCAGGCTGCGCCGGGGTGCGTGTACGTCTGGCCCGCCACGTATTGGGAGAGGGGGATGTACTCCACATTGCCGTCGTTATGAGCGGCAGTCGAGAACGTGTCAGTGCCGGGCAGAGTGAGGCTTGTCGTGGTCACCGTATAGGGGACAGGGCTGTCTGAGCCCCCGGCGACTGCCGAACCTGACACTCCGACAACCGCCAGGCCGATAGCCAGGATCGCGGTTGAAATTACGGCGATGATTCTCTTCATTGCTGTGCTCCTGGGTGGGGAGATGGATCGCGCCTCCCGGCAGAGAGCACAGCGGTGGATCAACCGCGCACGGGGGAGGGCGAGGCTGTGCTGTGGGGACGCCGGGGGACGTCAACGTGGGGGTAATACTGCTGATGGGTGATAGTGGGGAGAAGCGCTGCTCGGGTTTTCGGGTCCGGACACAGAACTACACCGCTGATGCTACCAGTCCTCCTAATGGGGGACACACCCCCCACAACGAGGGTCAGTGCACGTACTCGAGCAGGTCGTTGCCGACGGTCCTCAGCGCGTCGAGCACGCGGAGTCTCGACGCAAGTCCGTCGTCCTCGAATTGCGTCGTTACTGCGTAGGCGACAGCGGTGCGTGGTCCGCTCAACAGGCCGACCTCTGACCGTATGCCGACCGCAGTTCCCGTCTTGTTGACCAGTTGCACACCGTGGTCCGCCGCCCGGTGGGAGAGCGGGTCGAGACCGAACGCGCTGGCGACCATCGACAGGTCGGAGTTGTGCGAAAGCCAGCCGAGTACACGATGACTGGTGAGGGGATCAACGATCTGACCCCGCGAGAGAGCCGCGAACAGCCAAGACAGCTCCGCGGTGGATCCGACCGAGAGTTGAGGGGCGTCATCCGGCCCCCGCTCGGTGCGAACAAGGTCGAGAAGAGCTGTTCGCGCAAGCCCGAGCGATTCGGTGCGCGCTCGCACGGCATCGAGCCCGACCTGCCGTAGCAACACATTCGTTGCGAGGTTGTCGCTCGTTGCGCCGACCAGGATGGCCAGGTCGGCGACCGGGAGCGCCGGTGCCTGAAGCTGTTGCCACAGCCCTGAACCACCGACGGAGTCACCCGGCGTCTTATCGAGTATTCCGTAGCCGGCGAAATCCCGGGCGGTCATTCGCGCTGCCACCTCGATCAAGAGCAGGATCTTGCCGATGCTCGCGGTCGGCAAGACGATCCGATCGTCGATCGCGAGCAGGGTCAGGCCGCTCCGAAGATCGACAACGCTGCCGGAAACCCGGGCGCCGTCATACGCGAGTTTGCCGAGCGCAGCGAAGGCACCGCTGAAGTTCTCCACTCCATCGGTTCCACGGTGACGGCCCGCGCGGGGGGTGCGCAGACGTTCGCGGCGTTCGTGTTCGCGGGTTCCAACTACCAAATAGTCACACGCTCTTCGGGTTCAAGCCACAGTTGGTCGGACGGTTCAACACCAAAGGTCTCATAGAACTCATCGATGTTGCGAACGATCTGGTTGCAGCGGAATTCGTTGGGGGAGTGCGGGTCGATCGAGATGAGCCTGATCGCCTCTTCGTCACGCAGTTTCACCTGCCAGGCCTGGGCCCAGGAGAGGAAGAAACGCTCGGCGCCCGACATCCCGTCGATTACCGGCGGGGTGCTCCCTGCCAGTGAGATGAGGTAGGCCTTCCAGGCGATCGAGAGCCCTCCAAGGTCGCCGATATTCTCACCGATGGTGAGCGCGCCGTTGACGTGGTGGTCAGGGATCGCCCGCGGCGCGAGTGCGTTGTACTGCGCAATGAGGGATGCGGTCAGCTTTTCGAAGGCGGCCTTGTCTTCAGCGGTCCACCAGTCAGTGAGCCGCCCATCCCCGTCGTACTTCGCGCCCTGGTCATCGAATCCGTGACCGATCTCGTGCCCGATCACCGCGCCGATAGCCCCGTAATTTGCTGCTGCATCCCGCGTCTCGTCGAAGAACGGATACTGCAGGATTGCCGCCGGAAACACGATCTCGTTGAAGCCGGGGTTGTAGTAGGCGTTGATCGTCTGCGGTGTCATGAACCACTCATCGCGATCGAGGGGCCTGCCGATCTTGCCGAGCTCGCGCTGGAATTCGAATTCGCTCGTCGCCCGAACATTGCCGATGAGATCGTCGGCACTGAGCTGCAGGCTCGAATAATCCCGCCAGGCAACCGGATAGCCGATCTTCGGGGTGAACTTGTCGAGCTTCTCGAGGGCTCGTTGCTGGGTGGCCGGGGTCATCCAGGCCAGCCCACTGATGCTCTGCCGGTATGCCTCGATGAGGTTGCCGACGAGCACGTCCATGCTGGCTTTCGCTGCTTCCGGGAAGTGGCGTTCGACATAGATACGACCGACCGCCTCGCCCATCGCCCCCTCGACGAGGGAGACACCGCGCTTCCAGCGGGCTCGCAGTTCGGGCGTTCCGGTGAGCGTGCGGCCGTAGAACCCGAAATTGGCCTCGACGAACTCGTCGGAGAGGTAGGCGGCCGACGACCGAATGACCTGCCAGCGCAGCCAGTCGACCCACTTCCCCAGGTTGCCGGCATTCAGTGCAGCGGCGAGGCCGGTGAGGAACGACGGCTGCCGCAGCACCAACTCGTCGAACACGCCAGCCGGCGCGTCCATGGCGTCGAGCCAGCGGTTCAGGTCGGGCCCGTCGCTCGCCTCCGCGGCGTCGTCGACCACGGCTTTCCAGGTGGTCAGGTTGTAGGTCTTCTCGCTGTCCCTGGATTCGACGTTGTTCCAGTGAGAGGCTGCGATGGTGGTCTCGAGCTCGAGCACGCGTGTTGCTCGCGCCGCGGCATCCTCAAGGCCAGCCAAAGTGAACATCTGCTCGAGGTAGGCGACATAGGCGGTGCGGATGTCGGCGAACTTTTCCTCGCGGTAATAGCTCTCGTCTGGCAGGCCGAGGCCGCCCTGCTCGAAGAGAGCGATGTACCGCTCGGGGTTGCCCGGGTCGTTGTCGATGTAGAGCTGGAAGAAGCCGCTGACACCCTTGCGCTCCAGTGCGCCGAGCGTGGCGAGAAACGACGGAATGTCACTGATCGCGTCGACGGAGGCGAGGTCGTGCTCGAGCGGCAGCGCGCCGAGTTCGTTGATCCTGGCCTCATCCATGAAGCTCGCGAACAGGTCGCCGAACTTTCGCTGTTCCGTTCCGGCGGCAGCACTGTGCGATTCCTCGATGATCTCGCGCACCGCCTTCTCGGCTTCCTCGGCCAGCAGGTAGAACGAGCCGAATCGTGCTTTATCTGCCGGAATCTCGGTGCGAGCGATCCATCTGCCATTGACGTGCCGAAACAGGTCGTCCTGTGGGCGAATGCTTTCATCCAGTTCGTCGACATGAATTCCAGCAGTGAGAGGCGCGTCGGCAGTCATAGCACCAAGCTTAAACGCCGATCAGTTCCACTCCGGGCGCTGCAACCTGCACATCACCCTCATAAACCGAAGCCGCGCGAGTTGCCGCTTCGGTTGAATCCAGGCCGATGTGGGTGAGCGTGAGGCGGGGAACACGGGCCTCGCGCGCGATCCTTCCCGCGTCTTCCGGCGTGCAGTGCACAGGGGGCAGCTCAGCCGGCAGAGCGGTGTAGCCGACCTCGCAGAGCAGCAGGTCTGCGCCATCGGCCAGCTCGACGAGACTCTCGCAATATGCGGTATCGCCCGAGTAGGCGATCGACTGCCCATCGGCGCTGGCCCGGAGTGCGAACGCGGGCATCCCGTGATCCACCGGCGCCCACGAAAGCTCGAGCGAGCCGACCTTCGAATCGCCCCAGCCCTTCAGCTCGATGAACTGGAAAACCCGTTGCAGGCCCTTGCCCGACTGCGGTCCCAAAAACCCGGCGAGACGTTCGCGCAACCCCGGGGGGCAATAGAGGGCGACCGGATGCTCGATGCGGATGTCTGCGAACCGAAGCGCGTAATACGCCGTCAGCAGGTCAGCGGTGTGGTCTGCGTGCGAGTGCGACACCCAGATCGCATCCAACTCGTCGAGCCCGATGTGGCGCTGCAGTTCCGCGAGCGTTCCGGTTCCGGCATCCACCCAAACCGATGTCGACCCGCTCTGCAGCAGATAGCCCGAGCACGGGTTGCCGGGCCGTGGGTACGGGGTCGCTGTGCCGAGCACGGTGAGCTTCATCCGAACAGTCTGTGCCCTGCCGCGCGCTAGCGTTGGCCAATGACTTTCAGCGCCGATCTCACCAGACCACAGGTGACCGCCTGGCGCAACGGCCTGTTCGCGATCTTCGCGCTCTGCGGCATCGCCATGGCCAGCTGGGCTTCGCGCATACCGGCCGTGAAGAGTGCCCTCCACGCGAGCACCTCTGAGATGGGCATCCTCATCTTCGGAATCGCGGCCGGATCGATCGTCGGCCTGCTCGCCTCGAGTCATGTGATCGCGCGGCTCGGCGCCAGGCGCACCATCCTGCTCGCTCTCACCATCGGCGCCGTCGGGTTTGCCGTCGCCGGAATCGGTGCGACGTTCGGCCCGAATCAAGTCGTCGTCATGGCTGGGCTCATCCTCTTTGGAACCACCTTCTCGATCTGCGATGTGGCGATGAACCTGCTGGGCGCGGTCAACGAGCGAGTGCTCGGCCGGGCCGTGATGCCTGTGTTCCACGCCTTCTTCAGCTTCGGCACGATCATTGGTGCCGGCCTGGGTGCGCTCGCAGAAGCGGTGCACCTTCCCATCGCGGTGCACCTAGGGGCTGTCGCGGTGATCTTCGGCGGCGGCGCGATCATTGCCGTGCGCTTCCTGCAGTCCGAGCACGTCGTTCACGAGGACGCAGCGCCATCAGAACCGACCTGGCGCGACCGGCTCAGCATTTGGCGCGACCCCCGCACCATTATCATCGGGCTCATCGTGCTCGGAATGGCCTTCGCCGAGGGGTCAGCCAACGACTGGCTCGCCCTCGCGATGGTCGACGGGCACGGCACGACAAAAGCCGGAGGTGCACTGGTGTTCGGGGTGTTCGTCACCGCGATGACAGTCGGTCGGCTGGGTGGGGTCAGGCTGCTCGACAGGTTCGGACGCGTGCCGGTGCTGCGGGCATCCGCTGTGCTCGCCGGTGTCGGGCTCGTCGTGCTCATCTTCGTGCCGGTGCTCTGGATCTCGATCGTCGGCGTCGTGCTCTGGGGGCTCGGCGCCTCGCTCGGCTTTCCGGTGGGGATGTCTGCTGCCGCCGACGACCCTCGCACTGCAGCTGCCAGGGTGAGCGCCGTCGCCACCATTGGGTACTTCGCGTTCCTGGTCGGGCCGCCCGTCATCGGGTTTCTCGGCCAGCAGTTCGGCCTGCTGCACGCGCTGCTCGTCGTGCTCGTGCTCGTCGCCGTTGCGGGTGTCGCGTCGGGGGCTGCCCGGCCTTCCTCTTCTCCCCTTCCTTCCCTACCGAAAACGCAGGAGATCGCCCCCGAATGACCCGGACGAAGCGCTAAAACGTCATTTGACCGCGGATCTCCTGCGTTTTCGTTGAGGACGCCACACGTCGAGATGCCAAAAGAAGCCTCGAAAGTCGGAAAAACGGCCCAAAAGTGGCATTTCGACGACGAGTCGGAGGTGTCCGCGCACGAAACCGTCGTGATGGAACTGGAGGATGCAGCTGCTGGCAGGTGGCGCGGCAGGCCATAGGCTCAAACCCGTGGCAGCCGGCGCAGTGATGTACAACTTCGCGGCGCAGCTGGCTGATGTGGACCGCGTCGTCTACGAGAACATCACGCTGCGGGCCGCGCGGCATCCTTCCGAGACAGACGCATACATGATGACGCGCGTGCTCGCCTACTGCCTCGAATACGTGGAGGGGATCACCTTCAGCGAAGGGATCTCGACGAAGAACGAGCCCGCAGTGCTCGTGCGCGATCTCACCGGCAGGCTGACCACCTGGATCGAGGTGGGCGCGCCCGACGCGGAACGGCTGCACTACGCGAGCAAGCTGGCCGACCGAACGACGGTCTACACGCATCGTGACCCGCAGAAGGTGATCGCGGCGTGGGCAGGCAAGCGCATCCATCAGCTCGAGCAGATCACCGTGCAGAGCTTCGATCCGGGATTCGTGGATGCTGCGGCTGCAGTGCTCGAGCGACGCAACACGATGACCGTGTCGAGGGTCGACGGCCAGCTGTACCTCGACCTGAACAGCGTGACGTTGAGTAGCGGCATCCGCATCGACGAACTGGGTTGACCCGGCTCGCCCTTCTGCAGGAGCCACCCGCTTGACCTCAAGCGCTTGAACTGTGCTGCACTGGACACATGACATTGATGACCATCCAGCAGGCGTCTCGGCAGACCGGTCTCAGCGAACCGACTCTGCGCTACTACGAGGAGGTCGGGCTGATCGGTCCGATCTCGCGGGACGAGAGCAGTGGGCACCGCCGTTACCGCGAGAGCGAGCTCGACTCACTGCAGGCACTCGCCTGCTTGCGGGCCATGGGTGTCGGCATCGAAGACATGCGCACCTACCAGGCTAACCGCGCACTCGGGCATGCGGCGGCCGGCGACCAGCGCGACATCCTGCTGCGGCATGCCGAGCGAGTAGAACTCGAGATCTCGACCCTTCGCGTGCACCTCGACTACCTGCAGGCAAAGGCGGGGCTCTGGGATGCCCGCGACCGAGGTAATGCCGCTGACGAGGCCGAGGCGCAGCTTCGGTTGAAGGATGTACTGCCTCAGCTGGAGAGTGTGCTGCGCTAGCTCACGCTTGACTTCAAGCGCTTGAGGTGTGGTCGGCTGGCGTCTTGACAACATCCAACACAGTCCTCGTCACCGGCGGATCGGGCTACCTCGCCACCCGCCTCATCACCGATTTGCTCCTCGCGGGCACTCCGGTGCGCACCACCCTCCGCTCGCTCGATCGTGCGGATTCCGTCCGTGAGGCGGTGCGACGCGACGGTGCGGATGACTCGGCCCTCAGCTTCGCGGTCGCCTCCCTCACATCGGACGACGGATGGGCCGATGCCACGGCCGACGTCGCCGGCGTCTACCATCTCGCTTCCCCGATGATTCATTCCGAGGATCCGGAAGAGGTGGTGCCCCCTGCGCGCGACGGCGCCCTCCGCGCACTGCGGGCCGCCGTTCGCGCCGGGGTGCCTCGAGTCGTGCTGACCTCATCCTTCGCTGCAGTCGGATACTCCCCAAAAGCTGTGCGTGAATATGACGAGAGCGACTGGACCTCGCCCGATACCGCGGGACTGCCGGCCTACCCGCTGTCGAAGGCCGTCGCCGAGCGCGCGGCGTGGGACTTCATCGAGCGCGAGGGCGGCGAAACTGACCTGGTCGTGATCAACCCGACATGGATCGCTGGGCCGACCCTGACATCCGATGCCCGGTCCTCCCTGCAAGTCTTTTCCGCGATGTTCGGCGGCCACATGCCGTTGGCGCCGAGGCAACGATTCGGCATTGCAGATGTGCGGGATGTCGCCGATGCCCACCGTGCCGCGATGACCACGCCGTCCGCAGCCGGTAAGCGTTACCTCGTGCTCGCCGATGGACCGACGATCAGTTGGCTCGAGATTGCTCAGCTGCTGCGAGCGCGGTTCGGTGAGTTGGCCGACAAGGCTCCGACCGAGGAGGTGCCGGGGGACGAGCTACCACCACTCGTCATCCACAACGAACGGGCGAAGCGAGAGCTCCGTCTCACCTACCGCTCGGCCGAAGAGACGATCGTCGAAACGGTCGAGAGCATGCAGCAGTTGGGGTTGCTCGGCTGAGGCAGGCAGGCGAAGTCGCACCCTAGACTCATCGGGTGCGCCTCGTCATTGCCCGCTGCTCCGTCGACTACGCCGGCAGGCTCAGCGCGCACCTCCCGCTGGCGACTCGTCTGCTCGTGCTCAAGGCCGATGGCAGCGTGCTCGTGCACTCCGACTCGCTGAGCTACAAACCGCTCAACTGGATGAGCCCGCCCGCGACGTTCGGCCTGGTCGATCCTGACCCTGAGCAGCTGGATGCCGGCGTCATCGAGATCTGGAAGGTCGCCCAGGCGAAGACCGCAGACCTGCTGGTGATCTCGATCCACGAGATCTTGCACGACAGCGCACACGAGCTGGGCATCGACCCTGGCCTGCAGAAGGATGGCGTCGAGGCCGACCTGCAGAAGCATCTCGCCGCGCAGATCGAGCTTCTCGGCGACGGCTATCAGCTGGTGCGGCGCGAGTATATGACGGCAATCGGCCCCGTCGACATCCTCGCTCAGGATGAAAACGGCGCAAGCGTCGCCATCGAGATCAAGCGTCGCGGCGACATCGATGGGGTGGAACAGCTCACCCGGTATCTCGAGCTGATGAACCGGGATCCACACCTCGCGCCCGTACGAGGTGTCTTCGCCGCCCAGGAGATCAAGCCGCAGGCACGAACCCTGGCCGAGGATCGCGGCATCCGCTGCCTGCTGCTCGACTACGACGCAATGCGCGGCCTCGACGACAGCCATTCGCGGCTGTTCTGAGCCGCCGGCGGTTCACGCCGCGCGCTCTCACCCCGCTGGCCGAAGTTGTTCGCTTTAGTCAACGATGTGCTTGCTTGAAGGCGCACATCGTTGACGAAACCGAGCAACGTTGCGAGGAACCTAGGCTTGAGAGCAAATGATCCCGCCCTGGACCTGCATCCTCTTCGACCTCGATGGAACCATCGTCGACTCCGCACCCGGCATCACTGCGTCTCTCGCCTGGACCTACGAGCGCCTCGGCCGCCCCATCCCTACCCCGGTCGAACTGCTCGGCTACGTCGGGCCGCCCATTCTCGACTCGTTCCGCGACCGCGGCGGGATGACCGAGCAGCAGGCTGAGCACGCGCTCGAGGTATATCGCCCGCACTATCTCGAGACCGGCATTTTCAACAGCCGGGTCTACCCTGGCGTCGGCGCGCTGGTGAAGAAGATCGGCAAGTCTCCCATCCCGCTCTCACTTGCGACCTCGAAGCCCGAGTCGCTGGCGACCGTGACGCTCGACTTCTACGGGCTTGCGGCGTCGTTCGACTTTCTCACCGGTGCGTCCGAAGACGAGGTGCGGAGTTCGAAGGCGGATGTCGTGGCCGAGGCCCTGAAGCGGCTTGCCGCGAGCGGCGCCGATATCTCGCATCCCGTGCTGGTCGGAGACCGCGGCTACGACGTCGAGGGCGCAGCAGCCAATGACGTTCCGACGATTTTCGTGCGCTGGGGTTATGGTTCGCTCGCCGAAGAGGTCGGCACCATCGCGGCTGTGGAAAACACAGCGGAGCTGCAGAAGTTGCTGCTGGGTTAGCTCGGGCAGTGCATGAGCGTCGGCTGGTTGTTGCCCCGATGCTCGAACTCGTGGCCGGCCATTGGGTTTCCGCACAGCGGGCACGGCTTGTCGTGTACGGCCGGCGCCTGGTTGTACGGCCCGAGCGGCGGCGGCCCGATGTGCGGGCGAAGCATCCTGTTGAGGCGATCCCACCACGGGATTGAGTTGCTCATAAAAACTCCTTAGTGCACTAACTATATGCCCACTAGCTATAATTGGGAAATGACCGACCCTCTCGCCCTCGACCGCCAGGTCTGCTTCGCGCTGGCCGCCGCATCCCGCAGCGTTATCGCGCTCTACCGCCCCGTGCTCGCACCACTCGCACTCACCCACCCGCAATATCTCGTGATGCTCGCCCTCTGGGATCGCAGCCCGCGCCGGGTGGGCGACATCGGCGCCGCCCTGTTTCTCGAGCCCGCGACGCTGTCGCCGCTGCTCAAGCGACTCGAAGCCGCCGGGCTCATCACCAGAGCTCGCAGCGCGAAAGACGAGCGGGCACTGGATGTCGAACTGACGGCCGCGGGGGCCGCCCTCCGCGAGAAGGCGCTCGCGGTGCCACCGCAGATCGTGAGCCGGCTCGGGTTGCCGGTCGCAGAACTCGAGTCGATCCGCGACGAACTGACTCGCCTCATCGACGCGGCGGCGTAACAGCCGTGCCTAGCGCGCCAACCGCTCCACGACAGCGCCGAACACCCGCGGCAGCGCCGCAGCCGCCGGAACGATTGCACCCCGCAGCGGCGAGTTCGCCGCGGCAACCAGCCCGGCTGTCAGCAGCCGAAAGTCGCGGGTCTTCGCCGTCCAGGCGGCGTCATAGCCGGCCGCGTCATCCGCCTCGACACACGCGATCGCTGCCTCAGCCTGGGCCAGCCCGACTCTGATGCCCTCGCCGGTGATCGCGTCGACATAGCCGGATGCGTCCCCGATGAGCATCACCCGCCCGCGAGTCCTGGCAGTCGTGGTCTGCCGAAACGGCCCGGCGCCGCGCAGCGAGCTGGCCTGTTCACGCCCCCGCACACGACGAGCCAGTGCGGGAATCCCGGCCAGCGTCCGCTCGAAATCCGTCCCCCGCCGACCGAGCAGCGCGATGCCGACGATACCGTCGCCGACAGGGGTCACATACGCCTCTACCGTCGGCGTCCAGTACACCTCGATCAGATCGCTCTCCGGCTCCATAAAGTAGTGCCGCCGCAGGCCGAACCGACGGCCGCGAGCGCGAACCGGTCTTTCGAGACCGACGAGCCTGCGCACCGTGGAGTGCAGCCCGTCAGCTGCGAGCAGGTATCGACCCCGCATTCCCGCAACGGTTACGCCGACGGCATCCTGCTCCACACTCTCCACGCGGGCTGTCGCGAACGAGACCCCGAGGGAGCGAGCCTGTGACTCGAGCGCGGCATGCAGCACGGTGCGCCTGACACCACGCCCGGAACCGGTGTCGAACAGATGGTCGGCAGTGGTTCGCCCGTTGCGATAGCTCACGCCCCTCAGCGGGAAGCCGACCGGATCGACTCCCAGTCGGGCGAGCGCCGGCAGTGCGCCGGGCATCAGCCCTTCGCCGCACGCCTTGTCGATCGCGTCAGAACGCGGCTCGAGCACGGTGACGCTGAGGCCGCGCATCCTCGCCTCGATCGCCGCCGCGAGCCCCACCGGCCCGCCACCAGCCACGAGCACGTCCGAAAAAGACTCGCTCACGTCGCCAGCTCGCGAAGCGCCCGATTCTCGGTCGGGATGCGAAAACCGAACAGCAGCACGGCGTTCAGCGCGGTGAAGGCGATCGCGGTGACCCAGGCGGTGTGCACGAGCGGAAGCGCGATGCCTTCGACGATCACGATCACGTAGTTGGGGTGGGAGAGAAACCGGTAGAGACCCTTCGTCACGCGTGTCAGGCCTGGCACGACGATCACCCGCGTATTCCACTGCCGACCCAGCGTGTGGATCACCCAGTACCGCCCGGCCTGGCAGGCCAGGGCGATCACGAGCATCGGCCACCCAAGCAAAGGAATGAACGGTCGGTTGCCGAAAATCACCTCGGCGAGGCAGGCCAAGAGGAATGCGGTGTGGAGGGTCACCATGACCGGAAAATGACCCTTGCCGTACTCGCGACCGCCCTGCGAGAAGGCCCAGTTCGCATTGCGGGTGGAGATGACCAGTTCAATGATGCGCTCGGCCCCGGTCACCAGGATGAGCGCGACATACCAGATCACGCCCATCTCAGCAGCACGAGCTCTGCGCTGACGCCGGGGCCGAGGGCGAACAACAGTCCGTATTCGCCGGACTTCTTCGGCGTCGTGAGTTCGCTGGCGAGAATGTGCAGCACCGAGACCGACGACAGGTTGCCGACCTGCGCGAGCGAGCGCCAGCTATTGTCGAGCGTGCCATCCGCGAGCTCGAGCGATGAATGGAACGACTCGAGCACCTTCGGTCCGCCGGGGTGAGCGATCCAGGTGCCAATGTCGTCGAGATCGAGCCCATTGGTAAAGAGGAACGCCCCGACGTCTCCGCCGAAGTTCCGCTCGATGACCTCAGACACCTTCGCCGTCAGCACGATGCGAAAACCAGTCTCACTGGGGTTGAAGCCGATCACCTCTTCGGTGTCGGGGTACAGCTGCGAGCGCGAGTCGACGACATCGGGGCCAGGTGCCGACATCCTCTCCGCCCGCTCATCGCCGACCATGACAACAGCAGCCGCGCCGTCGCCGAACAGTCCGGTCGCAACCAGGTTCGCCATCGAGTCGTCCCCCGGCTGAAACGTGAGGGAGCAGAGCTCTACAGCCAACAAGACCGCGACGTCCTGTGGATGCCCGACCAGGTAGTCATTGACGCGTGCGATTCCCGCCGCTCCCGCAACGCAGCCGAGCCCGTACATCGGTACCCGTTTCACGTCCGCTCGCATCCCCAACCTCGACACCAGCAGCGCATCGATGGATGGCGCCGCAATGCCGGTCACCGAGGTGAACATGATGTAGTCGACATCCTGCGGTGTGAGGCCGGAGGTATGGAGTGCGTCCCGCAGCGCCTCCTCGAGCAGGTCGGCGGCGACCGTGATGAATCTGCCGTTCGATTCCGTAAACGTGGTCGCATCCCGATAGCGATCAATCGGCATCACGAGGTGCCGCGTGTCGATGTGGCTCGACCCATGAAGCCGTCTCAGCACGGCCTGCTTCGACCGATCGGCGGTGACCATGGGCGCGATGACGTCCGTGATCTCACCCTGCGGGTATGAATGCTCCGGCAGTGCGGTTGCGACGGAGGCTATGCGAGCCATTGGCCGAAACTAACACGATGCGGCAAATGGATGATCACGCTAGACAGCACGACAGCGATGGGGTATTCGTTCAGCCCGCGTCCGCCGGCTGCCGACTTCTCTCGTTGCGTTGGTAGTTGTTGCGGCTTTGGTTCGAGTTAACCCGCAACAACTGCCAACTCAACGACGGTGGGCGCGAGTGGAGGCCCGGCAGAAGGCTGAGGCGATCCGGGCGACAGCGCCGGTATCAGGAGCCCGAAAACGACGAATCCCAGCCCTGCTCGTGTAAGCAATGACTGGGATTCGATAGTGCGCGAGGGGGGACTTGAACCCCCATGCCCTCACGGGCACACGGACCTGAACCGTGCGCGTCTGCCAATTTCGCCACTCGCGCAGACTAAGCGAGATTAGCACAGCGATTGCGGGCAGGCGAAGGCCGGGATCACAGTGCCAGCGGCTAACATCAGTCAGGTATATGGCGTGGCAGCGAGGGAGACCATTGGGCCTGTTGGACAGCTTTGAACGAGGTCTTGAGCGGGCGGTCAACGGGGCCTTCGCCAAGACCTTCAAGTCTGGCCTGCAGCCGATCGAGATCACCGCTGCCCTCCGCCGTGAGCTCGACACGAAAGCCGCGGTTGTCGCGCGCGACCGCATCCTGGTCCCCAACCGTTTCACCGTTCGCCTCGCGCCCGGGGACTTCGAACGGATGACGGCAATCGGCCCGGTGCTTATCGACCAGCTCACCCAGCTCGTGCTGCAGCACGCCACCGCCCAGCACTACCAGTTCGCCGGGGGGATCGGCATCACGCTCGACGAGGATTCCGCGCTCACCGATGGTGTTCTGCAGATTGCCTCCGTGAGCGTCACGGGCACCGTGTCGTGGAACCCCGTGCTCGACGTTGGCAGTACGCGCTACCCGATCCTCAAGTCCCGCACGGTCATCGGCCGTGGCAGTGACGCCGACATCACTGTCGATGACCCGGGAATCTCGCGTAAGCACGTCGAGATTCTCTGGGATGGCACGCGGGCAGAGGTCAACGATCTGGGGTCAACCAATGGCTCCCAGCTCGACGGCGTTCGAGTCAGCAAAGCGCCACTCCCGCCGGATTCTGTCATCGAGATCGGCAGAACCCGTATCGTTTTCCGAGTGCTAGCCCAGTCAGCGGACGTCGATCAGTTCAGCGACCTGCGCACGCGAGACGAAAAGCGCGGCGGTGACGCCGGATGAGCCAACTCACCCTGCTGCTGCTGCGGTTCGGACTGCTCCTAGTGCTCTGGCTGTTCATCTTCGCTGTCGTCTATGCCCTCCGCTCCGACCTGTTCGGCCAGCGGGTTCGGAAGCTGCCACCGCAGCAACCGGCAGCTGCTGCGGCTGCCCCCTTCCTCGCCAGCGCAGTGCCCCAGAGTCGCGCGCCGATTACCGAGCCGATCGCGGCATCCGGCGGTCCCGCCACCCGCCTGGTGATCGTGTCTGGTCCGAAGGAGGGGCTCGAACTCACCCTCCCTGAGGAGCCGCTGACCATCGGTCGCTCGAGTGAGAGTGGCCTGGTCATCCGTGACGACTACACCTCAACCCATCACGCGCGGCTGATGCTCTGGGACGGCAACTGGGTTGTGCAAGACCTAGACTCGACCAACGGCACCTTCCTAGACGGCGCCAGGGTCACGCTTCCCACCCCGGTCCCACTCAATACACCGATCAGGATCGGCACGACCAGTTTCGAACTTCGGCGGTAGCGGCATGGCAGGTACAGGCAAGAGTGTTGCCGTCTCGCACGTCGGCAAGATCCGGGCAAACAACCAGGATTCCGGCTACGCGGGCACGCACCTTTTTGTCGTTGCCGACGGCATGGGCGGCCACGCCGGCGGGGATGTCGCATCAGCCATCGCTCTCACCCGGGTAATGGAGGCCGACAAGGAATACGCGTCTGCCAACGACGCCGAGTTCGCCCTGCAAGCCTCACTGATCGCAGCCAATTCGCTTCTCGCCGAGACTGTCTTCGAGCATCCGGAACTCATGGGCATGGGCACGACGGTGAGCGCCATCCTGCGCGCAGGGGATGAGCTGGCCATCGCCCACATCGGCGACTCACGCATCTACCTGCTCCGCGACAACGAGCTCACGCAGATCACCGCTGACCACACGTTCGTGCAACGCCTTGTCGACAGCGGTCGGATCACGCAGGAGGAGGCCGCCGTGCACCCGCGGCGCTCTGTACTCATGCGGGTGCTGGGAGACGTGGATGCGTCGCCCGAGATCGACACAACGGTGCATGACACGAAACCGGGCGACCGGTGGCTGCTGTGTTCAGACGGCCTCTCGAGCTACGTCTCCGACGAGAAGATCGAGATCGTGCTCAGCGGCCTCGCGGATACCCGGCAGGCGGCAGACCGTCTGATCAAGGAGAGCCTCGACCAGGGCGCGCCAGACAATGTGACCGTCGTACTGGTCGACATCGACGAGTCCGGGGATTCTTCGGCCAGTCCCCACGTCGTCGTGGGCTCCGCGGCACTGCCGCTGACCTTCGAGGGTGAGACCGGGCGGCGGCCACTACGTCTTCCGACGCTTCTGCTTCATCCGCTCAAATCCACGCAACAGGAAGACAGCCACTTCGAGCCGGAGTCAGAGGAATACCTCGACGAGCTGATTCTCGAAGACCGTCATCGGGCGCGCAACCGGCGGATGGCGTGGCTCATTGGTGCAGTGGTTGTGGTGGTGGTGATCATCGCGGGGCTTATCGTCGGGTACCGCATCACCCAGACGCACTACTTTGTCGGATCCGACGGCCAGACCGTTGCCATCTATCGCGGAATCCAGCAGGACATCGGGCCCGTCTCGCTTCACAGCGTCTACCAGCAGACCAGCATCCGACTGAGCGACCTGCCCGCGTACACGAGGCAGACCGTGACTGCAACGATCAGCGCTGCCGACCTTGCTGA
Organism: Lacisediminihabitans sp.; assembly: GCA_043746355.1. Taxonomy (GTDB): domain Bacteria; phylum Actinomycetota; class Actinomycetes; order Actinomycetales; family Microbacteriaceae; genus Lacisediminihabitans. Next base: position 102,098 of record JAYTRC010000045.1, on the reverse strand, counting down.
TGCGAAAAGCATCATTTCGAGACTGTCTGCTGACACGAAATGACGTCTCAGAGCGCCTCGAAATATGTGATCCCGGCCCCGGTCGATTCGAGCCCCCGCTCGACTTTCACAAATACGATCCGGCTGAGACTCCGGGTGCCAGCAAAACTGCGCAACCTCGAACTGGCGCTTCTGATTTTCTCGTGCCTGATCGTCGAGTTCGGGCTCGTGCTCGTGCAGCTCGGCGCGCTTGGCAGGCTCTTCCCGCACATGCTCATCCTCGGGGGTGCGCTCTGGCTGCTGGCTATCGGGCTGCACGTCGTACTGCGCTTCGTCGCGCCCGAGGCCGATCCGTTCATCCTTCCCGTCATAATCCTGCTCAACGGCCTCGGCATCGCCGAGATCTATCGCATCGATCTCGCAAAGAAGTTCACCGGGTGGGAGTCCGCTGGTATCCGGCAGGTGGCGTGGACGGCGATGGCGATGGTCATCGCCATCGCGGTTCTCGTGCTCATCCGCAACCACCGTGTTCTTCAGCGCTATCGCTACGTTGCGATGTTCGTCGGTATCGCGCTTCTGTTGCTGCCGATGCTGCCCGGCATCGGTCGCACGGTCAACGGTGCTCGGCTCTGGATAGGCATCGGGTCGTTCACTTTTCAGCCAGGAGAGCTGGCGAAGATCGCTCTCGCCATCTTCTTTTCCGGGTACCTGGTGACGGCTCGTGACAGCCTGGCGATGGTGGGGCGCAAGGTGCTCGGAATCCGGCTTCCGCGCGCGCGCGACCTTGGCCCGATCCTGGTGATCTGGGCTGCGTCTATGGCGGTGCTCATCTTCCAGCATGACCTCGGTACAGCGCTTCTCTACTTCGGCCTGTTCCTCGTGATGATCTATGTGGCGACGGGCCGAATCAGCTGGGTCATCCTCGGCCTCACGCTGTTTCTCGGCGGCGCCGTGATTGCAGCGCAGGTGCTCAGCTATGTGCATGGGCGTTTCTCCGCGTGGCTCGATCCATTCAACCCGAAGATCTACGGCTCGATCGGCGGGAGTTACCAGCTCGTGCAGGGGCTGTTCGGGCTTGCTCACGGCGGGCTCATCGGAACGGGTCTCGGCCAAGGGCGACCGACCATTGTGCCGCTCGCCGAGAGCGACTACATCATCGCCAGCCTCGGCGAGGAGCTCGGCCTGGTCGGGCTGTTCGCCATACTCGCCCTCTATCTGCTCTTCGTCTCGCGCGGATTCAGGATCGGGTTTGCGGGGCAAGACGACTTCGGTCGGCTGCTCGGCGTGGGCCTCTCGTTCGTCATCGCACTCCAGGTCTTCATCGTCATCGGCGGCGTGACGAGGGTGATCCCGCTGACCGGGCTCACGACTCCCTTCCTCGCCGCAGGTGGGTCGTCGCTGTTAGCCAACTGGATCATCGCGGCGCTCCTGCTCAGGCTCTCAGACAGTGTTCGCAACCAACCCAGGCTGGTGGTCGAATGAATCGCGAGCTCAAGCGGCTCAGTGCCGTAGTGCTGCTGATGTTCGTCGCGCTCTTTGCGTCGAGTACCGTCATCACCGTGTTTCAGGCCGATAGCCTGCGCAATAACCCGCACAACGTACGAACTCTCTACGACAGCTACTCGGCTGAGCGCGGGCCGATCCTCGTGCAGGGCCAGCCGATAGCCCAATCTGTCGCCTCGAGTGACGTCTACAAGTTCCAGCGGGTATACAGCCAGCCCCAGCTTTACTCCACCGTCACGGGCTATTTCACTCTCAACCAGGGCAACACTGGCATGGAGGGTGCTCTCAACGACTATCTCAGCGGCACTGCGAATGACCAGTTTCTCGACAAGATCAATGCGCTTCTCACCGGGCAGACTCCTAAGGGTGCCTCAGTCGCACTCACGCTCGACCCGAAGGTGCAACAGGTCGCATACGACGCGCTGGGAAATTACAACGGCGCTGTGGTCGCCATCAACCCGAAGACCGGTGCCATTCTCGCGATGGTATCCAAGACGGCGTACGACCCGAACGTGCTAGCGTCGCACGACTCCAAGTCCGTGATCGCCACCTACAAGCAGTTGCTCGCGTCCCCCCAGCACCCGCTGATCAATCGAGCTATCTCCGGTGACCTCTACCACCCCGGCTCCGTTTTCAAGCTGGTCGTCGCCTCGGCCGCATTCGACAGCGGCAAATACACGCCAGACAGCACGTTCCTCAACCCGCCCACACTGCGGTTGCCAGACAGCTCGACCTACATCAACAACGCAGAGGGCGGCTCGTGTGGCGGGGGCGCTACCGTCTCCATTGCGACAGCCCTCCGGCTGAGCTGCAACATCCCATTCGCCGAGCTCGGGCAGGCGCTCGGACAAGACCTCATCGCTAAGTACGCGAAGGCATATGGCTATGGCCAGTCACTGAACATCCCGATGTCGGTCACACCGAGTACGTACCCAGCCGGAATGGATGCTCCGCAGGTGCTCCTGTCGTCATTCGGGCAATTCGACGACAGGGTGACTCCCCTGCAGATCGCGATGACCTCGGCCGCGATTGCAAACGGCGGAACCCTGATGCAGCCGACCCTGGTGCAGAACATCACCGCTCCCGACCTCACGGTCATCAAGCCATTCGAGCAGACGGTTCTCGGCCACCCGATCAGCGCCGCGACGAGCTCGACGCTGACCACGCTGATGATCAACAACGTGAATAACGGAGCGGCCAGTAATGCAAGAATTAGCGGAGTCGATGTGGCCGGTAAGACAGGCACAGCACAGAACGGCGTTGGCAGGCCGTACACAGTGTGGTTCACCGGTTTTGCTCCGGCTTCCGATCCCCAGGTTGCGGTAGCTGTGGTCGTCGAGAACCAGAACAGCATCGGCAACGTGGTGTCGGCGCCAATTGCAAAGAAAGTCATCGAGGCGGTGTTGAACAAATGAGACCCACCAGCGGCCTCACGTTCGGAGGGCGTTACCAGCTCTCCAGCCGCGTCGCCATCGGCGGCATGGGCGAGGTCTGGGAGGCCACCGACCTTGTGATCGGGCGCACGGTCGCCATCAAGATCCTCAAAGACGAGTACATGAGCGACCCGACTTTTCTCGAGCGCTTCCGCGCGGAGGCGAGACACGCGGCGCTGGTAAACCATGAGGGAATCGCGAATGTCTTCGACTACGGCGAGGAGGAGGGCAGCGCTTACCTCGTCATGGAACTCGTTCCCGGCGAGGCCCTCTCCACCATTCTCGAGCGCGAGCGAGTGCTCTCGACAGATCGAGTTCTCGACATCGTCGCCCAAACGGCGAACGCCCTGCATGCGGCCCACTCCGCCGGGCTCGTGCACCGCGACATCAAGCCCGGCAACCTGCTGATCACTCCGGATGGCCGGGTCAAAATCACCGACTTCGGCATCGCGCGAATCGCAGACCAGGTGCCACTCACGGCGACGGGTCAGGTGATGGGCACGGTGCAGTACCTCTCACCCGAACAGGCGAGCGGGCATCCTGCATCGCCCACCACCGACATCTATTCGTTGGGCATCGTCGCGTACGAAGCACTTGCGGGCCGTCGGCCTTTTACCGGTGAATCGCAGGTCGCCATCGCGATGGCCCAGATCAACGAGACGGCACCAGACCTTCCGGTCACGATCTCGGAGCCGGTACGTAACCTGGTGTATTCCTGCCTCGCGAAGAACCCCGCTGACCGCCCTGCTTCGGCCGCCCACCTCGCCCGTGCCGCACAGGCGCTTCGGCGTGGGGATGTCGCTGCTGCTGCGGCATCCGTGCCTGGTGTCATCGCTGGTGCATCCCTAGCGGCTTTCGGAGCCTCCAGCCCAGACACGCAGGCCGCGACCCGTCTGATGCCGGCCGCTGGCGGCGCGATTCCGCCGACTACACCTCCGCCAACCAAGGGCAGAAACCCCTGGACCTGGCCCCTCGTCGCTCTTATCGGCATTCTGGTGGTGGTGCTGATCGGCACTCTCATCGCACTCATCGCCCACCCTTCGGCGAAGCCGATCAAATCGAACACCCCGTCCGCTTCGCCCTCACAGACCCCGAGCCCGAGCCCGAGCCCGTCCCTCACGCCGACCAGCTCGAAGGTCACGATCACCCAGGCGCAGTTCAAGGGCAAGTCGCCTGCCGAGGTGAATGCGCTGCTTTCTCAGTACGGCCTGTCGGGAAACCTGGTACCGGCTGCTGGAACTCCACCCACTCCGCCGGACGCGAACACGGCATTCTCGGTCAACCCTGTCGGCAATCTCAACAAGGGCGACACTGTCACGGTGCAGTTCTACGGCGACTTCCCGACACCGCCGGCACCCGCAGCGCTCACCGGCCCAGCCACGGGTGCAGCGGGATCAACCGTGGCGCTCGGCATCCCCGGTTACAACAGTTGCCCGAACCAGTCGACGCTGACCGGTTTCACCGTCACCTCGAGCACCGGTTCTAGTTTCACGCCAGCCAATATGCTGCCGGCGAGCACTACGACCATCCAGTACAAGCTGTCGCCCACCGCCGGCAACAACACGATCTCGTATGTCGCGGTGTGCTCGGGAGCCGTGTCGGCGGCCTCCCCGACCCTGACTGTCACTGGCATCTGACAACACCTTTAGAGGGCACGCATTACACTGGAACGACTCTGCACTGACCAAGAGAGATGACTCGTGACTGAAGGTACCCGCCTGCTCGCCGGCCGTTACCAGGTTGGTGCGCTCATCGGCCGTGGTGGCATGAGCGACGTGCACGTGGGCACCGACTCCAGGCTCGGTCGACGGGTTGCGATCAAACTGCTGAAGCCGGCACTGGCGAGTGACCCCAAGTTTCGTCTCCTCTTCCGCGAGGAGGCCCAGAAAGCGGCCAGGATGGCCCACCCAACGATCGTTCGCGTGTTTGACGCGGGTGAAGAAACCGTTACAGAGGCGAACGGCGTCGAGACGCAGGTTCCGTTCATTGTCATGGAATATGTCGATGGCCGACTCCTGAAAGACATCATCGCCGACGGTCCGCTCGATCCCAAAGAGGCTGTTCGCATCATCTCGGGGGTGCTCACAGCCCTCGAGTACAGCCACCGTGCTCTCCTCGTTCACCGGGACATCAAGCCAGGCAACATCATGGTCACTCAAAACGGCCAGGTCAAAGTCATGGATTTCGGCATCGCCCGCGCTGTCTCCGACAACTCTGCGACGGTGGCCGACACCAGTGCGGTGCTGGGTACTGCGCAGTACTTCTCGCCAGAGCAGGCCCGTGGGGAGACGGTGGATGCCCGCACCGACCTGTACTCGACCGGCGTCGTGTTGTTCGAACTCCTGACCGGCCGGCCGCCCTTCCGGGGAGATCGCGCTGCCGCCGTCGCGTACCAGCACATCAGCGAAGCCGCCGTGGCTCCGTCGAGCATAAACCCGATGGTGTCGCCCGCCCTCGACGCCGTTGTGCTCCACGCCCTCTCTAAAGACAAGTTCGAGCGATTTCAGACTGCCGCCGAGTTTCGATCGGATCTCGAGGCAGCGGCGGATGGTGAGATCCCGACGCTCAGACTTCCGGCTGCGAACGATTTCAACTCGACGCTCTTCGGCATAAACCCGAACGCTACCGCCGGGTCTGAGGCGGCTCTCCGCCAGCTCTCTGCCCCCGATGACGAGCGCGCGGTCCGCACGCAGAACCGCCCGCCCGTCGCGTGGATTTGGGTCGGTATCGCCGCTGTCGCGGTCATCCTGTTCGGCGTCGTGTTCTGGGTTGTCAACCTCCCGCCGACGACGCTCGGGAACGACCTCTCGGTCGAAGTGCCTTCGGCGGTCGGCCAGACCTACGATTCCGGAGCTAAAGAGCTCACCGCTGTCGGTCTGTTGCCGCAGAAATCAGAGTCTTCGAGCGACACCGTCCCGCAGGGCAGCATCATCAGCCTCACCCCGAAGGCGGGCACCAAGGTTGGCAAGGGGCAAGCAGTTGAGGTGCTGGTCTCAGTGGGCAAGAGCTCGGTGCTGGTGCCCAGTGTCGCAAACATGAGCGAGGCAGACGCCAAGACCGCACTCGCAAACGTGAAACTCGTCTACGGTACCTCTACGCCAGCTCATTCAGCTTCCCTCGCCGCTGGAACGGTGATCAGTAGCGATCCCGCCGTGGGCGCGAGCGTTCGCCAGGGCGACACGATCAACCTCACGGTTTCTGACGGACTCATCGATGTTCCTTCGGTCGTCGGCCAGCCCATTGGCGCAGCCAACTCGGCACTCACCGCGCTGCAGCTGCAAATCACCCCGGTGGGCGAAAGTACGTGCACCGGTGGGAACGTGACGTCCCAGTCAGTCACCGGGGCAAACCAGCCCCAGCATTCCGCAATCACGATCCGCTACTGCACCGGCTGAGGCGCGCTTCGCTCGGTCGAGCGTCGAACCACACGCCCGGGCGGGGGTGACGGTTCTAGGCGAGGTTGACGAGCGGCGTCAGGCCCTCCGCGGCTGCGCGCGCGCTCGAAAGACCCGCGACGTCGAGCCAGTTGGCGAGCATGAGATATCCACCCTCGGTCAGCACGGATTCCGGGTGAAACTGCACTCCGAACAGAGGCGCAGACTCGTGCTGTACCCCCATAATCACTCCGCCTGCTGTGCGGGATGTCACTCCGAGCTGCTGCGGAACAGTCGAGTCGACCACCGCAAGTGAGTGGTACCGCGTCGCGGTGAACGGCTGCGGCACGTCACGGTAAAAGTCGCTCTCATCGTGAGTGATGAGAGAAGTCTTGCCGTGCATGAGCTCATCGGCATGGGTGACCGTCGCCCCGAGCGCCTCGGCAATCGCCTGGTGCCCGAGGCAGACGCCGAGCAACGGCTGCCCAGACGCGAGCGCCGCGAGAACTATCGGAATCGATACTCCCGCGGATGCCGGAGTGCCCGGGCCCGGTGACAGCAGCACCGCGTCGTACTCAGCTATGGTCGCAGCGGCATCCGCCGCTGTGAAGGCGTCGTTGCGTATCACTTCTGTCTCGGCACCCAGCTGCAGCAGGTATCCGTTGAGCGTATAGACGAAACTGTCGTAGTTGTCGATGACGAGAACGCGGGTCATTTATTTCCTACTGTCACGTCATTGACGTTGACGAATGTATTGAGCCAGGGAAAGACGAACACAGCCAGCAGCGTCACGATCACCCCGAAGAAGACGATCATGAGCACGATCCGAAGCCAGAGCGGGCCAGGCATGATGTGCCAGAGAGCTGCGTACACTCGATCAGCCCTTTACTGCCGTGACGGTGGCCACAATGGCCGCTGGGGCACCGGCGGATGTCGGCTGCCACGACTCGAGCGACGAGTAGGCGATGATTCGCTCTGACGCTGAGAACATCGGGTTGCAACTCGTCATGGTCATGATTCGATCCGTCGGCTTGATTCCAGTGAACTCGGGAACAGCGTCGAGTACGCCGACGCCCGTTGGTCGCACGTACTCGAGCCCCCTGAAGACATAGGTGTAATAGCCGTCAGCGGTTTGAACGTAGATCTTGTCGCCGACCTGCAGTGTCGCGATGTCGTGGAACGGCGCACCATGGGTGGTGCGATGCGCTGCCACGGCGAAATTGCCGATCTCCCCGGGCATTTGCGTTCCCGGGTAGTGCCCAATGCCGTTCTTGTCGAGAACATCAGTTGTTCCGACTCCCTCTGAGACTGGCCGCGCATAGGTGACTCCGAGTCGCGGGATGTAGATGACGCCGAACTGTTGGGCATTGGCCGGCGCTGATCCGAATTTCGGAGTTCCGTAGTCGATGGCACCGGTATGCACGTGAATGGGCACCGAGCTGAGGTTTTGGGCAAGAGAGACACCGGCTTTGTTCTGCTCCCCTCCCACGATCAGGTCGTTAAGCCAGAGCTGCCAGCCGAGAAACAGGAAGACGAGTACACCCGCGGTGATGAGCAGTTCGCCGAGCAGCCCGACGACGCTGAACCGCGGGCGTCGCCCGCCCCCGGCTCTGACCCGGCGCCCCCGCTCGATGTCGCTCATCCAGCGATTCTAAGCTCTCGACCTTTGCGGGCGGTGCCCGGGGTTTCGCACCCGGGAGGCACAGGGTCATTCACGCTACAATTCCGGAATGGCCAGATCGAATTCTCGTACGAAGCCCGCCCCGTCAGAGCAGACGCGTGGAGGAGACGACGTTCCGAACCCGATCTGGTTCAAGCCGATCATGTTCGGCCTGATGATCATCGGACTCGCCTGGATCATCGTGTTCTACGTCAGCGGTTCGCAGCAGCTCCCGGTTCCGCAGTTCGGCGACTGGAACATCCTGGTCGGCTTCGGAATCCTTTTCCTGGGATTCCTCATGACCACTCGCTGGCGCTGACGCCAGACTGTCAGACCCACCGGATAACTACACCGGTGTAGTTATCCCCATTGTGGAACAAGGTGGGGATAACTTTGTCGGTCGCCTTGGCTGTCGGTCAGCCTCGAGCACCGAGAAGGAACACGCCGACAACGGCGAGCACCACGAGACCGACCGCCACCGCGACGACCAGGAGCGTCTGCGTCATCCTCTGGCTGCGACTTCGGGTGCGCACGAAGACGAACCCGACCAGTGCGCCGATGACGAGGCCACCCACATGGGCTTGCCAGGCGATCCCCGGAACGATGAAACCGAGGCCGAGGTTGATCGCGATCACGACTATGAGCTGGGTAGCGTTGGCGCCAAGATGCCTGGCGATAACGAAATATGCTCCGAACAGCCCGAAGATCGCGCCGGATGCGCCCACCACCGCCGTGTTAGGCGCGAACAGCAGAACGCCCACTGACCCACCGATCCCGCTGAGCAGGAACAACAGCGCAAAGCGCACGCGCCCGATCATCGGCTCTATCTGCCGACCCAAAATGAACATCGAGAACATGTTGAACAGAATGTGCAGCACTGACGCGTGAGTGAACAGTGTCGTGATGATGCGCCACGGCTGTGTTGCGGTCAACGGGGGAACGTAGGCGAGCTGCTGATAGACAGGGCCACCGGTATTCGACGACAGCAGTCCTGTCGCCGCCTCGGCGAGAAACACGACGACGCAAACCGCGATGATCGCGTATGTGACCACCGGCGCATCCGTCGTCCGCACGCCGCGCCTGATCGCAGTGACAACAGCCGGGCGAGTGTTCGGCATTGACTGCCTGGACTCCCGAACGCACACAGGGCAGTGCACCCCGACTGCCGCCTGAGTCTGGCACTCTGGACAGATGGTGCGCCCGCACCGCTGGCAGAGAACAAAACTCTGGCGGTTTGGATGCCGGTAGCAATAGTTCGCCGAAGTGTCCGGCAACTGGGTCACTGAAGGTCCGGTGCCTTAAACGTCTTCGACGGTGATGGACTTGATGACGACGTCTTCGCGCGGCTTGTCTCGCGCATCCTTCTCGACAGCCTCGATCTTCTTGACCACGTTCTTCGATTCCTCATCGGCTACCTCGCCGAAGATGGTGTGCTTTCCCTGCAGCCAGGTGGTCGGCACCGTCGTGATGAAAAACTGCGAGCCGTTGGTGCCCTTGCCGTTGCGCGAGCCGGCGTTTGCCATCGCGAGAACGTACGGCTCCGTAAAGCTCAGCTCGGGGTGGATCTCGTCGTCGAAGTTGTAGCCGGGGCCACCGGTTCCCTGGCCGAGTGGGTCGCCGCCCTGGATCATGAAGTTGTCGATGATCCGGTGGAAGATGACGCCGTCGTACAGGGGGTCTTTCGAGACTTTGCCGGTAGCCGGGTGGGTCCACTCGATGTCGCCGGTGGCCAGACCGACGAAGTTGCGAACTGTCTTGGGGGCGTGGTTTCCGAGGAGGTTGACCTTGATGTCGCCGAGCGTAGTGTGCAGCGTAGCTACTTGGGTGTGTAATGCCATGGGTTCATTCTTCCACAGCATCATCGCCCGTTCAGGCTATGCACAGGCTTTCGCTATGTGCTTGCCAGCAGGCATGAAAGTATTGGCTGGTTCACGGCTCGATAAACGGAGGTTCCCATGGCTCTCACCCGCAAGCGTAAGAAAGAACTAAAGCAGCTCCGCTCGGCGGCATCCGATCTGTGGGATGACCAGAAAGAGGTTCTCGAGCGTGCCAGCCACGTGGTTCGCGAAGCAACGCATCACGCCGCTGAGCTCGGCCGTGAAGAGGTTGCGCCTCGGTTGCGTGACGCCGCAGAGGCGGCCCGCGAACGCGTGAGCAACGACATTGCCCCTGCGGTATCGTCGGCGGCGTCCTCAGCGATGGCCTCGCTGCTCGCGCTACTCGAAGTGGCCAAAGACCCCCGGGTGAAAGACGCCATGGCCAAAGTGGGTAAGACCGGTTCTGACATCGGCTCGAAGGTTGGCATTAAGCAGGAGAAGAGTGCTGGCCCCGGCCGCTACATCCTTATTGCCGTCGGGCTCGTCGCGGTTGCTGGCGTGGCATACGCGGCCTGGCAGACGCTGCGCGCAGACGACGAGCTCTGGGTGAGTGACGACAGCGACGACGCCGACGAGCCCGCGACCGCCTGACTCGTCGGTCCGCACCGCGGCTCCCGCCCAACGGAGAATCTCTGTCGGGGATTGCCAGCGACGTTTTGCTTCGTGAATGACCTGCGCGCCGGAGGTCCCACAACGTTGACGAGTTGGAACATCGTTGTGAGCACTCCTGCACCTCGCGCCGAAATTCGCCGGCGGAGGCCATCGTGAACGGGGGGATCGTCGACGCGATTGCTCGGGCGCTTACTGGGGATCTTCCCCAGGATCGAGCAATTTTCGTAGGCGTGGATGGCGTCGACGGCAGCGGGAAGACGACCTTCGCCACCGCGCTTCGCGAGCGGGTGGTCGGGCGACCATCGCTTGTCATCCATTTGGATGACTTTCTCCACCCGCGCCCGATCCGCCACGCGCGCGGCCGAGACTCACCCGAGGGGTTTTGGCTCGACACCTATGACTACTCCGCGTTTCAGAGAGTGCTGTCCGACCCGGCCGCGGCCGGGTCGAATGCAGTAATAATCGTCGAGGGAATGTTCCTTCACCGCGACGAACTCGTCGGGCTGTGGGATTACTCGGTCTTTCTCGATGTTCCCTTTCCGGAAACAGCGCGACGCATGGCCTTGCGTGATGGTTCCCACCCCGACCCGAATCACGAATCGATGAATCGGTACATCGGCGGCCAGCGGCTTTACTTCGCGAATGCGCGCCCGTGGGAGCGCGCGACCACCGTCATCGACAATTCCGATCCGGCCAACCCTCGCCGAATCGAGCCGGCGAAAGCGACTGCGAGTGATAGTTGTGGAGCCTAGGAGAATCGAACTCCTGACCTCCTGCTTGCAAAGCAGGCGCTCTACCAATTGAGCTAAGGCCCCGAATGACGCGGGTACTGCGTGGGGATACCAGGACTTGAACCTGGGACCTCTTCGTTATCAGCGAAGCGCTCTAACCGCCTGAGCTATATCCCCGTGCACTCTGATCCAGTCAGAGCAGATACGAGAGTATCGCACCCGGTCTGAATCAGTAAATCGAGCTAATTGTTGGTGAATCCGACCAGGAGGCCGCCGGTGATGCGCACGCTGAAGTTATAAAGAAGCGCCGTAATGGCACCGAGCGCGGTGCCGACCACCACGTTGAGTATCGCAATGACGAACGAGAACAGGCCGACCGTCGCGAGCGAGAAGGTCGACGTCACGTTGAAGTCCTTCTGGTTCAGGATCTCTTGCAGCAGCTTGTTGACGCTGCCGAAAATACCTGTCGTGTCGAGCACTACCCAGATGAGCAGGCTTGCCACAACGAGGATGATCCCCAGCACGACTGCAATGAGGAACGACAGCTTGACCGCAGACCAGAAGTCCACATAGACGAGCTTGAGTCGTACCTGCTTGGTCTGCGCTGCTCGCTGCGATTTGCGCTGTAGCTTTTCGGCGACACTACTCATCTATCGGTTCGTCCTTCCCCGGCTGGGAATCTTGGGTAGACACTTTCTCGACAGTAGCCCCCCCTTCGGAGGGCTCCTCGTCTGGGGAATCCAGGTTACGTTCACTGTTCTTCGCGACTGCGATGATCTTGTCTTCGTCCGCGAAGCGTGCGAACACGACCCCCATGGTGTCACGGCCTGTTGCGCTAACCTCAGCGACAGATGAGCGTACCACTTTGCCACTTGCGAGAACCACGAGAACCTCGTCGTCTTCGTCGACAATCAGGGCGCCGGCGAGGTCGCCGCGAGTCTCCTGCAACTTCGCCACCTTGATACCGAGACCGCCCCGACCCTGCAGCCGGTACTGGCTGACAGCGGTGCGTTTGGCGAATCCGCCCTCGGTCACGACGAACACGAACCCGGTCTGCGACACCACCGATGCGTCGAGCAGGGCGTCGTCTTCGCGGAAGTGCATCCCAATGACACCGGAGGTCGATCGCCCCATCGGGCGCAACGCTTCGTCGGATGCCGTGAACCTGATAGACATTCCCTTGCGTGAGACCAGCAGGAGGTCTGAGTCGTCTTCGACGAGCATCGCCGACACCAGTTCGTCTTCTTCGCGCAGGTTGATTGCAATGATTCCACCGGTGCGATTGGTGTCGTACTCGGTGAGAGCCGTCTTCTTCACCAGGCCACCTCGGGTAGCGAGTGTTAGGTAGCGGGCGGCCGCATAGTCGCGGATGTCGAGAATCTGGGCGATCTCTTCATCGGGCTGAAGCGCAAGAAGGTTCGCCACGTGCTGGCCTTTGGCATCCCGGCCGGCTTCCTGCACCTCGTACGCCTTCGCGCGGTAGACGCGACCCTTATTGGTGAAAAACAGCAGCCAGTGGTGCGTCGTGGTGACGAAGAAGTGCTCGACGACGTCATCCGCTCGCAGTTGCGCTCCCTTGACTCCCTTGCCACCCCGATGCTGGCTACGGTAGTTGTCACTGCGCGTGCGCTTGATGTACCCGCCGCGCGTGACGGTGATCACCATCTCCTCTTCGGGGATGAGGTCTTCGACATTCATGTCTCCGTCGAACCCGAACATGATCTCTGTGCGACGGTCATCACCGTACTTCGCGATGAGCTCGGTCAGCTCCTCGCTCACGATGTCGCGCTGGCGATCCGGCTTGGCCAGGATGTCGTGGTAGTCGGTGATCAGTCGCTCGAGCTCTGCCGCCTCGTCGATGATCTTCTGGCGTTCGAGTGCAGCGAGTTGGCGCAGCTGCATGTTCAGGATCGCGCGTGCCTGCAGCTCGTCAATGTCGAGCAATACCATCAGCCCGGCGCGGGCCTCATCGGTGTCTGCGCTGCGACGGATGAGTGCGATCACCTCGTCGAGAGCGTCGAGAGCCTTGAGATAAGCCTCGAGGATGTGCATCCGCTCCTCGGCCTTGCGCAGTCTGAACTGCGTGCGGCGCACAATTACTTCGATCTGGTGTGCTGCCCATGCCGTGATGAACCCGTCGATCGCCAGGGTCCTGGGAATGCCGTCGACGATCGCGAGCATGTTCGCGCCGAAGTTCTCCTGCAGTTGCGTGTGCTTGTAGAGATTGTTGAGCACGACCTTGGCGACCGCGTCGCGCTTGAGCACGACCACGAGGCGCTGGCCGGTGCGACCGGAGGTCTCGTCGCGGATGTCGGCGATGCCCGAGAGCTTGCCTTCTTTGACGAGCTCCGCGATCTTCAGTGCAAGGTTGTCTGGGTTTACCTGGTACGGCAGTTCGGTGACGACGAGGCAGGTGCGGCCCTGCAGCTCTTCGACGTTGACGACAGCGCGCATGGTGATCGATCCGCGGCCGGTGCGATAAGCGTCCTGAATGCCCTTGAGGCCGAGAATCTGCGCGCCCGTTGGAAAGTCGGGCCCCTTGATACGCTGCACGAGAGCTTCGAGCAATTCTTCCTGGGATGCTTCCGGGTTGGCCAGATGCCAGAGTGCACCTTCGCCGACCTCACGCAGATTGTGCGGCGGGATGTTCGTGGCCATCCCCACCGCGATGCCGACCGATCCGTTGACCAGCAGGTTCGGAAACCGGCTGGGAAGCACGGTTGGCTCCTGGGTGCGACCGTCATAGTTGTCCTGGAAGTCGACCGTGTCTTCCTCGATGTCCCGCACCATCTCCATTGCGAGCGGGGCCATCTTGGTCTCGGTGTACCGGTGGGCGGCAGCGCCGTCATTGCCCGGGGAACCGAAGTTTCCCTGGCCGAGGGCGAGCGGGTAGCGAAGGCTCCACGGCTGCACCAGGCGAACGAGAGCGTCGTAGACAGACGAGTCACCGTGGGGATGAAACTGGCCCATCACGTCGCCAATGACGCGGGTGCACTTCGAGAATCCCTTATCCGGCCGGTAGCCGCCGTCATACATTGCGTAGATCACCCGGCGATGAACCGGCTTCAGCCCGTCACGCACCTCGGGCAGCGCGCGGCCGACGATGACGCTCATCGCGTAGTCGAGGTACGACCGCTGCATCTCGAGCTGCAGGTCTACCTGCGTGATCTTGTCGTGCGCGATGTCGATTTCTTTACCGGCGATCTGGTCGTCTACCGGGGTGTCTTCGTCAGCCATTGAATCTCAGTTCTGTCTTAAAGCGGATCGAGGTATTTAGATATCGAGAAAGCGCACGTCTTTTGCGTTTTTCTGGATGAAATTTCGTCGTGACTCGACGTTCTCGCCCATCAGGGTGTCGAAGATGGCATCAGCAGCCAGCGCGTCGTCCAGGGTCACCTGCAAAAGCGTGCGCGTCGCCGGATCCATCGTGGTCTCCCACAGCTCCTTGTAATCCATCTCGCCGAGACCCTTATAGCGCTGGATTCCGTTGTCTTTCGGGATGCGCTTGCCGGCGGCAATCCCGGCTGTGACGAGTGCATCCCGCTCGCGATCGCTGTAGACGTATTCGTGGGGCGAGTTGCTCCACTTGAGCCGGTACAGCGGAGGCTGGGCGAGGTACACATAGCCGAGATCGATCAGCGGCCGCATGTAGCGGAACAACAGGGTGAGCAGCAGCGTCGTGATGTGCTGGCCGTCGACATCCGCATCGGCCATCAACACGATCTTGTGATACCTGGCCTTTGCCGGGTCAAAGTCTTCGCCGACGCCCGCGCCGAACGCGGTGATCATCGACTGCACCTCATTGTTCGCAAGAGCACGGTCGAGCCGGGCTTTCTCGACATTGAGGATCTTGCCACGAAGCGGAAGGATCGCCTGAAACTCCGGGTTTCGACCCTGCACTGCAGACCCACCCGCTGAGTCGCCCTCAACCATGAAGATCTCTGACAGTGAGGGGTCGTTGCTCGAGCAGTCGCGCAGCTTGCCGGGCATCCCGCTCGATTCGAGCAAGCCCTTGCGGCGGGTCTGCTCGCGCGCCTTGCGGGCCGCCATTCTCGCGGCGGACGCCTGGATCGCCTTGCGAATGACGTCGCGAGCCTGCGTCGGGTTGCGATCGAACCAGTCGCCGAGCTGGTCGCCGGTGATGCGCTGAACGAACGACTTCGCGATCGTGTTGCCGAGCTTGGTCTTGGTCTGGCCCTCGAACTGCGGCTCGGCCAATTTCACCGAGATGACGGCAGTGAGCCCTTCGCGAACGTCATCGCCGGTGAGGTTCTCATCTTTCTCCTTGATGATCCCCTTCTCACGGGCGTACTTGTTGACGAGGGTTGTCAACGCAGCGCGGAACCCTTCCTCGTGGGTTCCGCCCTCGTGGGTGTTGATGGTGTTCGCGTAGGTGTGCACGCTCTCCTGATACGAGGTGGTCCACTGCATTGCGACTTCGAGCGAAATCTTGTTCTCGGTGTCTTCGAGTTCGAACGAGATGATGTCAGGATGCACGACCTCGACCTTCTTCGAGGAGTTCAGAAACTCGACGTAGTCGACGAGACCTTTCTCGTACATGTAGGTGATCGACACATCTTGAGGATTGTCTTCACCGTTGCGCTCGTCGTTAATGGTGATCGACAGGCCCTTGTTGAGGAAGGCCATCTGCTGGAAGCGTGCGCGGAGGGTCTCGAAGTCGAACTGGATCGTCTCGAAGGTCTCTGTACTCGGCCAGAATGTCTGGGTCGTGCCGTGCTCATCTGATGCCTCGCCTTGCGCAAGAGGTGCGTCTGGCACGCTGTTGGTGAAGCTCATCCGCCAAACGTGACCCTGCCGACGGACCTCGGTGTCCATACGCGAAGACAGGGCATTGACGACTGAGATGCCGACACCGTGCAGCCCGCCGGAGACGGAGTATCCGCCGCCGCCGAACTTGCCTCCGGCGTGGAGGATGGTCATGACGACCTCGACGCTCGACTTGTTCTCGGATTTGTTGAGGTCGACCGGGATGCCGCGGCCGTTGTCGACGACCCGGATGCCCCCGTTTTTCAACATCGTGATCGTGATTTGGTCGCAGAAACCAGCGAGCGCCTCATCCACCGAGTTGTCTACGACTTCATAGACCAGGTGATGAAGGCCGCGAGGACCCGTGGATCCGATGTACATGCCCGGGCGTTTGCGAACGGCCTCCAGGCCCTCGAGCACCTGGATCTGATCGGCGCCGTAACTGTCTTCAGACTCGGAATTCGAGGTGTGCGCTGCCATGTGAAATTGGGCTCCTGCCAGGTAGATCGGTCTATCGTTCGCGACCCGGCACCAGAAACCCAATGCTGTCTTGACGACCTGGTAATTCTACCAAAGCAAAGGGTGTCATGGGGCGAATTTCGCCGTCTGAGGACTTTTCGCGGGCCAGTCGACTGATTTTGCCTAACTAACCATAAGTATCGCGCGGACCGCGCCCTGGAATTGATCTGGGGCCTCTTTTCCATGAGGGAGCCCCCGGGCCTTCGAATCGCACGGATTCGATGCCAGCATCCGGATACCTCGTGGTGATGCTCGTCATCACCTGCACCCTCATCAATCGCAGCTGGGTGGCCCACGCTGTTGAGTCACATCGAACCGCCAGGATGCCATCGTCAATGGATGCCGGTGTCGAATGCAGTGCGGTTTCCTCGCCCACGATTGAAGCCCACGATTGAAGCAACTCAGACTGGGCGAGAGACGAATTCCACCCAAGGCGCGAAGTTAGTGCATCCACAACAGACCCGAGCCCTTCGGGATCGCGGCCAGACCCGAAGGGGATGCTGGAACCCGGCTCACGGTTGGCGCGCTTGCGCGCATCACTGGAACGCGATGAGCCGTCGCCGAAAACTCGGCGAAAGCGAAGGTAGACCAGCCTGCTCTCCGACTCCTCTCCTTCACCGCTCGTCATGATGGTTCCACGATCGCCCCGCGGGCGATTCGTACGGTATTTGCGGTCAGTGCCTCGGGAACGTCGTCGTAGACGGCGGCGGTGATCAGAACCTGCTCGAAATCAGCCACTGCTGATGCGAGTCGCCCACGGCGAAGCGTGTCGAGCTCAGCAAAGACGTCGTCGAGCATGAGCACCGGATCGCCGGTTGCTGATTCCCGACGAAGGAGGGTCGCGGATGCCAGCTTCAGGGCCAGCGCGAACGACCATGACTCGCCATGACTCGCATAGCCCTTCGCTGGTAGGCCGTTCAGCTCGAGTAACAGGTCGTCGCGATGCGGACCCACGAGAGTTACTCCGCGGTCGAGCTCAGCTCGCCGCAGCCGAGCCAAGGCATCACGGAACGCGCTGGTGATGTTGTCCGGCGTGAGTCGGTCGTGACGCAACGAGCCGGGTTCTGACTCCCGCGAATCGTCGCCGTCTACGTGACTCGTAAAAATGCTGAGCTGAGAGGCCAGCGTTGCCCGGTGATCCTCGCCAGCCACAGCGATATAGCTGGCAGAGACTTCGGGCTGCAGTTCGCTCACCAATGTCGATCTAGCTTCGACCAACTCCGTTCCAAGACTGACGAGCCGGTCATCCCAGATTTCCAGTGTTCCCCACTGCATCTCTTTGAGTCCAGACGCTCTTGCCGACTTCAGTAGTGTGTTGCGTTGTCGCACGACGCGGTCATAGTCGGCCATAACTCCCCCAAGCCGCGGAGCCCGCAGCACGAGGAGTTCGTCAAGGAAACGTCGCCGGCCCGCGGGCTCCCCACGTATCAGGGCGAGGTCCTCTGGCGCAAAGAGCACGCTCGAGAAGTATCGTGGCAATTCGCGTGTTTTGATCACGGATCGATTGACCTGAGCCCGGTTGGGCGTCGACCTGTTCAACTGCACCTCGACCAGAAGCTGTCGATCGCCACTTTGAAGTCTCGCCCGCACCACCGCCGAGTCCTGGCCTTGCCGAATCATTGCGTGATCCATTGATACCCGGTGTGATCCGAGCGTGCTCAGGTAGCCAAGCGACTCGACGAGGTTTGTCTTTCCCTGGCCATTGCTGCCAACAAAGAGGTTTGCACCCGCCTGCAGCGGCACCTCAGCGGTTTCGTAATTTCGAAAGTCGGTGAGGCTCAGGTGGGTCACGATCACGCGGCCGTCCTTTGGATGAGGCTAGTCAGCCTTCTTGACCGCGTGGCCACCGAACTGGTTGCGCAGGGCGGCAACAGCTTTCATCGCTGGTGACTCGCCGGCCTGGCGAGACACATACCGGGCGAAGATGGATGCGCTGATGGTCGGCACCGGAACCGAATTGGCCAGCGCCTCTTCGATCGTCCAGCGACCCTCTCCCGAGTCGTCGACATAACCCTCGATATCTTCGAACTCGGGATCTTCCTCCAGCGCAAGCACCAGCAGCTCAAGCAACCAGGAACGAACAACTGTGCCTCGCTGCCAGGCTTTGAAGATTCCTGTGACGTCTTTGATGATGTCTTTGCGCTTATCCAGCAGCTCATAACCCTCTGCATAGGCCTGCATGAGCGCGTACTCGATGCCGTTGTGCACCATCTTGGCGTAGTGGCCCGCACCGATTTCTCCGGCGTGCACAAACCCTTCGTCGCGTGGTCCGTCCGGGCGCAGCGCGTCGAAGATAGGCATGAGTGTGTCGATGTTCTTCTGGTCACCGCCAACCATCAGGCCGTAGCCGTTTTTCAACCCCCAGACTCCGCCTGAGACGCCGGCATCCACATACTGGATGCCTTTTTTAGCAGCCATGGCCGCATGAATGATGTCTTCGGTGAACCGCGAGTTTCCACCGTCGATGATGATGTCACCGTCGCCGAGCACCTCGATAACCTCGGTCACCACAGCCGTAGTGATCGCGCCCGAAGGCACCATGATCCATACGATCTTCTGCTTCGGCAGTGCGGCGGCCAGCCCAGCCAATGAGGGAACGTCGCTCACAGCCGGGTTCGAGTCGAAGCCGGTGACCTCGATCTTCGCTTTCTCGAGACGGGTGCGCATGTTGTTACCCATTTTTCCGAGGCCGACGAGACCGATGTGCATTGTGTTCTTCTTTCGACGCCGAAGCGAGGGTCAGCGCAACAGCAGGTTCGGCTGAAGCAGGTACTTGTAATTGTCTGCCCCTGGCTGGTCCTTGGACGACTGGCTCGTGATGAGCACGGGGCCTGGCTTGTTGGGGTTCTCTGTTTTTGTGAACGATATGCGCACAAACTCCGAGTGAATAGCCCCCAAACCGTCAAGCAGGAAAGCCGGTTTGAGCGAGACGACGGTGTCACCGCCGCTGAGGTGCGCGTCGATGGTCTCCGAGGCCTGGGCCTGCTCCGACCCAATGGCTTCGAGGGTCACCCCATCGATGGTGAAAGTGAAACGTAGCGCTGCTTCTCTTTCTAGAACGAGCGACACTCGGCGCACAGCCTCGATAAGTTCCGCGGTGTTGATGACAGCGTAATTGTCGACGGTCTCCGGAAACAGCCGGCGAACCGGGGGAAAATTTCCCTTGATCAGCAGTGAAGTAACCGTCTTCTTCTCTGCGCTGAACGCAATCAACTCCCGATCGTCAGTGTTGGTGATCGCGACAGAAATAGTTCCGCTGTGCCCGAAAGTCTTGCCAATCTCCTGGAGCGTGCGCGCCGGAACAAGTGCGGTGACGGTCTCGGTCGATCCCGTGTCACCCGAATCCCATTCCACCTCGCGAACCGCAACCCGGTACCGGTCAGTGGCGACCAGGGTGAGGCTATTTTCAGACACTTCGAGCTGCACGCCGGTGATCACCGGCGTCACGTCATCACGCGACGCTGCAACTGCGACCTGCGCAACTGCGGTCGCAAACGCCTCAGCGGGAAGGAGCCCTGATTGTGCCGAGACCTGCGGAAGGGTCGGATACTCCTCGACCGGCATGCTGAGCAGGGTGAAGTTTGCGGACCCGCAGTGCACTGAGATGCGGCCCTCCTCCGTGGAGAACTCGACGGGAGCACTGGGAAGGCGGCTAGCGATGTCAGCCAGGAGGCGCCCGGACACCAGTATCTTTCCTGGCTCCTCGACCTCCGCAGCGATCTCAGTTTGAGCAGACACCTCGTAATCGAAGGAGGAAAGGGTTAGCCCGGAGTCTGTTGTCTCGATGAGTATGCCGCTCAGGATGGGGAGCGTCGTTCGCTGTGGAAGCAACTTGACGGCAAAGGAGACTGCTTCGCTGAAGACGTCGCGATTGACTTGGAACTTCATGGCACCCCGTCGTAGTTGTTGTTGTTCGGGTGGTTAATACTGGCACAGCGCTCCGCAGGCAGAACCCAAGGGTTATCTTCCCCAATTTCATTTCGTTAAAAGAACATTCTTCTTAACCGCTGTGCGAACTGTGAGTAACTCGGCCGCGGCCAGCCGTGAGCGGGGAACTACACGCGTGTGAGTTGTGTGCTGGATGTGGCGAAAGGCAGGTCGTCCGAGCCGGTCGGGTAAATCAGCCGCGACTCAGTCCACAGGCAGCACATAATTTCCCACAAAC
Organism: Lacisediminihabitans sp.; assembly: GCA_043746355.1. Classification (GTDB taxonomy): domain Bacteria; phylum Actinomycetota; class Actinomycetes; order Actinomycetales; family Microbacteriaceae; genus Lacisediminihabitans. The sequence continues at coordinate 81,478 of JAYTRC010000045.1, read as the reverse complement.
TGTCCGGCGATTCCTCACAGTTATCCACAGGACTTTCCACATGTGGGTTAAGGCGAGTTTCTCGCTCACATCTTGCCGTAGCGATGGTTCTGTTTGATCCTGCTGGTGAGCTCTGTGACCTGGTTGTAGATGGAGCGCCGCTCTTTCATCAGCTCACTGATCTTCTTGTTCGCATACATGACCGTCGTATGGTCACGGTTACCGAACAGCTGCCCGATCTTGGGGAGTGACAGGTTTGTCAGTTCTCGGCACAGATACATCGCGATTTGTCGCGCCGTTGCGACCGCCTGGGACCGTGAAGATCCGTAGAGATCGTCGACGCTGAGCTTGAAATACTCAGCCGTGTGATTGATGATGTCGACCGGGGCAATGACATTGTCTTCGTCGAGGGTGATGAGGTCTTTCAACACGGTCTGTACCAGAGCCATATCGACCGGCGTGCGGTTGAGGCTCGCGAATGCGGTGACGCGGATGAGCGTTCCCTCGAGTTCCCTGATATTCGACGAGACCTTTGTTGCCATGTATTCGAGAATTTCAGCGCTCACCTGCAGTTTCTCGCTCTGGGCCTTCTTCCTCAGGATGGCGATGCGGGTTTCGAGGTCGGGTGCCTGTACGTCGGTGATGAGTCCCCACTCGAACCGAGAGCGCATGCGGTCTTCGAACCCCGTCAGCGCCTTGGGAGGGAGGTCGCTGGTGATTACGACCTGTTTGTTGTGGTCGTGGAGGGTGTTGAAAGTGTGGAAGAACGCTTCCTGCGTCTCGACTGCTCGCTGCAGGAACTGGATGTCGTCGATGAGCAGGATGTCGATCTCCCGATACCGGGATTGAAAGACGGATGAGCGGTTGTTTGCGATCGAGTTGATGAAGTCGTTGGTGAACTCCTCTGAACTCACGTAACGCACGCGGATTCCGGGGTAGAGACTCTCGGCATAGTGGCCGATCGCGTGCAGGAGGTGGGTCTTGCCCAGGCCGGAGTCACCGTAGATGAAGAGGGGGTTGTACGCCTTTGCCGGAGCCTCGGCGACGGCGACGGCGGCCGCATGGGCGAATCGATTGGAGCCCCCGATAACGAAGTTGTCGAAGTTGTACTTCGGGTTGAGGCGGGAATCAGCTCGGCGTGAGCCACCCGACGATGTGTCTGACACGACCGGTGGAGGGGTCGGTTCGATGTAGTGCTGCTCGATGGTTTCGTCGCTCGGCTGCTGGAGGGCGTCATGGCTGATGTCAGGGTTCACGACTATTGCGAAGTTGCTCACGGCGTGATCTTCGTCGAGAGCGGTAATCGCATTGAGCAGCGGCAGGCGGATGCGCTGTTCGAGCATTCCGCGGGTGAGGTCGTTCGGAACCTCGAGGTACAGGGTTCCCGCCATGACACCTTTAGGTTCGACGAGACTCAGGAAGCCCTGGAGTTGGGGAGTGATGCGGTCATCGTCATGCAGGCTGGAAAGGATTGACCTCCAGATATCCCGGGTGATATCGGCTGCCTCTGCCATTGTGTCCTCGCTGAAGAATCGTAGTTACCCACAGGGTTATCCACCGCTTGTGTATTGGCCCACCTTAGTTTGTGGCGGCATGTCGCTGCCAAGCTAGTCCCGTGGGGGTGTGGATAATGCGGGCTATTTCAGTTCAGCGTTTGACCCCAGCGAATTAACCACGTATTTTTAATCGGTTGACTTCAGCCGTACTGGCTAACCTGTACTTCCTCGGGCACTGCTCTCGTTTTCGGGCCGGCCATACGGAGTTCCGACACGTGGAGAACGAATCATGAGCAAGAGAACATTCCAGCCAAACAACCGCCGCCGAGCGAAGGTGCACGGCTTCCGCCTGCGTATGCGTACCCGTGCTGGCCGCGCAATCCTCGGCGCTCGGCGCCGCAAGGGGCGCACCGAGCTCTCCGCGTAGCCACGATTGTTGCTGGCCGACTGATGTTGGCGAGGACCAACCGGCTCGTCAGCGCCGATGACTATCGGCGTCTGGTCCGTCGCGGTCGTCGTGTAGTGGGCGAGCACACCGTGGTCTACGTCTCGCAGGGTGCGGGCGTGTCGCCGGTGCGTTTCGGCTTTATTGTTCCGAAAACTGTCGGCGTTGCTGTTAAACGCAACCTGGTGCGGCGCCGTCTCAAAGCGCTCAGTCGCGAGTCGATCGAACTCACCCCCGCGGGTACCGAGATCGTCATACGGGCTTTGCCAGGCGCGGCGCAGGTTAGCTGGGATACTCTGCGATCTGAGGTATCCCATGCACTGGCTAAGGGTGTGACGCAAGCGTGAAGCGTGTAGTGCAGTTTCTACTGCTCGTTCCGCGCAACAGTTGTGTGCCGATTCTCCGTCTCTATCGCGCGGTGATCTCTCCAATGTATGGCGACGTCTGTCGGTATTACCCCTCCTGTTCGGCGTATGCGCTCGGGTCGATCCAGCAGCATGGGGTGATTAAAGGTGTCGCCCTTGGCGCCCTCCGCATCGCTCGCTGTCACCCGTGGGCGGCAGGTGGAGTCGACGATGTTCCCGCTCGCCACGTTCACAAGTACGACGTAACTCGGTTTGGATTTGTTGTAGTAGCTGGCCACGGAAAGGTGACCTGAGTAATGCAAGACATCATCAATAGCTTCGTCGGGTTCTTCGGCGTCATTCTTTGGCCCATCAAATGGGTGGTCGAATTTCTCCTCGTCGCGTGGCACGCGCTCTGGAGCTTCGTCGGCCTCGACCCGAACGCTGGGTTCACCTGGGTGCTGTCGGTGGTCGGCCTTGTTCTCGTAATTAGGGCCGCGCTCATCCCGATCTTCGTCCGCCAGATCAAGAGTCAGCGACGTATGCAGGAGGTCGCGCCCCAGCTTAAGAAGATCCAGGACAAGTACAAGGGTAAGAAAGACCAGTTCTCCCGCGAGGCTATGTCTCGCGAGACGATGGAACTTTACAAGAAGACCGGCACTAACCCCCTCAGTTCCTGCCTTCCGCTGCTCATCCAAATGCCCATCTTCTTCAGCTTGTTCTCGGTGCTGCACAACGCGCAGACCGGCGTGAATGGAATCGGCCTGCTCAACAAGCAACTATCGAATTCTTTCGGCAAGTCGTCGCTTTTCGATATCGCCCCGTTGCACCTCGCCATCAGCACAGCTAACGGAAACATCGCCGTCATTGTCATAGCTATTGTGATGGTCGTGCTGATGACCGCCTCACAGTTCATCACCCAGTTGCAGATCATGTCTAAGAACCAGTCGGCAGAAATGAAGGCAAGCCCGATGTACAAGCAGCAACGGATGCTGCTGTACATCCTCCCGCTGGTCTTCGCGTTCTCTGGTTACAGCTTCCCGCTCGGTGTCATGTTCTACTGGCTGACCACGAACCTCTGGACGATGGGCCAGCAGTTCCTCGTGATTCGCAACATGCCGACACCCGGCAGTGAGGCCGCTCTGGCCAGGGAGACCCGCCTGGCGCGCAAGTCGCAGCGTCGTGGCTTCTCGATAGTCGAGGATGTGACGCCCGCGATAGAAGGGCCGAAGGCAACGACGCAGCGTGTTCAGCCGGTGAACAAGAACCGCAGCAAAAAGAAGAGATAGTTTCACTCGACTTCCCTGTTTTAGAGAGAGAGCACACCTGTGACTGACACAACTCCTGACGTCATTGCTGACGAGACCGATATCCGAACTGAAACCACAGGTGATTCTGAGAGCGCTACGGGCTCACATTCAGCGCGGTCGGTCAAGCAGCTCGAAGAAGAGGGAGACATCGCGGCCGACTATATCGAGGAGCTGCTGGATATCACCGACCTCGACGGCGACATCGACATCGATGCGCGCGATGGTCGCGCCTACCTGTCGGTGAACTCCAGCCAGGACAGTAACCTCCGTCTGCTGTCCAAGCCGGAGACAGTCACTGCCCTTCAGGAGCTCACTCGCATCGCGGTTCAAGCGAAGACCGGTGTGTTCTCCCGGCTTATTCTCGACGTCGGAGGTTCGCGCCAGACCCGCGAAGCAGAGCTCTCTGCGCTGGTCGATCGAGCCGTCGACAGGATCGAGGGCGGCGCTGAGTCGGCTGCCCTTCCCTCGATGTCTTCGTATGAACGCAAGTTGGTGCACGACTTGGTGGCAGCGCGTGGGTTTGTTTCCGAGTCCGAAGGCGAAGGTTCGGACCGTCACACGGTTATCTCCCACGCATAGTTTCACGTGAAACATTGGTGACTATTCCACACACGATCGAGCCAGAGCCGGCAGCAGCTTCGGCTCTCTTCGGGGACAGGATCGAACTGGCCCGCGCCTACACGGTTGATCTTGCTAGCCGAGGAGAGGAGCTCGGCCTGATCGGTCCGCTCGAGTTGCCGCGGCTGTGGACGAGACACGTGCTCAACTGCGCCCTTCTCGCACCCCTGGTTTCTGAGGGCCGGGTCGGAGACATCGGAAGTGGCGCGGGCTTACCCGGAATTGTGCTCGCTATTGCACGACCCGACGTGCAGTTCTTCCTCATCGAACCGATGGAACGTCGCGTGGACTGGTTGATCGCCGAGAGTGCTGCGTTGGGCCTCGACAACGTCGAAGTGGTGCGGGCTCGAGCCGAGAACGCGAAGTTCAGTCCATGGCTTGATCAGGTGACTGCGCGCGCGGTAAGTGCACTGGCCACGCTGGTCCCGCTCGCAGCGCCACTCGTTCGCTCGGGGGGAAGCTTGCTCTTTCTCAAGGGGGCGAGCGTGCAGAACGAGATTGAGGCGGCAGCCAAGCCCATGAGAAGGGCACGTCTCAGCGAGGTCGAGGTGCTCACGCTCGGCGAGGGGATTCTGCCGGAAGTCACTCGCGTCTTTCGGGCTACAGTGGACTGATCTTCGGAGACACCTGCAGTCTGCATTGGGCCCGGTCGAGCGAATGGTGAGCGACTGTATCCTCGCCCGGGTGGTCACAACCCAGCTGAACCGTAAATAGCCAAGAAGGTTTCACGTGAAACATCCTGAAAGCGAGACGAACGTAATCGACTCATTCGACGACACACCACTCGCTCGGGAGCTGTCAGATATCACTCGCAGGCGACAGGCCCTCAGTGCAGACGCTCTGCCGCTTCCCGAGAAGACCAGGGTATTCACAGTGGCCAATCAGAAGGGCGGTGTCGGCAAGACCACCACGACGGTGAACCTGGCAGCCGCGCTCGCCCGTAACGGCGCTCGAGTGCTGGTCATCGACCTTGACCCGCAGGGCAATGCGTCGACAGCGTTGGGTATCGAGCACCGTTCCGAGACGATCAGTGTTTACGACGTCATCATCAATGATGAGCCAATGACTACCGTGGTGCAGAAGAGTCCGGAATTTGAGGCTCTGTATTGCATACCCGCAACCATTCACCTGGCCGGTGCGGAGATCGAGCTCGTCTCGCTGGTGGCCAGGGAACAGCGCCTTCGCACGTCACTCGACCTCTTCCTCGAAGAGAGCGAGGAGCTTTTCCACTACGTTTTCATCGATTGTCCACCGTCGCTCGGGCTTCTGACCATCAACGCGTTCGTTGCGGCACAGGAAGTGCTGATCCCGATCCAGTGTGAGTATTACGCGCTCGAGGGTCTCAGCCAGCTCCTCACCAACATCAAACTGATCGAACGCCACCTGAACCCGAAGCTCTCGGTTTCGACCATCCTGCTCACGATGTACGACTCGCGCACGAACCTCGCCAACCAGGTCGTTCAAGACGTTCGGGCGCATTTCCCAGCCGAAGTTCTTCGCACGGTCATCCCCCGCTCGGTTCGGATTTCGGAGGCGCCGAGCTATGGTCAGACCGTGATTAGTTTTGACGCCAATTCGCCGGGATCGTTGTCGTACCTGGAAGCCGCTGCGGAAATCGCCCGTCGTGGGGCTCCCGCCTGATGCCCGCGCCCAAGCGCACCGGACTCGGTCGGGGAATCGGCGCACTCATCCCGACCGACGAAGGAACTAACGAGCGGCCAGTAGACGTCTTCTTCCCCACCTCAGCAAAGGCCGGCCAGGACGCACTCGTTGCAGTTCCCGGAGCCCGGCTCGCCAACCTGGCTCCCGATGACATCGTTCCGAACTTCGCACAGCCACGAAAAGACTTCGTCAAGGAAGACCTGGATGAGCTGGTCGCATCCATCCGGGAAGTGGGTGTGCTCCAGCCCATCGTTGTACGTCCGATTCCCGGAGCGGCAACAGGCCAGCCGCAGTACGAGCTGGTCATGGGCGAGCGCAGACTGAGAGCCAGCAAGCGACTAGGGCTGGCGAGCATCCCCGCCGTGGTCAAGAACACCGCAGACGAGGCTATGTTGCGGGATGCCTTGCTCGAGAACCTTCATCGTGCAAACCTGAACCCGCTCGAGGAAGCATCAGCGTATGAGCAGTTGTTGGCCGACTTCGGGATCACTCAGGACCAGCTCGCGAGTCGAATCGGTCGATCGCGCCCACAGATAACCAACACACTTCGGCTCCTGAAGCTCCCTGCATCCGTTCAGAATCGGGTGGCGGCCGGCGTGCTGAGCGCAGGGCATGCACGCGCGATCCTGTCTGCGGGCGATGAGCAGACTATGGAGCGGCTCGCAGACAAGATCGTGAACGAGGATCTCTCTGTGCGAGCGGCAGAGGTGGCCGCCGGCCAGGTAACGACGAAGCCGGCTCGAGCCGCGAAGCCAACAGCCGGAAAGCGCCAAGGGCAGCTCGATGAGATTGCGGGCCGCCTCGGCGACCGACTCAATACCCGCGTGAAGGTGAGTCTTGGATCGAGCAAGGGAACGATCGTTATCGACTTCGCGACCGTTGCTGACCTCAACCGGATTCTGGCAGAGTTGAACGAGCCAGGCTTCAGCTAGCGGAGCACCTACGAGCGAGACTCGCGGATGGCGGCCTCTGCGAGCGCAGAATAGACCCAGCCGAGGTCGTGGCCTGCCGCTTCGAGCGCCTGGGGTAGCAGCGATGTCTCGGTGAGGCCCGGAAGCACGTTCGCCTCGAGAAACCAGGGGGTTCCCGCGGCGTCCACGATGGCGTCGATGCGGGAGAGGTGTCGCAATCCGAGCGCCCGATGCGCCTGGAGAGCCATTTCAGCGGCCCTGGTGCTCACTTCGGTGCTGAGCCTTGCGGGAGTGTAGAACCGCGTCTCACCGGCGTTGTAGCGCGCCTCGAAGCTGTACACGCCAGAGAGCGGCTGGATCTCGACCGCGGGGAGAGCGACAGGGCCGTCGCCGTTGTCGATGACGCCGACGGCGATCTCAGTTCCGACGATGCGCTCCTCGATCAGTGCGACGTCGCAGTAGGTGTACGCGTCGACCATCGCGCGGGGCAGGTCATCACGATTATCGACGAGAGTGACGCCCTGTGCAGATCCGCCCTGGGCAGGTTTGACGACCAAAGGCACGGGAAGTTCACGCTCGAGGCTGTCGAGTACGCTCTGTGCGCCGAGTTCTCGGAAAGCGTCTCGGGAGAGGGCGATGGATCGAGGAGTGGATACGCCCGCGCGGGATACCAGCACCTTCGCCGTAGGTTTATCCCAGGCTAGCCTTGCGGCGTCTGACGTCGAGCCGACGTAAGGAACGCCGATGACATCGAGGAGTCCACGGAGGGCACCATCTTCGCCGCTGGCGCCATGCAGGGCGGGCCAGACAACGTCAGGGCGGGTGGCCTCGAGATACGACAGGAGCGAGGCATCCGGATCCCGCAACTCGACGCTGATGCCGTGCTGGGCGAGACTGTCTGCGACGCGCCTACCCGAGCGCAGCGACACATCACGCTCGTGCGAGATGCCGCCGGCAAGCACGACGACAGTGCGGGGAGTGAATTCGCTCACGGTCAGGCGATGTTACTCGGGGGACTGTCGTAGCCCTGCTTCAGTGCGACAGTTTTGAGCGGAGCGGTCTGCGAGAAAGTGTTCAGCAGGTCGAGTTCACCGTTGATCACAATCGACAGCCGCCTGATGCCTTCGTGGATAAAGTCGGGGGTTGGGTAGCAAAACGACAGACGCATGTTGTTTCTGCCGCCGCCGTCGGCGTAGAACGCCGTGCCGGGGGTGTAGGCGACGAGCTCTTTGACGGCCCGCGGCAGCATGGCCTTCGAGTCGAGATGGTGGGGCAGGGTCGCCCAGACGTAGAAGCCGCCGTTCGGAACTGTCCAGGTGAGCTGCGGCAGGTACTCGTTGAGTGCCGAGAGCATGGCGTCGCGGCGGTCACGATAAATACCGCGGAAGGTGTCGATTTGGCCGCGCCAGTCTGCTGTGCCCAGGTACTCAGAGATCATGAACTGGCTGAATGAGCTCGGAGAGAGAACGGCTGCTTCATTCGCCAGAATGAGTTTTTCTCGAATAGCGTGCGGCGCGAGAGCCCAGCCGACCCGGAAACCGGGTGCCAGGGTCTTCGAGAACGTTCCCAGGTAGATGACACCGTCTTCTTCCACTGAGCGCATGGCTTGTGGTGGTGGGCCGTCGAAATAGAGCAGACCGTACGGGTTGTCTTCGAGCACGAGGATGTCGTTCACACGGCAGATCTCGAGAATCTCGAGACGACGCTCCCAGGTGAGGGTTACCCCGGCCGGATTACTGAAACTCGGGATCGTGTAGAGAAATTTAATCGTCTTGCCGAGCGCTTTGATCTCGGCGATTCGTTCGCGGAGAGCTTGCGGGATGAGTCCGTGCTCGTCCATCATCACGTGCTGTACCTCGGCCTGGAAAGACTTGAAGACCACCATGGCCGTGACGTAGCTCGGGCCTTCGGCCAGCACGACGTCACCCGGGTTGATGAAGAGCTTGGTGACCAATTCGAGTGCATGCTGCGAGCCGGTGGTGACGACGACGTCATCCACGCTTCCTCGGATGCCCTCGATCGCCATGATTTCGAGAATGTGTTCACGAAGCGCCGGCACACCCTGGCCGGAGCCGTACTGCAGTGCTGTGGGGCCCTCGTCGCGCATCACTTTTTCGAACGCACCCCGGATAAGGTCGGTAGGGAGAGCAGAGACGAACGGCATGCCGCCGGCGAGTGAGACCACTTCGGGCCGGGAGGCGACGGCGAACAGGGCACGAACCTCCGAGGCGGCGAGACCGGCAGTGCGGTCTGCGTAGAGGTCATACCAGGGGTCGAGGTTTGTACCGGGCCCCCGCTGTTCCGTTCCGTTGCTGGTCATGGCTGTTCCAGGTCGTCAGTTGGCGTGAAGGTTCAAGAATAGACGGGCTTAAGCGAAAAAACCGCCCCCACTCGGCGGGGGCGGGTCTTCCGTGAGGGTTTGGGCTACGCGAGCCACTCGGCGAAGTCGGCCTCGAGTGCCGGCTTCGGCTTTGCGCCGATGACACTTTTGACAACCTCACCCTTTTTGAAGAGCTTCATGGCCGGAATGGACGTGATCTGGTACTTTGCGGCGATCTCCATGTTGTCGTCGACGTTGACCTTGACGAGCTCGATCTTGTCGGCATGCTCTGAGGCGATCTGGTCGAGGATCGGGCTGACGGCACGACACGGGCCGCACCACTCGGCCCAGAAATCGACGAGAACGAGCTTCTCGTTGTCGAGAACGTCGACCTTGAAGCTAGCGTCTGTTACATCTTTAGCAGTGGACATCTGGATCTCTCTTTCGGTGGAGTGAAAATTAGGCGGAGACGGGCTCAGGCTGATGGTCAACGACCGCCTGCGCCACGAGGTCTTTTGGGAGCGACGCCAGGAAGTGCTCGGTGTCGAGCGCCGCGACAGTACCGGAGCCGGCAGCCGTGACAGCCTGGCGATACGTGGGGTCGAGAACATCCCCAGCAGCGAATACGCCAGGGATGCTCGTGCGGGAACTTCTGCCGTCGACCGCGATGGTGCCGTCAGCATTAAAATCGAGCTTGCCATGAACAAGATGGGTGCGCGGGTCTGCGCCGATCGCGATGAACAGGCCACCGAGATCGAGGGTCGTCTCAGACCCGTCGACGGTATCGACTAGCCCGACGCCGGTAACAGCACCATCGCCGTAGATGTGCTCGACAGTCTTGTTTAAGATGAACTCGATTCTCGGGTTCTCGAGAGCGCGATTCTGCATCGTCTTCGAGGCGCGAAGCGTCGAGTTGCGATGAATCACGTAGACCTTGTCAGCGAATTTGGTGAGGAAAGTCGCCTCTTCCATTGCAGAGTCGCCGCCGCCGACGACCGCAATAGTCTTCTTGCGAAAGAAGAAACCGTCGCACGTTGCACACCACGAGACGCCGTGGCCACTGAGGCGCTCTTCGTCTTCTATGCCGAGTTTGCGGTAAGCACTGCCGGTCGCGAAGATGATCGACAGGGCCTCGTGAACGTCACCGTTGCCGAGCGTGACGCGCTTGATGTCGCCGTCCAACTCGAGATCCACGACGTCGTCGAGCACGATCTCGGTGCCGAATCTCTCGGCCTGCTTCTGGAAGTTGGTCATGAGGTCGGGGCCCATGATTCCCTCGGGAAAACCGGGGTAATTCTCAACCTCAGTTGTCTTCATGAGCTCTCCGCCGGCCTCAACGGAGCTCGCGATGAGAAGAGGTTTGAGGTTGGCGCGGGCAGCGTAGATCCCGGCTGTATAACCGGCCGGACCCGAACCGATGATGATGGTCTGGCGCAAGTGGTGCTCTCCTCGACTGAAGGGACCGAAGCACTCGACTTCGTCCGCTGACCGGTACAACACATCCTATTCGCTGGCTATTCCGCGCCTTCAGGAGTCGCTCAGCCTCACTTCGTGCGGCGAAAACGCGCGGAGATGGTGGAGGATGCTGAGCTGAGTTCCGGGTTACGGAAGAGGGCTAGCAGCCCCAGGTAGACAATTGCCATTGCAGCTCCGGCAGCGACGACGGAAACGACAGCACCGACCTTGTCCGCCTGGGCAAATCCGGCGGGGGAGAACCCACCGAGGGCGAAGACCACAACGAGCCCGACGCATCCGGCTACCAGTGCGAGCGCGAGGTACTGGAGGTGACGAATGAGCACAATGCGACCGTCAAGTCCGCCGATGCGCCTCCGCACGAGAACGATGGCGACGACAGCCTGCGCACTGCCTGCCACCGAGGTAGCCGCGGCGATGCCTACCCCGATCCACTGGACAGGGAGGGCAATGCAGGCGAGCGCGCCGACGACGAAGAGCCCGGACTGCACGCACTGCATGAAGAACGGGGTTCGCGTATCGCCGAGAGCGTAGAACACGCGTTGAAGCACGAACAGCATGCTGAACAGAATGAGGCCGGGCATGAACGCGAGAATAACCTGCGCCATGCCTGTGACGTCTCGGTATCCGGTATCGGTGAAGAAGCGAGAGAGCGGAAACGCTACCACCGAGATCGCAACGGCGGCGAAGACGTTGAATATGCCGATGCTGCGAAGCGAGGAGGAGAGGTCGGCTCGCATTCCGGCGAGGTTGTCCCGGGCAGCGTGCCCGCTCATCCGAGTGAAATAGGCCGTCGCGATGGATACCGCGATCACACCGTGGGGGAGCATGAACAGCAGCCAGGCCTGCTGGAGAACCTGCACCGATGCGCCGTGGCCGGAGGCGATGGTCGAGACCCTGGTCTGAACAATTCCGGCGAGCTGGGTGATGAGGATCATGCCGAACAACCACCCGGCAGCTCGGCCAGTCGCGCCCAGACCGACACCGCGCCATCGGAAATCGGGCCGATAGCGCAGCCCTGCACGCCGCCAGAAAAGAAAGAGAATCAGCGCCTGGGCAGCAACGCCGAGCGTGGTAGTCAGGCCGAGCAGAGTGATCTTGCCTGCATCCCACGCTGCCACGGACTGATTGGCGTGCGACGTGCCGAACATCGCCATGAAGAAAATCAGGCCGGCGATCGAGACGACGTTGTTCAGCGCGGGCGCCCAGGTGAATGGGCCGAAGATCCTTCGCGCGTTGAGCACTTCACTCAGCAGGCTGTAAAGGGCGTAAAAGAAGATTTGCGGCAGGCACCAGTATGCGAAAGCTGTCGCCAACGCGAATGCCGCCGGCGTGAACCCTCGACCGGTCGTAGAGGGTTGCGCGTAGACCCCGACGAGCAAGGGCGCTGCAATGGTCGCGGCTACCGTCACGATCGCAAAGACCACGATGCCCAGCGTCACAACCCGGTTGATGAATTGCTGGCCGCCGTCGCGGTGCGCTGCAGCTTTCACAATTTGAGGAACAAGCACCGCGCTGAGCACTCCGCCGGCGATCAGGGCATAAACGTTGTTGGGCAGTTGGTTGCCCACCGCGAACGCATTGCTGGCCATCCCGACGGTACCGATGGCTGTGGTGAGAGTCACCGCTCGCACGAATCCGAGCACCCGGGAGACGACTGTTCCCGCCGCGAGGATTGCGCTGGCCCGCCCCATTCCTGCGGAAGTGCCTGCCTCTCTTCCTGCGTCATCCCCGGCGTCAGGCGCTCCGACGGTCTCGCTCACCCCGCGACATCCAGATCGCCGTTCCGGGGCTTCTTCTTTCTGCGCTTAGCGATGTTCCTGTAGATGCCGAAACCGAAGACGGCAAGAACGAAGATCGCGAAGATGATCGTGATCAGCGATTCCCAGCCCGCCTGTACATTCACATCGAGGTCCCGGCCATGACCAATGGTGACACCGGTGGCGCTCGCCAGGGATGCGCGGAGGGTGACATCGCCATTCGCAAGAGCCCTCACCGGGACAGACGCCTTGGTCTGGGAGTTTCCTTCGACAGTAAGGGAAATAGGTACCTTTTCGATCTGGATTGCGCCGGTCGGCGACCGTACCGTGACGGCGACTGAAACCGGCCACGGGAGGTCGTTCGTTACGGCCACCCCCAGATTCACTGTGTCTGAGAGAAGCGCCTGGGAACCGGTTCTCGCGATCTGCACTGATGCGAGGGTCTTGTCTGAGGTTGCCTGGTACTTCGCCGCCTGCGTTTTCCAGGCCGGCAGCGCACTGTTCCAGGAGTTCGAGAGCGTAGCGAGCAGGCTGAGCCTCCTTTCGCCGGTGAGCACCGTCGGATCAGCGAGGATCGAGCTGAAGCTGCCCAGGGCCGCCTCAGCGGCGAGGAGCGCTCGCACGGTGCTGATCCGCTCGGAGGACTCCGGTTTAGGAGCCAGGCTTGCGGTCGTCGGTGTCGCGGATGAGACAACATCAGCGAGCTTGCCGATCGATGCCCAGGGAAGGGCCGCCAGTGCCTGGATGGTCTGCGAGACACGGCCGCTGTCTCCCGGGGAACTGCGATCCAGAGTGGCGAGCAACTCGCGCGCGCCGCCCCCGCGCTGGTTTGCGACAACGGCAACGCCCGCGGAGAGATCAGCGAATGCCTTCTGCCATGACTCGTCGTCTGGGGCGGCGACGGCCGCCCTGAAGAGGGTCGAGAGCTGTGAATCCGATACCGCAATTGACTTATTGTCAACAGTTGCTGATGCGCTCGGTGTGTGGTCCAGGTCGGGATACGAAACATTGCCGGAGGACAGGATCGTTGTGGTGAAGCCGTCGGTCGAGAATGCGTCTAAATCTTTGCCGACGACCGTGTTGTCATTCGGCCAGGCCACTCCCGCCAGGGATGGAGTGTATGTCCAGTTCGCGATGGTCTTCGTGGTCCACAGGGTTGGCAACGGGGTAGCAGTGGGGTCAGGGGCAGGGGTCACTGTCGGGCTCGCTGTTGGGGGGGCGGTATATCCGGGGAAAAGCTTCGGATCTATCGCGAAACTGGTTGGCGCCAGCATCCCGGTCGCACCAGCTTGGTGCGCAGCAGCGAGGTCGGAGTCCGCATAGGTGAGAGGAAACGTCTCGTTCGTCATGAGGGACAACCGCTCAAGCCAGCTGACCGCGCTTGGCGGCGCCGAACTCCCGAGAATCCTGATCGAAACGATCACCATCGGGTCGATGCCGATGGCGATTCGACGACCGATCGACTGGTCGAGCTGGCGAGTGAGCAGGCCGTTTGGAGCTGTGTCTGTCGCGAGAGTCGCAGCGGAGATAAGCCCGGTTCCGCTCGCGGGCACGGTGAGCGGCGTGGCGAGGGCGAGGGACACGGGTGCGACGGTGTTCGCCGAATCCCACACGATGCTGCTTCGGGACTGCCCGACTTCCTTTTCCCCTGACGCGACCCGCATGGCGATAAGTCGCGCCCCCCATGCGGCGTCAGCGGCGATCCCTACTGCCGCGGCGGGCACCAGGATGTTGATGGCGACTGTGCGGCCCGGCGCGATTGCCGGCGTGGTGACGCTCGCTAGCGAAGAACCGAGTTTGTCGAGTGCCACTGAATCGCTGGATGTCGTCCAGTTGGTGAGGTCAGCGCGGCTTGCCACGACATCGCGGTCGATATACGCGGTCGCCGTTCCCGCAGCCAGGTCGATTGACGAGATGTTCGTGATCGAGCCGCTGAGAGAAATGTCGGCCCCGGGAGTGACGACACCCGAGCCTGCAGCGGAGAAGACGACCCGTACGGCGGGTTCTGCGGTGGCCGCCTCGGTCGCATCCGCCGAAACGGGCACGACGACGACCCCGATGGCCGTTGCCACGGTGATGAGAAGGGCGAAAAGTTTCATAGGCGCGATCGGCTCGCACGCTGTGGCACGCTGAGCCTCAAGCGATTCTAGGGGCAGCGACCTCGGCGCCAACCGATGACGAACAGCTGTGCGCCGCTAGTCTTGGAGCCATGGACAGCGTCGCTTCGGCTATTCGGAGACTGTCCGACCTCGCAGAATCGGCCCACATCTCTCGGTTGGCGCTCGCATTCGAGCGCGCTGGTTTCGAACTCGCCTTGGTTGGTGGGCCGGTCAGGGATGCCTTCCTCGGTCGCGAGCTCAACGACCTCGACTTCACGACGAACGCGACGCCAGACCAGATCCTCGCCGTTGTTCGTCCGCTTGCGGATGCCCACTGGGATATCGGTCGCGCGTTCGGCACTATTGGGGCAAGGATCGACGGCCACACCGTCGAGATCACCACATACCGCACCGATGCCTATGACGGTGAGACGCGAAAGCCAGAGGTTGAATTCGGCGACAGTCTCGAAGCAGACCTGGTTCGTCGCGACTTCACGGTCAACGCCATGGCGCTGCGGCTGCCTGGCCAGGTACTCGTGGATCCCTCGGGCGGGCTTGAAGACCTCGTGGCCAGACGGCTCACTACCCCGGGCGCGCCCGAAGTCTCCTTTGGGGATGACCCGCTGCGGATGATGCGAGCAGCCAGGTTCACCTCGCAGCTCGGGTTCACGATCGATGCGCCTACAGCGGAGGCCATGTCGGCTATGGCCGATCGCATCTCCATCGTCTCGGTTGAGCGTGTGAGTGACGAGCTGGCCAAGCTGCTGCGCACCGACTCGCCTCGTGCCGGGCTGGAAGTGCTCGTCGAATCGGGCCTCACCGCCATCGTGCTGCCCGAGCTGCCCGAGCTTCAGCTGCAGGTAGATGAGCACTTTCACCACAAGGACGTCTACGAACACAGCCTTACAGTGCTTGACCAGGCGATCTCGCTGGAGCGCTCGCGGCATCCGGGTGAAGCACCCGACCTGGTGCTGCGGTTGGCTGCACTGCTGCACGACATTGGCAAGCCGGCCACCAAAAGAACCGAGGCGGGGGGAGTCGTCACCTTCCACCACCACGACGTCGTCGGCGCAAAGCTGGCAAAGAAACGCCTGCGCGAACTGCGGTACGACAACGAGACGATCGCTGCGGTGTCGACGCTGATTGAGCTGCACCTGCGATTCTTCGGCTACACAGAGGGAGCGTGGACAGACTCAGCCGTACGCCGCTATGTGCGCGACGCCGGCCACCTGCTTGAGCGCCTGCACATCCTCACCCGCGCAGACGTCACCACCAGGAACCGGCGCAAAGCCGACCGACTCGCTTTCGCATACGACGACCTCGAGGAACGCATCCAGCTGCTCGGTGAAGAGGAAGAACTCGCGGCGATCCGCCCCGACCTCAACGGCGAACAAATCATGGCGATCCTCGGGCTGAAGCCCGGTCGCGAGGTCGGCGATGCCTATCGATTCCTGCTCGAGTTGAGACTGGAGGAGGGGCCCCTGGAGGTGGATGTCGCAACGGAGCGGCTCACCGCGTGGTGGGCCGCGCGCTAGCAGCGGGTCGAGTGGCTTCAGCCCCTTAGCTGTGCTCGGTGATGAAAGCCTCGAGCGCCTGACGTGCGACCGGATCGGGCATCTGCACCGCCGGCGATTTCATGAAATATGCGGATGCCGCCTCAACGGGTCCGCCGAGTCCGGCATCGAGAGCGATCTTGGCCGCGCGGATGGCGTCGATCACCACACCGGCGGAGTTGGGCGAATCCCAGACCTCGAGTTTGTATTCGAGGGACGTCGGTGCGTTGCCGAAGCCGTGGCCCTCGAGGCGTACGAAAGCGAGTTTGCGGTCATCCAGCCACGGAATATGGTCACTCGGGCCAATGTGCACGTTGCGGGAATTGAGCTGGGCATCAATGTTGCTCGTCACCGACTGCGTCTTCGAGATCTTTTTGGATTCGAGACGGCGCCGTTCGAGCATGTTCTTGAAGTCCATGTTGCCGCCGACGTTGAGCTGGTAGGTGCGGTCGAGCACGAGCCCGCGCTCTTCGAAGAGCCTGGCGAGAACGCGATGGGTGATGGTCGCTCCGAGCTGGCTCTTGATGTCATCGCCGACGATCGGCACGCCAGCGGCCGTGAATTTCGCGGCCCAGACTGGATCGCTCGCAATGAACACGGGAAGGGCGTTGACGAAGGCGATGCCGGCGTCGAGTGCCGCCTGGGCGTAGAACTTCGCGCCCTCTTCTGACCCGACTGGGAGGTAGCAGACGAGCACGTCGGCGTGGGAATCGCGAAGCGCCTGGGCGACGTCGACGACCGCGGCAGTGGACTCTTCGATGAGCTCACGGTAATACTCACCGAGCCCGTCCAGTGTCGGTCCTCGTTGCACCGTCACCCCGGTGTTTTCCACCTCGGCAAACCTGAGTGTGTTGTTTTCGCCCGCCCAGATGGCTTCGGCGAGATCGGTGCCCACCTTGGCGGCATCCACGTCGAAAGCAGCGACGAATGAAATATCGCGGATCGCGTGCGGCCCGAAACGGGTGTGCATCAGGCCGGGCACGACCTCGTTTTCGTCGGCGTCACGATAAAACGTGACCCCCTGGATGAGTGAATTCGCGCAGTTTCCGACGCCGGCGATAGCAACCCTGATGGACATGCGTGTAGTGCTCCTTGATAGACACAGGTGAGACTGACTACACTAGGCAGGTTGTCTGCACCCATTTGGGATTGACAACGATGCCAAAACCCTCCTGTCACAGATCGTCTGTGGCCGTTCTAGTCCAGAGGAGGTGGGTTAGTTATGCATCAGTACGAACTAATGGTAATTCTCGATCCAGAGATCGATGAGCGAACCGTTGCTCCGTCGCTCGATAAGTTCCTCAATGTCATCCGCAACGCCGGTGGTTCTATCGACAAGGTAGACATCTGGGGCCGTCGTCGTCTCGCGTACGAGATCAACAAGAAGACCGAGGGCATCTATGCCGTCGTCGCGTTGACCTCAGACCCGGATGCGACAGTCGAGCTCGACCGCCAGCTGAAGCTCTCAGAAGCCGTCATGCGCACCAAGGTGCTGCGGGCAGAAGAGGCAATCGCCCAGGTCGCGGAAGCCGCAAAGCTTTCTGCAGAGAAGGCAGCCCGCAAGGCTGCAGCTCCTGGCAAGGCCGGTGCGACAGCAGGCACAGCAGCGAAGACTGCGGATGTCGCAGCTGCGGCAGCCCCGTCGGCGCCAGTTGCAGCTGAGCCGGTCGCAGCCGAGCCTGCAACCGCAAGCGCGGAGTAGTCGTGGCCGGCGAAACCGTCATCACCGTCGTGGGCAACCTCACGAGCGACCCCGAGCTGCGTTATACGCAGAACGGTCTCGCGGTGGCGAACTTCACCATCGCATCCACACCGCGCAGCTTCGATCGGGCGAGCAACGACTGGAAGGACGGCGAAGCGCTATTCCTCCGGGCAAGCGTCTGGCGTGAGTTCGCCGAGCATGTTGCTGGTTCCCTCACCAAGGGTTCGCGAGTCATCGTGACCGGTCGACTCAAGCAGCGTTCCTACGAAACCAAAGAGGGCGAGAAGCGCACCAGCTTCGAAATCGAGGTCGACGAAATCGGCCCGTCCCTCAGATATGCAACCGCGCAGGTCACCCGAACGTCGTCTTCTCGCGAAGGCGGCGCAGGCGGCGCAGGCAATGGCGGCGCAGGTCGCGGCCAGGTTGCAGACGAGCCGTGGGCAGCAGTTGCTCCGGCCGAGTCCGCCAGCGGCGACGTGTGGAACACACCGGGCAGCTATAACGACGAGACACCGTTCTAACCAATTTTTTTAGAAAGCAGGAAATCCCATGGCTGGAAAGAGCAGCGGCGATCGCCGTAAGCCCCTCCGCACTCTCAAGGGTGGCAAGAACGCGGCCCCCGCGAAGTCCATCCGCGTTGGAGTCATCGACTACAAAGACGTCGCGACCCTTCGCAAGTTCATCTCCGAGCGAGGAAAGATCCGCGCTCGTCGAATCACCGGTGTCTCCGTGCAGGAGCAGCGTCTTATCGCCCGCGCCGTAAAGAACGCGCGCGAGATGGCGCTTCTCCCCTACGCCGGCTCAGGCCGTTAAGGAGCCACGATATGTCTAAGTTGATTCTCACCCACGAGGTCACCGGCCTCGGCGCCCCAGGCGACATCGTCGAGGTAAAGAACGGCTACGGCCGCAACTACCTCATCCCGCAGGGCTTCGCTGTTGCGTGGACCCGCGGCGGAGAAAAGCAGGTCGACTCGATCAAGGCCGCCCGCATTGCGCGCGAGCACGCCACGATTGAGGAGGCCCAGGATCTCAAAGCCAAGCTCGAAGCGAACACTGTGACTCTCGCGATCAAGGCGGGCGAGGGCGGTCGCCTCTTCGGCTCCGTCAAGACTTCGGATGTTGCTGAAGCCGTCTCGGCAGCCGGTCTCGGAAGCGTCGACAAGCGCAAGATCGAGATCACCAGCCCCATCAAATCGATCGGGCAGCACGAAGCCACAGTACGACTTCGTGATGATCTCGTCGCGACCATCACCATCAAGGTCGTCGCCGCAAAGTAGTCCGCTACCACAAAGGGGGTAGTGCGGGCGAGAGCCCGTACTACCCCCTTTGTGGTGTCATTTTCGACGTGCGCTCAAATCTTTTGTGCACAGGGTGTACGGGACCGCCCCAACCCTCAACCTTCGCTATAAGTGAGTTTCTGTACATAACTCGATTTCAGTAAAAGTGCTGTTCAATGCCAAGTTATTTGTGTTTAAGCGAAATCTGTCCCCAGCTGATTCCACAGGTTGCTCACACTGCTACCGGCGATTCGCGGCGATTCTTCACAGGTTTGTCCACAGGCTCGGATGAGACGACAGGCTCGGCGTTTGTCGGACGTGCAGGCGATGGTCAAGATGGAGACTTCGCAACGGTGATTCGAGATCGTCCGCGACGGTCCTGAACAACCTGTGATGTGGGAGAAGCTATGTCGATTGCCCATCTGGGGCTCGCCGCCGATCAGCGCGGCGCAGAGCAGAGACCCTCCGACCAGCGCTCGGAGCGCACACCGCCGCACGACCTTCTCGCTGAGCAGAGCGCAATCGGGGGGATGCTGCTCAGCAAAGACGCGGTGGCCGATGTCATCGAGTCGGTGCGCGCCATCGACTTCTACATTCCCAAACACGAGATCATCTTCGACGCGATTCTCGCGTTGTATTCACACGGTGAACCGACCGATGTCATCGCCGTCACCGATGAACTCACCAAGAGCGGCGAGATCACCAGGGCCGGCGGAGCCGAATATCTCCACACCCTGACCGGGCTCGTGCCGACGGCGGCCAACGCCGGCTTCTATGCATCGATCGTCGCGGAGAAGGCAGTGCTGCGACGCCTGGTCGAGGCGGGTACGCGCATCGTGCAGATGGGCTACGCGAGCGAGGGTGAGGTCGTCGACCTGGTCAACAACGCCCAGGCCGAAATCTATGCGGTCACCGGCGGTGTCGAGGCTGAAGATTATGTACCGCTGACCACTGCCGTCACGACGGCTATCGATGAGATCGAGGCGGCAAAGGGTCGCGACGGCTCGATGACCGGCGTTCCCACCGGTTTCGCGGAACTGGATGAGCTCACCAACGGGCTGCATCCGGGGCAACTGATCATCGTGGCAGCGCGGCCGGCACTCGGTAAGTCGACGCTCGCGCTCGACTTCGCTCGCGCAGCATCCATCAAACATGACCTGCCGTCGATCATCTTCTCGCTGGAGATGGGGCGGTCTGAGATCGCGATGCGGCTTCTCTCCGCCGAAGCATCGGTTCCCCTGCAGAACATGCGAAAGGGAACCGTCGACACGAGAGACTGGACGACGATTGCGTCAACGAGGGGCAGAATCAACGACGCTCCGCTGTACATCGATGACAGCCCGAACATGACACTGGTCGAGATCCGGGCGAAGTGCCGCAGGCTCAAGCAGAAGGTTGGCCTGAAGATGGTCATCATCGACTACCTGCAGCTCATGACCTCGGGTAAGCGGGTCGAATCCCGGCAGCAGGAGGTCAGCGAGTTTTCGCGGGCGCTCAAGCTCCTTGCCAAAGAACTGCAGGTGCCGGTGATTGCTCTCTCCCAGCTGAACCGTGGTCCCGAGCAGCGGTCAGACAAGATGCCAGCGCTGTCAGACCTTCGCGAATCAGGGTCGCTGGAGCAGGATGCTGACATGGTGATCCTTCTCCACCGCGAGAGCGCCTACGAAAAGGACAACCCGCGGGCTGGCGAAGCTGACTTCATCGTGGCGAAGCATCGCAATGGCCCGACCCGCACCATCACGGTTGCCTTCCAGGGACATTTCTCGCGCTTCCAGGACATGGCGCCCGCGTAGTCACCGGTGCCCGGTGCACCAGGTCACCATCGGGCACGCGCCCAGCCAGGGCAGCGTAAACTGATCGCCGTTGCCTACCCAGGGAGAGGTCAAGTGGCTCCGACGTACGACGACACCGAACAGCGGGCCGCATACTGGCCGGTCGCTGTTGGGCGGGCCATACCCCTGGCTATCCTCGCCGTGCTTATCGCGTTCACCTCAAACCATTCGCCCGCCGTTGGCCTTCTCCTGTTCGGCGTATTCGCTATCGTGACCGGCGTGGCAACGGGGCTGCTGACCTGGTTCAGGCTCCGCGCAACCGGCGCCCGGCCGTTCCTGCTGGCACAGGCGGTTGTCATCGTGCTCGCGGGCGTCATCGCACTCGTCTTTATGACCGGCGGCCTGCCATTCGTCTTCTTCGTTTTCACCTTCTTCGCCGTCCTCAGCGGTGTGCTCGAACTGTATGCCGGCCTTCGTACCCGAAAGCGTCACGTCGCATCGCGAGACTGGATGACGCTCGGAGGAATAACCGTGCTCGCAGGAGTGGTCTTCCTCGTCATCCCACCCGACTTCAGCCAATCTTTCAAAGACCCTGACGGGGTAACCCGGGTGCTGGATTCTTCGGTGATCGTGGTCGGGATTCTTGGCCTTTACGCTGCCATCGCAGCGGTATTTCTCCTCATCGCCGGTTTTTCGGCGAAGTGGGGAACCTCGTCAGCGGTCGCGGCACCAGCGGAAGGCGAAAAGGCAGCATGAGTACCGAACCCGAACAACCACAGGCAAAAGCATCGGCGGGTAAGCAGTCGCCGAGCAGGCAGGATCAGTTGCGTCCTCTCGAGTTCGTCGGTATGGCTGCAGTCATCGCGATCTTCATCGGACTCGTCGTGCTGGGCAGCACCCGCCAGATCGTGCTCTCACTGGTCTTCTTCGGTGTTGCTTTTATCGTCTCGCTCGTCGTCATCGCCATGCTGTCGCTTGCCGTGAAACCCGACTCTGATGAACGGGACGACCTTGCCGAGCAAGACGAAGCAGGTCGAGACGGCGCTGGCAAGGGCGATGCCCCGAGGGGGCACTGAACCCAGGCCCCCCATGTGGTGAGCTGGCTCTGCGGCGAGCCAGCTTCTCGACGAACTAGTCGAGGTATGAGACGAGCGCACTCGCGAGCCCGGTATAACTGCTCGGGGTCAGCGCCAGCAGGCGCGATTTAGCCTCTGCACCGATATCCAGTGCATCGACGAACGCCCGAAGCTCCGCAGCGCCGATACGCTTACCCCGGGTGAGCTCCTTGAGCATGGCGTATGGATCGGCGATCGAACTGCGCCCAGCGGTCACTTCAGCCCTGATCACCGTCTGGATGGCTTCGCCCAGAATCTCCCAGTTGCCGTCGAGGTCTGCCTCGAGAGCATCGACATTCACGTCGATCTCTCCCAGCCCGCGCTGGATGTTGTCGAGGGCGAGCAGCGAATGCCCGAGGGCCACGCCCACATTGCGCTGGGTCGTCGAGTCAGTGAGGTCACGCTGGAGACGAGAGGTGACGAGGGTTGCAGCAAGCGAGTCGAGGAGCGCGCTCGAGAGTTCGAGATTTGCTTCGGCATTTTCGAATCGAATCGGGTTGATCTTGTGGGGCATCGTCGACGAACCGGTTGCCCCGGCCTGCGGAATCTGGGTGAAGTAACCCATCGAGATGTAGGTCCAGATGTCTGTGCAGAGGTTGTGCAGCACCCGGTTGAGGTGGCTCACGCGCTGGTAGAGCTCGGACTGCCAGTCGTGCGGCTCGATCTGGGTGGTGAGGGGGTTCCAGTCAAGGCCGAGTGAGGTGACGAACTCGCGGGAGATCGAAGGCCAGTCGAGTGTCGGGTCGGCGACGAGGTGAGCGGCGAAAGTCCCGGTCGCTCCACTGAACTTTCCGAGGTACTCGGTGGACTCGATTTGCGCCAGAATCCGGCGCAGCCGACCCACGAAGACCGCAAACTCCTTGCCGACAGTGGTCGGCGTTGCCGGCTGCCCGTGGGTATGGGCGAGCATCGCGTCGCCGCGGTGAGTCACCGCACGCTCGGCCAGCGCACGAGTGACTGCCCGGGCGCGCGGAAGCCAGGTCTCTTGCACAGCTGCGCGAATCGTGAGCGCATAAGAGAGGTTGTTGATGTCTTCACTGGTGCAGGCGAAGTGGGTCAACTCCGCGACATCGGTCAATCCGAGGTCGACAAGCCGTTCGCGCACGTAGTACTCAACTGCCTTCACGTCGTGCCTGGTCGTTGCCTCGAGAGCCGCGAGTTCATCGATGTCGGCCTGGCCGAAATCGGCGACGAGCGACCGCAGTGACCGCGCCTGCTCAGCATTGAGTCGGGTCGAGCCGAAGTATTCACGGTCGGTGAGGTAGATGAGCCACTCGACCTCGACATGCACCCGCGCCCGGTTGAGTCCGGCTTCTGAAAGGTGCTCACCGAGACCGGTGACGGCTGCCCGGTACCGCCCGTCGAGCGGGCTGAGTGGTTGTTCTGGCAGTGGGCTCACGAAACTCCCCGTCGGATTCCTGGTTCGATTTGGCGAAAGAGAGCCGCGCTGGCCCGTTCGATCATGCCGAGTACGTTCGCAAACATTGCGGCATCCGAATAGTACGGATCGGGAACGTCGACCAGTGTGGCCTGTTCCTGGTCGAAACTCAGCAGCAGTTGCACCTTGCCTCGGTCCTGCTCTGAGTTGGCCCACGCGCGAAGAATGCGCTCCTGGCTGCGATCGAAGACCACCACGAGGTCGAGGTTATCGAAGAGCTCTGGATCGAACTGTTTTGCGCGGTGACCGGATCCGTCGTAGCCGCGCGCTGTCAGGGCTGCAATGGTTCGGTCGTCCGAGTGCTCGCCGACATGCCAGTCGCCGGTGCCGGCTGACACCACCGTGACAGCGCCCTCGTAGCCCGCGGATTTCACGATGTCGCGAAAGACGACCTCGGCCATCGGCGAGCGGCAGATGTTGCCTGTGCAGACGAAGCAGATCCTGAAGAGCGCCGACTCGTCGAGAGTGCGATCGAAGCTCATGTGCCCATTGTCTCGCAGAACGAGCTTCGTGGCTGTCCTCTCCTCACGACGGTTTTTACCATGGCCGCCTGCACCGTGTTCTGCGCGCGGACGATCGCCGCATTTGTCGGCCGAAATGATGGGTGTAATCGAGAGGGAGCGCAATGTACGAATCGCAGTCAACAGTGCTGACTTCGCTGGAGCAGCAGGCCACGAGACTCGAGGCGCTCGCGCGCAACCTGGAACATTCGCGCGCGCAGCTGCCGCTTTCGGCAGTCGGTGTCTGGCGTGGTCCGGCAGCCAGTGTGTACGGGGCAGCGTTGCACGGGCTGGTCGGCGAGCTCGGGGCCGCCGCCGCGCAGGTCGACCGCGCACTCAGCAACAGCAGGCACGCCCTGGCGACTCTTGCCGCGCGTGGCTGACCCCGACACCCTCGTCGTCAGCGGGGGCGGATCAATCGCGGTCGGCACAGACGAGCTATTCGCTGCTGTCGCCAAATTGCGATCGATCGAGGCCGAGCTCGCCGCCCACCTGCGTGACCTCGCTGCAATCGACAGGCTGGTGGCGTCCGGCCAGCTGAGCGCCATCGATGCTCCCGCTGCCGCGACAGTTGCTGAGCGGGCGATGGATGACGCAACGCGCCTTCTTGCCCAGGCTCAGGTTCACAGTGGCCTGCTCGGTGCCGCCCTCAGCAGATCCGCTGACGCCTATGGGCTCGTCGAGCGCGCATCGAAGAGTCTCGCAGAGGCCGCCGCCGCGCGAATTGCCTACGCGCTCGGCTTTGCGCTACCGGTTCTCGCTGGCGAGCTGATGCCGGTCCTGGTCGTACTCGGACTTACCGCGGGGCTCGGCTACCACTTTGCGAGCGAACAGGATCGCACGGCCGCGGCGGGTTGGCTGAAGAAGCACCTCCCCGTGTTGAGCGACCCCGGCTTTGTAGCCTTCGTGAGGCTGACTGTTACCAGCCTCGATGACTTTGCGGGCGGTGCGGTCCACGCTCCGCCCGGGGGCGGTGCGGCGCTGGCCGCCACCGGTCTCGCCGGGGTCGCGTCGTCTGCCGCCGTTATCGTGGGCATCGGCGGCTCGGTGGGTCTGCTCAAAGAAACGCAGGTCACGACAACGCGTGCGTCGACGACTTCAGGCGGAACCTTGCCGAACGGCTGGGAGGAACGGGCAGACCGCGTGCCCCACTCGGGCGCAGATAACGCGCCGCAGGTGCGCATAGACCGCTATTCGATGCCTAACGACGAAGACCGATTTGAGGTCTACGTGAGCGGAACCAAAGACTTCGCGCTGGGTCACGACAGCCAGCCGTGGGACATGACGAGCAACATGAACGGAATCGCGGGAGGCGACCCGGCATCCGTTCGCGCGGTTGAAGACGCAATGAAGCAGGCCGGCGTCACCCCAACCAGCCCGGTGCTGTTCACGGGGCATTCGCAGGGCGGGCTGGTGACGGCGATCATTGCCGGATCGGGTGAATACAACACCAGGGGCCTCTACACCCTGGGTGCTCCGGCCGGACAGGCATCAGTGCCGAGCGAAGTGCCCTGGATCGCGGTGCAGCACACGAACGACATCGTGCCAGCGCTCAGCGGTGATTTCGCCCACTCCGACCCGGTACTCGTCGAGCGACACCTCACCAGCACCGAGTTGTCGGCGATAGACAAATACTTTCCGTCCCACCAGCTCGGGGCCTACGAGAGCACGGCGAAGGTTCTCGACACCTCGACTGAACCACGGGTAATGGCCGTCGACAAGGCGTTTAGCGACTTCACCGAGGGTGCGACACCCGTCGAATCGACAACGTGGTTCTCGGTGCGCAGTTCCGACTGACGATGGTGGCTCGTGGGCCTGGCTCGCGGGCCTGGCTAGCGCCGAGATGGCTCGCGGGTGAGCGGTCGAAGGATCAGCCCGATGAGCCAGGAGATGATGCCGAGCACCAGGGCGGCGAGCACGCCCCACCAGAAGCCGTTGACCACCAGGCCGAAGTTGAGGAGCGACGAAATCCAGCCGACCAGGAGAAGGAGAATACCGTTGACAATGAGCGCCACCAGGCCGAGGGTGAGAATGTACAGAGGGAACGCGACGACGCGCAGGAAATTGCCGACGATACCGTTCACGATGCCGAAGATCAGGGCGACGAGCAGGTAGGTGAGCACTGTCGGCACCGGCCCGGAGGCGTAGGGCTCAACCGCGATACCGCCAGAGACTATGAGCGTTGTGAGCCACAGCGCCACAGCGTTGATGATCAGTCGGATCAGGAAACGTCTCATGCGACAACTATGCCGCAATAGGCTGGCATGGTGACCGATGAGACCAGGCCGGGCGTTCGTCTTCGTGCAGACATTGTCGAACTCGCTGCATACCGCCAGGGCAAGCCTGCCGCTGACGACGCCTTCAAGCTGTCATCGAATGAGAATCCGTTCGAACCGATTCCCGCTGTCATGGCCGCTCTCGCAGAGTCATCGGTCAACCGCTACCCTGATGCCGCCGCCCTCGAGTTGCGGGCGCGTCTCGGCGAGCGCTTCGGTGTTGGAGTCGGACAGGTGCATCTCGGTGCTGGCTCTGTGTCGATTCTCGCGCAGCTCATCCAGGCTGCTGCCGGCCCCGGCGACGAGGTGCTCTACGCCTGGCGTTCGTTCGAGGCGTACCCGGGCCTCGTGAAGGTCGCCCATGCAACGAGTGTGCTGATCCCCGTCGACGGCGAAGGTCGCCACGACTTGCCCGCAATGGCAGCTGCCGTGACGGACCGAACGCGAGTTGTGATCGTCTGCAGCCCGAACAATCCGACGTCGACGATCGTCACCGCCGACGAATTCGAGGCGTTCATGGCCGAGATTCCCGAAACCGTGCTCGTCTTGCTCGATGAAGCCTATGGAGAGTTCGTGACCGACGAGTCGACGGTCGACAGCCGGGCTCTGCTCGACGTGTACCCGAACCTGGTCGTGCTTCGCACCTTCTCGAAGGCGTACGGGCTCGCCGGATTACGGATCGGGTATGCCGTGGGGCCCGAGTACATCCTCGATGCCGCACGCACGACATCCATTCCCCTCTCGGTCACCGAGCTTGCACAGCGGGCGGCGCTCGCTTCACTCGACCATGAGGAATACCTGCTCGAACGCGTCTCGCGCCTCGCAGTGCTGCGTGACCAAGTCTGGCAGGCGCTCATCGACCAGGGCTGGCGAGTGCCGGTGCCGCAGGGCAACTTCGTCTGGCTCGAGACCGGCGCTTTCACCGAGCGGGCGGCTGAGATCTTCGCGGAGCACGGAATTGTGGCCCGCGCGCTGGGTGACGATGGCATCAGGGTCTCTATCGGCGAGGCGCAGTCTGTTGACAAACTCCTGAGGGCGTCGGCAGAGGTTGTCGGTCAGCTACCAACGGCGCTGGCGAGCTCCGCATGAGATTAGAGCGCGTGCCAGAAAAAGCGCAGATGATCCAGCTGCTCTCTGTCGACGGAGAGCTCGCGTCAGACGGGGCTGCAGCCGAGTACCTGCCCTTCATCCACGCGCTCAGTGACGACGACCTCAGGCAGTTTCACCGTGACATGGTCACCACCCGTCGCTTCGACCTCGAGGCTACGAACCTGCAGCGCCAGGGCCAGCTTGCGCTGTGGCCGCCGAGCCACGGCCAGGAGGCAGCGCAGGTCGGATCTGCCCGGGCGACCAGGCCGCAGGACCACATCTTTCCCTCGTATCGTGAGCACTCGATCGCGATGATTCGTGGGCTCGACATCGTCGAGGTGGTCAAGGTGATGCGCGGGGTGAGCAACGGCGGTTGGGACCCCTCGGCCAACAACAACTTCCACCTCTACACGCTGGTTCTCGGTTCCCAGGCCCTGCACGCCGCTGGCTACGCGATGGGCGTCACCCTCGATGGGGCGACGGCTACCGGGCATCCTGAGACCGATGAAGCGGTGGTCGTCTACTTCGGTGACGGGGCGACCAGCCAGGGGGATGTCAGCGAAGCGCTGGTGTTCGCGGCGAGCTTCCAGGCCCCTGCCCTGTTCTTCCTGCAGAACAACCAGTGGGCGATCTCGGTGCCTGTGAGCGTGCAGTCGAGGGTTCCTCTCTACCTGCGTTCCGGCGGATTCGGCATTCCGGGCATCCAGGTCGATGGAAATGACGTGCTCGCGAGCTACGCGGTTGCCAGGAAGAATCTCGAAGAGATCCGCTCTGGCGGCGGCCCGAGATTTATCGAAGCGCTGACCTACCGAATCGGTGCACACACGACGAGCGACGATCCGTCGAAGTACCGCGACGACGTCGACGTAGACGAGTGGATCGCAAAGGACCCCATCGTGCGCTACGAGGCGTTCCTTCGAAACCGCGGAGAGGGCGATGCGTTCTTCGCAGACGTCGCGCAGGAGGCCGAGGATTTCGCGTCTGACCTTCGTGCCCGCACGATTTCGATGCAGCCGCCGACAACCGACCGAATGTTCGACGTCGTCTATTCGGAGCCCCACCCGCTTATGATGCAGCAGAAACAGTGGCTCACAGACTACGAGGCATCGTTTGGGGAGGGCTCGTGAACGACCTGGTGCGGGAGCTGCCCCTGGTCAAAGCGCTCAATGCTGGCCTTCGGAAAGCCCTCGAAAACGACCAGAAAGTGCTGCTCATGGGCGAGGACATCGGCCCGCTTGGCGGCGTCTTTCGGGTGACGGAGGGGCTACAGGCAGACTTCGGCACTTCGAGGGTATTCGACACGCCTCTCGCCGAGTCGGGCATCGTCGGCACTGCGATCGGGCTCGCGATGCGCGGCTATCGTCCGGTCTGTGAGATTCAGTTCGACGGTTTCATCTTTCCGGCTTTCGATCAGATCACGACCCAGCTGGCCAAGCTGACCGCGCGCCATGAGGGTCTCATCAGCATGCCGGTGGTGATCAGGGTGCCGTACGGCGGCCATATCGGCGCGGTCGAGCACCACCAGGAGAGCCCCGAGGCCTACTTCGCCCACACGCCGGGCCTTCGCGTGGTGAGCCCAAGCACGCCGAACGACGCGTACTGGATGATCCAGGAGGCGATTGCCTCGAACGACCCGGTCATGTTCTTCGAGCCGAAGAGCCGCTACTGGCACAAGGGCCCGGTCGACTTCAGTGCGAGCGCATCGCCGCTGCACTCGAGTCGCGTGGTGCGCACCGGTACCGAGGTGACGGTCGTCGGTCACGGCGCGATGGTCAACGTGCTCATGCAGGCGGCGGAACTCGCGGCAACGGAAGGAACCAGCATCGAGGTCATCGACCTGCGCTCACTCTCTCCCATCGACTACGACCCGATCATCGAATCGGTGCAGAAGACCGGAAGGCTTGTCGTGGCTTCCGAGTCGCAGGGCTTCGCGGGGCTTTCATCCGAGATAGCGGCCACGGTAACCGAGCGGGCCTTCTATTCGCTCGAGGCGCCGGTGCTTCGCGTGACCGCATTCGACATCCCATTTCCGCCGGCAAAGCTCGAGACGACTTTTCTGCCAGACGCAGACCGCGTGCTCGAAGCCGTCGACCGCGCACTGGCCTACTAAAAGCGCATTCACACACAGGAGAAACGATGAGCACCTCCGAATTCGAACTGCCGGATGTCGGCGAAGGCCTCACCGAGGCCGAGATCGTTTCGTGGCGGGTTGCCCCCGGAGACACCGTCGCCGTCAACCAAGTGCTGGTCGAGATCGAGACAGCGAAGTCGCTCGTCGAGCTCCCTTCGCCGTTCGCCGGCGTCGTGACGGAGCTGCTCGTGCAGGAGGGCCAGACCGTCGATGTCGGTACTCCCATCATCTCCGTCTCATCCGACGGGGAGGTGGCTGAGACCCGACCAGCGGTTCAGGATGAGGTCGCCGAGACGGCTGCGTCGATCTCGACTGAGAGCTCACCCGAAACCGCGAATGATGGCGAGGGAGCTGTTCTTGTCGGATACGGGCTCAAAGGGCACGTGACCTCGCGGCGCGGCAAGCCGACGACGGCAGCAGAGAAGCCGGCCCAGCCTGCTGGGAACGCCGGCCGGCCCACCTCGGTGCCGGCGGCATCCGCATCGTCGATCATTGCGAAGCCGCCGATCCGCAAGCTGGCGAAGGACCTTGCGGTGGACCTCGCCGAGGTCACAGCTACCGGACTCGCCGGCGAGATCACCCGGGACGACGTCATCCGCCAGGCCTCCCAGGCGAGCCTGTTTCACAACATCGCAACGCCCGCCTGGTCTGAGGATCGCGAGGAGCGGATTCCCGTCAAGGGCGTACGCAAGGCGATCGCCACAGCCATGGTGCAGAGCGCGTTCAGCGCGCCTCACGTCGGCCTCTTTGTCGACGTCGACGCCACCCGCACGATGGAGTTCGTGAAGCGGCTCAAGAACTCGGCAGATTTCGCCGGGGTCAAGGTCTCACCACTGCTCATCATGGCGAAGGCGATGATCTGGGCGGTGCGTCGCAACCCGATGGCGAACGCACAGTGGACTGACTCCGAGATCATCGTGAAGCACTATGTGAACCTCGGCATCGCCGCGGCGACCCCTCGCGGGTTGATCGTGCCGAACGTCAAAGAGGCCCAGGAGCTGTCGCTGCGCGACCTTGCCTCGGCGATCGAGCAGCTGACGATCACCGCGCGTGACGGTAAGACCCAGCCAGCCGAGATGTCGAAGGGCACGATCACAATCACCAACATCGGCGTGTTCGGAATGGACACCGGTACGCCGATTTTGAACCCCGGCGAGGTCGCGATCGTTGCGCTTGGCACGATCAAGCAGAAGCCGTGGGTGGTCGACGGCGAGGTGCGTCCGCGCTTTGTCACGACGCTCGGAGCGAGTTTCGATCATCGAGTGGTCGACGGGGATGTCGCGAGCCGTTTCCTCGCGGACGTGGCGAGTGTCATCGAGGAGCCGGCGCTGCTGCTCGACTGACCGGTGGGTGCCCTCACGTGCGCGGGCAGCGTGAGCGGTACGCGACATCGAGACGTATACTATTGATAACGAATCTCATTACCGTTCTCGATGCTCGTTAGAAAGCACCATCATGCGTCTCGTCCTGACGTCAGCAATTCTTGCCTCAGCACTCGCTCTCGCGGGGTGCGCTTCGACGCCGGCTACTGCATCGGCAAGCGATAGCCGTATCCGCGTCGTCGCCTCCACCAACGTCTACGGAGACATCGCCAGACAGATCGGTGGATCGAGCATCTCGGTCGATTCGCTCATCAGCAATCCATCGCAGGATCCGCATTCATACGAGGCGGACGCTCAGGTGCAGCTCGCGCTGTCGCACGCCGACGTAGTGATCGAGAACGGCGGAGGCTACGACGACTTCGTCGACACGCTCCTCACAGGTGCAAGCAACCCCGGCGTCACAGTACTCAACGTGACGAAGGTGTCTGGTCGCGACCTCTCGCCGGCCGACGGGAAGTTCAACGAGCACCTCTGGTTCGACTACCCGACGGTGGCGAAGCTGGCCGCTCGCCTCGCGGCCCGGTTCACTGCGCTCGACCCCGGTCGGGCATCCACCTTCGCTGCAAACCAGAAGAAGTTCGACGCGGCGATCGCTGTCTTTGAGAACGATGAAGCCGCGATCAAGACCGCTCATGCTGGCGACGGGGTCGCGATCACCGAAGCGGTGCCGCTGTACCTGCTCGACGCCGCGGGGCTCGACAACAAGACTCCGGCGAAGTTCAGCGAGGCTATCGAGAACGGTACCGACGTCTCGCCACTCGTGCTCAAAGACACTCTCGCCCTGTTCTCGGGCCGCCGCGTGAAGCTGCTCGCGTACAACGAGCAGACCACCGGACCGCAGACCCAGCAGGTGCTCGCGGCCGCGAACTCCGCCGGCATTCCCGCCGTTCCGGTTCGAGAGACTCTGCCGAGCGGCACCGGATATCTGAGCTGGATGACCCAGACGCTCTCGGCAATCAAGGCGGCGCTGGACAAATGACAGAACCCGTTCTCGCCCTGCACGCCGCCACGCTCTCCTTTGGCAACCGCGAACTCTGGAAGAACCTCAACCTCGAAGTGCAACAGGGTGAGTTTCTCGCCGTGCTCGGCCCGAACGGCACCGGCAAGACCAGCCTGCTGAAGACGATCCTCGGGCAACAGAAACTCACGTCGGGGTCGATCGAATTTCTCGGCGAGCCGGTGGCACGAGGGAGCAGCCGAATCGGGTACATCCCCCAACAGAAGCTTCTGGAGCAGGGCACTCCGCTTCGCGCTCGCGACCTGGTGGCATTCGGCGTGAACGGCAGCCGCTGGGGGCTTCCCGTCAACTCCCGAGCGGTGCGGCAGAAGGTCGACGACGTGCTCGAATCTGTCGGGGCGACCCAGTATGCGAATGTTCCGGTTGCAACCCTGTCTGGAGGGGAGCAGCAGCGCATCCGGGTCGGCCAGTCCATTGCAGGAGACCCGCGACTGCTACTCTGCGACGAACCGTTGATCTCACTCGACCTGAACCACCAGCGCCAGGTGAGCGAGCTCATCGATGAGCAGCGTAAACGGCTCGACACCGCCGTCGTGTTCGTCACCCATGACGTCAATCCGATCCTGGGCATGGTCGACCGGGTACTCTATCTGGCCGGGGGCCGCTTCAGGGTCGGAACCCCGGATGAGGTGCTGCGCTCGGAGGTGCTGTCGTCCATGTACAACACCCCCGTTGAAGTGATCAGGAGTCGTGGTCGCATCGTCGTGCTCGGTGCGCCAGAGGGGTACGGGGTGCACAATCACCTCGACCACCATGTGGATGCCGGGGTGCAGAAGTGAGCGACCTGCTTGGGCAGATTTTCGGCTTTGCCAACTACGGCGAATTGCTCGTGCTCGTGCACAACTCGATCATCGCCGGCGCGATCCTCGGTGTCGTCGGCGGTCTCATCGGGCCATTCGTAATGACACGCGACCTCGCATTCGCCGTGCACGGCATCAGCGAGTTGAGTTTTGCCGGGGCATCCGCGGCCCTCCTGTTCGGAGTGAATGTGGTCACCGGTTCCATTGCGGGGTCGCTGCTCGCGGCGCTGCTGATCGGGGTGCTCGGGTCGAAGGCGCGCGAACGCAATTCGATCATCGCTGTGCTCATGCCGTTCGGTCTCGGGCTCGGCATTCTTTTCCTCGCGCTCTACACGGGGCGCAGCGCCAACAAATTCGGGCTTCTGACCGGTCAGATCGTGTCTGTGGACAACCCGCAGTTGCTGATGCTCATCGTGATCGCCCTCGTAGTGATTGCCGGCCTGGTGTTCATTTGGCGGCCGCTCAGCTTCGCGAGTGTCGACGCGGATGTCGCTCGTGCAAAAGGCTTGCCGGTGACGACACTTTCGATTGCGTTCATGATCCTGCTGGGGCTGGCGGTCGCGATCTCGATTCAGGTCGTCGGGGCCCTGCTCGTGCTCTCACTTCTCGTGACACCGGCGGCCGCAGCGATGCGAATTACGGCCTCGCCGTTCCTGACCCCACTGCTGAGCGTTGCTTTCGCGGTCACCTCGGTGGTCGGCGGCATTCTGCTCGCGCTCGGTGGAGGGCTTCCGATAAGCCCGTACGTGACGACGATCTCGTTTCTGATCTACGTCGTCTGCCGCATCATCGGCTCTCGTCGAGCGCGCAGCGGTAACAGAAGGGCGGTTACAGCATGAAACGGAATACCTGGCAGCGAGAAGCCGTGAAAGATGCGCTTGCCGGCAATGAGCACTTCGTGAGCGCCCAGTCGCTCCACGCCAACCTTCGTGACAACGGCTCTCCGATCGGGCTCGCGACGGTCTACCGCGCGCTTGCCGATCTCGCCACCGAAGGGGAAGCGGACTCCCTGCAACAGGAGGGCGAGAGCCTCTATCGGGCCTGTACCCCCGGCCAGCACCATCACCACCTCATCTGTCGAAACTGTGGCCTCACCGTTGAGATCGAGGCGGATGCCGTAGAACTCTGGGCACAGAAAGTGGCGTCAGAGCACGGCTTCACCCAACCGAACCACGTGGTCGACGTGTTCGGGCTGTGCGCTCGGTGCGGTTCACACTAGCTCGATGCGGTTCACACTAGCGTTGTGCAGCGGCAAGTAGGGTTGAGCTTCATGCCCTCCTCCCCACGCTCATTGCTTCTGGTCGTCGGTGTTGTTACCGCAGTCGTGCTTGGGGTGACCGGATGCTCGAGCCCCAGCCAGTCGAAGGCTGCGGCCTGCTCGAAGGTGCTCGCCTCGATGGATGCCGCGACATCCGAACTCAATGGGGGGCTGTCGAGCATGTCAACAGATCCCGGCGGTGCCGCCCAGAGCCTGAAGCTCGGAAAGAAGACGCTGTTCTCTGGAATGAAGAGCGTCACGAACCCAGAGGTGAAGTCGGCGGGCGACCGCGCGGCAGCATCGGTGTCAGTGTTGACCGATCTGGTCACTGCAGTAATCGCGAAACCGGGCAGCATCAGTTCAACAAAGCTCGCGGCTTCGTCCACAGCCGTCTCCGCAGAATTTGCCGCGGTTCGCAAGCTCTGCGCCTAACCGGTCATCCCCATTTCGGGCTCAACTCCGGCTTTTGCACCCCCTCGTCAGGCCCCGCGGCCGCAGTCGAGAAGAACTTCACCGCGATCGGTAAAGCCTGCGCGTCGTTTGCCGGCGAAGTTTGCTCCAGGCCGGGTAATTACGTAGTATTGGACGTTGCTGAGCGTTCTGCCCAGCCATGTACACAAATCCTCCCCCTATTCATTCGGAGGATTGTGTGTGCCGACAAGAGACCTTGGGTAAGCAGACAGTCTGCTTACGGTACTGATGGAGGAAAACCATGGCAGCAGTGTGCCAGGTGACCGGCGCCGTTCCCGGCTTCGGACACAACATTTCGCACTCGCACCGTCGCACCAATCGACGCTTCGACCCGAATGTGCAGAAGAAGAAATACTACGTTCCGTCGCTTCGTCGTAACGTCACGCTGACCCTGAGCGCCAAGGGCATCAAGGTAATCGACGCTCGCGGTATCGAGTCAGTGGTCAAGGACCTCCTTGCCCGTGGGGAGAAGATCTAATGGCCAAGCAGCATGACGTTCGCCCGATCATCAAGCTCCGTTCAACCGCCGGTACCGGGTACACCTACGTGACCAAGAAGAACCGCCGCAACGACCCAGACCGTCTCGTGCTCAAGAAGTACGACCCCATCGTGCGCCAGCACGTCGAATTCCGTGAGGAGCGCTAACCATGGCGAAGAAAAGCAAGATCGCTCGCAACGAGCAGCGCAAAATCGTGGTCGCGCGTTACGCGACCAAGCGTCTGGAACTGAAGAAGGCTCTCGTCGACCCCGCGTCGACCGACGACCAGCGTGAAGCTGCTCGCCTGGGCCTGCAGAAGTTGCCGCGCAACGCATCACCGGTCCGTGTACGCGGCCGCGACGCCATTGACGGACGCCCGCGTGGCTTCCTCTCCCAATTCGGTGTTTCACGTGTACGGTTCCGCGATATGGCACACCGGGGCGAGTTGCCCGGTATTACCAAGTCAAGCTGGTAAATTACAGGCGGCTTCGGGGAAAAATCCCGGGGCCACACAACGTCCGAGGAGGACTTCATGGCTGACAAGTCACTAAACCGTACCGAGCTCGTCGCGGCAATCGCCGCGGAGTCTGGCCAGAGCCAGGCCTCAGTGAGCGGCGTTCTTGACGCCCTCTTCAACACCCTTGCGACTTCGGTCAAAGAGGGAACCAAGGTCACGATTCCGGGCTGGATCGCGGTCGAGCGCACCCACCGTGCCGCACGCGCGGGTCGCAACCCTTCAACGGGTGAGGCAATCGAGATCAAGGCAGGCTACGGCGTAAAGGTCAGCGCCGGAAGCAAGCTGAAGGCTGCTGCAAAGTAGCAGTCCTTTTTCGAAGGGGTGTCGACTGTGAGGTCGACACCCCTTCGGTCGCTTAACAGCGCACAGCGTTTAAGCTGGTAGCCGTGCCCAGGCTCGTGAAGATCGCCGGGCCAGCCCTGCTGCTGGTCGTCGCGTTCGCATCCATACTCTGGGCCCTGTCCTTCGGAGGGGCTGCTGCCCCCCAACGGGTCTTCGACCCCGGTGCGGTGGTGCGCTATGGGCTGCCGATAGCCACCATGTTCGTGAACCTCGGCATGGCCGTGACCCTCGGGTCACTTGTGTTGGTCTGCTTCGCGCTTGCCGACGGCCCTGAATTCACCCGCGCTCTCGACATCGCAGCTGCCGGCGCTGCGTTCTGGGCAATCGCATCGGCGGTCACCGGGTTTTTCACCTTTATGAGCCTCTCGGACAAACCGGTCTCGTTCGACCAGGATTTCGGCAGCATCCTCGGGCAGTTCCTCGCGGGCGGTGGCGGCCAGACGATCGGGCCTTCCTGGCTTGCGACCACTCTCGTCGCGGCCGTGGTCACTGTGCTCTGCTTCGCAGTGCGAAACCGCACCATGCTGCTGTTCGTCACGATCTTCGCCGGGGTCGGCTTCATTCCGATGGCGCTCCAGGGGCACTCGGCAGATGCGGCCGGGCACGACGCTGCCACGTCATCCCTCGGGCTGCATATCGTGTTTGCGGCGATCTGGCTCGGCGGCCTCGTCACCATCGTGCTTATGCGCAAGCAGCTCGAAGCCGGGCGTATCGGGCCAATAATCTCCCGATACTCGACGCTTGCCATCATCTGCTTCATCGTGGTTGCGGCCTCCGGCTACGTGAATGCCGCACTTCGCGTGGGCACGCTGCCGCAGCTACTCACCACCTACGGCATCCTCGTTCTCGTCAAGGTCTTTGCTCTCAGTGCTCTCGGGCTATTCGGTCTCGCCCAGCGAACTCTCCTGGTGAAGAAAATGCAGGACGCGAAGAATGGCGCTTCGAAATTCTTCTGGTGGATGGTCGCTGCAGAGCTCGCATTCATGGGACTTGCTTCGGGGGTCGCGGCGGCGCTCGCCAAAACGGCGACGCCGGTCTCCCAGGCTGCAATCACCAACACCCCGGCGGAATACCTCACCGGTGAGCCGCTGCCCCCCGAGCTGACGTTCTTACGCTATTTCACCACCTGGCGATTCGACCTCATCTGGGTGCTCATCGTTTTCTTCCTCGCCTTCTTCTACGTCGCCGCAGTGCTGCGCCTTCGCCGGCGCGGAGACACGTGGCCTGTTCACAGGACAGTGCTCTGGCTCGCCGGTCTCGCGATGCTGTTCTACGTGACGAATGGTGGCATCAACGAGTACGAGAAGTACCTTTTCAGTGCGCACATGCTCGGGCACATGCTGCTCGGCATGATGATTCCGGTACTGCTCGTACCCGCTGCGCCGATCACGCTGGCCCTGCGCACGATTGCGAAGCGCTCTGACGGCAGCCGGGGCCCCCGGGAGTGGATCATGCTCGCCGTGCATGCTCGAGTGTCTGGCATCCTCACCAATCCGATCGTCACCGCCATCATCTTCGCGGGCTCGCTCTTCGTCTTCTACTACACGCCGCTCTTCAGCTGGGCGACCACAGACCATATTGGGCACGAATGGATGGTCGTGCACTTTCTTATCGCCGGCTACCTGTTCGTGCAGTCACTGATCGGGGTAGACCCTGTTCCTCGCCGGGCGAGCTACCCGCTGCGGCTGCTCACGCTGCTTGCAACCATGGCATTCCATGCCTTCTTCGGGCTCTCGCTCATCACCGGCACCGGCCTGCTGCTCGCCAACTGGTTCGGGGCCATGGGGCGTACCTGGGGAGTCAGCGCGCTCGCCGACCAGCAGCTCGGCGGAGGCATCGCGTGGAGCGTGGGCGAGATCCCCACCGTGATTCTGGCCATCGTGGTTGCCATGATGTGGGCACGCAGCGACGACCGGGATGCGAAGCGGCTCGACCGCAAAGCCGATCGCGACGGCGACCAGGATCTCGAGGAGTACAACCGGATGCTCGCCGGGCGGTCGCGGCACGCGTAGTGCCGGTCAGGGCCGTGCGCGTCAGAACTGGGCGGTGATGAGCAGGCTGCCGTCACCCTGGAAGGTGATCGAGTACGCGACGGTGAAGGGCACGTCCCGGTCGAACTTCGAGACTGTTCCGTCGAAGATGGACTTCACGGTAACGACGAGGTGCGCGGTGCCAGGGGTCGCGGGCATGATCCAGTTGTGTGCAGAGCTGCCCGACAGAATGGTGACCTTCGGGTTGGTGACCATCGACCAGGCCGGGGCATCCTGAACCCGGTCGGTTATCTGCTGTCCCATCGGGCAACCGGTCGGCTGCAGCACCCGCTGGGTGACACACTTCTTCAGGTAGAGGTCGAGCTGGTTCTGCACCTGGGCAACGAAGGCTGCATTTGCCTGTACATCGATGGCAGTGGATGCCGTCAAGCCCGGCGTCGACACCAGGATCGTCTTCTTCGGGGCTGAGAGGTATGTCGACGAATGAGAGAGCACGAAGGCCGACGGCGCTAACACCACGTAGCGGGTTGCCTGGTTTGCGCCGGCCTGCGGGGTGAGATCGACTCCGTTTGCAGTGAAGGCGCCGGCATGCTCCGGGGTGATCGACAGCAGCGTCGCCGGGTTTGTCGCGAAACGCCAGGCGGTGAACAGGCCCAGATGGGCTCCGTTCGGACGCACGGTGAACGTGGTCGTTCCACGCGTTCCGGCGGCGGAATACGAGTAGATGAGGCGGTGAGACCCGTCTGCGCGGCCTGTGTCGGAGACGAGATGGATGTTGGTGAGCCCACCGAGGGCGTCCGCCCGCAGCAGCGCGCGCGAGCCGCTCGCGGGAAGGGTAACGCCAACGGTGGTGCTGGCTCCGGTTACGTCATGGCGGGCGAGAGCATCCAGGTAAGACGCGACAAAGCCCGAGGCGCTGTAGACGGTGAGATTGAGTGTCACCACCGTACCGGCGAACGCGAGCACGACGATGCCGAGAGCGACGAGCCACGCCGTGAGTCTGCTGCGCTCCATCCCCACATCCTAGGTCGAGCAACTCTCTACAGGCCGTGGTTTCCTCCGGGCTCTGCGGCCGGCCGCGAGTAGATTGGACAGACATGTCCGGGCGGCCTCGAGGGAGCATCCGTGAGCACTTTCACGCTCTCCACTGAACAGGCTGCCGTCTTCGAGGCGATCGAGAACTCTCGCGAGAACATGTTTGTGACCGGTCGAGCCGGCACCGGCAAGTCAACCCTGCTGAATCACCTGGCGTCACAGACGTCCAAGCAGGTGGTGGTCTGCGCGCCAACCGGGGTTGCTGCGCTGAACGTCGGCGGGCAGACGATCCACTCGCTGTTCCGCTTGCCGATCGGCGTGATCGCTGACCACAAAATCGACCAGCTGCCGCAACTGCGCAAGCTGCTCGAGACCATCGACACCCTGGTGATCGATGAGGTCTCAATGGTCAACGCCGACCTCATCGACGCGATCGATCGCAGCCTCAGGCAGGCCAGGCACAAGCCGAACGACGCGTTCGGTGGCGTGCAGGTTGTGCTTTTCGGCGACCCATACCAGCTCGCGCCGGTGCCAGGGGATGCTGATGAGCGGGCGTACTTCAGCGACCAGTACCGCTCGATGTGGTTTTTCGACGCGAAAGTCTGGCAGGAGACAGACCTGCGAATCTTCGAACTGACCTTCATCCACCGGCAGCACGAGGGCGAGTTCAAATACCTGCTCAACGGGGTGCGGCACGGCATGGTGACGGCTGAGATGGCTGCCCGACTTAATGAGGTCGGGGCGCGGCCCGCACCAACAGAGGGGGCGATCACTCTCGCGACCCGCAATGACACCGTCAACCGCATCAACGCTGCAGAGCTCGCGAGACTCCCCGGCAAGGCGCTCACCGCAAAAGCGGAGATCACCGGGGACTTCGCCGGTCGCGGCTACCCGGCCGACGACGAACTCGAACTGAAGGTGGGCGCGCGGGTGATGTTCCTGCGCAACGACAACTCCGGCGATGGCGGGCAGCGCTGGGTGAACGGCACGGTCGGCACCGTGACCAAGATCGCATCCACTGTCTTCGTGGATGTCGACGGCGACGAACACGAGGTGCAGCCAGCGATCTGGGAGAAGTTCAAGTACACCTATTCGGCAGCGACGAAGCAGCTGCGCAAAGACATCGTCGCTGAGTTTCAGCAGTTTCCGCTGCGACTGGCGTGGGCCGTAACCATCCACAAGTCGCAGGGCAAGACCTACGACCGCGCGATCGTTGACCTCGGCTCTGGCACGTTCAGCGCCGGCCAGACCTACGTGGCGCTCAGCCGCATCACTGCGCTCGACGGGCTGTTTCTCACCCGCCCGCTGCGCCCGAGCGACATCCGTGTCGACCAGGACGTTATGCGGTTCATGGATGGGGCTACGGCGATCCCGGGGCTCGAGGCCTGAAGGTGCCCAGGCTCGACCCGTCTTACGAGCTCGACCCGCTTAGGCAGCAGCCTTCGCGCGCGACAGGTCGAGAAACAATTCGGTGTTGAAGCGGTAGGCGATGATCACTTCGTCGATCACGCGGTCACGCTCAGCCGCATCCCACACAACGGCATCGAGCTGGTCGCGGTAGGTCTCCTTGAATTTTTTCGGGCTGGCAATCTCGCCGAAGAGGTAGAAGCCGACGCCATTGGTCTCGAAGCCGAACTGGCGCTGCATGAGAGAGCGGATGACCTGGCCGCCCGAGAGGTCGCCAAGGTAGCGGGTGTAGTGGTGCGCGATGAATCCGCCCGGCCAGGTCGCCGCGATCGTGGTGATGCGGTCGACGTAACGCTCGGTCGTCGGTAGTGGAGTGATCAGGGCGCGCCAGCCGTCGCCGAGCAAAAACTCGAGGTCTGCCTCGATCGCGGGAAGGCGAGTGAGTTGGGGCGAGATGAACGGTGAGGCTATCGGGTCGCTCGCCATTGCCGTTGCCGCTGATTCGATGGCGGCATAGATGAAGTAGTGCTGCGCGACGAGCGCGATGTAGTCGTCGCGGGTGCCTTTGCCCGACATGAGGTCCGACATGAAGTCGGCTCCTTCACTGTCTCCGTGGCTCGACCAGGTGCGCGCGCGAAGCGCCTGAGAAAAGGGAATGACGGTGGCCACGAGCACTCCGAACGGTAGGTTAGGTCACCCTAACTATAGCGCGCGGTGCCGGAACGCAACACGGCCGGTGCGCGGCGCGATGATCCTGTCGCGGGAAAGGGTGAGCGCTCCCCAGCTATCAGACCTCAGGCGACGGCCGTGCGGGTGAGCCTGTCTGCGCCGAGACCGACACCGAGCAAAATGACGGCACTGGCGAAGTGCAGCACGTGGTCTGGCGCGTTGAGCGCGAGCACGTTGAAGTCGGTGTCCACGATGAACAGTCCGACGATGCCGAGCACCAGGTAGGCCGCACCGACGACCGTATTGACTGTCTTCGCCGCGCGTACGTGCGAGAGCCCGGCAATGAGCAGCGCTGCTCCGATGATGAGGTGCGCGACGTTGTGGAACGAATTCACCTCGAAAATTCCGAGCAACAGTCCACCCTGGGTGGCGAAGAAGCCTGTGCCCAGGGTGACGGTGAATCCAAGGATTCCGATCAGCAGGTAGACGGCACCGAAAGTGGCAGCGAGCAGTCTGTTTGGTGACTTTGACATGATGTTCTCCTCACTCACAGCCCGACAACTGTCGAGCGCGGAGTATTCGTATCCAGCGTTCTCATGGTTTGGGCGCTCGGTCTGCCAGCCGCCGCATCGCCTCGTCGTGCAGCAGAACGATCTCACGCCTGATCTCGGCGCGCTCGGCGATCGTCGTCGACCAGGGAATGCGCACTTCGGTGCCTCCGTCTGTCACCCAGCTACCGGCAGCTTCATCGAGCGTGACCATGCTGGCGGATGCCGCATCCGGCTGCCCAAAAGCTCTCACGATGGTGAGATTGTCACCCGGGTGATCGCGATTCATGTGGGCGAGAACCGCCGTGATGACGTCGTCTGAAAAGGTTGGCACGATATCTACGGTAGCCGGGTGCGCGGATGCAGCACGATGGAGGCATGCCCATCACCCCCGACACCAAGAACTGGACCTGGGTGCTCGAAGCGCCCTGCGAGCAGTGCGGATTCGACGCCTCCACCTTCGACGAGCACGATGTCGCCGCTCTCGTGCGGCAGAACGCGGCGAAGTGGCCCTCCGTGCTCGCGCGCCCGGACGTCGCCGCGCGCCCGGATGACAGCACGTGGTCGGCGCTCGAGTATGCGGCGCACGTGCGCGACGTCTTTCGCATCTTTGCCGTGCGCGTTCAGCTCATGCTCGACGAAGACGACCCGGCGTACGAGAATTGGGATCAGGATGCGACCGCGATCGAGGAACACTACAACGAGCAGAACCCTGCGGTCGTCTCCGTCGAACTGACGTCGGCTGCAGCGGCTGTTTCAGCTCTGTTCGAGTCGGTGCCTGCAGGCGCCTGGAGCCGCACCGGGCACCGCGGCGATGGGGCGCACTTCACGATCGCGTCTCTCGCGAAGTACTTCATCCACGACCCGACGCATCACCTGTGGGACGTGAAGGGCTAGTCGGCCAACTGGTCTTCGAGAAACGCGGCACTTCGCGCGAAGGCGAGAGCTGCCGCATCCGCGTCGAATCCGTCAAAAATGCTCGCATTCGCAAAGGAATGCACAGTCGCAAGATAGCTGTGCTCGGTCACCGGGGTGCCGTGTTCCTTGAGCCTGCTGACGAAGGATTCAGGATCGGCATCCTCGCCCCACTCGTCTCTCTCGGCCAGATTGAGCAGCACCGGGCACGGGATGACGCCGTGCTCAGCCGGCTGCAACGTTGCGTAGTAGGCGACCACGGCATCCACCGATCCACCCTGGGCGTGCAGCAGTGCGAGCCAGCCGCCCATCGAGAAGCCGATAGTGCCGCTGCGGTGGGTGCCATCGTCGCGCGCATCCCGAATCACGTCATCGATGATGGCGAGACTCGTCGCAATGTCGAGCGAGCCCATGAGAGCCTCTGCTGACTCTGGATTCTCGGTCGCAACGCCGTTGTACAAGTCGGGCACCACGACCCTGAAGCCGATTCTGGCGAGGGTGTTTGCATAGTTCACGAGCCAGGGAAGTCGGCCGAAATAGTCGTGAAGAAGAACGATCAGCGGCTCCCCGCGATCGCCGAACTCGAGGGGGACCCCGGCGAATGGGATGGGGATCAGGTCGTTCATGCGGCTAGTCGCGCCTGACAGGTGCCGGAGAGGTCTGGATGTCGTGCAGCCCGATTATTTGACCAGCCGATAATTTGTCGTCCACGACACCGCTTTCGCTGGGACCGAATTCGTCAGGCTGAGCTTATGCCCGCATGACACGCTTGTCAGCCCGAAATATCTCGGCTGCGCAGCGCGAGTGTTGCGATCACCACGAACGCGGCAGAAAAGCCGTAGAGCAGCAGCAGCCCGCCCCAGTCTGCGCCCGTTGCGAGCGGAGCGTGCTGGAACGCCCACCCGTATGGCGAGTAGTTCTTCAGCTCTCTCAGGTCGGTGTTCTGGCTTCCGACCGCGTTGAGGATGTAGCCGAGCACAGCGACCGCTGCCCCGGCAGTCGTGGCGAAGCTTCGTCGGCCGGTAAGCGCTCCGATCGCGATCGCGATCGTGGCTGACAGCAGCCCTAGGCCGAGCCAGGCAGCAGCGACAGCGACGATTTTGGCGGCGTTGAGTTGCAGCCCCGCGGAGGGATTGAGGGCCAGGATGACGAGGATGCTGACCAGGGCCAGCCAGACCAGTTGGACGACGACGGCCAGCGTGCGTTCGAGCACGACCTGCTGTCGGCTGGTCGCGTGGGCGAGTGTCAGCTCGAGCGCGCCGTTCTCTTCCGCGCCAGCAAGTGCGGCTGAACCCCATGATGTTGCCGCTATCACGATGAGCACAAGTCCGAGCAGTCCGAAGAACGTCGACTCCACGTAGCCGGAACCGGTCGTGATGTCCTGGTAGTTGAGCGCTCGAACCAGTGCGGGCGGCAGGGTCTTCAGCAGCTGTCCCATCTGCGAGTGCGCACCGCCAAGGGAGGGGAAGAGCGGCAGGTAGAGAAGCAGAGCCGCGAGCACTCCCAGGGTCCAGCCCAGCAGCGAACGCCAGCCATCGACGATCGCCCGTGTGAAGAGAGGGAGCGGCCTAGTGCGCATCGGTCGCCCGATACAGGCGTAGCACGGACTCTTCGAGGTCCGGCTCCTCGATGGACAGATCGGCGACAGTGAACCGGGCGATCGCTTTCACGAACTCGTCGATTGGGCCGGTGATCGTGCCGGTCACCTCGACTTCGCCGTCACCCTGGCGAACGGCCAGCGCGCTGAGGTTGGCGACCGAGGTCATCGCGGTCGACAGCTCCAGTTCGGTCGCCCCACTGAACCGTGCCCGCACATCGCGAATAGCGGTCTGCCGGAGGGCATCCACCGAGCTGACCGAGATGATCTGCCCCGCTCGCAGTATCGCGACCTCGTCGGCGGACTGCTGGATCTCGCTCAGCACGTGCGAGCTGAGAAATACGGTCTGCCCGTCGTGCTTCGCCTCGGTGACCATCGAGAGAAACTCCTGTTGCACCAGCGGATCGAGGCCGCTCGTCGGCTCGTCGAGCACGAGCAGCGCCGGCCGGTGCATAAACGCCTGCACCAGCCCGATCTTCTGTTTGTTGCCCTTCGAGAGGGTGCGAACAGGCCGACTGAGATCCAGGCCGAGCCGCTCGGCCAGGTGGTCGATTCGCCCCGGTTCGACGGTGCCGCTGATGCTCGCGTAATAGGCGAGGAGGGCACGGCCGGTGATGCGACCCTCGAGTTTCAGCTCGCCGGGGAGGTACCCGATCCGGCTCCGCAACTCCGCTCCACCGGATCGCGGATCGCTGCCGAGCACCGACACGGAGCCGGATGTTGGCCGGATGATGTCGAGCAACACCCGCATCAGGGTGGTCTTGCCCGCGCCGTTCGGACCGATCACCCCGAACACTGTGCCCGGCTCGATGAACAGCTCCACCGCGTTGAGTGCGGTGACCGCGCCGAACCGTTTGACGAGCGAGTGCACCTCGATAGCGGTCATGGGGTGGCAGCCAGCGCACTCCGCTGAGATGCGACGACTGCAGCAATGGCGGGCTTGGCGTCCCGAGCGAACCGGGGGAAGTTGAGAAACCCGTGCGGCATCGCCGGGTAGTTGATCAACTGAACGTCGACGCCTGCCGCGCGGAGGGCATCTGCATAGAACACGCCGTCGTC
Organism: Lacisediminihabitans sp.; assembly: GCA_043746355.1. Lineage (GTDB taxonomy): Bacteria > Actinomycetota > Actinomycetes > Actinomycetales > Microbacteriaceae > Lacisediminihabitans. The sequence continues at coordinate 36,721 of JAYTRC010000045.1, read as the reverse complement.
GTGCAGCGGATCATGCTCGGCGACTTCGATAATGGCCGGCGGGAGGCCGACCAGAGACTCGGCCTTGAGCGGCGAGACGCGCCAGTCGTTGCGGTCGCCGGCGTAGAGCTCGTCGAACTTCGCCATGTCTGCGGCGGTGAGGATGAACGCGTCGGCGTTAGTCCGCCGCGACTCGGAGTCGTGAGCACCCGTCACCGGGTAGAGCAGGGCCTGGTGCGAAATGGTCGGGCCACCGTTGTCGCGGGCCATCAAGGCCACGACCGCCGCGAGGTTGCCGCCGGCGCTCTCGCCCATCACGCCGATGCGGGTGCCGTCTGCGCCGAGTTCTGTGGCGTGAGCAGCAGCCCAGAGCAGCCCTGCGTAGCAGTCGTCGACACCGGCGGGGAATGGATGTTTCGGGGCCAGGCGGTATTCAATCGACACGACGATCGCGCCCACGTCTTTCGCCACAGTGCCGCAGATCCAGTCGCCACCGCGCAGGTCGCCGAACACGAAGCCGCCGCCGTGGAAGTAGACGATTAACGGCAGCGCGCTCGCCGGGTTCGGGGGCGTGTAGATGCGCACGCGAAACTGGTCGACGGTGCGATCCTCGGTTGTGACCCCCTTCGGGCGTTTGCCCATCAGGATGGATGCGAACAGCTCGGGGGTGCCAGCTCCGCTGTTGCGGGCGATCTCCTCCGGCGTTGCTTTCGCCACCGAAGAGCCCGGAAGCCGTCGCATCACAGTGCCAGTTCGCCGCATCCCCGGGGCAAGAGGTTCCATGGGGTGACTCTACGCCGGGATGTCTGCTGCGCAGCCGATGAGTGCGCAACCGTTTCGACTGCCGCTTGCCCTGCAGACTTTGGTGATTGTGCCCGTTCGTCACACCGGTGCCTGCGCAGCGTGGCTCCTATTCGAGCGAGTGACGGGATCCCTACTGTGCCGCCGACCGATCGCTTCGCGCCCGTTCGGACTGCGCAGTGTGGGCCCATTCGATTGCAGCACCAAATTCGAATAGGAGCGGCGCCCACCCTTCGGGCGAGCGCCGCTCCTATTCGAGCGAGTGACGGGAATCGAACCCGCACTACCAGCTTGGGAAGCTGGAGTTCTGCCATTGAACTACACTCGCGTTCGCCGCAGGCGACCACGCAATACTAGCAATCTGTGGCGGGGAGTCAGGCTATCCGACTGCCCTTCGACAGCCTGCCGGCCGGCGTTCGCAGGCGCAGACCAGCCCCGACGAGGGCCGCAGCAGCGAGAACCAGCTGGATCAGTAATCCGACCAGCCAGCCCGGCGTCGACAGTGATGGAACCGGCATCCGGTCGAAGCAGGGAGGCCACCATGAGCATGAGGGTAGTTTTGCCTGATCCGTTCGGCCCGATCAGCGCGGTGACAGAGCCCGGTTTCGCGTCGAGAGTGATGTCGCGCACGGCGCGGACGGATCCGAACGACCGCGCCACGCCCGTGACGACGATGCCTTCGGTTATGGTCATGCGCCCACCCTAGCCAGCCGGCTGGCCCCAGGTTTCGCTAGGCTCACAGGCATGCTTCTTTCGGATCGCGATATCAGGACCGAACTCGAATCCGGCCGCGTCGGGCTCGAGCCCTATGACCCGTCGATGATCCAGCCGTCGAGTGTTGACGTGCGGCTCGATCGCTTCTTTCGGCTGTTCGACAACCACAAATATCCGTTCATCGACCCGGCTATCGACCAGCCTGAACTGACTCGACTGGTCGAGATGGAGCCAGACGAGGCGTTCATCCTGCACCCGGGAGAATTCGTTCTCGGGTCGACCTACGAGACAGTGACGCTTCCGGATGACCTGGCCGCCCGGCTCGAAGGCAAAAGTTCGCTTGGTCGCCTGGGCCTTCTTACTCACTCGACAGCCGGGTTCGTCGACCCGGGTTTCAGCGGGCACGTGACCCTCGAGCTCTCGAACGTCGCGACACTGCCGATCAAGCTCTGGCCCGGGATGAAGATCGGGCAGCTCTGCTTCATCCGGCTGTCATCGCCCGCCGACAAGCCCTATGGCTCTGCCGAGTATTCGTCGAGGTATCAGGGCCAGCGCGGGCCGACGGCGTCGCGGTCGTTCCAGAACTTCCACATCACGACCATTCCGGTCGAGTAACGCGATTGCGGTCAGGCGAGCTGCTCTAACTGCCAGCCCAGCCACGGGCTGAACGCGAAAGGCGCGGCCTCGACCGCAGCCCGCAGCGTCTCCGGGGCCAGCCACGCGAACTCCGAGACTTCTGCCGGATTCGCGGCCACGGCATCCGTCGTCACAGCGCGGTAGACCGGGCAGATCTCGTTCTCGACGATGCCTGACGCGTCGACGGCACGATACCGAAAATCGGGAAGAACCACCTCGAGGTGGCCGACGGTGATGCCCAGTTCGAAGGATGCCCTGCGGGCTATCGCGACGTCGAACGATTCGCCGGGAGCAGGATGCCCGCAGAACGAGTTGGTCCACACTCCGGGCCAGGTCAGCTTCGCGAGCGAACGCCGTGTCACAAGCACCTGGCCGTCGGCGTTATAGACGTGGCAGGAGAAAGCGAGGTGCAGCGCGGTGTGTTCGTCGTGTATTAGCACTTTGTCGGCGATTCCGACAGGGGTACCCCCCTCATCGACCAGAACTACCTGCTCCGCCATGACCGTCCATTACCCTGAGTTTGTGACCGGCCATGACCTGCAAAACGTCTCCCAAGAGAGACAAGCCCAGGTCGATGCCGTGCTTGACCGCTTCTTCAGCCTAGCCAAGAACCGGGCAACCGGTTTCGGCCGCGAATACGTGAAACTGTGGGAGACACTCGAATCGAACACGGTCGGCGGCAAGCGTTTTCGGCCGCGCATGGTCATGACGGCATATGAGGGACTCGGCGGAACAGACACCGAGGCCGCAGCCTATGTCGGCGCGGCATTCGAGCTTCTGCACACCGCCCTGATCGTGCACGACGACGTCATCGACCGCGACTTCAGCCGGCGGGGCGCACCCAATGTCTCAGGCAGCTACCGCGATATCGCAACGACCGCGGGCATCCCCATTCCCCGTGCAGAGCACCGCGGCATTTCAGCCGCCGTGATCGCCGGTGACCTCGCCCTGTTCAACTCACTCAGGCTCATTGATCGCAGTGGCGCGAGCGACGACATCCGGGCGCGACTGCTCGAGATCATGGACGAAGCGCTGTTCGCCTCGGCGGCCGGCGAGATGATCGATATCGACTTCTCGACCACGACCGATGTGCCGCGCGTACACGACGTCATCACGATGGAGCGCTTCAAGACCGCTGTCTACTCGTTCGAATGCCCACTGCAGGCAGGGGCCGTGCTCGCGGATGCGAGCGAAGAGGCAGTGACTGCGCTCGGGCTGTTCGGCCGCGAGATCGGTATCGCCTATCAAATTGTGGATGACCTGCTCGGGGTCTTCGGTGAGGAAGCCGAGACGGGCAAGACCACAATGGGCGACCTGCGCGAGGGCAAGCGCACCGTGCTCATCGCATATGCCACGAGCACCAAGGCCTGGCCTCTCATCGAGCACCTGGTCGGCAAGCCCGACCTCAACGAAGCCGAAGCCGACTACATCCGCGAGGTGCTCACTACCTCCGGCACGAAGGGGTTCACCGAGGGCCTCGCGCGCAACTATACGAACGAGGCGCTCGCCCACCTGCGCTGCGCTGCCATTCCTGATGCGCTTAGGCGTGAGCTGGAACCCCTCGCTGCTGCAGTGCTGGAAAGGGTCAAGTGACCCGACTCGAGTTGTATGACCGAGTGGCAGACGAGACCGCGAGCGTCGTCATCCGGCGCTACTCAACGTCGTTCGGCCTGGCATCGCGACTGCTCGCGGCGCCCGTGCGACGACACGTCGAGAACATTTACGCGCTGGTGCGGATTGCAGACGAAATCGTGGACGGCGGGGCGACGGATGCCGGACTCGACTCTGTCGGCGCCGCACGCATCCTCAACGACCTCGAAAAAGACACCGAAGCGGCTATGGAGCAGGGGTTCAGCGCGAACCTCATCGTGCACGCATTCGCCCGCACTGCGCGCGAATGCGGATTCGGAGCAGAGCTCACCCAGCCGTTCTTCGAGTCGATGCGGGCCGATCTCAGCGCGACCGAGCACGACGCAGAGAGCTTCGATCGCTACGTGTACGGCTCGGCCGAGGTCGTGGGGCTCATGTGCCTGCGCAGCTTCCTGCTCGGCCATCCGGTCAGCCCAGCGGATGATGAGAAGATCGTCCAGGGTGCCAGACGATTGGGCGCCGCGTTCCAGAAAGTGAATTTCTTGCGCGACCTTTCAGCGGACTTCGAGACACTCGGCCGCAGCTACTTCCCGGGGGTGAGCGTCGATTCGTTCACCGAGGAAGAAAAGATCAGGCTGCTCGACGACATCGACTCCGATCTTCGTGAATCTGCTGCCGTCATCCCAATGCTGCCGACCTCATCGCGCCGCGCCGTCGCACTGGCGCAGGGGCTGTTCACCGAACTCGCCGTTCGGTTGCGCGCGACTCCGGCCGAGAAGCTCGTGCGTGCGCGAGTGCGGGTTCCGAACCCCGTGAAGCTGAGGATCGCGGCTGCGGCAGCTGCGGGCAGGAATCCAAGACCATGAGCAGAGTCGTCGTAATCGGTGGTGGAATAGCCGGGCTCGCGAGCGCAGCGCTGCTCGCGCGGGACGGGCACGAAGTCACCCTGCTCGAGTCGAGGGACCAGCTCGGCGGCCGTGCGGGATCGTGGGAGAAAGATGGCTTCCGATTCGACACCGGCCCGAGCTGGTACCTCATGCCCGAGGTCTTCGACCACTTCTTCCGGCTGCTCGGCACGACTGCGGCAGAACAACTGGAACTGATCACGCTCGATCCCGGCTACCGGGTGCTGTTCGAGGGTGTCACGGCTCCCATCGACATCACCGCCAGCCGTGAAGAGAACCTCTCACTGTTCGAATCGATCGAGCCGGGCTCGCGGGTACGGATGGAGAAATACCTCGACTCGGCGCGCGATACCTATGAGATCGCGAAGCTGCGCTTTCTGTACACAAGTTTCGCGAGCATTCGCACGCTCTTTCGACGCGATGTTGTCAGCCGGATGGGCGCCCTCGCGAGGCTGCTGCTGCAGCCCCTCGCCACCCTGGTGGGCCGCACTGTGAAAGATCCGCGACTCAGGCAGATACTCGGGTACCCGGCAGTCTTCCTCGGCTCTTCTCCATATATCGCTCCGAGCATGTATCACCTGATGAGCCATCTCGACCTCGAGGGCGGAGTGCTCTACCCGATGGGCGGCTTCACCCGCCTCATCGAGAGCATCGCCGACCTGGCACGGAGAGAGGGTGTGACGATCGTGACGTCGGCAGCGGTCACGAGCATCAGAACGAACGACGGCAAAGCCGCAGGTGCCGAGTATACGGATGCCGCTGGCCGAACCATCTCCCTCGAAGCCGACCTCGTCGTCTCGGCCGCCGACCTCCACCACACCGAGACGAAGCTGCTACCCCCATCGCTTCAGACTTACCCCGAGGAGTATTGGGCCAAGCGCGTCGCCGGGCCGAGCGCTCTGCTCCTCTATCTCGGCGTGACAGGCGAGCTGCCCCAGCTCGAGCACCACACGCTCTTCTTCGCCCGTGACTGGAAGGCAGGCTTCGAGCGGATTTTCGGGTCGCCATCATCCATTCCCGATCCGGCATCTATTTACGTCTGCAAGCCGAGCGGCATCGATCCGCAGGTCGCGCCGGCCGGATCGGAGAACATCTTCGTGCTGGTGCCGATTCCCGCTGACCCGTCGCTCGGACATGGAGCGGATCTCACAGCAGTAGCGGATCGGGTAATCGCGCAGATTGCGGAATGGGCGGGCATCCCCGACTTCGCCTTCCGTATCACCGTGCGCAGGGAGGTCGGCCCGGCCGACTTCGTGGATGACCTCAACTCATGGCGCGGCACGGCCCTCGGCCCGGCTCACACGCTGTCGCAGAGCGCGATGTTCCGCTCGGGCAATGTGAGCAAGAAAGTAGACGGGCTCTTCTACGTCGGCGGCTCGACCATCCCCGGGATCGGCTTGCCGATGTGCCTGATCAGCGCCGAAATGCTCGTCAAGCGGCTGCGCGGCGACATCTCGACCGAGCCGCTCGCGGAACCACTGGGGCGTACGGTCGGCTGATGGCCATCCTGTATCTCTTCGCGCTGCTCATCGCGCTGACCGGGATGGTGCTGCTCGATCGTCGATTCAGACTGTTCTTCTGGAGATCTGCTCGCCGGGCGGCGATCGTGCTCGTCGTCGGGGTGCTGTTCTTTCTCGCCTGGGATCTGAGCGGCATCGGTCTTGGCATCTTCTTCCGCGGCGAGACATCGTTCATGACCGGACTGGTCATCGCGCCCGAACTGCCGATCGAGGAGCTGTTCTTTCTCACTCTGCTCTGCTACCTCACGATGAACGTGTTCGGCTTCCTCAGCGGATCGAGCTCGTCGAGGCCTCACCGATGAACTACTGGCAGCTCAACGCGATCTTCCTCGCCGTGGTAGCTATCGTGGCGATAATCGCCGTGGTGCGCGTTCGCCGCCGCCGGTGGCGTGCGGCGCTGATTACCCTTGGCGTGCTGCTCGTCGTTACGGCCATCTTCGACAACGTGATGATCGGGGTCGGCCTCGTCGGCTACGGCCGCGCGAAGATCTCAGGCGCGTTCATCGGGGTCGCCCCGCTCGAAGACTTCGCATATGCCATTGCGGCCGCCGTGCTGTTACCGTCGGTGTGGATGCTGACGGAGGGTCGACGATCGTGAAGGCGCTTCTGCTCTCGTCCCGTCCGCTGAGCTGGATCAACACAGCATTTCCCTTCGCGGCCGGATACCTGATGATCACCCGCCAGGTCGACGCGACGTTCATCATCGGCACGCTCTACTTTCTGATTCCGTACAACCTCGCGATGTATGGCATCAACGACGTGTTCGATTACGAATCCGACCTGCATAATCCGCGCAAGGGTGGCGTGGAGGGCGCGCTGCTCGACCCCTCGGTTCACCGCCGCACGCTGATCGCGGCCGTAGCAACCAACCTGCCATTCCTGGTCTACCTGATCGTCGTCGGGCAGCCACTTTCCTGGATAGTGCTCGCCATCAGCGTCTTCGCCGTCGTCGCGTATTCGGCGCCGAGACTGCGGTTCAAAGAGCGACCGTTACTCGACTCACTCACCTCGAGCACGCACTTCGTGTCGCCGGCTGTCTATGGCATCGTGCTCGGTGCCGGCCTCTTCGCGCCGCGGGTGTTCACCGGCCAGCTCTGGGCCCTGCTCGCTGCATTCTTCCTCTGGGGGATTGCGTCTCACGCGTTCGGTGCGGTGCAAGACATCGTCGCGGATCGTGAGGGCGGGATCGGGTCGATCGCCACGGTCATTGGCGGCAAGGCCACGGTGCGGATCGCGTTCATTGCCTACGTCGCCGCAGGAGTGCTGCTGCTGTTCACCCGCTTCCCCGGCCCGCTGGCGGCGGTTCTGATGCTGCCGTACGCCGCGAGCGTGCTGCCGTTCTGGTCGATCTCGGACGATGAAGCCGAGACAGCGAACCGCGGCTGGCGTCGTTTTCTCTGGCTCAACTTCATCACGGGGTTCTTCGTGACGATGCTGCTCATCTGGAGCTGGGCGCTCACGTCGTCGTGCGGCGCGTCCTTCGGCTGGACGGCCCACGTGCCTCTGTCCACCGAAACCTTTGTGTCGTCGACGCGCCTCATCAGCTGCGAGTAGTTCGCGCACACCGGTTGGTGAGCGCCCTCATCCACCCGACGCATCCCGTTTTCTAGCGCGAGACGCTCGCCTTCACCGGGATGAGCAGCACCAGGCCGATCGCCAGCACGATGACGATGCCCAGGATGCCCCAGTACTGCGCACCGGCGACCGCGACGAACGTCGCGAACAGGAGCGGGGCGAGAAAGCTGACAGCGCGACCCGTCGTGGCGTAAAGGCCGAACACCTCGCCCTCGCGACCGGCCGGGGTAACTCGAGCGAGGAAGGTTCGGCTGGCGGACTGCGCCGGGCCGACAAAGAGGCAGAGGATCAGGCCTCCGACCCAGAACGCGTTCTGGCCGAGGTCGTGAGCGAAGAACACACCGATGCCGGCCACGATCAGGCCGACGAGAGCGACGACGATGACCGGCTTCGGCCCGAACTTATCGTCGAATATACCCGAGATGAAGACGCCGACAGCCGCAACGATGTTGGCCGCGATGGCGAAGATGATCACCTGGCTGCTCGAGAATCCGAATGTTCCCTGCGCCAGAATGCCGCCGAAGGTGAACACACCGACCAGGCCGTCGCGGAACAGCGCGCTCGCGATCAGGAACAGAACGGTGTTGCGGCTCTCGCGCCACAGCGTGGCGACATCCCGAAACAACACAACATATGAGGCGAAGAAGCCGACGCGGTCTTTGCGCTCACCGGGCGCGATCTCGGGCACGGTGAACAGGATCGGCAGGGAGAAGATCAGCGTCCAGAGGGCCGCAATAACCGCGATGAGCCGGATGTTGAGACCGTTGTCATGGGAGACGCCGAGGAATCCGCCGGAGCCGGCCGACAGCCCGACCAGGCCCAACAGCACGAAGAGCAAAAGCACGATCCCACCGAGGTACCCGGCGCCCCACCCGAGACCGCTGACCTTGCCGACTGTTTTCGGAGTGGAGACCTGGATGAGCATTGCGTTGTAGTTGACCGTCGCGATCTCGTAGAAGATCGTGCCGACCGAGACGAGCGCGACGCCCAGCAGGAAGAACGCGGGCTTGCCCTCCACGAAGAAGAGAAGGGCGGTCATCAGGATGACGACGCCGGTGTTGATGGCGAGCCACAGCTTGCGCCGCCCGGAGTTGTCTGTGCGCTGTCCGAGCACGGGAGCGATGAACGCAACGATGATGCCGGCGGCGGCGAGCCCGTAGCCGAGCTGCGCGGTAAGCCCGGCCTCGGCTGACGTATATGCCGTGTGGGCGGCGCCGTGCAGGTCGGTCTCTTCCGCGTTCGCCTTCACGAGGGCCGGGGCGATGAAATAGCTGCTGGTGAGGTAGACGGTGAAGACGAAAGTGGTGATGACGGCGTTGAATGCCGCCCCTCCCCAGTCCCAAAACGCCCAGGCTACGACCCAGCCGCGGGGGATCTTCTTGCCCTCCTGCAGATCAAGGCCGATCACCGCGATCGCGCCGGTTTTTGCTGGCTTGGGGACGCTGCTAGCGGGGGTCGTGTCCGTCATGGTCACACAGTAGTGGCCGAGGGTAGCGAACCCGAGAATTCGATAAAATACTTTCGTGACGGAAATAGTTGTTGTGCCCAAGACCGCTCTTATCGACAATCTCCCGCTTCGGAAACGCCCGATCGACATCGTTTTTCTGGTGATCTTTTCGCTGTTCATCATCACCTGCATCATCAGCGATTCGGTCGAGGGGCTCGGGCTCGACCAGGTGCCCAATTCGCCGAACATCCTGGTGCAGTGGAACTACACATACGCGTCGAACTTCGACCCGCTGTACCAGGCACACCCGGTCTGGCTTCGGTTCATCAGCGGCACCTCGGCCTTCATTTACATTGTGTTCTACGTGCTGCTGATCATCTCGATCGTGCGGGGCTGGAACCGCATCCAACTGTTCGCCGTCATCTACGCGACGATGATCATCTCGCTCACCGGCATCCCCATCTTCGGCATGGAATTTTTCGGGCCGGCTGCCACTCGCACGCCAAACCCGGGCATCTTCCTCGCCTACAACGGGCCGTACATCCTGTTTCCACTGTTGCTTCTTATCAGGATGCGCAAGCCGCTCCCCTTCACCCGCCGTTTCTAGCGCACGCACCTCGGTCGGCGGGACAATCACGGCAGCTCGCGGTGGGGCTCGCGGCGGGAAAAGCGCGTACTCACCGCGCAGCGCGCAGCTCGCGGTGGGGAAATACTCTCGCGGACCGCGTAGGTACGCCGTCCGCGAGACGATATCTCCGCCGCGAGCGAGGGTCGAGACGATTTCTCCGCCGCGAGCGGACCACGAGCTCAGGATGACCGCATGGCGTCGGCGCGAACCTGTGAGTTGAGCCGATAAGACTCAAGTTTTTGCCGCCGGACTTGACTTAGCTTTCCTCAGGTAGCAAACTTGAGTAAGCGAGGCTCAAGTCTCGTTGGGACAACAGAACTTCAGGGAGACAGAGCACATGGCTCGAGCAGTAGGAATCGACCTCGGCACCACCAACTCGGTGGTATCGGTCCTCGAAGGTGGAGAACCCACCGTCATCACGAACGCTGAAGGTTTCCGCACGACACCATCCGTCGTGGCCTTCACCAAAGACGGTGAGGTGCTCGTCGGCGAGACCGCCAAGCGCCAGAACGTCACCAACGTCGATCGCACGATCTCATCCGTCAAGCGCCACATGGGAACCGACTGGACGGTCGACATCGATGGCAAGAAGTACACCCCCCAGGAGATTTCTGCCCGCATCCTCGCGAAGCTGAAGCGTGACGCTGAGCAGTACCTCGGTGACACCGTCACCGACGCTGTCATCACCGTTCCCGCGTACTTCAACGACGCCGAGCGCCAGGCGACGAAGGAGGCCGGTGAGATCGCGGGCCTCAACGTGCTGCGCATCATCAACGAGCCGACCGCCGCCGCTCTTGCATACGGCCTCGACAAGGGCAAGGAAGACGAGCTCATCCTGGTCTTCGACCTCGGTGGCGGAACGTTCGACGTCAGCCTGCTCGAAGTGGGCAAGGACGACGACTTCTCCACCATCCAGGTGCGCTCGACAGCCGGTGACAACCGACTCGGCGGCGACGACTGGGACCAGCGCGTAGTCGACCACCTCATCAAGAGATTCAAAGACTCGACTGGCGTGGATGTCTCCGGCGACAAGATCGCGAAGCAGCGACTCAAGGAGGCCGCTGAGCAGGCCAAGAAAGAGCTCTCGTCATCGATGAGCACCAGCATCCAGCTCCCGTACCTCTCTCTCACCGAGAACGGCCCGGCCAACCTCGACGAGACGCTCACCCGCGCCAAGTTCGAAGAACTGACCGCAGACCTTCTGCAGCGCACGAAGAAGCCGTTCGAAGACGTCATCAAAGAGGCCGGAATCAAGGTCGCGGATGTCGCGCACGTCGTGCTCGTCGGTGGTTCGACGCGTATGCCTGCCGTCGTCGACCTGGTCAAGAGCCTCACCGGCGGCCGCGAGCCCAACAAGGGCGTCAACCCGGATGAGGTTGTCGCCGTCGGCGCCGCTCTCCAGGCCGGCGTGCTGAAGGGCGAGCGCAAGGATGTTCTGCTCATCGACGTCACCCCGCTCAGCCTCGGCATTGAGACGAAGGGCGGCATCATGACCAAGCTCATCGATCGCAACACCGCCATTCCGACCAAGCGGAGCGAGACGTTCACGACGGCGGACGACAACCAGCCTTCCGTGGCGATCCAGGTCTTCCAGGGCGAGCGTGAGTTCACCAGGGACAACAAGAACCTGGGCACGTTCGAGCTCACCGGCATCGCGCCGGCTCCGCGTGGGATTCCGCAGGTCGAGGTCACGTTCGACATCGACGCGAATGGCATCGTTCACGTTTCTGCGAAAGACAAGGGCACCGGCAAAGAGCAGTCGATGACCATCACCGGCGGCTCGTCGCTGTCGAAGGATGACATCGAGCGCATGGTGCGCGAGGCAGAGGAGCACGCAGCAGAAGACAAGCAGCGCCGCGAGACCGCAGAGACCCGCAACACCGCTGAGCAGCTCGCGTACTCGACCGACAAGCTCATCAAGGACAACGAAGACAAGCTTCCCGACGACGTCAAGTCTGAGGTACTGGCGGATGTCGACGCCCTGAAGAGCGCGCTGGCCGGGGAAGACGAGGCGGCGGTCAAGACCGCATTCGACACGCTCTCCGAGAGCCAGCAGAAGCTCGGCCAGGCCATCTACTCGCAGGAGCAGGCCGCAGCGTCAGAGGCGCCAGCAGAGGGCGAAGCGCCGGCCGCGGCAGACGACGAGGACATCGTCGATGCCGAGGTTGTAGACGACGAAGAAGAGCCGAAGAAGTAGTCGATGGCAACCAACAAGAAGCCTGACGAGGAGCCAGAGGAGGCCGCTGATGTGGCCGCCGAAGAGCTTGTCGCGGCAGAGGGCCCAGATGTCGAGACGTCATTTACCGATGACGACCTCGCCTTCCTGGCCGGCGACCAGATCGAACCTGACCCTGCCGCCGAACTGCTGTCGGACCTCAAGCGAGTGCAGGCGGAATTCGCCAACTACCGCAAGCGGGTCGAGCGTGACCGTGAAGCGACCAGGGAATCGAACATCGCGGAGGTCGTGAAAGCGATGCTGCCGGTGCTCGACGACCTGGCGCTCGCCGAATCGCACGGCGACCTGGCCGAGGGCCCGATGGTGGTGATCGCGCAGAAGTTTCGTGGCGGACTCGAGAAATTCGGCCTCACGACGGTCGGGGAGAAGGGCGATATCTTCGATCCGAACGTGCATGAGGCTCTCGTGCAGCTTCCGACTCCGGATGTGACGGTCAACACCGTCGCCGATGTGATTGCACCCGGCTACAAGCTCGGCGAACGTCTGCTTCGGCCGGCGAAAGTCGCCGTGTCGGTTCCCGCGGAATAATCACTAGATAGACCAGCGGTTAAAGAAAGCAGGCGCCTGTGGCCAGCCAGGACTGGTTCGATAAGGATTTCTACGCCGTACTTGGCGTCTCGAAGGACGTGTCTGAGGCCGATCTCAAGAAGACCTACCGTAAGCTCGCGCGCAAATATCATCCAGATTCGAATCCGGGTGACGCGGCAGCCGAGTCGAGGTTCAAGGAGATCAGCGAGGCACATTCGGTGCTTGCCGACCCCGAACAGCGCAAGGAGTACGACCAGATGCGGGCCATGGGCCCGGGTCGCGCGCGATTCACCTCGGGGGCGGGCGCACAGGGTGGCGGCTTCGAGGATGTCTTCGGCGGGATGTTCGGCCAGGGCAACCAGCGAACCACCTTCGGTGGCGGCGGCGCTGGCGGCGGTGGCGGCTTCGAAGACATCTTCAGCGGAATGTTCGGCGGTGGCGGTGGCGGCTTCGCCCGCGGCGCACAGGGACCAACCCGCGGTCGCGACCGCGCAGCATCCACCACTCTCGATTTTTTGACCGCGATTCGCGGTGAGACCATCAAACTCCAGATGGAGGGTGGCCGGTCGATCAGCGTCAAGATTCCCGAGGGTGTCAGTGACGGACAGAAAATCCGGATCAAAGGGAAGGGTGACCCCAGCCACGATGGCGGTTCCCCGGGGGATCTCACACTCACGGTTACCGTGCGCAAACACCCGGTCTTCGAACGGGACGCTCTCAACCTGCGCGTCGACGTGCCGGTGACTTTCACCGAGGCAACCCTCGGTGCGACGATCGAGGTTCCGACACTCGGCGGGGAGCCGGTCAAACTCAAGGTCGCGCCCGGCACGCCCAGCGGCCGTGTGCTGAGAGTGAAGGGTCGCGGAGTCACGACCACCAAGGGAACGGGTGACCTGCTCGCCACCGTGGAGGTTGCCGTGCCATCCCATCTCAGCCAGGAAGCCCAGGAGGCTCTCCAGAAGTTCCAGAAGCTGCAGCCAGCAGAGAACCCCCGGTCAGAACTTCTGGCAAAAGCGAAGTCGGATTAACCGATGGAAGCCACCGACCCCGTCTTCGCCATCGCGGTAGCTGCCGAGCTCGCGGGCATGCACCCGCAAACTCTGCGGCAGTACGACAGGCTCGACCTGGTCACGCCGAAGCGCACGGCCGGGCAGTCCAGGCGGTATTCGATGCGCGATGTCGTGCAGCTTCGGGAGATCGCGCGGCTGAGTGCCGAGGGCGTGAGCCTGGAGGGCATCCGGCGCATCCTGCAGCTCGAGAATCAGGTGACGGCCCTTGCCGAACGGGTGCGAGAGCTCGAGGGCGCACTCGCTGATGAGCTGCTCACGCGGCCGGGCAGGCGAATTTTTGCGGGCGGCGAATCAGGTGAGGTCGTCTCGCTGCGGGCGGGAACGCGTACCCAGCGAAACACCCAACTGGTGGTTTGGCGCCCGCTCAGAAATGACTGACTTTGATCTCAGCACGCTGCGCAGGCACCCCGACCTCGAGGCAGACAACCTGTTCGCCCTCGACGCGAGCGATCGTCTCATTCTCGACGAGGCTGAGGCCGCGATCTCCACTGCCGAACCGGGGACCATCGTCGTCATCGGTGACAATTACGGCGCACTCACCATCGGCGCGGCGGCGCTCGGGGCCACGGGCATCCGCTCGTTCCAGGACGGGCTGGTGGGCGAGGCCGCCTTGCGCAACAATGCTGCGGATGCTGGCAGCAAGGGTCTCACCGTCGACTTCCGATCCCTGCCGCTCCAGGCTGAACTGATCGCAGGAGCCACCGTCGTGCTGCTGCAATTGCCGCGGTCTCTCGCCGAGCTCGACGAGATCGCGGGTCTTATCGCTCGGAACGCAGACCCGGCAGTCACGCTGTTCGCCGGGGGCCGGATCAAGCACATCGCCCTCACGATGAACGATGTGCTGAAGAAGCATTTCGGTCTGCTCGATGTCTCCCTGGCGCGCCAGAAGTCGCGGGTGCTCATCGCACGCGAGCCGGTGTCGGGCGAATCATCCTTCCCCGTTCGCGAATTCAACGCGGAGCTCGGCCTCTGGGTGTGCGCCCACGGTTCGGTGTTCGCCGGAACGAAACTCGACCTGGGCACCCGCTTTCTGCTCTCCGTGCTTGATGACGCGATGCCGAAAGCGCGTGACGCAGTCGACCTCGGCTGCGGCACGGGCATCTTGGCCGCGTCGCTGGCTCGTTCGCGGCCTGGCATCAGCGTGATCGCCACCGACCAGTCAGCTGCGGCGGTCGCGTCGGCCACCGCGACGATGGCCGCGAACAACCTCGAGGGCCAGGTGCGCGTCGTGCGGGATGACGGCCTGGCATCGCAGCCAGACGCGAGCGCCGATTTCATCGTGCTAAATCCGCCATTCCATGTCGGAGCAACGGTGCACACCGGCCTCGCCCGCGGCCTGTTCCGCGACGCGGCGCGAGTGCTGCGCCCCGGGGGCGAACTCTGGACCGTATACAACTCGCACCTGGACTACCGGGCCGCGCTGGCCGGAATCGTCGGCAAGACTCGCGAAGTCGCCAGGAACAACAAATTCACCGTCACCGCTTCACACCGTTCGGCGGAATAGCGATGTCACCGACAGGGTACCTTGGCCAAACATCCGCATAAAATTGACGCGTACCACCCAACTCTTTGGAGACGTTGAATGGCCAACATGCAGGGTGCTCCCGGTTCGGATGATGAGCAGGAATCTGCTCTCGAGAAGTACGGCGTCGATCTCACCGCGATTGCCCGCACGGGCAAGCTCGACCCGGTGATCGGGCGCGATGCCGAGATTCGCAGGGTGAGCCAGGTGCTGACCCGCCGCACGAAGAACAACCCTGTGCTCATCGGCGAGCCCGGCGTCGGAAAGACGGCGGTCGTCGAGGGCCTGGCCCAGCGCATCGTTGCGGGGGATGTCGCTGACTCGCTCAAGGGCAAGCGGCTCGTCTCGCTCGACCTCGCAGCCCTGGTCGCAGGGGCGAAATACCGGGGTGAATTCGAGGAGCGGCTGAAGGCCGTACTCAAGGAGATCAACGACGCAAACGGCGAGATCATCACCTTCGTCGACGAGCTGCACACTCTCATGGGTGCCGGTGGTGGCGACGGGTCGGTCGCGGCGGCCAACATGCTCAAGCCGATGCTCGCGCGCGGGGAGCTTCGTCTGATTGGCGCGACGACGCTCGACGAGTATCGCCAGTACATCGAGAAGGATGCCGCGCTCGAGCGCCGCTTCCAGCAGGTGTTTGTGGGGGAACCCTCCGTCGTCGACACTGTCGCGATTCTGCGCGGGCTCAAGGAGCGCTACGAAGCACACCACAAGGTAGCGATCGCCGACACCGCTCTCGTCGCGGCGGCTGCCCTCAGCAATCGCTACATCACCGGACGGCAACTGCCAGACAAGGCGATCGACCTCGTCGACGAGGCCGCGAGCCGGCTCAAGATGGAGATCGACTCCTCGCCGGTGGAGCTCGACCAGCTTAAGCGTTCAATCGACAGGATGAAGCTGGAAGAGCTCGCCCTCAAGAAAGAGAAAGACGTGGCATCGAAGGCGCGGTTGCAGAAGCTGCGTGACGAGATGGGCGGGATGCAGAAAGAGCTCGACGGTCTCAACGCACGCTGGACGGCCGAGAAGGCCTCCCTGCACGCGGTCGGCGATCTGCGCACCCGGCTAAACGACGCGAGAATCGAGCTCGACAAGGCGATGCGGGAGGGGCGTTACGAAGATGCGTCCCGGCTCGACTACGAGGTCATCAAGAAAATCGAGGCTGACATCTCCGCAGCCGAGCAGGTCGAGAGCACCGGCCCGCGCATGGTCAACGAGCAGGTGACCGAGGAAGACATCGCCGCTGTCGTTGCCGCCTGGACGGGCATCCCCGTCGGCCGTCTCATGCAGGGCGAGACCGAGAAGCTGCTCAACCTCGAGAACGAGCTCGGCAAACGGCTGGTCGGCCAGAAGCGCGCGGTTCGAGCCGTTGCCGAAGCGGTGCGTCGCTCGCGGGCCGGAATCGCGGATGCGGATCGCCCGACCGGCTCGTTCCTCTTCCTCGGGCCGACCGGTGTCGGCAAGACCGAGCTGGCCAAGGCACTCGCCGAGTTTCTCTTCGATGACGAGAAGGCGATGATTCGCATCGACATGAGCGAGTATGGCGAGCGGCATTCCGTCGCGAGGC
The DNA here is from genome assembly GCA_043746355.1 of Lacisediminihabitans sp. Lineage (GTDB taxonomy): Bacteria > Actinomycetota > Actinomycetes > Actinomycetales > Microbacteriaceae > Lacisediminihabitans. The sequence continues at coordinate 20,003 of JAYTRC010000045.1, read as the reverse complement.
TGCTCGGTGCCCCTCCCGGCTACGTCGGCTATGAGCAGGGCGGGCAGCTCACCGAATCGGTGCGTCGCCGACCGTATTCAGTGGTGTTGCTCGATGAGGTCGAGAAAGCCCATTCCGACGTCTTCGACGTACTTCTGCAGGTGCTTGACGACGGCAGGCTGACGGATGGCCAGGGCCGCACCGTTGACTTCAGGAACACGATCCTGATCCTCACCTCCAATCTCGGAAGCCAGTATCTCGTCGACCCCGCCCTCAGTCTCGAGGCGAAGGAAGACGCCGTCAACACGATGGTGCGTCAGACCTTCAAGCCGGAGTTCGTGAACCGGCTCGACGACATCGTCATCTTCTCGACGCTGACGATGGACGACCTCGCCCAGATCGTTGAGCTGTACATCGATCGGCTCAGCCGTCGGCTCGAGGATCGCCGACTCGCACTTGCGGTAACGCCGGATGCCCGGGCCTGGCTTGCCGAGAGAGGGTACGACCCGATCTATGGTGCGCGCCCGCTCCGTCGTCTCATGCAGCACGAGATCGACGACAAGCTCGCCAGCGCGCTGCTCTCTGGCGAGATCGGTGATGGCGACACAGTGCTGGTCGACCTTGATGCTGACGCTGACACGCTTCAGGTGCGCAGAGCCTGACCGCGGCGCGCAAATTGTGGAGGGCCGAGAAAGCGGGTCGAGCCTGTCGAGACCAGGGCCACGATTAAGTTAGCCTCGAACCCGATGAGCGCGACAAAGACCACCGACACCAGGGCGACCCACTTCCAGCCGCACATCCAGGGCTTGAGGGCCATCGCGGTAATTCTCGTGGTTCTCTACCACTTCTGGCCAGGCCGTCTATCCGGCGGCTATATCGGCGTCGACATCTTCTTCGTCATCTCGGGCTTCCTGATCACCGGGCAACTCGCACGGGAGCTGGAACGCACCGGGCGCATCTCGCTCCCCGCGTTCTGGGCGAAGCGTGCCCGCCGACTGCTGCCCGCCTCACTACTCGTGCTGCTGTTCGGCGTGATGGTCACGCTCGTCGTACTGCCGCTGTCGAGCCTGGTCAGCTCGCTCAAAGAGATTCTCGCCAGCGCGCTCTACTTCGAGAACTGGTCGCTCGCCGCCGGGTCGGTCGACTACCTTGCCTCCCACGACGCGACCGTCGCACAGCACTACTGGTCGCTCTCGGTCGAGGAGCAGTTCTACATCGTCTGGCCCTTGCTGCTGCTCGCGGCAACCTGGCTGGCGGTGCGGTTCTTCACCCGTCGGCGGTGGCTGCCGATCATCGCCGTCGTCGTTGTGGTCAGTGTTGCATCCCTCATCCTCTCGATCGCATACACCCACTCGAACCCGTCCGAAGCTTTCTTCGTCACCTTCACCCGCGGGTGGGAGTTCGGTGTCGGCGGCATCCTCGCGCTCCTGCCGAGGCTTCGCCCGACGAAGGCGTGGCTGTCGAACCTGCTGGGGTACGGCGGCATCGTGATCATCCTGGTCAGTGCATATCGCTACAACCAAGACACCCAGTTTCCAGGCACCGCGGCGATCCTGCCGGTGATCGGCGCCGCGCTCATCATCGTCTCAGAGCGGGCGACGCACTGGTGGGATGCCGCCAGCGTGCTCGCCATCCGTCCCGCGCGTTTCATCGGCGATATCTCGTATTCGGTCTACCTGTGGCACTGGCCGCTGATCGTTATCGCCCCTTACATCCCGGGCTGGGGGCTTGACGGTATCAATCGCGTTGCTCTGCTCATCGCCTCGTTCGTGCTGGGCTGGCTGACCAAGAGGTTCGTCGAAGACCCCGCCCGTCGCTGGCGGCATCTCACGACCAGAAAGCCTCGCGTCACGTATGGCTTCATGGTCGCGGGCATGGCCGTGATCGCCCTGGTCGCCGGTTCGGTGTACGCAGTGCAGAACCCGAAATACGAGGCGGCTGCGGCCGAACTCACGTCGATCTCGTCTAACCCTCCGACCTGCTTCGGCGCGCTGACGAGCGCGACCTGCGTCAACCCTGCGCTTGCAAACAAAGTGATTCCGGATGCCGGTTTCGGCAACGCAGACAAGCCGGGCCATGACAACTGCTTCGTGCAACTCAACGAATCGGATGTCGTCGCCTGCCATTTCGGGTCGAAGGCCGTGAATGCACCGAAGATCGCGCTCATCGGCGATAGCCACGCCTACCAGTACATCGAGGTGATGATCGCGCTCGCCAAAAAGAACGGCTGGGCGCTCACCACCTACCTCAAGGGTGCCTGCCCGTGGAACACGACACCGATCGGCGGACCGAGCATCGCGTTCACCGACTCCTGCAGCACCTGGCTTGGCAACCTGAAGACCACACTCGCGAAAGCACCGAAGTACGACGCGATCTTCGTGGGTGCCCTGCACTCCACGCCGTACATCACCTCGTCGAGTGACCCGACGAAAGAGATCGCTGCGGGGTTCGTGAAGGCTTGGCAGCAGGCGAAGGGTGCGCCGATCGTCACGCTCGACGACAATCCCGACTTCCTCACCGATCCCAACAAATGCCTCAGGCTCAGTCCGGCTAAGGACTGCACAGAGGCTCGTAGCGCGGTGCTACCCAAGGTCGATCCCATCGCGGTGGCGGCACAATCAGCGGGCGCGACGATCGTCGACCTCACCGACAAGTACTGCAGTTCGACGCGGTGTTTCAGCGTCATTGGCGGCGCGAACGTCTACCGCGACCAGGACCACCTCACCGTCACCTGGACGATGACTCTCGCCACTGTCATCGGCGGGGAGCTGCAGCAGACGCTCTCCGGGCACGCGAAGGCGCCCATCGAGTAGTCAGAGCCTCAACAGCAAACCCTCTCTGCCGTGCCGGGACTTTCTGGGGTTCGGATGAGCGTCGTGCGACGACAGTTCTACCGCGCTCGTAGTTCTTCGGTGATAACCGCCACGAACGCGTCGACGTCGGCCTCCGTGGTGTCGAACGCCGCCATCCAGCGCACTTCCCCGCGGGCCCGATCCCAGTCGTAGAAACGCACGCGCTCGCGAATCCGGTCGGCCACCGCGGTGTCGAGCAGCGCGAAGACGGCGTTCGCCTGTGTCGGATGACTGAACGACAAACCCGAGGGCGCTGCATCCTCGAGGGAGCGTCGCAGGTGCGCGGCCATGGCGTTGGCATGGTTGGCGGAGGTGAGCCAGAGGTCATCCTCGAGCATCACGATGAGCTGGGCCGAGACGAACCGCATCTTGCTCGCGAGCTGCATGTTGAGCTTGCGCAGATAGATGAGTCCATCGGCTGCTGCCGGGTCGATTGCAACAATCGCCTCGCCATACAGCATGCCGTTCTTGGTGCCCCCGAAGCTCAGGATGTCGACGCCCGCATCCGTCGTGAAGTCGCGCACCGGCACCTGCAGTGCCGCGGCCGCGTTGGCGATCCTGGCGCCATCCATGTGCAGCTTCATGCCGAGCGAGTGCACGTGATCGCCGATGGCTTTCACCTCGGCGACCGAGTACAGCGTGCCGAGCTCTGTCGTCTGCGAGATGCTGACTGCGAGCGGCTGGGCGCGGTGCTCGTCGCCCCAGCCCCAGGCCTCCCGGTCGATAAGTTCGGGCGTGAGTTTGCCGTCGGGCGTCGGCACGGTGAGCAGCTTGAGCCCGCTGATTCGCTCGGGCGCACCGTTCTCATCAGTGTGGATGTGGGCGGTGGATGTCGCGACAACAGCACCCCACCGTGGCAGCAACGACGTGAGCGCTGTGACATTCGCGCCGGTGCCGTTGAATACCGGGAACGTCTCGGCCTGGTCGCCGAACAGCCCCTTCATCACCGTCTGCAGGTGTGCGGTGTAGTCGTCTTCGCCGTACGCGATCTGGTGCCCGCCGTTCGCCTCGGCGAGTGCCGCGAGCACCTCAGGGTGGGCGCCCGCATAGTTGTCGGAGGCGAATCCGCGCCAGTTGGGGTCGTGGAGCTGGGTCATCCGTCCATTCTCGCAGCACTCGCCTGACGCCTCCCGGCGCGGGCGCGCGGTCAGCCCGCCAGTGCGTCCCTGAGCTTCACTCGACCGCCCATTCGCAGCAGCGAATTGCCGTAGATGCGTGACCCGAAGGCGATCACTGCGGCGGTCGAGAGCAGCAGGATCACCAGCGACAGAATCGGCTCCCACCACTGGGCAGACCCGACGAACACCCTGATGGGCATGCCGATCGGCGCAGCGAAGGGCACATACGACATGATGCCGACGACCAGCGGATTGCTGCTGAAGATGAACACCAGCAGGTATGGAATCATCACGAGCATCGTCACCGGGGACGTGACCGCAGCCATGTCCTCCTGGCGCGACACCATTGAGGCCGCAGCGGCGAACAGCGAGGCGAGCAGCACGAAGCCGAACGTGAAGAAGATGACGAACCACACCAGCGACGGCCCTAGCTGCCCGAGCAGCGCCGATTGCCCAGAAATGAGAAGCCCGATTCCGGCGATCGCCGCGACGATGGCTATTTGCGCGAAAGCGAGGAGGCTGTTTCCCAGTATCTTGCCCGCCATCAGCGCCCGCACGGAAACTGTGGCGAGCAGGATCTCGACCACTCTTGTCTGCTTCTCTTCGACAACGCTGAGCGCAATCGTGTTGCCGAACGTGATCGCTGACATGAAGAAGGCGATTCCGAAGCCAATCGAGACCAGATAGAGCAGAAGCGGATTCTGAGTCGGCGGTTCGAGCAGTTTTACCGTCGGCGCCCAGCTGAGCTGCCCGACCAGCGCACCGGGCGCGGATTCCTTGGCGATCACTGAAACCCCTAGAGCAGAAGAGTCCGGCACAACGGCGGCCTCGACCGCCCCACTTCGCACGAGCCGCTCGGCGGCTGCGACCGACGAGACTCTCTTCACATCGAAACCCTTGGCGCCCTCGAGAACTCGGCTGGCCGAGCCGACGGCAGCCACCGTGGAGACAGACTTGCTGGCGTTCGAGCTCACCACGCTGCCAATCACGATCGACGCGAGCACAGCGAAGAGCAGAATTCCGGTGGAGATCAGGAACGCCCTGCTGCGCAGTCGCATCGTGATCTCGCGCTTGGCGATCAGCCAGGTGCTTTGAGTGAAGGTCGGGGCTGGGGTGGTCACTGGATTACCTCCCTGAAGATAGTGGCAAGGGTCGGATGCTGCGGGGCGAACTCGGTCACGTGCCCGTGTACGAGGGCTCGTCGCAACACCGACTCGGCGGCGGCGGCATCCGGAGCCTCGAACACAGCGCGGCCGCCCGTCAACTCGATGACTGCGATACCGGGCACATCGTGGATCCAGCTGATATCGCCGTCGCTCGCCAGTTGCCAACGACTGTGACTGTGTTGTGCACGAAGCTCCTCTCGGGAACCCTGCGCTCGCACCTCCCCGCCAGAGATGATCACGAGGTCGTCACAGAGACGCTCGACCACGTCGAGCTGATGACTGGAGAACAGCACGGGTGCGCCAGTGTCCGCAGCTTCTCGCAATACGCCGAGGACGGTTTCGACCCCCATCGGGTCGAGGCCAGGGAAGGGCTCATCGAGAATTAGGACTCCGGGCTCGTGCACCAACGCGGCGGCAATCTGGGCGCGCTGCTGGTTGCCGAGCGAGAGACTTTCGACAGTGTCGCCAGCACGAGGCGTGAGTTCGAGCTTGTCGAGAAGCTGTGCCGTGCTCACCTCTGCGGACTTCGGTGACATGCCGTGAAGGCGCCCAAAGTAGACGATTTGCTCAGCGAGCTTCATCTTGGGGTAGAGCCCGCGCTCTTCCGGCATGTAGCCGAAGATACGGCGGTCACGTGGCGCGAGCTTCGAGCCAGCAAGCGTCACCTGGCCCGAGTCGGCACTCAACACCCCGAGCATGATGCGCATCGTCGTCGTCTTGCCGGCGCCGTTCGCCCCGACGAACCCGGTGATGTGCCCGGCACCGACCTCGAAGCTCACATCCCTCAGCACCCGCCGTTCCCCGAAACTCTTTGAGATCGCGTCGACTTTCAGCACTGTTCTCCCTTGATCCACACAGCACTTGGTTGGCTCTGCCGGGTCAGGTCAAACTTACGGACATCGACGTTGCGGTGCCATCCCCAGACGAGCGAAGTTTTTCTCTGTGCGGGTGGGACCTCGGCGCGCGCCGTCAGGGCACTACGAGCGTCAGGCGCGCTGCGCGGTGATGCCCGCGGTCGACTCGATGACGCCGGCCATCTTCTTGGAGAGAGCCTCGTAGAACATCGAGAGCGGGAATTCGTCAGGGAGCACCGCATCCGTCATTCCCTTCGGCGGGCCATCCAGGGGAAGGTCGCGCTGCGCCCACAGCGATGCAGGATGCGGGGTGAGGGTGGTCGAGACCAGGTCATAGGCCGCAAGCCAATGCGCCATTTTTGGGCGGTCGATGGAGCGCCAGTACAGGTCTTCGATCTCGTGACCGAGAGCGATGACGACATCCGGTACAGCATCCCAGTCGATCGTGAGCCTGGTGTCTGTCCAGTGCAGCACGTGGTGCTGGTGAAGCCACGCGAACAGCAACTGGCCCCCGAGCCCGTCGTAGTTGCGCACTCGCGATCCGGTGATCGCGAAGCGAAAGATGCGGTCGAAGATGATCGCGTACTGCACGAGCGTGGCCCGGTCTCGGGTGATGTCGTCCGTCGCGGGGTCACGGCTGAGCCTCACGGCCTCCCTGAAGGCGGTGAGATCGCAGCGCAACTCTTCCAGCGAGTAGAGGAAGAACGGCATGCGCTGTTTGATCATGAACGGATCGAAGGGCAGGTCACCCCGCATGTGGGTGCGATCGTGGATGAGATCCCACATGACGAAGGTCTCTTCGGCCAGGCGCTGGTCGTCGAGCAACCGCACTGCGTCATCCGGAAGCTCCAGCTTCGTGGTCTCGGCTGCCGCACGCACCACGCGTCGAAATCGCGCCGCTTCGCGGTCGGCAAAGATCGCACCCCAGGTGAAAGTCGGTAGCTCACGCATGGCGACAGTCTCGGGAAAGAGTACGGCGGAGTTGGTGTCGTAGCCCGGCGTGAAATCGATGAACCGGACGGGCACGAACAGCTTGTTCGAATAGTCGCCGGCCTCGAGCTGCGCGACGAACTCGGGCCAGAGCACCTCGATGAGCACTGCTTCGACGAGGCGTGACGTGCTGCCGTTCTGGGTGACCATCGGGAACACGACCAGGTGACGCAGGCCGTCGATACGGTGCAGCTGGGGCTGGAACGCCAGGAGTGAGTCGTAGAAATCCGGAATGCCGAAGCCTTCGGTAGCCCAGCGGTCGAAGTCACGGGCAGAAGCCCCGAGGTACGCGGCATCGTGCGGCAGCACCTCACGGAAACTCAGGATGCCGGCCGTGATGACCTCGACGAGCTGGCGCGCTCGCTGATGATCCTCGACGAGCGGCACGCTGCCATCCTGAATTTGCACAGTCTGGAGTTCTTCGACGGCCGACTTTAGGCGGTGCCAGGCAGCGACGTCTTCGAGAACCTCGGGCTCGCCGATGAGTGCATTCGTCACGGTGGTACCTCCCGTTCTCAAGAATGTTGCTTCTCATCTAGGGTATCCGGGGGAAGCGGGGCGTTTCTTTGTTCCCTGCGCGGGAAAGCTCTGTAAAACCGGGGCATGTGCGCAGGATAGCTGCGTCAAAGCTGGTGGGCGCTCAGCCATTCGAGAAGCACGCGTTCGAACTCGTGCGGACGCTCGACGCTGGGGAGGTGAGCTGAGTCTGCGAAGCGGTGACCAGTCGCGAGCGGAACAGCGGACAGCAGAAAGTCGTATTGGGTGAGCGCGGCCGAGAGGTCGAGATCGCCCACCGTCACCAGCACGGGAACAGTGAGCTCGGCGAGACGGCCGTACGCCGGGGGCTCGAGAGGGAAGGCGACGGCCTGTTCTTCTGAATGAACCGGCTTGTCTGCGTTGAGTGCGAAAGCCGTGCCGACGAAGGACGGATTGAGGTCTGCTTCGCTGCGGGTGGGTCCGATCGACCACAGTCGCACTTCCAACCGCGGCAGGAGCTCCCAGTCCTCAGCCTCCCAGGCGGCATCCATCGCGGCGAACCGCTCGTTCTCGATCGGGGTCAGCTGCACCTCGGGGAATCCGCTCGGTCCTGATCCGATGGTCACGATCCCGGAGACGCGATCAGGATGCTCGAGCGCGAAGTCGAGGGCGATACCTCCGCCTCGGGAGCTGCCGATGACGGTTGCTCGAGCGATGCCGAGATGATCGAGTAGGTCTCGCAGGTCAGTGCGATTCGAATATTCGACGTCGTCTGTGGTCGTCTGCCCAAAGCCACGGGAATCTAGGCGGATCACGTAGTGGGCCTGCGAGAGCGCGTCTACCTGCGGATCCCACATGCGCAGGTTTGCAATGCCGGCGTGCACGAGCAGCAGGGCAGGAAACGAGATATGCCCGCTGGTCTCGTAGTAAAGGGCCGCACCGTTCACATCGAGCTCAGGCATAGCTCGAGAGTATGCCCAGAAAGGAGCGTGCGCAGAAAGTGGTGAGCGCAGAAACACGACAGCGGACCTGTCTCTTCGGGTGAGACGGGTCCGCTGGATCGCCGGGGTGAGAGGCGAGGTGGCTCGTGTTCGACCAACAGCATCCGCTGCCGGGGCTACGGATTAAGTCTCACTGCGGGCTGTTGCGCGCCCGGCATTTCCATGCCGTTGTATATAAGTTAGCAGTATATTGGTCCTCATTGTGGGGGACATTGGCCCCACTTCAGGGGGTATTTGAGCGACTGCCTGGAGTTGGGTCGGCGAGCGGCACTTCGATCAGGGAAATCATGCGCAACGCTCCCTGCGCGGCCGCCAGATCGTGGTCTCGCGCTGCGGCGATAAGCAACTCCTGAGACAGGGCCAGTGCTCTCACGTCGATGAACTCAGAGAGGTGAAGACTGCCAAGGCGCACCTGGTGCACGACAGAGGCGATGCCTTTGTGCAGCGCAGGATTGCGAGACAGGGTAACCAGGTGGGCGAAGAAATCTGCATTCGCCTCCGCTATTTTCTGCGCGTCGGGGGCGGCGAGATGCACCATGAATCGCTCATGATCCGACTTCATCTCGGCAACCATCTCCTGGGGAACTCCAGAGATTACCTCGATGATCAGAGCGCCGTAGAGAGCCAGCCAGACCACCATCGCATCCGCGGTCTGGCGCGGTGTGACAATGGCGATCCGGGTGAATCGACTCGCGGATGCCTCGACAATGCCGATTTCGCGCAGCCTCTGCAGTGCTTCCCGCACCGGAGTGCGAGAGACTCCAAGTTCTTCCGCGATCATGGAGTCGTTGATTCGCTCCCCGGGCTGCAGGCGGCCCTCATGCACTGCCGAAAGGATTGAATCAAAGACATGCTCGACCGTTCGGCTCGTCGCGAAAGACTCGACGTCTTGGTTGAGCAACGGGGTCTCGGTCACGCCTCTGAGACTACCGGTACCCCAAAAGAGGGGTCAAAAAATCATCGGCCTGTCGTTATCGTCAACGGCGACTTCGAGGTCGACGACAACCGGCACGTGATCGCTCGGCCCGTCGCCCTTTCGCTCGTCACGCTCGATGGTCGCGCCGGTTACGAGGTCTGCGAATTCTGACGACGCCATGATGAAGTCGATCCGCATGCCCTCGTTGCGCGGGAAGCGAAGCTGCTGGTAATCCCAGAATGTGAAGCCTTCCGGCACCAGGGCGCGCACGACATCCGACAGTCCAATCGCTTCGAACTCCGCGAACGCCTCGCGCTCGGATGCGGAGGTGTGAGTGTTGTTGTCGAAGTCCCAGGTGGGCCAGACGTCCGAGTCGAACGGGGCAACGTTCCAGTCGCCCATCAGCGCGATCGGTTCGCCGGGATGCTGCGACATCCACTCTTTCGTGTCGGCGGCCAGCGTCTGTAGCCACTCGATCTTGTATGCCATGTGGGGATCGTCGAGCGCGCGACCATTCGGCACGTAGAGGCTCCACAGTCGAAGGCCATCGACCGTGATGCCCATGGCCCGTGCCTCCCGCGGCGGCGGGTCCTCCGACTTCTTGGTGAAGCCCGGAGCTGACGGGAACCCGATCGTCACGTCGTCCATGGGCAGCCGGCTCGCGAAGGCGACACCGTTCCACTGGTTCAGCCCGTGGAGCTCTACCTCATAGCCGGCATCACGAAATTGCTCGAACGGAAACTGACTGTCTTTGCACTTGATCTCCTGCATGGCAAGTACATCAATGTCAGCTCGCCCCAGCCAGTCGACGACCCTGCCGACCCTGGTTCGGATCGAGTTCACATTCCAGGTGGCGACGCGCATGCCCCAACGCTACAAGCTTCAGCATTGCCCTTCAGCATCGCCGAATGGTTTCATCGGCTGCAACCGGCCTCCCGATAGAATCGGGCGCGTGACCGACGCACGAAAGCAGCTCATCGACTTCATCTCGGCGGATGCGGTCTTCCACGGGGACTTCACCCTCACGAGCGGCAAGAAGGCGACGTATTACGTCGATCTTCGCCGGGTGAGTCTTGACCATCGCGTCGCGCCGCTGATCGGCCAGGTCATGCTCGACCTTATAGAGGGCGTTGCTGACGTGAGCGCGGTCGGTGGAATGACGATGGGCGCAGACCCGGTCGCCGCCGCCATCCTGCACCAGGGGGCCATTCGCGGGCTGGCCTATGACGCTTTCGTCGTGCGCAAAGAGCCGAAAGATCACGGCCGCGGGCGCCAGGTCGAGGGCCCCGACCTTGAAGGAAAACGCGTCATCGTGCTCGAAGACACGTCGACAACCGGGGGCTCGCCCCTTGCAGCCATCGAGGCCCTCGAGAAGGTCGGCGCTGAAATCGCGGCCGTGGCGGTCGTCGTCGACCGCGATACCGGAGCCAGGGAGATCATCGAAGCAGCCGGGTATCCGTACTTCGCTGCCATTGGGCTCGATGATCTCGGGCTGAGCGGATGAGCGACGAGAAAGACGAAGACCCGGGCGACTGGTTTTCCCGGCAGTTCGGTAAGGCGAAGGAGCCTGCTGCACCAGCGCCCGATGAGTCGGCAGCACCTGCGCTGGAGCCGTGGGAAAACCCGCCGCCAGCAGCCCCGGCCGCCGCTGGGTTCAACTGGGGGTTCGGCGGGGATGCCGCCGCGGAGTCCGCGCCCGCCGCACCCGTGTGGCCAGCCGAACCAGTTTTGTCATTCGCCCCGCCGCCCCCTCTCTTCGTTGCGCCCGACCCACCGGCACCGGATGCCGCGCTGTGGGGTGCGCCGCCGGAGGGGGCCGACCCACCGACGGTCGCTTTCCCCTGGGAGTCCGCGCCGGAGCCGATTGCAGCCGAGGCGCCGACGGAGCTGATCAGCACGCCTGTCGCGGAGTCGGACGCCGGCAATCCCCTCGACTCGCTGTTCGGCGCCACGTCGTTCAAGGACTACGAGGGCGAATCTGTCCTTGCGAGCAGTCCGTTCGGAGGCACCCCGGTCAGTGCCGATGGCACGGTGCCGCCAAAACCTCGCAAGGCACCCCGCGCGAAGGGCGAGCCATTTCCCCGCAACCAGCTAATCGTGTTCTGGATCGCCGGCTCGCTCGTCGCAGTGCTCGCTCTCGTCGGCCTCTTCCTCGTCGGCACCAGGCTGCCAGCTCTACTCGGTCCGGCGCCGGCCGTCGCAGTGTCGAAAACGCCAACACCCGCCCCCACTCCGACAGCCACGGCGGTGGCTGGTCCGGTTGCCGTCGGAGTGCACAAGTGGAGCGAGCTTCGCGGCGGCGAGTGCCTCAGCCCGTTCACCACTGTCTGGGCCGAGACCTTCACTGTCGTCGACTGCGCAAGTCCGCATCCTGCCCAGATGGTGTTCAGGGCCACTTTCCCGCCGACCGCTGCCGCTGCAGCGACGCCCGCACCCTCAGTGACTGCCGTCCCGGGCGGCTACCCGGGACTGGCAGCACTGCAGGCGCAGATCAATGTGCTGTGCACGGCTCCCGGGGTCATCAACCTGGCAGCTGCGGGGGCGTACACCGACGTCCAGTTCCAGGCGTCGTATGCCGCGAATGCCGATGAGTGGAAGAACGGCCAGCATGACTATTTCTGTTTCGTCATGCGAAAGTCGGGCGACCCGCTCACGGCATCGGTGGCGACCCCGCCGGCAGCCGGCTGAGTAGCTGGCTTCGTGCGAGTCAGTCGATATCCGACTCGACCGGTTCCGGTTCGAGCAGGTCGCTGACCCCGCCCAGAATCTCATCCGGGCGGAACGGATAGCGCTCGATCTCGGCCTGGTCGCTGATGCCCGTCAGCACGAGGATGGTGTGCAGGCCGGCCTCGATCCCCGCGACGATATCGGTGTCCATTCGGTCGCCGATCATGCCGGTGTTCTCGGAGTGCGCGCCGATCTTATTCATTGCCGACCGGAACATCATCGGGTTGGGCTTGCCGACGATGTATGGGTCTTTACCCGTCGCCTTGGTGATGAGAGCGGCGACAGCGCCGGTCGCAGGCATCGGACCCTCAGCACTCGGGCCGGTCGCGTCTGGATTGGTGGCGATGAATCGTGCGCCGTTGCCGATTAGGCGGATGGCGCGCGTGATGGCCTCGAATGAGTAGTTGCGCGTCTCGCCGACGACGACATAGTCGGGGTCTGTATCGGTCATCACGAACCCGGCCTCATGAAGCGCAGTCGTGATTCCGGCCTCACCGATGACGAAAGCGGAACCGCCCGGCATCTGCGAGCGCAGAAAGTCAGCGGTGGCGAGCGCTGACGTCCAGATTGCATCCTCAGGCACGTCCAGTCCCGATGCCTTGAGCCGTGCGCTCAGGTCGCGTGGAGTGAAGATGGAGTTATTGGTGAGCACGAGGTAGGGCTTGCCCTGGTCGCGCCACTGCTGCAGCAGCTGCTGAGCGCCGGGCAACGGATGGTTCTCGTGCACGAGCACGCCGTCCATGTCGGTCAGCCAGCACTCGATCTCGCCGCGATTGCTCATGGGCTAATGGTAGCGACGGAAGATCGACGACCGGTCAACCGGTAACCTCGGGGAGTGCCAGAGACCCCGAATCCGAGCGTCGAACTCACGACCCGTGGCGTGGGTGCGTGGGTCGGCGAACTGCCGACGGAAGACTTCTACGATGCCGAGCTGCTGGCGAAGGGTGACAGCCGCAATGTGATCGACCGGTACCGGTACTGGAAGCTCGAGGCGATAGTCGCAGACCTCGATGAGCACCGACATCCGTTCCATGTCGCCATCGAGAACTGGCAGCACGACATGAACATCGGCTCGATAGTGCGCAGTGCCAATGCCTTCGCGGCCGACACCGTGCACATCATCGGGCGCAAGCGGTGGAACAAGCGCGGAGCGATGGTGACCGACCGATACCAGCACGTGATGTATCACCCAGACATCTCCTCGTTTGCTGAGTGGGCGGCGGATGCCCGGCTCCCGATAGTCGCGCTAGACAACGTTCCCGGTTCTGTCGCAATCGAGCGCTACGAATTCGCCGAGGCCTGCGTGCTGCTGTTCGGGCAGGAAGGGCCGGGCCTGAGCCCCGAAGCGCTCGCAGCAGCGGGTGACGTCGTCGAGATCACCCAGTACGGCTCGACCCGCAGCCTCAATGCGTCGGCAGCAGCCGCGGTAGCGATGCACGCCTGGATCACCCAGCACGCGACATCCTGACACCGCCTGAACGACAGCCCCCACTCCTAGGGGCACCCGTTCTCGGGATGTTGGTGCCGCTGGTATATCGGTAGCGTGAAGCCAGGAGCGCAACGCCTAGCGCGCCGATACCCCGTGGAGATTCTCCTTTTGTCGCACCCGAAAACTTCATCGCGCCATCGCGCCATCCGCCTCGATTCGGCGAACCCGATCGCCCGAGCACTCGCGACGGTACTCAGCGTCACCCTGGTCGCTGCGGCATTCACCGTCGGGCTCGCGGCAGCGCCCGCGCAGGCCGACTCCAACCTGACCCTTGCCACGACCAGCCAGCAGAGCGTTCTCGCTGGCGAGGGTTCAACAGTCACCCTCTCCGCCACAAACCCGACCCTGACGAACCAGTACAACCTGAGCTTCAGTTACGCGCTCCCACCCGGAGTGAATTACACCGGCGGCTCTACCTCGCCGAGCACACTGGGGGACCCCACGATCGACACCGTCGTCGACCAGACGCTTCCGACCCTCATCACTCACCAGGTACTGGTCTGGTCGAATGTCTCCGACCTCGTTGCCGGGGACACTGTCTCGCTTTCATTCAAAGTTCTCGCCGACCCGACCCAGTATCCGGTCGGCTCCAGTTACAGCGGTGTCGCGTCTGCATACACGCAGACCAACCCGCGCCTACTGCCCAAGTTCGATGCCAACGGAGCAATTATCGGCGGCACGTTTACCGCGTCAGACCAGAAGTCGCCTCCAGCGACCCAGCTTTCGGCACTGCGGGTAACGAAGACCGAGCCGAGCCCTGAGGGCGAGCTGCTGCGCGGCATCCACGACCACACCACCACGTACACGATCACGGTGCAGAACACCGACCAGGCGCCGACGACCGGAGTAACCGTTGTCGACTACCTCGCGCCCGGCCTCGAATTTCTCGGCTGCGGCGGCGCAGACAATTCCGCATCGGTCGAATACCTTGGTGCTCCTTCGCTCACAGCGACGCCCACGATCAGCGGATGTGTCGTGCCGGTGTCGGTCGACACGATTCAGAACCCCGCACCGGGGTACACCGGAGTATTCACCGTCGTCACCTGGAACCTGGGCACTCTCGCGGCGGGCGCAACCAACACCATTACGTACAAGGCGGGCATCCCGCTGCACGAGAACGCGCTCTTCAACGGGACGCCGCCGACGGCTGCGAGCCTCCAGCAGGGCTCGAACCTCGATAACAACACCGGGCCTCTCACCAGGCAGATCAACGGCGGAAACAGCTATGCCAACACCGCGGTCGCCGCTGGAACCTATACCGGGCCGGTTGCACCAGCAACCTCGACCGCGGTTACCGCGCAGGCCAGCAAGACCATTACAGCGATGGATCTCTCTGACGTGGAGACCGTGTCTTCCTCTGCTTTCGTCGCCGGAAACACCGCAAACTACGACATCTGGCTGCGTTCGGGCGAGTACACGTCATCAAGCGGTATGACGGTGACGGCCACCGTTCCGAACGGCATCTGCCCCCTGCTGCCCGCCGGCACGCCCGTGATTAACGGACCGCTTCCGACTGACTGTCAGGCGAACGATCCCGTGCAGAACGCGACAGTGACTTCGGTCACCGTGAATTCGGACGGCAGCTTCACTATCCTCTTCGTGCCGAACCCGACCACCCTCGCAGCCGACGGCAACCTGCACATCATCTACACGGCTCTCATGCGCGCGAACTACGCCGGTACCCTGAATGCGCCGACTGCCTCGGGCGACGGCTTCTCGAACGATTCGAGCGTCTCAGGTACGTCGACGGTCGTGCCGGCGACCGGCCAAACTCCGGCGACCGAGCCGGTCACCAATCCCTCGAGTGTCACGCAAGCCTCTGCGCAGCCGATGATCAGCAAGAAGCTGCTGCCGCGAACCGCCGTGTCGACTCCCGCAGACTGCGAGGCTAACGCCGGGCACTATATTGACGCTTCGGACCCCAAGAATCTGCCGAGCGGCTCGGGATTCCGGTTGGGCGACCTGATGTGTTTCGAGCTGAAGGTCAACTTCTCCAGTTCGTCAGACACGAGGAACGCCGCGATAAGTGACTTCGTGCCGGTAGGAACGACCTATGTCGGGTACTCCCTCGGCTCAACGACCGACGGGAGCACGCTGCCGCCAGCCCAGGTCTCGGTGCCGACAGATCCCCAGTCGCCGACCTGGAAGCTCGGTCAGTCAGGCGGTAGCGGGTCAGACCTGTTCGTCACAAAAGGCTCGACGCTGGTGATGTACGTCATGGCGCAGGTCACCGGTCTCCCCACCAGCTCAGCGGTCGATATCACCGCAAACCTCATGAAGTACAGCCAGGAAAACACCCAGAATGCCGTTCTTGCGCTGCGTGCCCAGGCCAATTACACGACAGCGCCGGCCCCCACGATCTCGCTGGCCAAGGGCGTTACCGCGGTCAACGGAACCCCGGTAAGCGGCGCACCGGCACCCTCAGCGACCGTGCGAGAAGGAGATGCAGTCGACTTCAGCCTCCGCGCAACCAACACCGGCACTAGCTCGGCCAGCAACAACTTCGGCGAAGACAACATTGTGTTGTGGGATGCCCTGCCCTCGCAGATCACCTGTGCTGCCGTCACACTCGTGTCGGACTCCGGAACCTGTACTGACAACTACTCCGGTCTCACCGGAGCGAACGCCGGCCAGAGTGCGATCGTCTGGACCGTTGCCTGACCGATCGCGGCAGGGGCATCCACCACTCCAGTGACGTACCGGGTCACGGTGCCGGCGGGCGTGAGTGTGTCGACCACGCTCACCAACAACTCCTCGGTGGTGTCGTTCGGTTCACCCAACACCGGCCCGACCGAGACGACCTATTACCCCACCGCCTCACTGAACACGGCGAACTCAGCCAACTGGAACACCTCGGCCGCCAACGCTTCAGCGGCGATCAGCACACCGAGCCCGACAGTGCTGAAAACCGGCGTCTCACAGATCGTGCAGACCAACAACTCGGCCGATCAGGCGGTGCCGGGCGAGAAGGTGGACTACACCTACAGCGTCACGGTGCCGGCGGGCACGACCGTTTTCAACGGGCTGCTGGCCGATACGCTTCCGAGTGGCCTGAACGGTTCTGGTGCGACCGCGACCTCCTCGACTCTGCCCCCCGGCTTTTCGCTGAGCTCGGGCGGAACACTTACCTTCCCTGCGACCTATGACAACCAGTCCGGCGCAGACCAGGTGTTCACCGTGAACCTCACCGGCGTGCTCGTGAATCCGACCGCACCCACCGGAAACCAGGTGAACACGGCCACCTTCACCAGCAACTCCACGTTCGGGGGTAGCGCCCTCGCCCCGATCTCAGCGACCAAGTCGATCCAGGTCGTCCTACCGACGCCAGGGATCACCAAGGCCGTCAACGCGCCCACCACCTCTGCCGGACAGACTGTGACGTACACAGTGACGGCGACGAACGGCTCGACCTCCCCGGCCGGCTACGACACCGGCATTGTCGACTGCCTGCCCGCCGGCCTCACGTTCGTGGGATATGCCACGACCCCGTCAGGTGTCACCACGTCAACGGCGAGCGCGGGCACCGGCTCGAACGGCTGTCCCACGCAAACCACCCTCCTGCAGTGGACAGTTGGCACACTCGCTCCCAACGCAAACCTGGTGATGACCTTCACCGCGACAATCGACCCGGCGGCAGCGGGCCTCGTGAGCTACTCCAACACGGCGAAGCTCACCACCTCGACGCTCAACGATGGCTCGGACAACCCCCAGGTCGAGAAGGTGCTCGCCGTGTCATCCACTGCAGCAGTCACTGCGGTGAGTGGAGCAACAGTTATCAAGTCTGTCTCGAAGTCCGCGGTGACAATCGGGGACTCTGCGAACTACACCATCACGGCCACGATTCCGGCGAACGTCAACTTTTACGACTCGGCCATTATCGACACGATCCCGGCTGGGATGACCTTCGGGTCTGCGACCGTGACCTGCCAGTATGTCGCACCCGCTGGCGACTGCTTGAGCAGCCTTCCGGGCGGGGGAACCGCGCTATCTTCGACCACGACAAAGCTGGGCTGGCTGCTGGGCGATGTCACCTCGTCGACCCAGGCGCGTACCGTCACCGTCACCTACACCGGCACCGTCGCAGATGTCGTGGGAAACACCACCGGAACCGCCCTGGCCAACGTCGCGACACTGTCGTGGGACACGGCGAACGGCGCGGATCCAACCAGTGCGGGCGCGACCTTCGACAAATCCAGCGCTTCTCCTGCTGCCGGTCGCACCGCGACGATTACTGTTGTGCAGCCGCTGCTGACCGTCGGAAAGACCGTGAGCAACTCACAGCCGCAGCCCGGATCCACCTTCACCTACACACTGAACGTGAAGAACTCCTCCGCGGCGAACACCAGCACGGCATACAACATCATCACGGTCGACACCGTACCGACCGGCGTTGTTGCGGCCTCAGGCACCATCTCGAACTCGGGAGTGCTCAGCGGAGCCGGCGCGAACGGTGGCGGGACGATCACCTGGACCTCAGCTGGCCCGCTGGCTGTCGGGGCAACGCAGACGTACACCTATTCGGCGACACTCGCCGCGTCATCCACTCTCACCACTGCCGCCCTGTCGAACAGCGCGAAGGTGACCACATACGCATCTCTGTCCAGCGGTGGGCGCACCTACGGCCCGACGACGGCAGCGATCGCCAAGGTGACCCCGGCCTTCCCGTCGGTCACTCTGACCAAGGCCTCCCTGAACGGCACAACGGCCTACGCAGGTCAGTCCTTTGCCTGGCGCCTGACCATGGCGAACGCCACCGGTGCCGGCACGGCGACCACCGTGACGCCATCCGATGTGCTGCCGGTCAACTGGACCTACAACGCCGGTTCAGCATTCGTCTCGGTTGCTGGCGCGACGGCGACTCAGATTGAGCCGACGATAACGACCTCCGCCGGGGTGCAAACTCTGGTCTGGCCGGCATTCGGACCTCTCGCAGCCGCGAAGAACATCGTCATCGACTACATGGCAACCCCCTCGCTCGCCGCAATTTCGAACCCCGGCGTCGGCCCGGCCAATCCGCACGTCAACACCCTGACCGCGGTGACGACGGATGCGACCAACGCTACGGCGTCGGCTTCCGGCAGCTACACCGGCCAACAGTCCACCGCGAGCGCGTTCATCGGAAGCGCCGACCTGGCGATAACGAAGACTGCGGTCGGCGCACTCGTGGCGGGTCAGGCAACCGCGAACGCCTGGACCATCACGGTGAAGAACAACGGCCCGGACACCGCGGTCGGACCGTTCACTGTCACGGACGCGCCGAGCGCACTGCCCACTGGCGTGACCATCACCTCAGCGAGCGGCAGCGGCTGGACCTGCGACACGCCCAATTCGACAACGGGTGCGTTCACCTGCACCAGGAACGACTCATTCACGAACGGGCAAACCCTCCCGGTGATCACCGTCGCTGCGTCGGTCGCTGCGAATGTTACCGCGGGCACCCAGGTCACGAATGTGGCGACAGTGATCTCGAAGACCTACGACCCGACCACGCCGAACACGAGTACGAGCACCGCCAGCGTGACCACGAGCGCCGACCTTCACCTCGTGAAGACAGTCTCCGGCGCCGTAAAGGCAGGCCAGGCGGTCACCTGGTTGCTCTCTCTGACCAACCTCGGGCCGTCGGTATCGCGTGGCCCGATAACTGTCACGGACACGCTCCCAGCCACGGTCGGAACTGTGTCAGCGACTGGCTCCGGCTGGAGTTGCAGCCAGGCTTCGACCACCCTCACCTGCACGCTGGCCGCCGACCTCGCAGTGGGCGCAGCTCCGCAGATCCAGGTGAGCGGCACGCTCGCCCCCTCCTTCACTGGCCCGCTCGACAACACCGCGACAGTGACGGCGACGACCACAGACCCCGTGAGCGGCAACAACACCTCTGCGGTCTCCAGCGCTGTCGATTCCTCGACCACACTGACGCTCGCGAAGTCGCTCACCAGCGGAACGCTCGTGCCAGGAACGACTGCGACGTACCGCTTCGATGTGACAGACACCGGGCTGGCGGATGCCCGTACCGTCTCGATCGTCGACGCGCTGCCGAACGGGCTCACCTACGCGGGATCCTTCACCTCGATCACACCGGGCTGGAGCTGCTCCCAGACGAGTACTGCACCGTCCACGGTGACCTGCACGCTGGCCGGGACGCTGTTCGCGGCTTCCGGCAGCAACTCGTCGTCGGTCAGCATCCTGGTCAACGTACCGAGCTCCCTGGCGACCACGACCACGGTCGTCAACTCGGGCACGGCGAGTGCGGCGAACGCTCCATCGGTCACCGCATCGACGCCAGCGGTAGCCCCGGTCGGATCCGCTGACCTGCAGATCACGAAGACGCATCCGGCGGGAGCGGTGCACGCGGGTGACTCCGTCGTCTACACGCTCGGCACCAGTAACGCAGGACCCTCTGACTCCGTCGGACCGACGACAGTCGTCGATACGAT
>JAYTRC010000044.1:0-1741 GCA_043746355.1 Lacisediminihabitans sp. | reverse complement strand
CCGTTGGAGTTTCGCAAGGAACTCTCCATGAAAACCCCTGTTCAAACAGGGATTTTTTTCAGCCGACGCTTGGTGCCTTGTTTTGACAACAAAACAACTAAGTTCAGTGATCGAGTGCCGGTCGCTCTGATTTACGACCGGTTGTACTGATGTTTCGGGCACGAGGCATCCTGTTGATGCATGAGTTTTTCACACAACCGTGATTAACGGGCCTCGTGCTCGTTCTCCGTCAACGCCACGCCACCACCTATCCGCGCAATCTCTTACAGAACCCGTCAAGTTGGCGCCGAACCGCCATTGTGAACCGTCGGCCCACTGCGGCGTGTTGTTACTGAGCAGTGCGCGACGCGGGGAGGTCTCGGACCTGCACCAGAGGTGCTCGAGTGCGCCGGCCCGACACCAACATGCTTTCTACGGCGGCGGCGATACGGCGGCGCCGAGGGGGACCGAAAGGGGACCAAAACCATGCAAACCGTGCATCTCATGACGTGCCCTGCATGATCTGACCCGCGGAACTACGTGGTTGCTAACTCGAATCGAACGGTTCGGACGCCTGGGGGTCAGGGGTCGCAAGTTCAAATCTTGTCAGCCCGATTGGAGAAAAACACCTGATCAGAAGGCGTTTATGTGTGGTCATAATATCGGTGTTCGCGCCGGTCTTGGACCCGATTTCGTACCCGCTGAACCCCTTGACTCGACATGGTCAAGGGGTTCAGGGGTTTCTAGCTTCTTCAACGCAGCCTCCCGGAGATGTTCGCTAATCCTCGCCGCAGCGTTCTGCAGCTCGGTGGTGTCGGTGTATAGGTCCGCGCGCGTTGTCTCGATAGATGCGTGTCCCAGAATGTCGCTCACGCCCCGGATTGGCTGACGAGCGAGCCGACCCTCTATGGGCGCAAGACTACGAAGTCTCGCTCGGAGCAGCGTCGTACGCCAATGCTGTTCACTTCTATGTATCGTCAGACGATATGTGCGGCGCAGGTCGCGTGTCACGCCATCGCAGACGGGAGCAGACGATGTTCATCGACAGCGGCGTCGTGCTTTCTGACGGCAACTACGACTGCCTGCGCACGGGAATCTTGGAGCCACGACATGCGCCCGGCGACGCGATCACCGAATCGGCCGTCGCGCTTCGCTACGGCGTCGCGCATCCCACCGCAAAAATCGTCATCGAACGCCTCGTCACCGGGGGACGACGGTCGAAACGGCAGCCATCTCCGCTCTGGCGCAGGGAGGGACTATCCCTGCTGGAGCCCTCGCGGCGCATCGCGAGTTTCTCGCTCGTGCCCAGTCCGATGCCTCATTCGCCCAGCAGGACATTGCCTTCCACCGCGAGTTGGTCACGGGCCAGCCGAGCCCCCGCCTGGCCCGGATGCATGCCCTCCTCATGGGCGAGATCGAACTCTGCATCGGGCAGGTGCAAGCCCATCAGCTGATCACCGCGCGGGATGTCGCAAGCCAGCACCAGGGCATCCTCGACGCCGTCACAGCCGGCGACGCCGTGAGCGCTGCCCGCCTCACCCGCGAGCACATCGAGGGCACCCGCGCGCGGCTGCTCGCCCACTACGACTCCACTCACCCGTAAGCGAAAGAGGCACGACCATGGTGCAGCGTCAGCTTCCGAACCCTCGCGATCTTCTCGAGTTGATGCAGTTCAAGAAGCCGAACTTCAACGGGAAGCAGCGTCGACTGGAGTCTGCGTTGACGATCGCCGACCTGCGCACGATCGCGAAGGCCCGCACCC
>JAYTRC010000043.1:0-1805 GCA_043746355.1 Lacisediminihabitans sp. | reverse complement strand
TCGATATCGCCGAGAAGGACTTCGAGCGCACGCTCAAGCGTCAGACCATTCTGGCTGCGAGTGCACCGCTGAAGGCCGCCTTGGAGAAGATCGCCGAGGACGAGTCGATCCGCATTGAGCGCGATGTGCGCGGACAAGCGGCCCTCCTCACCTATGAGGGGCTGAAGCACCGGGTGCTACGCCGAAACCCGGGTGTGGCTGGCCACAGCCCCGCTAACGCGCCCGAGCCGGTGGTGGGTCGCCGGGCTCGTGAAGACGGGAGCGGAGCATGAGCCTCACGCCGCACTTCCAACCAAGTGCTCTCGTGGGCGAGATGCCTCGACCACGGAAGCCAAAGAAGGAGGAGACGATTCATCTGGGTTGGCCCGGGTTTTGCCCCCGCCAGCCCCGGCTGGTACTGCCCATCTTCGACGACTCCGGATCGGTATCGCTGCCCGGCGGGGGCGACCCGGTCGGCAACCGCTATGAGGAAGCGCAGCTCGCTTTCGAAGCGCTCCAGGAATGGTGCACCTGCGGAAAGTGCCTGGGCGGAGTGTTGCACTTCGACACCCCGCGAGGGGATGTCGCGCCGGGCAAGCTGCGCAGCCCCACGTTCCAGCAGCACCTCGGGCGAGGTTTGAGCGTGCCGCGCTTGGCTGCTGGGTCGAGCGTCCTCGGCCCCAGCCTCACCAAGGCGGAGGCCATTGCAGCGAACTTCGCAAAGCACGAGGTGCGACTTGTCGTGCTGACGGACTGGCAACTGTTCGATACCGACGACGTCCTCGACCGGCTGCGCAGCTTCCCGGGAGCCGTGCTCGCCATCGGGCTGAGTACGAACCCTCCCATCCCCGCGGACGACGACACCATCGTCGGTTTGCGGGTCGGTCACGACGACCCGCCAGGCGCCGTCGCCCGTGCGCTGTTCGGCGAGCTGACAGTCGGTCGTCGCGGACGCCGCTCCACCATGAAGCCTGCTACCGAGGAGGCAACAGCGTGAACACCGTTGCCAATTCCACAACATCGAGGATCGCCGCCAGTGACCGCCTCAGCTTCAACGCCTCGACCTCTGTCAGCGGATATTCCGATCACCTGTCGCATCGCTCCGCAGCTGGAGCGATCGGAACATTGCGCGAACACCGCCGAAAGCCCATAACCATACGTCCACCCCGAGGGAACGCCCACGGTACGGAATCGAAAGGAGGAACCACACGATGAACATCAACGACATGCTCACCGAGACCACGGTGCCGCGCAAGAAGTACAAGGTCATTTATGCCGACCCGCCCTGGGACATCCAGCAGAAGGGTGCCCGCGGAGCCGCGCAGCACTACGACCTGATGACGCTCGATCGCATCAAGAACATGCCCGTCGCTGATCTGGCGGACGACAACGCGACCCTGCTGCTCTGGGTCACCAACGGGGCACTCCCGGCCGGCCTTGAAGTGATGAAGGCGTGGGGCTTCGAATACAAGACCAACGCAGCCTGGGACAAGTACTACATGGGGCTCGGCCTCTACTTCCGTGGCTCCCATGAGCTGCTCCTCCACGGCACTCGCGGGAAGGCACCGTTCAAGTTCCGCGGGCAGCGCTCGACGCTGCAGTTCCCGAGGCAGGAACACTCCCGCAAGCCCGAGGAAATGATCCCCCTCATCGAACGCGTCCTCGACGGCCCCTACTTGGAGTTGTTCGCACGGCAGCGCCCGAACAGCCACCGGGACTGGAGCGTGTGGGGCAACGAGATCGAATCCGACATCGTCATTCCCGGCTACCCCGTACCGAGCGACTTCACCCTCACCGGAGAACAGGAGCGATGACCGATGGCCGAC
>JAYTRC010000042.1:0-53126 GCA_043746355.1 Lacisediminihabitans sp. | reverse complement strand
CGCGCCCCCTCCGCCCCTTGTCGACACCAGTTCGGAGGCTGATGCACCAATCAGCCTTCAAGATCTGCGAAACCAGGGTGGCCCGAGTCTCCGAGAGCTTCGGCAACGGCTGGGCGAGGTACTCGGCGACACCTCCCAGTCAGTAACCGCTGGAGAGTTTTTTACCGAAGTCCCTGTGTCGTTGCGTCGCCCAGTTGAAATTCTTGGACTCATCCAGATCGCAGCCGATGCCAACGCTCTTGAACATGACCACCATGACGAGGTGGATCTTTTCGAAACCATTCGTCCGGACGGAACAATCCGGACTTTCTCAGCGCCGCGGATAGTCTTTGATCACTCATTCGCTGACGCCATCGCCGGAGATGCTCATGAGTGAAACCGTCGCGGACTCTGGTTCTGAAGAGACCCTTCAATGGGACGCGGATCTCGAGGACATTCTTGAACCCGGCGCGCTGTTCGAGGGGGACAGCGGACAACTTTCTCTTGAAGTACGAAAGACCTTCGTCTCGCTCCTCAAGAAGAGGTACATCTCGTCAGAGCACCACCCAAGCGATTGGCGGACTGTTCTTGAGAACCAGCAGCTTCTCCAGTCGCGGTTCAATGACATATTCCTGCAGCTCGTGGTCGATCGCGATTACGAAGTTGCCTACAAGCGGCAGGCTGTGCCCGACGGCGGAGGAACATTCCCGACGGTGCTGCACGACACGACCTATAGTCGCGAGCAAACCATCTTGCTCGTGTACTTGCGCAGCGTGTTTCGTAGCCGCCGCGCCTCGGGTGAGGAGTCGGTATTCGTCGATCAAGCGGACCTGGTTGAGGAAATCGCCAGCTATCGGCCGGCCGACACGACCAACTTCGTTCGCGATGACAAGAGCGTGATATCCGCGATCGACGCTCTCTATAAAAGCGACATCCTGCTGAAAACGCCAGAGTCAGACCGATACCGCATCTCAACCATCATTGAAGTTCTTCTCCCCGTCGGAAGAGTTCAGGAACTCGTCCAATGGCTCGCAGCTCGCGACGGCACGCCGACGGACACCTGGGAAGCGGACGAACTCTCTGAGGCAGGCACGGAATGACCCTCGTGGAGTCGGAGGCCGTCTCAGAGAACAAGAAGCCAGCGGCAGAGCGACAATGGAGAGCGGAACGCCTCCAAATGGTGAACTGGGGCGGATTTGACGGCTACCATCCCATCGAATTCGCTACAACTGCCACCCTGATCAGTGGAAGCAGCGGAACAGGAAAATCCACACTCCTCGATGCCTACATCGCCCTGATGATGGACAGCACAGTCCCATTCAACGGAGCGTCCAACGACAGCGTCACCGGGCGAGCTCGAAGCAGCGAACAACGCAACGTTCTCTCGTACGTTCGAGGCAAGGTCGACACCAGTAGGCAGTCCGGAACGGGCCAACTCCAAGACGAAGTCCTTCGAGGACGTGACAGCAGCACATGGTCAGCGGTAGCGATGACCTGGCGCAGCGACCGAGCCGAACACATCACGGCGCTCCGGATCTACTTCGCGCCTGCCAGCGCCCAGCAATTCGCCGATATCACCATGCACATGGCGATCGTGACCCGTGCGTTCGACCTCCGTGATCTGGAAGAGTTCGCAGCCGACAGATTCCTGCGGCAGCGGATGTCCGTGCGAATTGCTGATATATCTTTCTACGACTCGTACCGCACATTCGCGGCAGCACTGCATACCCGACTCGGGATCGGCGCCGGGGGAGACGGCTCTCGAGCGCTCAAGCTCTTGGCACGAATACAAGGCGGCCGCCAAGTGACAACGGTAGACGGTCTGTACAAGACGATGGTTCTTGAAGAACCGCGAACGTTCGCCGTGGCAGACCGGGCCATCAACCACTTCGATGACCTTCAGGCGTCATATCAGACGATGAAAAACGCGGAAGCGCAGGTCAGAGTCCTCGAGAATATCCCCGAATTGTATGAAGCTCATCTCACAGCCGAACGGGAAGCGGCGCTCATCGACACCTATCGTGTCAGTTCGGATCAGCCTGACACGCCGTTCGCGTACTGGGCTCTGCTTCAGCGAGCAGCCCTGCTCGAGGCAGCCGTTGACGTTAACCGTGCGGCACGCCAGTCCACCGGTGAGGAGCGTCTTCAGCATGGTCGCTCTCTTGTCACTCTGAGGAGCCAGCTCGCGGACCTCGTGGAGGAGTTGCGAGCGAACGGTGGGGACGCGGTTGAGTCTCTTCAACGCGCTCTTGGGACCTTGCTGCAAGGCCTTGAGGAAACCAGAGCCAACCGATTTCGGTTCGAGTCGCGAACTGAAATCCTGCAGAAGGTCGTCAGTGACAAGGCCCAATTCGACGAACTTACGGGGGACAGCGAAGCATTTCTTTCGACATTCACCCAGCGCCAATCCGACATCGATGAACGAATCGGGCAGCTGGGTGCTGACACGCGGCTAACGAGTGCACACGATGAAGAACTCGGCCGGGAACAAGACTCTTTGAGGGGTCGCGACGGACTGATCCCGCACGAGCTCCATGCGGCCCGACTTTCAGTTGCCCGCGCGCTGGGACTTGAGCCATCCGCTCTTCCCTTCGTCGGGGAGTTGATCGACATGGATCCTCGATACGAAAACTGGCGTGAGGCGGCTGAACTGGCACTGGGAGGCTTCGCCGTGACGATGCTGGTTGACGAGCTGCGGCTGGGAGACGTTCGACGAGAGATCAACTCGATGCGGATGAGACGGCGAATCTCTTTCGAAGGTGCCGATAAGGGACAGATGGCGCCGGAAATCTTGTCGGACAATTACTTGCCGGGGCGTTTTGTGCCGTCCGACAATCCTCTTACCGGATGGCTCCTCAACAAACTGGCGGAGCGCTTCAACTACCAGTGTGTCTCCAGCCCGGCCGAACTCGATGAGGTTTCACTCGGTTTGACGATCGCCGGCCAGACCAAGCAACGACGACGCGGCGCCCACGGAGGTCACGGCGCTCCGCGAGTTCTCGGATTCTCGAACGCGGGGCGTCTGGCCGAGATCGAAGTCGAGCGGGAACAGCTCGCCGTCCAACTCAGTGGCCTTAAACGCCAGCTCACGACCTTGAGCGAAGAGCGAGGCGAGCTCACCCGAATCCGCGATGCCCATCGTGACGTTCTCGATATCAACTGGGCGAGTATCGATGTCCATACCGTGGAAGAGGACATACGAGACAAGCAACAGAGGCTCTCTCATATCCTTCGGTCGAATGACAAGCTGTCGGAACTGAAGAAGCAGGAAGCGGAACTCGCGAAGCAAGTCGGCGATCTCGACTACCGCGTTCGGCAACTTGACGAGACGCAGAAGGAACTCGACCACGAGCACGGCGAGTTAGTGGCGCAGCAAGATCGAGTCCACGCCCGACTCTGGGAAATGGAAGAAGCGAACACCACCAGTTTGAGCGATGCCCAGCGCGAACGACTGGATCAGGAATTCGCGAGCGTCGAAGCCGAACCGTCGTTAGATCGCCTCAGTCGCACCCTCGACCAGCTGAAAGCGCGTCTCCTCTCCCAAAGCGCTCAAGCGCGCAAAGATGCCGACAACGCTGCGAGGACATTGAAGACCACGTTCGAACGGTTTCAAGACAAATGGCAACAACCGAATCTCGGCATCGAAGTTGACTCCTACTCCGGCTACCTCGAGATTCTGCAAGAACTCCTCGCCGAAGGCCTCCATGAACGACAAGAACGGTGGAGTCACCAAGTCAACGATTGGACCGGCCAAGAACTCCTCGCGCTCAATGGTGCTTACAGCGATTCCATCGACGAAATCGAGTCCAGATTGATTCCGGTCAACGAGATCCTGGGCCGTCAACCTTTCGGGCCCGGCAAGGACCGCCTCTTCATCACCCTGCGGCGAACCGAGGGGAAGGACATCAGCGAGTTCAGGAAGGAACTCCGGCTTCTGTCGTCCGGGACCACGAGCGTTCTCGACTATCCACAGGCGGAGGCCCGATATCGAAGACTGCAGCGGTTCATCGAACGTATCCGCCGATCGAACAAATCTTCCGAGCGCGAGTACTTAATCGACGTCCGCCGCCATGTCCACATCGAGGCCGAGCGTCGTGACATCACCGGGCGACAATTAGGCGTCTACACGAGTCTCGGCGGCAAGTCCGGTGGAGAGACGCAGGAACTGGTCGCATTTATCGTCGGGGCAGCGCTGCGTTACCAACTGGGAGACGCTGATGCGTCACGGCCGAGTTACGCCCCGGTCTTTCTCGACGAAGGCTTCGTAAAATCGGACAGCGAGTTCGCAGGACGTGCCGTATCAGCGTGGCGCGGGCTGGGCTTTCAACTCATCATCGGGGCGCCGAACGACAAAGTCACAGCGATCGAGCCCTACATGGATCTCCTCCTTCAAGTGACCAAGAACTCGAAGAACCACTCCTACGTTTCCGACATCACCCCCACTACCTCCGCCCCAGCCGTCGACGCTTTCACATGAAACAACCCACCGATGTCACCAAAGAGACTTCACGAAGACTTGCCCAGCGTTGGCACGAACATGAAGCGGGCGAAGAATCAACCCTTTGGCCGAACACCATCCCGCTAGGTGAACCCATCAAGTCCGAACTGGAGGCCGACTTCGATGTCGCACGGCGCTGGGCACTGACCTGGCGCCAATGGGCTACGGACAACAAGCTGGAACTCACATGGAGAAACCGAAACGTCAACGGCACAACGCAAAGCCTGCCAACCCACGTCACCATCCCCGACATAGACACCGCCGCAAGGCTTGTGGGGATCGCCTGGACAGAGAACCTGAGAGTCGCGAGGCAACGATTCCTGCGACTCAAACAAGATTTTCCTCATGCAGCTTCGCCGAAGACGCTTCGCGCCGTCGCGACCCTGAGCGATGCCGACTTCGACCTGCTCTGCGCCGCCGCCGTATGGTTTGGAGCCCACGACTCGTCTGGTCTCACCCCACGGCAGGTTCCGGTGGAAGGCTTGCATGGCAAGTGGCTGAACACCAACATCGAACTCGTGCGCCATTTGTCACAGCGGGAACACCTCGGACTCACCAAACGACCGGCGACGATTCACTTCAGCTACCTGGACGCTGACCATTTATCGGCCGCCGGTCGCCGCCACGACAGCGCCACGATCGGTGATGTCGCGTCGCTTGCGTACCAGCCGACCGTCCTCATCATCTCCGAGAACAAAGACACCGCCATCCTCTTCCCGGATGTGGAGAAGGGCATCGCAGTCCAGGGATCTGGCTTCGAGGGTGTCAGCACTCTCGCGAGAATGTCGTGGGTGCAGGAGTGCCCGGCCGTTTTCTATTGGGGTGACATCGACGCGGCGGGCTTCGAGATACTCAATCGACTTCGCGCGAACGGGGTGCGGGCGGAATCCATCTTGATGGACCGCAGCACCTTTGAGCTGTATCAACGATTTGGAGCAACTACGGACGCCCGCGGCAACCCACTCGTCTGTTCTCCTCGCAAGACGCTGGCGTATCTGACCGGACCCGAAACGTCCATGTATCACGACCTCACCGATCCCCAGTGGCAGAACGTGCGCAGGATTGAACAAGAACGCATCCCACTCCGAGCGGCAACGGCCGCCTTATCCTCTCAACTTGCCGTATCTGCTGCGCGATTGCGGAGATAGCCCAGAGATGCTGAGACCGCTGAGACTTCTCAGGTTTCTGGCTAGACCGCTCGGCTGGGTGATGGCCGCCCGTCAGCTCTGGTTCACGGCGAGACTGAAGTATGTCGTGCGTCGGGTGGACGCGTTCGATGCCATTGCCAACATGTTCCTCGCGGTCGCCCCCGTGAACACCGAACCAGGCGATGGCACGGACAGCGATCGTCTGTTGGCCGTCCCTGAACTCGCAGCAATGTTTTTTGCTGAACGCCGTGACCTTCGACGGGAGAGTTTCGGGTCTCCGACCTCGCCAAGTTTCCTCCAGGCGATGCATGTCCAGTTTCCGAAATTGCTCCACTCCGCTGTCCTCCGCTCGTTGGGACAGCTCATCCCGCAAAACAATAAAACAGCGCAAGGCGAAGTGCCATCCCGTCTCACACATGCCGCGATCAGTCGGGAGGTGTATCTGCGCCTGCCGCGGTTCATTGCCAAGGAGCGAGAGCTACTAGATGAGCTGTTCACTTCCGAAATCAAGGCAACGGTTGTAGAACGTTTGGGCTTTGGGCCGGATGCGATGTTCGCTCTCTACGACTCGCTCCATTCCTATGTCCCGCAGGCGGTCGCGGAACGGATTCGAGCCGCCAATGAAGAGTTCAGCCGAGATTTGGAACTATCGCCAGAGTTCGCCACGACGATCGACCATCATCCCGGAGGGATCGAGGATGCTCGGTCGCGAATTGTCACTGCGTATGGCTTCTCGCAACTTTGTCTGACCGTCTCGCTGAACCTGGATGACCTAACACGATTGACAGGAGTCGATGGGCCGGAGCTGGAGGCGGCTATGTCGCGTCTCTCGATAGACCTTGACGCAGGCTTCCCCGGAGCGCGGAAGTCGTTCCTGAGCGGAGACAACGTGATGAGGACTCGTCCCTTCGTGTCACGTATTTTCCCATCGGGTGAGCGCAGGTGGCTGATCGTTCAGCCCACATGGCTGATCTTCGGCATGCGTGAATTGTTCGAAGAGACATTGCTTGCACAACCAATAGACCAGCAATACTCGAAGCACCGCGGCGACCTGCTCGAGCGTCGCGGCATGGCTGCACTCGTGGGGGTGCTCAAGCCCGATATCGCGCTTGTGAACGTTGAATACAAGATCGCTGGGAGGGCCTTTGAAGCGGACGGAGTTCTGATATTGGGGCACATGGCGATAGTGCTCGAGGCCAAGAGCAACCGCCTGACGACTTACGCACGCGCTGGCGCTCCGGTCCGTTTATGGCGAGAGTTGGGGCCGATTATCACCAAAGCTGCCAGTCAGGCAGAGCGACTGCGGGCGGTGCTTCTCAGTAATGACAATCTGCATGTAACGACCTCATCCAGTGCACTGCCGAATGAGCAGGATCGTGCACCCAAACGAAATTGGGATCTCAATCTCGAACGCGTTACTGATGTGCTTACGATCGCACTCACTCTGGAAGACCTCAACTTCATTGTCACCATCACCTCGGATCTAACCCAGAGCGGAATAATCCCGGCCGGTGTTCCCGCGCCCTGGGTGGTGAACATTCATGATCTAGAAATCGCCGCAAAATTGTTGGCGAGCCCCGCTGCTTTCGCCCACTTCCTCATTCGTCGGCGGGATGCCGCCCTAAGCGGTCGCGTCATGGCGAACGACGAACTTGACTACGTCATGCACTACCTCACATTCGGACTGCACGATCCTCCAGACGGAGCGGTCGAGTTTGTAGCGAATCTCACGCCCGACTTGGACGCTTGGTACTTCTACGAGACGGGTGAGCGGCAAACCCCGGCACCCCGGCCGCGGCAGCCAATCGGCAAGGACTTAGATGAAATGCTCGATGCGCTGAGTCAAGCGCGACCCTTTGGATGGCTCCTCGCGAGCATTTCACTCCTTGAGTTGCGGGTGGAGGCTCGCGACCAAGTGGCGGCTGAACCGCGCCGGTTGAGGAATCTCACCCAAAGGGACCGCCACGCTCACTCGATGTTCTTTCCCGTGCCTTCGGGCCTCGGCTTTGTGGTCATAAGCTTCGAGCCGGGGGAGTCGATTTCATCGGCGCGTGCGCGGTTGTTCGGTTACGCGACACTCAGGCGGTATGCGTCCAAGTATTCGATGCTCTTCGCGTTCGGAACCTGGCAACGCAGTCGCAATCCCTTCGACATCTTCATCTGCCTCGCCGGCGATTGGGAGTTCGATGAGGTCCTCGAACGGGCTGCTTCCCAAGCAGGCCTGGCTCTTCGAGTTCCGCATTCGCCCGCAAGGGATGGTGAGGCCCAGCGCGGAGCCGACGAAGCAGAACCCGACAGCTGATCAAACTGCGGCAGGGGTCGACGTGACGGCCCTCCGCCAGTGCGGTTTCGCTGGAAGGCTCGAACGGGCGGCAGCTGGTTGCCTTTGCTGGCGATGCACATTGAGCAGCGACCGGGCTTGCGGATCCCCAGCAGATACTTATCGGCCTTGCGGGCGTCACCGTTTACGCACCGGAATCAACCGTGACTAACTTGAAAAGACCCGATACAATCGGAAAAGCGAACCATCCGGTTCCCCATAAAATCAAGGGAAAACCGTAGGTATCCGCTCTCATCTTGGAACAACCGGAACTGTGGTTTGGTGTTCCCAGAGGTCGCAGGTTCAAATCCTGTCCCCGCAACAGACAAAGGCCGGAAATCCAAGGATTTCCGGCCTTTTTGTTTTGGCGGAGTTTGAACACGTCGCCGTTTATCTCCCCTTTTATTCTTTCTGACTCACGCTCTCGGAGGAGCGCACAAGTAGCGGTTTGCCAAGGGCGCGGCTCACCGCCACGTTCTCTGCGGGCAAGCTCGTCGTCATCAACGCCGTCGTCTTCGCTACACGAGATGAAAGCCTGAGGCCGAAACGGTGGAGTTGATCGCTCGATGGCGGGGCGGCGCGCACCATGACCATCCCCCAAGGCACGTGACCCGCTGTCATCGGGGAGTGCTGGTGAATGCGGTTCGATAGTCGGCGGCGAAGTCGCGGAAGGAACGTGCGGGTTGAGTGAGAAGGTTGGCTGCGTCGTCTGAGAGCCATTCAGCATCTCCTTCAGCGATGAGTCCGAACGCTTGAGCGTTTTGAGTGGCGATCGGTTGCGGCACCCCGGCGGAGATCATTGCCGTCTCATCTTCGGCGGGACTTCTGGTGGCGAAGGTCACGGAGTGACCGAGAACCTCGGTGAAGAGTGTGGCAACGTCACCGTAGGAAAGGAGTTCCGGCCCGGTGAGCCAGTAGGTCTTTCCAGCGTGCGGCTCAGTTTTGGCGGCGATCACGGCCGCGACGTCTCCGACGTCACGAGCATCAACCAGCCCGACTCGACCCGCGGCAGCCGACGATGCAAAGTGGCCGGCGGCGATGGCGGGCGCCAGTGTGAGGAAGTTTTGCATATAGGCGTTCGACCGCAGAAGCGCGTGCGGGATACCCGAGGCGATGAGGCCGGCTTCGATTTCGGCCTGCCCTCGACGGCGCGCGATGGGCGAGTCCGTCGATGCCTTGCTCGTCGCCTTGACAATGAACCCGACGCCAGCTGCCGCGGCGAGTTGAATGACTTCCAACTCCTGCTCAGGAACGGCCAGGCTCACCAGCACCACCGTGTCAACGCCATCGAGTGCGGCTTCGACGCTCGCGGTATCCGTCAAATCGCCTTCGAACAGCTCCGCTCCGGCTGCTTCCAATGCCGTGTGCTTACTGGGGTCGCGAACCAGAACGCGCACACGCTCTCCTGATCGGGCGAGGGAGAGGGTTGCTTGGGTGCCGACCTTACCGGCCGTTGTGACGAGAATCATGGTGTCCCTTTCGACAATCCCATTTTTGCCGATAGTCGAGAGCGAACAAGGGGACATAGGAGAACGCAACCATTAGTGTCAGTGATTGATGTGGGATGAGCTGGAGTTGCGTGACCTGAGGATCTTTCTCGCGCTTGCGGAAGAACTCCACTTCGGGCGGACAGCTTCGCGACTGTTTCTCTCGCAGAGCCGTGTCAGCCAAGCCATCCGATCCCTTGAGGACCGGATGGGGGCCCGGCTGTTCGATCGAACGAGTCGCCGCGTCGCACTCACCCCGGTCGGTGTTGCGTTCCGAGACCAGGTCGTACCGGCGTACGAGAGCCTGCGCCGAGCGGTCGAGTCCGTTTATGAGCGGACGTCGAACCGGGTCACTGGGGTGCTGCGGCTCGGTATGCCTAATCCTTCAAGTGGTGGCCCGCACCTGGTCGACATTGTTCGCCGGTTTCGGGAGGCTAACCCACTGTGCGAGGTACGATTTGTCGCCTCCGACATGGTTGAGAGCCCTTTGCGGCAGTTGCGACAGGGGCGCATCGACGTGCTTGCCCATCGATTGCCTATCAACGATGGGGATCTCGAAATCGGGCCGATTCTATCGACCGAATCCCGTGTCCTCCTCGTCGCTGCAGACGACGCGTTAGCGACACGCGAGTGGGTCGACTACGACGACATCGGCGACAGACCCGTGTCCCGCAACAACTCTCTCCCCACGGAGATGATGGACCTCTTCATTCCACCGGTCACCGCAACGGGCCGGGTGCTTCGCCGGATCGACAACGTCAGCATCGAGCAACTCATGCTTCGAATCGCGCTCGGAGAACAAGTCCACCCCACGGTCGCCAGCTGGCTCGAACATAGCCCCCACCCAGGGGTCAGAGCGATCCCCATCCGCGACCTGCCCGCGACCCAGACAGCGCTGATCTCCCTCAGGACAGTACACAGCCCGCGAGTAAGCGCTTTCATCGAAATCGCTGGCGCGGTTCTCGGAGCACAGTGATCGACGCTCTCAACTGCACTCCGAACCGGGCCTACTAGCGCCTCCGTCAGGTCGGCTTCGCGGCCCGCTGGTTTGTGACTGGTCTGCAGCGAGACACGCTCGGTGTCTCAACTCGGGAGCCCTACGCTTTGTCTTCGCGAGTCAGCAGTGTGTTGATCGTTGTCACGAGAGTGGCGATTTGCATCGCCTGCTCGTGCACGGCGCGGGTGAGTGCCGTGTTTTCCAACATTTCCTTCTCCTGGTGCTCGTACTGGTGTTCTGCTTCCGCTTTGTCCCTCAGGGCGGCACGGTTTTGCGACATCATGATCACCGGTGCTGCGTAGGCCGCTTGGGTGGAGAACAACAGGTTCAGGAGAATAAAAGGGTATGGGTCGAAACGGACCGTCGGTAGCAAGGCGATATTGATACTCATCCACACCAGAACGATGAAGGACTGGATGATGATGAACTTCCAACTCCCCATCCCATGGGCGACCGCGTCCGCGACCCGGTCCCCGACAGTCCGATCGCTATGAGCTTTCTCGTGCCAATTTTTGTACGCCTCGCGAGGGGAAGTCATTCAGTGCCTGCTCCTTCATAGCTGATTGTCTCCATCGCGCGTTTTTGCGCGTCACTGGTGCACCGTACTACCCTCCCTCGATGCGCCCTGCTCCGCACACCGCACCTGGCCGATCTGCCAATCCAGGGATATTGCGAGTGCCTGCCCCGGCGCCCAACCCCGGGTAAAGCTCACCGTCGATACTGGCGCGCAGCCGACACTCTGCTTGCCCGGTTCGGCGACTCGTGTCTCACGACTGCAACTAGGCCACAAGGTCGCTGACCGTGAGCAGTCCGTCGACGACCGCAGCCCTGAACTCCGGCGAGTCAGCAAGGCCGGCCTGCGGGAACACCTGGCGGATCTCAAAGACGCGATCCACTGTTCCTGAGGGATCGGCGCGCAGGGCCTCCGTGTCACCGACGGCTGCCTGCAGGATGGGCGCGATTGGGTCATCGAGTACCGGCCCTCCGTGATCCGAGCTGGATGCGACGAAGGTGACCCACGCGGCGACGGCGACGGCGAGACCGTGTGGCACCTGGCCGGCAGCGAGTCGATCGGCTGCCGAAGCCAGCAGCCGGATCGGGAGCTTTTGTGACCCGTCCATGCCCACCTGAAGAGTGGTGTGCGCGAGATTTGGGTTCGCGAATCGCTCCAACACCGAGTCGCGGTATTCCTCGAGGTCGATCCCCGCTGGCGCCTCGAGTGTCGGCAGCACGTCCTCGTCGAGCGCTCGCAGCACGGCACTGTGCAACCGAGCATCCGCAACGGTTTCGGCGATCGTGGCGTAGCCCTTGAGCGCGCCGAGGTAGGCGAGCATCGAGTGGGCGCCGTTGAGCACACGGAGTTTGACGCGTTCGTACGGTGCCACGTCGCTCGTCATGATCACGCCCACCTTCTCCCAGGCCGGACGTGGACCCGCGAAGTTGTCTTCGATCACCCACTGGCGAAAGGGTTCGGCTGTCACGAGGGCTTCGTCACACAACCCCAGCAGCTCGGCGGCGACCTCGCGGTCCTGCTCGTTCGCCGCCGGGACGATCCGGTCGACCATGGTGGAAGGGAACGTCACCGATGCCTCAAGCCATGCGTTGAATCGTGCGACCTCGTCAGAGCCTGTACTGCCAACCGACGCGCCGACTGCGGCGACGATCGACATGACAAGTCGACGAGTCGTCGGTCCGTTGTCGATGAGGTTGTCGCAGGCAACGACGCTGAAGGGCGCTCCGCCCCGAACGAAGCGCCTGGCCAGGCCCCGAACAAGGAGTCCGAGCGGGGTCGCGGAGGCAGCTCCTCCTCCGCGCGCATCCAACTCATCACGAATCAGCGCGACATCGTCGCGAACAACCTCGAGGCTGAGGTCGATGCCGCCATCGGGACCGCGCACGTAGCCCTTCTCGGTGATGGTCAGGGTGGCGAGGTGCGTTGTCGGCTGGGCCAGCATCTCGACCACGCGATCCGAGTCGGTGCCGGGCCAGGCGACGTCACGCACCGAGCCGATTAGCCTGAGGCTGGTGGAGTCGGACGCGCGCTCGAGCACGCCGTACAAGCAGTCTTGCGGTTTGAGCTGTCGAACGACGGCGTCTGATCGACCCGTCACCCCGAAGATTCCCCACCCGGTATCGCTCGTTGCCGCGGCGGCGTCCTCGGTGTACACCGCCTGGTGCGCACGATGGAAGGCACCGATCCCGAAGTGCACGATGCCGATCGCGAGGGTGCTCGGATCGACACGGGGCCCGGTCACGTTCGGTGCGTACTCGATCGAGGCAACGGTGGCGTCAGACAGACGCGGAACAGTCACGCGGGAATCTCCATTCGAGAGTGAGGGCGGGCGAGCTCAGTCGTCGTCTCGAGCGTCTCGGACCCGCGCGACCAGCTGGGTCGGGTTCACGAACCGCAAGGCGATTATCAGGATGACCAGCATCATCACGGTGTAGATGACGGCCATTGCCGACACCAGTGGACGAGGCTCGGCGCCGCCCGCGGACGTCATCGCTCGATAGATTGCCACCACGAGCGTGTCGGATTGCGGACCAGACACCAGGAATGTCAGGTCGAACATTCCCACAGTGCGCACGAGCACCAGGATGCCGGCCGCCAAGATGCCGGGGATCAGGAGTGGGCCCAGCACACGCACGAACACCTGTCGCATTCCTGCCCCGCACATCCGGGCAGCGTTCTCGATGGTCGGGTTGATCTGCTCGATGAACGGCGTCATGGTGATGATGACGAATGGCACAGAGGGGACCAGGTTCACCAGAATCACCGCGAGGACCGTCCGCCCGAGGCCGAAGTTGTACATGACAGTCGCCAGCGGGATGCCGAAGGTGATCGGCGGGATCAGCACGGGCAGGAGAAACAGCCCCATGATTACGCGCTTGCCCGGGAAGTTACTCCTGGCCAGCACATAGGACGCCGGAACGCCGACGAGTACCGAGATGATCACGACGCTGGCCGCCACGAGAAGGGTCACCCCGATCACGTTGCCCAGATCGAAGGTGCTCCACGCCTGCGCGTACCAGGTGGGCGAGTACGACAGCGGGAGCCAGGTGGTGAACCACGACTCGCCGAACGAGTCGACCAGGACGCTGATCAGGATTCCGAAGAGGAACAGGAAGAACACCACGATGCCCGCCCAGACGAACCACGTTCCGGGGGAGGCGATCAAGGCCCGTTCACCCGGAAGCTTGTCGGGGCGCCGCCGCTTTGGCGGCGTAACCGCCGTGGGCTCATCCGGTGCTCCACGCGACGATGTGACGACGGCGATGTCGGCCATCAGCCCTTCCCTCCTGTTGAACCTTTGTAGAGAAATGAACGCCCGAACAGCACCACGGCGACCACGAGCAATTCGACGACCCCCATCATCACCGCGATGGTCGAGGCCATGCTGTAGTTCTGCTGCTCCCCGAATGCCCGGTATGCCAGCAATGCCATCACGCGCGTTTCGCCGCCAGGGTCGCCGACGAGTCGCGCAGACGGGAAGACACTGAACGCCAGAACGAAGGTCAGGATGAACGTGGTGGCCAGCCCGGGTGCCAAGAGGGGAAGAGTCACGCGACGGAAGCGCTGACGCCAGTTGGCGCCGAGTGTTTTGGCCGCCGCCTCGAGCGATGGATCGATGCCGGACAAATACGACGACACGAGCAGGAAGGCGAACGGGAAACCCGAGATGATGAGCGAGAACATCACGCCGGTGTAGTTGTTGACCAACTGCAGAGGCTGGGTGATGACGTGCGTATCAATCAGGAACCGGTTGAGCCAACCTTGCCGTCCCGCAAAGATCAGCAGCCCCTGCGCGGTCAGGACCGTTCCGAGCGTGATAGGCAAAACCAGCAGGGTCGAGAGAAACCGCTTGCCGCGGAACTTGCCACGCAATTTGAAGGCCAACGGGATCGAGATGATGACGTTGAACAACGCCGCGGGGAGCGCAAGTCTCATGGTCAGCCAGACCGAATCGAAGGTGAACGGATCCTTGAAGAACGCAACGTAATTCGCCAGCACCCCGCCCCCCCACTGCTTGGAGGTACCCGCCAGCGGTTGAAAGGTCAGTCCGACGCCGTACGCGAACGGATAGACGAACAGGGCCACAATGAAGACCAGCGCGGGCACGAGCAGCCACAGCCTGGTGTCGATGCCTCGGTCGGCCATCCTATGCCGCAGGCTTGCTGTGCTCCTCTGGGGCTTCGGAACTGTCTGTTTGCGAGGGGCGAGTGTGGCCGTCACGACGGCACCTCCACGAACTGCTCCGTCGACTCTGCGACCGCGACCTGAGCATCCAGGTCCATCGGATAGACGAGCACCCGAGAGGGGTCGACCGCCAACGTGACACGTTCCCCGGGAGTCGGCGCCTCGGCAGCGTGCACGTGGAGGTTCTGGCCAGAACTGGTGACAACCTCCACAGCGAACTCCCGTCCCTGGTACTCCACAACCGACACCGTGGCTTCGACCGTGTTCGAGGCCGAGGCCGCGGCGCCCGCGGTCACGATGACCAGGTCGTGCGGCCGGATTGCGATACGAACCTTCTCGCCGACGGACGCGCGGTGCGCCAACTGGCCGACTAACGCCAGGCCGAGGCCGGAGACGCGCGCGGTGGTGCCAGCGACCTGTTCGACGGTCACGTCGAGCAGGTTTCGGTACCCCATGAAGTCGGCGACGTGCCAATTCGTCGGGTTGTCGTGGAGTTCTTCCGGCGTCCCGACCTGTTGCATCCGTCCTGCGCGCAGCACGACAAGACGGTCGGCCATC
Organism: Lacisediminihabitans sp.; assembly: GCA_043746355.1. Lineage (GTDB taxonomy): Bacteria > Actinomycetota > Actinomycetes > Actinomycetales > Microbacteriaceae > Lacisediminihabitans. The sequence goes on along the minus strand of JAYTRC010000042.1, from coordinate 37,941 downwards.
GAGAGCGCCTCTTCCTGGTCGTGGGTGACGTAGACGGTCGTCAGCCCGAGAGATTGGTGCAAACGACGAATCTCGGTGCGCATCTCGAGTCGCAACTTGGCATCCAGGTTCGACAGCGGTTCATCCATCAGCACCAGACGAGGCTCGAGTACGACGGCACGCGCAATCGCCACCCGCTGCTGCTGTCCGCCCGAGAGTTGACCTGGCAGTTTTGAGGCGTGTTCCTCGAGCCGCACCAGTGCCAGCACGTCGGCGACTCGGCGGCTGACCTCGCCACGCGGAACGCCTCGCATCTGGAGCCCGAAGGCGACGTTCTTGCGCACTGAGAGGTGCGGGAAGAGGGCGTAGTTCTGGAAGACCATGCCGAAATCGCGCTTCTCGGCGGGAAGCACATCGATGCGCTTCCCGTCGATCAGAATCTCGCCATGCGTCAGCGGTAGAAGTCCGGCCAGGCAGTTCAACGCAGTGGACTTCCCGCAACCCGACGGTCCGAGCAGGGCGATGAACTCGCCTGCCCGGATCGTCAGGTTTAGGTCAGCCAGCGCATCCTGCCCACCGAATCGACGTCCGACGTCTTTCAATTCAAGGGAATCAAATGCTGGAGCTGAAGGTGTCATGATCTACTTCGACACGTACTTTCCGACGCCAACGGTCCGGTCCCAGATGTCGAACGCCTTCACCATCAAATCGGGAGTCAGAGGAGTCGCCTTCGGCATCTTGTTGATCAGGGCGTCGTACCAGTTCCGCCCGAACTTCTTGATGACGTTCTGGCTTGCCTGGGGAGCCAGCGAGAGCGTCGCGCCTTTCACGGCCGGGCCCGGGTAGAAATATCCGGAGTCGTAGGCCATCGCGTTCGCTTTCGGAGTGAGCATGTACTGCAGCAGTTGCAGAATCGCCGACATCTTGTCTGCGCTCTCGCCCTTGGGCACCACGGCATACTGGGCATCCGTCACCCAGGTGAATTTGTCGAATGCCGCGGCGTCGAGCGTTGACGGTTCCGTTCCGAGCGCCCGGGGGTTGATGTCCCACCCGGTCGTGGTCGGAATCAGATCCCAGGTTCCGTCCGCCATGTTCGAGATCACCTGGCCGGTTCCGGTCGGGTAGTTCGAGACGTACTGGCCGATATCCTTGAGGTAGGCCCAGGTCTTCGCCCACCCGTTCACCGGGTCCTGCGGGTTCTTATCACCCAGAATGTACGGCAGGCCCATCAAGAAGGTGCGCCCGGGCCCAGAGTTCGCTGGGCGTGCGTAGCCGAACTTCCCGGGGTTCGCCTTGGCCCATGCCAACAGCTCGTCCGGCGTCTTCGGCACGGTTTTCACCACGCTGGGGTTGTACTGAAGGAGCGGACCCGACGGGTAGTAGGTCGTCTCGACGCCGTAGTTCTCGGCCAGATCCTGCATTTTCTGGGCCGGAGCGATGTAGTTCTTCATGTTAGATAACCGACTGGCGTAGTCCTTGGCGATCGGAATCCACAGATTCTGGCCGATCCCGGCAGAGAGCCCGTCGGTGCCGGTCATCACCAAGTCGACCGAGATGTTCCCGCTGTCGACTTGTGGCTTGATCGTGCCGACCAGGTCTGGCGCGCCCCCGCTCTGCCAGGTGACGGAGGAGATGATGTCGGGATGCGCCTTGACGAAGGCGTCGATCATCGGCCCGGTGAGCTTCTGGTTGCCGGCTACGTCGAGGATCGTGAGCGACACGGGAGCCGATGGCTTCGCGGGAACCGACCCGGGCGACGCCGTTGCATTGCCCCCTGTCGAGCCGGAGTTGGGTGCTGTGCAGCCGGTCAGCGCGATCGCGACCGCGGCAACGGCGGAAACTAAAGCGATCCGTTTGGTTAAACGCATACCGTGTTCCTTCCTCTTGGTGGCTCTAGACGTCTGCGTCTAGAAGTTGGGGGGTGGTTGAAGCGCGTGGCCCGGGGGCGCGCGGCACTCCGGAGGACTGTCGAATCACCAGGTCGACGGGAAGTTGCTGATCCACGAAGGCGCGTTGCTCTCGCCCGAGCACGGAGTCGAGCAGCGCGTCAAAGCTGAGCCGACCCATCTGCACTCGCGGGAGGTCAACGGTGGTGAGGTTCGGGCGACTGAAGGTTGAGACGGCGACATTGTCGAATCCCGTGACACTCATCTCGTCGGGGGTTCGGATGCCGCGCTCGCGCAGTCGATCGATCACGCCGAGCGCCATGATGTCGTTGTAGGCGACAATCGCCGTTGCGCCGCTCGCGAGCGCGAGATCGGCAGCCTGCACCCCCCCGGAGAAGTAGGGAGGGAAGCTGCCCAAATCGATGAACTCCACGTCAGGCCAGTCGGCGGCAGAGTCGGTGAATGCGCGGATGCGCTGGCTGTTCGACCAGGACTTCTGCGGTCCTCCGGCGTAGGCGATCCGACGGTGACCGAGCGCGATCAGATGACGGAGTACCACGAGAACGCCGCCTCCGTTATCGAAGATGACCGACGGGATGCCCTCGAGATAGCGGTTTGCCAGAACGAGCGGAGTCTCTCGAGCAAACTGGCGAATCTCGTCATCTGTTGTTCGCGCGGAGCAGAGGATCACGCCGTCAACCTGCTTGATCAGGCTGTGGACCGCCTCGGATTCGACGGCCGGATCCTCGTCGGTGTCGGCAACGAACACCGTGTACCCGGCGGCTCTCGCCCTCGCCTGCACGCCCTTGCACACCGAGCCGAAAAAGGGGTTCTCGAGATCAGGAACGACCAAGCCGATGCTGCCGCTGCGGCCCGTGATCAAGCTGCGCGCATTGCTGTTTGGGCGATAGCCCATTCTCGCCACCGTTGCTTCGACGAGAAGTCGCGTCGGCTCAGCGACCTTGTCGGGAGCCGCGAGCGCGCGGGAGACCGTCGAGATGGAGACGCCCGCTTCACGGGCAACATCCCTAATCGTCACAGCCATTCCACACCGCCTTGTGCGAACCGCCGGCATTATCTATACCGACCCGACACATTCTGCAAACCTTTTCATACGATAGTCAAGCCCTGGGGCACATTTGCCCGAAGAAGAGCACCGCCCGATCGGAGTTTGCCGCAACACTCCAGTGCATCCGGGCCTATAGTGGCTTCACATACGTCGTGCCGGCGGGCAGTCCTTCGGCCAGCTACTGCAACAAGGGTACGTTTTGTTTCATTGGGGAGGCAAAGGGAATGGCCAACAACTGGACTCTTCATCCGGATCGTGCGCTTCCAGCGGAGCCGGTTCAACGCGGGATCGCCCGCGAGATCTATCGCGAGATCTCCGAGCTTCCCCTGGTGTCGATGCACGGCCACATCGATGTCCGCGCCATCCGTGACAACGAATCGTTTGGCGATCCTGCTGAACTCTTTGTCATCCCAGACCACTACCTGCGGCGGATGCTGGTCTCTCAAGGATTCGGCAACCACGAACTCGGCGTTGCCCAGAGCCACGCCTCATCCGAACAGCGCGTCGAGACCGACCACCGCCTGATCTGGCGTCGATTCTGCGAGAATTGGAAGCTTTTCAGAGGGACCCCGACTCGTTATTGGCTCGAACACGAGTTGGTCGAAATCTTCGGGGTGACGAACGAGCCGTCAGCCGAGACGGCTGACACGATCTACGACGAACTCAGCGCCGTGCTCGCCCGGCCCGAGTTTCGAATCCGCCCCCTTTTCGATCGCTTCAACATTGAGATCCTCAGCACGACCGATGCTCCGCAGTCCGACCTGGCAGCTCACGCGGCTCTCGCCAGCGAGGGATGGGGCGAGCGAGTCGTGCCCACGTTCCGCCCCGACGCGCTGTTCTACCCGGACCACTCCGGCTGGGCAGGAGCCATTGCCGCGCTCGGAGCACGCAGCGGAACCGACGTGCACGACTATGTGAGCTTCCTCGATGCGGTGCGCCAGCGGCGCTCTGCCTTCGTGTCAGCAGGAGCTCGGGCCAGCGACCACGGTCACCTGCTCGCCGACACCACGCCGCTCGATCCGGCGGATGCCGCGCGCATCTTCGATGCCGCCATGCGCGGCCAGATCGACGCGGCCAGCGCCACGGCGTTCGCCGCGTCGATGCTCTTCGAGACGGCGCGGATGTCGGTGGAGGACGGGCTCGTCATGCAACTGCATCCGGGCGTCGCGCGGGATTACTCGCCCGACGAGTTCATGCGCTTCGGATCCGACCAGGGGTTCGACATCCCGATCCACGTGGAGTTCACGCGCGCGCTGCAGCCACTCCTCAGTGCATTCGGTCACGACGAGGCCTTCCGTCTGATCCTCTTCACCGTGGATGAGACGGTCTATTCGCGCGAGCTTGCCCCGCTGGCGGGGGCCTTCCCGTCCGTCCGGCTCGGAGCACCGTGGTGGTTCCTCGACTCTCCCGGAGGAATGGCTCGGTTCCGTGAGTTGACCACCGAGACGGCCGGTTTCTCAAATACGAGCGGATTCGTCGATGACACTCGCGCGTTCGCCTCGATCCCCGCGCGACACGATCTGGCGCGCAGGATGGATGCTGGTTTCCTGGCCAAGCTTGTCGCCGAACATCGTCTGAACCTTGACGAGGCCATCGACACGGCAGTCGACCTGAGCTATCGACTTCCCGTGAAGTCGTACGCCCGGCGCGATACGCAGGCCCCTGCCTCGAAGAAGAGAGAGACCCCATGACCACGATCGAGAAAGCCGAGGTGCTCGTCGCGAGCCCCGGCCGCAACTTTGTGACGCTTAGGATCACGACCTCTGACGGGGTTACCGGGCTCGGCGACGCGACACTGAACGGTCGTGAATTGGCGGTCGCCGCCTACCTGGCGGAGCACGTCATCCCGACGCTGCTCGGTCGAGACCCACAGCGCATCGAAGACACCTGGCAGTACCTCTACCGTGGAGGGTACTGGCGACGCGGGCCCGTCACTATGGCGGCGATCGCAGCGGTCGACGTCGCGCTCTGGGACATCAAGGGCAAGGTGGCGGGGCTCCCCGTCTACCAGCTTCTGGGCGGAGCGTCGCGGCGGGGGGCGCTCGCCTACGGCCACGCGTCCGGTGGCGACCTGCCGTCGCTCTTTGCGTCGATCCGCCGACACCTCGACGAGGGTTTCAAGGCCATCCGCGTGCAGACCGGGGTGCCGGGGCTCGGCCAGGTCTACGGCGTCGCTGGCGGGCAGAAGGCTGGCAATCAGAGCGGCGGAGTGCGCTACGACTACGAGCCCGCTGGCCGCGGCGTCGTGCCGCACGAGGAGGAGTGGGATACCCGCGCATACCTCCGGCACATTCCGACGGTGTTCGCCGCGGTGCGCGAGGAATTCGGGCCCGAGTTGCCGCTGCTCCACGACGCCCACCACCGACTTACCCCGAATCAAGCGGCGACCCTGGGCAAGTCACTCGAGCCGTACGACTTGTTCTGGCTCGAAGATTGCACCCCCGCAGAGAACCAGGAAGGCCTGCGCCGCGTGCGATCGCAGACCACCACCCCGCTGGCGATCGGCGAAGTGTTCAACTCGGTGTTCGACTACCAGACCCTGATCACTGAGCAGTTGATCGACTATGTGCGCAGCGCCGTCACCCACACCGGCGGCATCAGCGCCCTGAAGAAGATCATGGATTTCGCGGCCATCTACCAGATCAGGTCTGGCTTCCACGGTCCGACCGACATCTCACCCGTGGGGCAGGCCGCGGCGCTGCATCTTGATCTCTCGATCCACAACTTCGGTATCCAGGAGTACATGAAGCACTCCAGCGACACCCTGGAGGTGTTCGAGACGAGCTACACCTTCGACGACGGACTCCTGCACCCGGCTGAGAACCCGGGTCTCGGCGTCGAGTACAACGACGAGGTCGCGTCGAGCTTCCCCTACCAGCAGGCCTACCTGCCGGTGAACCGGCTCCAACTCGACGGGACCATGCACGACTGGTGAGTCAGCTCAGGTGACGGTGCGGGTCACGTGACGGTGCCGAACTGCCACGGCACGAACTCTTGCTGGCCGATCCCGAGCTCTTCGCTCACGGTCTGCTCGCCAGATGCCACGCGGATGATGAGCTGAAAGATCTCGTCGCCCACCTCGGCCATGGTGGCCGTGCCATCGACGATGCGGCCGGCGTTGAGGTCCATGTCATCGGACATCCGCTCGTAGGTGTGGGTGTTGGTGGCGATCTTGATGGAGGGGGTCGGCTTCGCGCCGAAGACCGAGCCGCGCCCCGTCGTGAAGCAGACGACGGTTGCGCCGCCCGCGACGATTCCGGTTACGGAGACCGGGTCGTAGCCCGGCGTGTCCATGAAAACGAAGCCACGGTCGATGACCTGTTCGCCGTACTGGTAGACGGCGGTCAGGTCTGCTCGACCACCCTTCGCGACCGCACCGAGCGACTTCTCCAGAATCGTGGTGAGCCCGCCGGCCTTGTTGCCGGGGGATGGGTTGTTGTCGAGGCTGCCGCCGCCCTGGGCCGCGTATCCCTCCCACCATTTCAGGCGGTCAAGAAGGCGCTGGCCGACCTCGGCAGACACGGCGCGTCGGGTGAGCAGGTGCTCGGCGCCGAACACCTCGGGAGTCTCAGCGAGAATCGAGGTGCCGCCCCAGGCCACCAGCCGGTCCGACGCTACCCCGAGAGCGGGATTGGCGGTGATCCCCGAAAAACCATCCGATCCGCCGCAGTTGAGGCCAAGCACCAGCTCGGAGACCGGCACCTCGACTCGAGTGCGCGCGTTGAGCACCGGGAGCATTTCCCGGATCCGCGCGATGCCCTCGGCAACTGTCGCGCGCACACCGCCTTCCCCCTGGATGTTCATCGTCGAGATAAGCGTGTCATCCGAGATGCCTTGGTTAACGACCAGCGACTCGACGGGCACCATCTCGCAGCCGAGACCGACGACGAGCAGGCCTCCGAAGTTGGGATGCCGCGCATACCCGCGCAGGGTGCGGAAGAGGGTTTGTGCACCCTCGCTGGTGGGCACGAGGCCGCATCCGCTCTGGTGCGTCAGGGCCATCACCCCGTCGACGTTCTCGAACTCGTCGAGCGCGGCACCGCGAAACTCCTCCGCGATGAGGTTGGCGGCCGATGCCGAGCAGTTCACCGAGGTCAGAATCCCGATGTAGTTGCGAGTCCCGGTCGTTCCGTTGGCTCTCGGGTATCCGCGGAAAGTCGGCATTGCACCCTCGGGGACGGCGAGAGCGGTGCGATCAGTGCCGAACTCATGGGAGCGCTCGGTTTCATCCATTCCCAAATTGTGGCTGTGGACATGGTCGCCCGGGGCGACGTCAACGGTCGCACGCCCGATTGATTGGCCGTACTTGTGCACCTGACCGTGCACCGGAATGGCTGTGATGGCGAACTTGTGGCTGCGGGGAACGTCGGAACTCAGGGTGATCTCGCCCAGCTCGCCACCCAGCTGGATGACCGTGCCCGAATCGAGCGCGCGCAGCGCGACCGCCACCTCATCGTGGGGGTCAAGATGCAGTGCGATCTCGCTCAGCGTCTCGGTTGCAGTCATGTGGCGCGGCGCCTCGATTCGGGCATATAGTCCATGTAACCGGTTACATCCGGCCCGTTCCATTATTCGCTGCGTCTCACGAAAGGTCAAGATGGCGACAACGATCCGACAGCTTGCTGCGGCAGCCGGGGTCTCCGTCGCCACGGCATCGCGGGCGTTGAGCGGATCTAGCGCGGTCGCGCCGGCCACGACCGAGATGGTGCTGCGCGTAGCGTCCGAGCTCGACTTCACCCCGAGCCGATTGGGCCGTAGCCTCGCCACCGGGTCAACCGGCAACATCGGCGTGATACTGCCTGATGTGACCAACCCGTTCTATACCTCGTTTCTGGCCGAATTGGCATCGGTGCTGGGCGCCAGCGAGTTCGGCTTGCTGATTGGCGATTCGCAAGAGAGCCCCGATCTCGAGAAGTTACTGATCCAGCGCATGACGTCTCAGGTCGACGCCCTCGTGCTCGCCTCCAGCCGCCTCGATGACACGTCCATCGTCGCCGCAGCTGCGCGCCTACCGGTGGTGCTTTCCAACCGGATGCTCGCCGAGACGAGCGAGATGCCAGAGTCTCTAGTGCAGATCACGATCGACGTCGACGCTGGCTTCACCCAGGTGATCCGCCATCTGCACTCCCTGGGGCATCGGGCGCTCGTCTACATCGACGGTCCCGCGCACTCCTGGTCTGGTCGGCAGAAGTTGCGGGTTATGACTCGCAACTGTGCAGAACTCAGGATGCGCTTGATGACCGTGGCCACTGAGCGACCCGATTTCGCGGCCGGCCGCGACGTGGCGGTTGACCTTCTCGCCTCGGGTGATATCCCCACGGCGATCGTGGCGTTCAACGATCAGGTGGCGCTCGGCGTGCTTTCCTGCCTCCGCGAATCCGGCCTCGCGGTTCCCAGCGATATCAGCGTAGTGGGGTGCGATGATTCGCTGCCGACGGGAATGGCATGGCCGTCGCTGACCACAGTCAACAGCTCGTCTCGAACCCTGGGCGCGCTCACTGCGGGCGCGATCCTCGATCGACGTCGATCCGACCGCGGCACGGTGCCGACGACTCTCGTCGTGCGGGAATCCACCGGGCCGGTGCGATCCTCCGTTCGACCGATCCTCAGCATGACCCCCTCTGACGAAAGACCGGATTGAACATGTCTGCACCACGCCACGACGCGGTCACCGCAACGCTCGCGAGATCGTTGCCCTCCGCACCCCTCCGCGAAGGCGGCGTGATCGCCGTGCTCCGGGCTCGCCAGCCGAGCGACTACGACGCCGTGGTCGACGTGCTTGCCGAGAGCGGAGTGCGGTCGGTGGAGCTCACGCTGAGCACCCCGGGCACGCTCGAGCACCTTCCGACGCTGCGCGGTCGCGGGGGCGTCGAGATCGGGGTCGGAACGATCACCACGATCGAGGAGGCCCAGCGTGCGATTGACGGCGGCGCGAGCTACCTCGTGACACCGGTGGTCAAGCTGGACGTGATCGAGCTCGCGGTGGCGCAAGGCATCCCCATCTATCCGGGTGGCCTGACCCCGACCGAGCTGTTCTCGGCCTGGGAGGCCGGCGCGACGGCCGTCAAGATCTTCCCGGCACAGACGGTCGGCCCGGAGTATGGTGCCCATCTGCGCGGCCCCTTCCCGTGGCTCGAGTTCGTGCCATCCGGTGGCATCACACTCGACGACATCCCGCGCTGGCTTCAGGCGGGAGCCGTCGCGGTCAGCGTGGGGGGACCGCTGATCGGGGATGCGATGAGCGGCGGCTCGCTGACGGCACTCGCCGAGCGGGCGCGCCGAGTGGTCGAGATCGTTGCCGAGTCGCGGACCGCCCGATGAGCGGGGTCGTCACGATCGGCGAGACCATGGCGCTGATGACGGGCGATCGACCGGGACCCCTGCAGCATTCCCCCACGATGACGCTGGGAATCGGCGGATCCGAGAGCAACGTCGCGATCGCGCTGAGCAGACTCGGCGACGAGGTGACCTGGATCGGCAAAGTGGGCGCTGACTCGCTCGGCGATCTGGTGCAGCGCGAGATCACGGCCGAAGGCGTTCGCGTTGTGGCGGTGCGGGATACCGAGGCGCCAACCGCGCTGATGATTAAGGAACGCCGAACGGCGACCGAGACACGCATCTTCTACTATCGCCACGGTTTCGCGGGTTCCCGCCTCGGGGTTGACGACGTCGACTTCGAGCTAATTCGCACGTCGTCTCTGCTCCACGTGACCGGGATCTCGCTCGCCCTGTCTCCCGGCATGGCGGAGGTGATCGCCGAGGCCGTGCGCGTGGCACAGTCCGCAGGGGTGACGGTGTCATTCGATCTCAACTTTCGGAGCAAGCTGTGGTCTCCGGATGCCGCCTCCGCCGCTTATCGCGCGATCCTGCCGCAGGTGGACATCGTCTTCGGCGGTGAAGATGAGGCCGCCATCGCACTCGGAAAGACGGGCACCCCGTTTGCGCTTGCGAGGGGCCTCATCGATTTGGGTGCCCGCGACTCCGTCGTGAAGCTCGGCTCGCGTGGCGCGATCGCCGTCGTCAACGACACGGAATACGAGCAAGCAGCGGTGCCGATTGTTCCGTTGGACACGGTCGGAGCTGGTGACGCCTTCGTTGCCGGGTACCTCTCGGAGCTGCTCCTCGACGCTCCGGTGGAGACGCGGCTGACGACTGCCGTCATTGTCGGGGCATACAACTGCTTGACCCACGGCGACTGGGAGGGGCTGCCCCGTCGCAGTGAACTCGCGGCACTCACCGCGACCGAGCCGATTACGCGTTAGGGGCCATGAACATCTTGGGTGCGTCTCCTTGCAGTAGGTCGCGTCGCGCAACACACACGGCTGAGGCGCCCCAGGTTTGATGTCGCATGCTTTTGAGTTGGATGGATTTATGAATGTATGCATGTCATGCCGTAGAAGAGTGATCCTGTGCTGCGTGAGCAGGCGATTCGGCTCGTGCGGGAGCACCGGTCGGAGTGCCTGTCGTTGTCGGCCGCGTCAGCGGCTGTTGCCCGTCAGGTCGGGGTGGGCCACGAGTCGGTGTGACGGGAGGGCATAGCCGCGACGCCGCACGGCGCAGCGCAGCGGTCATAGGCTGGCCACATGGCTGAGACACACGCTGACCCACGTTCCGCAGGGCGCTCGCTGGCCATTGCCGTCGCGCAGTTTGCCCCCACCGCCGACCACGCCGCGAATCTCACAGCGATTCGTGACCTCGCGACCCAGGCTGTCGAACGCGGTGCACAGCTCGTCGTTTTCCCCGAATACTCGTCATTTTTCACTCCCGAGCTCGGTGCGCACTCTGTTGCGGCCGCCCAGGCCCTCGACGGCGAATTCGTTCACGGGCTGAAGATCATCGCGAAGGTGCTCGGCGTGCATATTGTGGCCGGGATGATGGAGACCACGGCAGACCCAATGAAGCTGAGTAATACGCTCGTCGCAGTCGATGAGCACGGAACCGTGGTCGCGATCTACCGCAAGCTTCACCTCTATGACGCTTTCGGCCAGCGGGAGAGTGACTGGGTTGTCGCGGGCGCGATTGAGCCGCCTCAGACTTTCGTTATCGACGACATCACTGTCGCCCTGCAGACCTGCTACGACATCCGATTTCCCGAAGTGACGAGACGGTTGGCTGATGCAGGAGCAGATCTCGTGCTGCTGCCGAGTGAGTGGGTTCGGGGTCCCCTCAAAGAACAGCACTGGCGAACCCTCGTCACAGCACGGGCGATAGAGAACACTGTGTACTTCGCTGCGGCCGGCCACGCTCCGCCGATTGGCGTAGGAAACAGCATGATCGTCGACCCGATGGGCGTCGAACTTGCAACAATCGGTGAGTCGCGCGGGCTGGCTCTCGCCTGGATCTCGGCGGCTCGAGTCGCCGAAGTCCGACAGGTGAACCCCGCACTGGGGCTACGCCGCTTCGCGGTTCTTCCGGTCTAATGGGGTTACCCCGAAGTAGAATTGCTCGAACGAATACTTGGGGGAGTGTGACCAGATGGCGGATCATCCGTATCGCGTCATTGTTGTCGAAGACGATTTCGACGTAGCGTTCTATACCAAAACTGTGCTCGAAAAGCGCGGCTGCATTGTCGAGATGATCTCGGATCCGATGCTCGCTCGCTCAGCTATCGTCGCCTTCGAGCCTGACGTCGTGATTACCGATATCGAAATGCCCGGTATTACCGGCCTCGACCTGATCGACCAGATTCGTGCGGAAGCCCCCGGAACGCCGGTCGTCGTCATGACAGCGCATGTGTCGGTCGACTATGCGGTGGCAGCGCTGCGCAGCCAGGCCGACGAGTTTCTCACCAAGCCGGTGGCGTCATCCGACCTCATCTCGGTTGTCACTCGCCTCTCAGAGGAGTTTCGTCGGGCACGGGCCGCGACGCCTCCACGCGAGGCGGTGCTGGCGATCGGCGCCCATCCCGACGACGTCGAAATCGGAGTGGGTGGCATTCTTTCCGCTCACCGCGCTGCCGGCGACGCGGTCACCATCCTCACGCTCTCACGCGGCGCGCGCGGAGGAGAGGCGGATGACCGCCAGCACGAATCACTCGCGGCAGCCGAGCTCATCGGCGCCCGGCTGTTCCTGGAAGATCTGGCCGACACGCACATCTCGAACTCAGACCCGACGGTCGGCATCATCGAGCGGGTCGTGCGAGAGACCAATCCATCGATCGTCTACACCCACAGTAACCACGACCGTCATCAGGACCACCGGGCGGTGCATGAGGCGACGCTCGTCGCCACCCGGAATGTCAGGACAGTGGAGTGCTACCAGAGCCCGTCATCCACCGTGGACTATCGGCCCAACCGTTTCGTCTCGATCGACGGCTTCACCGACACCAAACTCGCGTTGATCGCCTCGTTCACGTCGCAGGCCGATATTCGCACTTACCTCGAGCCGAGCTTCGTTCTCGCCACCGCTCGCTATTGGTCGCGTTACGGCGGCGGCAACAGCTGTGAGCCGCTGGAGATCGTGAGGGAGTCGGCAGATGTCTCTGTCTCCCGCTCTGACATCAGCGCGGCGGTTCGCGCCGAGAAGCAGCGCCAGGTACAGGAGGGCGCGTGACGAAGGTGCTGGTGACGGGGGCCGGGGGGCCAGCAGGAGTCGCGGTCATCCGCTCGCTCCAGAAGCGTTCTGGCGTCGACGTCTACGCGGCAGACATGGACGGATGGGCAAGCGGGCTCTACCTCGTGCCAGCAGGCCGCCGCAGAATCGTTCCGCGCGGGCTTGCTCCCGAGTTCGTGGATGCGCTGATCGACATGTGTGCCGCCGACGAAATAGACGTGCTGTTCTCGACGGTCGACTTCGAGCTGCCGTCACTGGCCGCCCGACGGGATGAATTGGGCGCGACTGTTCTCGCGGCCCCGTCGCTCGACACTCTCTCGGTGACTCTCGACAAGTTCGCTCTTTCCGAGCGTGTCTCCCCGCACGCCAGGGTGCCGATGACCCGGCTGGTCGGGCCGTCAGCTGCGTCAGAGCAGTGGATATTTCCCATCATCGTGAAGCCTCGACGAGGGGCCGGATCCCGAGGTGTGCGTCTCGTGCACGATCGAGCGGCACTCGATGCCCTCGGGGATGATGCTGACTTGATCGCACAAGAACTTCTGCCGGGCGAAGAATTCTCGGTTGATGTGTTTGCAAACTCCGAAGGTGCTGTGATCGCAGCGGTGCCGCGAACACGCACAAGGGTGGACTCGGGTGTGTCTATCGCGGGCCGCACAGTGCGAAACGAAGAACTCGAGACCACGGCTGCGGCGGTAGCGCAGGCGATCGGGCTGGTCGGAGTCGCAAACGTGCAATTGCGCTATGACGTGAGTGGCGTCGCTGCACTGCTCGAGGTGAACCCGAGGTTTCCCGGCGCAATGCCTCTCACTATCGCCGCCGGAGTGGATATGCCGTCGCTCGCCCTCGACCTCGCGCTCGGGCGCGATGTGCCGAGTACCGTGCCGTATCGCGAGCTGGCCAACGTGCGTTTTCTTGAAGACATCTTCGTAGACCCCGCCGAGATTCTGTTCTCTGAGAACGCGGCTCATGGCGAGGAGGACGAGTGATCGACTCCATCCTGCTGGGCGATTTTCACGTTCACTCCACCTTCTCTGACGACGCGGTGAGCACGCTCGCCGAAAATATCACCGCCGCTGCGGCCGCGGGCCTTCACGAACTTCGCCTGGTCGACCATGTGCGTGAATCGACAACCTGGGTACCCGAGTTTCTCGCCGCGGTGGCGGCGGAGCCCGTGCCAGACGGGCTCACCGTCTTCAGCGGGGTTGAGTCGAAGATCATGGACTCGGCGGGGCGTCTCGACCTGCCGGCGGATTACACCGGAGCAGTGCTGATCGCTGACCACCAGTTTCCAGGCACAGACGGGCCATGGTCTCCGCGGGCGACAATCGAACGGCTCGGCAACGGGTTCCGCGCTCCGGATGCGCTCGACCTGCTTGTCGGCGCTCTCATCGGTGCCATGGGCTCTGTCGAGAGCGGCCAGCTCGCTCACTGTTTTTCGATCCTGCCCAAGATCGGGCTGAGCGAAGCCGATCTCACCGACGAGCACCTCTCGGCGTGGGCCGGTGCTGCCGCCAGCACGGGAACACTGGTCGAGGTCAACGAGAAGTGGGCCTGTCCGTCGCCCCGCTCACTCGAGGCAGCGCGGCGCGCGGGAGTCACGCTCGTCGCATCGACAGACAGCCACACGGCACATGATGTCGGGCGCTACAAAGCAGTGATCGGCTTGCTTCAGGGGGTGCCCGCCTGATGGAGGTCCTTCGCGTCATTCTCGAGGTCGTGCTGCTGGCCTTCGTGGCGACCGGAGCCGTGCCAGTGCTTTCGGCTGCATACTCATTTCTCGCCATCCCGCTGCACGCGTTCAAGAATCACTACGGCAAAGCTCACCCCATGGCACCCAGGGTCGCAATCATCGTGCCCGCCTGGAACGAGGGCGCTGTCATCGGGTCATCCATCGATCGGCTGATGACTCTCGACTACCCGCGCGATCGACTTCGCGTCTATGTGGTGGATGACGCGAGCACAGACAGCACCCCCGATGTGGTGCTCGCCAAAGCCGAGGAGTATCCGGGAAACGTGTTTCACCTCCGTCGTGCCAAAGGCGGAGAAGGCAAGGCCCACACACTCAACCATGGCATTCGGATTGTGCTTCAGGATGACTGGATGGAGGCGCTCCTCATCATGGACGCTGACGTCAAATACCTGCCGGATTCGCTTCGCAAAATGACGAGGCACTTCGCCGACCCGCAGGTGGGGGCTGTATCGGCGTACATCCGGGAGGGTAGTGCCGACAAGAACTACCTGACGCGGTTTATCGGTATTGAATATATCCTGAGCCAGCCGGCGGCCCGACGCGCACAAAACGTGCTGGGTGCGCAGGCCTGCCTCGCTGGGGGTGCGCAGCTCCACACCCGCGAAAACCTGCTCGCGATCGGCGGTCAGATCGACACGTCATCACTGGCAGAAGACACGATTACGACGTTCGAAACCCAGCTTCGGGGTCGAAAGGTCGTCTTCGAACCGCTCGCGATTGTGCTGGCGGAGGAGCCGGGATCCGTCGATGCTCTCTGGAAACAGAGGCTGCGCTGGGCTCGTGGAAACGTCTCGGTCACCTCGCGTTATCGCGCGATCTGGTTTCGCCGCTCGAAAGTGCACAAGCTGGGAACCATCTCGTTCGGCCTCGTCTGGTTCAGCCTCTGGCTGCTACCCGTCGCGATGATCGTCTCGTCGATAGGGCTGCTCGGGCTGTTGCTGTTGCAGAGCGATGTCGCATTGATCGTCTTCCGTGCCCTGTGGATTTCGGCGGCATGCACCTACGTCTACGTTCTCGCTCTGGGGTCTCAGCTCGACAGCAAACTGGCCCTCAATGCCTGGCGCGAGGTGCTGGCTTTTCCTGGTATCATCTCGATGCTCGTGATGCTTACGGCCTTTTTTCCTCGGCTCATCGAGGTGTACATTCCCGGTCTATTCGGTGCAACGCTGGATACGTCCGTGCAGTTCGGGGTCACGGTGGCGATCTATGCCTGGATCCCCTTCTCCATGATTGGGGCCTGGGCCGCGCGCAAGGTCGACACGACCGCAGCAGGTAGCGTGCTGTCGCCGTTGCTCATTTACCTGGTCGGGTACGGCTCGCTGCTCTGCGCGATCACGTTCGACTCATATATCAAAGAACTCCGTCATGCCGAATCAAAATGGGACAAGACGGAGAAGACCGGGCGGGTGCTCGCATGAGAGCTCAGCAGGAACAGCGCGAGATAGATGGTGACCGAAAGGGGGAGCGCTTCCTCATCCTCAAAGCGGTTATCGCTCTGGCTGTCGTTGCAGCACTTGTCGTGATCAGGCAGGTGTTCTTCGCATGAGTGCCTTTCTGCCTGCGGTCACCCGCGCCAAGGTCCTCGTCGTCGATGACAGTGAAGACCAGCGCGCCCTGCTAACCCGGTATTTCGAACTGGCGGGCTGTGACGTTGTTTCTGTCGGCAATGCGGAAGACGCGATTCTGGCCTACAGCCGAGTTACGCCCGACCTTGCGGTCATCGACCTGGTTCTGCCCGGGATCAGTGGATGGGACCTCAGCACGCGGCTCAGGGCTGAACGGCCCGGCTGTGCAATCGCTATTTCATCCGTTCTCGACACCGCCGACTATCCGGCAGCCGAAGCAGCCCTGCCAAAGCCGTTCACCGGTGCGCAAGTGCGCCGCGTGCTTCGGGATCATGTACCAGCTTGGAGCGCACCATGAACGACGACCAACTCACTCGTGTTGTCATCGCAGATGACGATGCAGACATTCGCACCCTCGTCTCTATCGCTGTTTCGCGGGCGAACTTCGAACTGGTTGCGAGCGCGGAGGATGGCACACAGGCGTACGCCGCAATACTCGAGTTTCGGCCCGACCTGGTCGTACTCGATGTCTCTATGCCGGGGATGACCGGCCTTGAGGTCGCCCGCCTGGTGCGAGCAGACAGTTCGCTCGATTCCACGATGATCGTCATGCTCTCCGCGGCGGTCGACCAGCAGTCGCGAGATGCAGGGTTCGACGCGGGCGCCTCGCATTTCCTGTCGAAACCATTCAGCCCCCGCGAGCTGGCCACTCGACTCTCTGACCTGATGCCGGCGGTCTGATGAAGCGAGCGTATGAGTGGGCGATGAGCAGGGTCTCGGTCGATCGACCTTCGCCCGCGTTGAAGCAATTGCCGACGTCGGTCGCGTTTGCGATAGCTGTGCTCATCTCGATCAGCGAGCCCTCGCGGATTGTCACAAACCTGATTGCCATCATCGTCGGTGCTTTTGTGATGGCTGTCGCGACCCTGCTCGCGCTCTACTACACCCGTCAGGAAAAGTTCAACCGCTGGTGGGCACTTCTGGTGCCAGGTATTTCGCTGCTTGCGATTGCGCTGCTTCGCCTCGGCACCGGGGGCATCACCTCCCTCTTCTCTGGCCTCATCCTTCTGCCGATTGTGTGGATCTCGACAGAGCGAGGCAGACGCTGGGTGGTCGTCAGCATCGTCGGCACCTCGGCTGCGCTCATGCTGCCCTACGCCGTCGCATGGAGGGTGCCCGCGGATCCGGCGGAATGGATCAGGGGAATTTTCACCCCCTTCGTTTTCGGAATCGCATCGGTGATCATCAACGAGATGTCACGGCAGGGGCGCCATAGTTTTGTCTCGGTGCGAGATCTTGCCCGCCAGCGCGCACAGCTGCTTACTGAGACGATGGCGACAGCCGCCGCGCTGAAGGCCAATGAAGAACGCCTTCGGTCGGCCGATCGCCTGACCCGGAGCGTTCTTGACGGGGTCACAGAGCAATCGGTCATCGGCACGGACCTCACGGGGCTCATCGACGTCTGGAACCCCGGTGCGTCAGTGATGCTCGGGCTCGCGCCGGATGAGACCCAGGGCATTCGCCACGTCTTCGAATTCCATCTCGAGGCAGAGTTGGAGGGTCGGGCGAAAGCGCTCAACTATCCTCCGGGCGCGACGGTGCTCAACCCCGGGTTCTCGGCCCTGGTCGAGTCTGCCCGTCTCGGACACGCCGAAACGCGCGACTGGACCTACGTTCGCCACGACGGTTCGCACGTCTCCGTCTCGGTCGCGGTGACCCCGCGCATCGATGACTCAGGCGAAACCGTCGGTTACATCTTCGTGGCGACGGATGTCACCCAGGCCCTCGAGGTCGCCAGGCTGAAAGACGAATTCGTCGGACTGATCTCCCACGAACTCCGCACCCCGCTCTCGTCGATCCTCGGCTACCTCGAACTCATGCGCGACGATGAGGACTCGCCGCTCTCGGGCGAGCAACAGCAGTACCTTGCTGTCGCTGAACGCAACGCGCATCGCCTCCTCAGACTGGTCGGCGACCTGCTCTTCACAGCGCAGGTGTCGTCAGGTAAGTTCCCGCTCGACATCTCGCTCGTGCCGTTGAACGACGTCGTCTCGGGGGCGGTGCTATCGGCCCGGCCCGCGGCTACGGCAGCCGGAGTGGAACTCGTGCTCGTGACGTCGAAGAAGTCGATAATCATCCGCGGCGACTCCGTTCGTCTCGGTCAGGCCTGCGACAACCTCATTTCGAACGCCATCAAGTTCACCCCGCGAGGCGGAACCGTGACGGTCAGTCTCGGCACCAGAGCAGATGACGCCGTCATCACAGTGCGAGATACGGGGATGGGCATCCCCGCCGCTGAAATCGAACTCCTTTACGGGCGCTTCTTCCGGGCTTCGACGGCTACCCGCAACGCTGTACCGGGCGTCGGGCTCGGCCTGACCATCACCAAGGCGATCGTCACCGCGCACGAGGGGGAACTCGATGTGGAGTCGGAGGAAGGCGTGGGCACCCAGTTCAGCCTCTCGCTGCCCTTGCCGCGAGTGCCGGCGACGGCTGCAGTTCTATAGCCGCCCGAGTTGCGCGCTCGCCCGTTCCAGCACGTCGACCCGTTTGCAAAAAGCGAACCTCAGGAGTGAGGCGTACTCACCCTTATTCTCGTCGGTCACGAACGCACTGACCGGCACCGCGACCACCCCGGCCAGGTCGGGTAGCTGACGGCAGAGAGCCGCTGCATCCGAAAACCCGATGGGCGCAGCATCTGCGATCACAAAATACGATCCGTCGGATTCACTCACGGCGAAACCTGCCTTTCGAAGGCCGGCAGAGAGCACGTCGCGTTTGTGGGCGAGGTCCAGTGCGATGCGAGAGAAGTATTCGTCGCCAAGTCTGAGGCCCACAGCGATGGCAGGCTGGAACGGGGCAGCGTTGACGTATGTGAGGTATTGCTTCACGGCCAGGATGGCCTGCAGGAGGTCTCGGGGAGCTGTGAGCCAACCCACCTTCCAACCGGTGGTACTGAACGTCTTGCCGCCACTGGAGATCGTGACGGTGCGATCCAGAGCGCCCGGCAGGGTGGCGATCGGCACGTGTTTGACACCGAAGGTGAGGTGCTCGTAAACCTCGTCGGTGACGATGATCGCATCGTGTTGGTGGGCGAGTTCAACGATCAGTGCGAGGGTTTCGGCGCCGAACACCGCGCCTGTCGGGTTGTGCGGATTGTTGACCAGGATGATGCGCGTACGACCGGTCACCGCCTTACGAAGTTCGTCGCGGTCGGGCTGGAACCCCGGAGCACGCAGTGCCACCGTCTTGTGGATGCCCCGCGACAGGGCGATGATCGCGGCGTATGAGTCGTAGAACGGTTCGAAGGTAACGATCTCGTCACCCTCATCGACAAGCGCCAGGATGGTCGCGGCGAGGGCTTCGGTAGCGCCCGCCGTCACCAGCACCTCGGTGTCTGGGTTGGGCGTGAGGCTGTAGAAGCGCTGCTGGTGCTCGGCGATAGCTTCGCGAAGCACCGCATACCCGATGCCTGGCGGGTACTGGTTAAAACCGTCCGTAATCGCGCGCCTGGCCGCGTCGAGAACTTCTGCGGGGCCATCCTCATCCGGAAATCCCTGGCCGAGGTTGATCGCGCCGGTCTTCACGGCGAGAGCCGACATCTCCGCGAAAATAGTGGGTCGCAACTCACCGTCGGAGCCGAGCAGCATCGCGCCTCCTGCGGTGCGCTCCCACGCGCCGGATACATTCATCGGCTGGCTCCAAACCTGGACTTCCACCGTAGCGCCTCACCTCCTTCCCAGCTGGATGCCGTAGCTCACGGCTCACATCGTGCGGACCAGGGGGCGGCTCGAGCAGCCGGGCGCATACCGTCACCTCATGCGCGCAGTCATTGGTCTCGTCCTCGTAGTCAGCTGTCTCACCGGGTGTGTGCGGAGTGTTCCGCTTCCGGTGCCCACACCTGCGGTCGAATTGACTCAGCCGGGTGTGAACGGTCCGCTGCGCGATGGGTACAGCGTGACGATGCCGGGCAACAGTGTGGGGAGGGGTGTGCAGAGGGGTGTGGACAGCCCAGACGAACAACTAGCGGGTGCCCCTAGTTTCGTCCCATGCGCATCCTCGCCCTTGCGGCCATCACCCTTCTCCTGGCCGGTTGCGTGCCGGCGGACCCACGCGTGACCCCCGTACCCATCCCGTCAAGCACTCCGCTCTTCGCGAACGATGCGGATGCCCTGGCGGCGGCCACGGATGCTTTTACGGAGTACCTAAGGGTTTCTGACCAGATATTGCAGGACGGTGGGGCGCAACCGGAGCGAATCTTGGGCGTGACAACGGCGAGAGTTGGAAAAGTTGAGACTGCAGGGTTTAAAAAATTCAAGGCCAGCGGCTATCGGGGTACGGGTTCCACAACCTTCAGCAAGGCAAGTCTTGAACGCTTCGACTCAAATTCGCCAGACGGTCAATCCGTCGTGGCCATATACATCTGCGTCGATGTATCGGGCACTGACGTATTGAATCCATCTGGCCAATCAGTAATTTCGCCAACAAGGCCTTCAGAAAGTCCTTTCGAGATCCAGTTTGAACACGAGCGAATGAGCCAGAAATTGATTGTGTCGTCCAATGAAATATGGAGCGGAGAGAACTTTTGCGAATGACCCGTAAAAGCAGTGGCGTTCTAGCCCTTCTACTGGTTGGCGTTTCGACCATATTCGGGACGCAAGTGGCCGAGGCTGCCGAGTGCACCTCAACGGACATCCGGCTCGGAGCCTGCCAGACAGTCAACGGCGAAGTGACGGACAACGCCGTCATCCTCACCGGCACCCAAATCTCCGGCGACGAGAATGCCCATCACGGGGATTCCAGCGCAGTTCAGGGAGGCATAGGTGACGACCGCACCGATGCTGTTCCCGCAGCCGACCAGGCTCCGCTCCGGGATGGCTACGGTGTGACAAGTCCGGTCACGCTGCGCGACATCGCCAGCTTCATTCCTTCTGCGGGATCCGACCACATGCAGCCGAACGGCTGGATGGTCGTGGGTCTCGACACCAATTTCTACGCGCAAGCCGGTGCACAAATCCAAGACGGCATGCTGCTCGGCGAGCCCGCATCCGTTCGCTTCACCCCTCGGGCCTACCACTGGAACTACGGCGACGGAACTGCCGCGACCAGGTCAACCCCAGGCGCGACCTGGGCCGCGCAGGCCCTCAAGGAGTTCGACCGCACTGCGACGAGCCACAGCTATTCGAAGAAGGGAAGTTACACAATCACCCTCACGATCGACTTTGGGGGTGAATACCGCTACGCCGGGTCATCGTGGGTTCGCATCGCGGGCACCCTTCCTGTCCCGGCGAATCCGCTCACCGCATCGGCTGGTGATGCCAAGACGGTGTTGGTCGCGAAGGACTGCGCCGCGCGTCCATCGGGGCCAGGCTGCTGAGCTTCAGCCGCTGCGGAGCAAGGGGTGGGCGTGCTCACAGCGCGTGCAAATAGAATGCTCAGGTTGGCGCACGATGCTAGCAGTGCTTGGAAGGAGCAGCATCATGACGAACAGCCCGGATGACCACATTCCCACCACCGAAATCCCCGCGGAACCAACTTCACCAGCGCCGGCCGAAACCCAGCCGCTCACCGCAGAGCAGGCAACCCCGGTAGCTGTTCCTCGCCGGTCGAGCAGGGTGCCCGTAGTCGCGGCTCTCGTCGTAGGCGCGCTGGTCGGAGGAGTGTCCGGAGCCGGAGTTGCGGCCTGGGCAGTCTCGTCAAACCAGGGCTCGTCGACTGTTGCAGCCCCCAAAGCGCAGAACATCACGGTCAATAACACCGACAAAGTGAACCTCATCAGCGCCGTTGCTGCCAAGGCTGAGCCTTCCGTCGTGACAATCAACGTGACCGGCACCTCTCAGGCCGGCACTGGGTCGGGAATCATCCTTACTGCTGACGGTTACATCCTGACCAACACCCACGTCGTCACGCTCGACGGTGCGACAGCAAGCGGCAAGATTCAGGTCACAGCGTCGAACGGGCAGCTCTACGATGCGACCGTGGTCGGCACCGATCCCATCGTCGACCTCGCCGTGATCAAGCTGAAGAATGCCAGCGGGCTGCAGCCGGCTCAGTTCGCAAACTCCAGCAAGCTCAATGTGGGCCAGACCGCCATTGCAATTGGTGCGCCGCTCGGCCTGTCGAACACCGTGACAAGCGGAATTGTCAGCTCGCTCAACCGCAGCATCACGATCGCTTCTTCCGCCGTTCCCAACTCGAGTTCGAGCGACAGCTCAGGTGGCGGAAGCACGAGCAGCCCCTTCGACTTCTGGAACTTCAACAATGGCAATGGCAATGGCGGTTCGACCGGATCGCAGTCGAGCACTGCCACCGCGACGATCTCGCTTCCCGTCATCCAGACTGATGCAGCCATCAACCCGGGTAACTCGGGTGGAGCCTTGCTCGACTCCGACGCGAAGATTATTGGCATCAACGTGGCTATCGCCAGCGCTGGATCAACCACAGACGCCACCTCGCAATCAGGGAGCATCGGAGTCGGCTTCGCAATTCCGGCGAATCTCGCGCAGCGCGTAGCCAGCGAATTGATGGCGAACGGCAAAGCCACCCACGGACTCCTCGGAGCCAGCGTGGCGGATATCGCAGCAACCGACTCCAGCACGACAGTTGGGGCAGAGATCAAGGCTGTGACCGCAGGGGGAGCCGCCGATAAGGCCGGACTCAAAGCTGGCGACGTGGTCACCGCATTCAACGGAGTTCCGATCACCGGCAGCACTGACCTCACGGCCCAGGTGCGTTTTCTCGCGGCTGGCGCAAGCTCCACAATGACCTACGAGAGGGGTGGCAAGTCGACGACCGTCGACGTCACCGTCGGCGCGCTCAAGTAGGCAACTGAATCCTCCAGGCACAGCAGGCACGGGGGCCGCAACGGCGGCGCCCGTGCCTGCTGCATGTCGGCTGGTAGGCTCGACCGACCCCCAGACGACTACTCATTGGACGCCATGGCCACGAAGGCTTCGACCCCCAGCGGTGTGTCGTACGTGATTCCGGTCCTCAACGAGGACGCCTATATCGCCACCGCTGTGCGTACGGTGCTCGATCAAGACTGGACTGGCCCGAAGGAACTCATTCTTGCTTTGGGTCCATCGAGCGATCGAACTGACGAGGTGGTTGCGGCCCTCGCGGCATCCGATCCCCGCATCGTCATCGTTCGCAATCCAAACACCGACATTCCGATTGGCCTCAACCTCGCCATTCGCGCCAGCCGCTACCCGATAGTCGTGCGGGTAGACGCGCACTCAGAGCTTCAGCCGAGCTACACTCGCCGCGCCATTGCAGACCTGGAGCGCACGGGGGCCGCGAACGTCGGTGGGGTGATGAAGGCCCGCGGAAAGACCCCCTTCCAGGCGGCTGTCGCCCGGGCATACAACAGCCGGTTCGGCCTCGGTGGAGGCGCCTACCACAGTGGTGCGAAGGAAGGCCCAGCAGAGTCGGCGTACCTGGGGGTATTTCGTCGCGAGGTGCTCGACGAGGTGAACCTCTATGACTCGACGCTGCGCCGAGGTGAAGACTGGGAACTGAATCTGCGCATCAGGACTGCCGGCCATGCCGTCTGGTTCGATCCGGCACTCGAAGTGACGTACTGGCCACGCGAGAGCTGGACGAAAGTCGTCAGGCAGTTTTGTGCAACAGGAATCTGGCGCGGAGAACTTGTGCGCAGATACCGCGGGCGAAATCCGTGGCGCTTCTTCGCGCCACCGCTGCTTGTCATAGCCATCGCATTCAGCGTGATCCTCGGTGTGCTCCAGCTCACCGGTCTGGTTCGCGGCTGGCCGAGCATCGTGCTCTCGCTGGTGTACCTGGCTCCGATTGCATACCTCGGATTGCTCGCGCTCATCAGTTTCACCCGCAGCGGCGGGGCTCGCTGGCGGGATCGCTGGCGGTTCTTCTACGTGCTTCCTTCGATGCACGTCAGTTGGGGCGCAGGCTTCATCCTCGGGCTCGTGCGTGGTGCACGGGACGCGGTCGACACCTCTCGAACCGGCATCTAACCCAGCTTATTGAGGCCGCATATGTCTTGACGATGCGCGGGGCCAGCAGCTTGTGGTCACCTGCGCTCGTCTAACCGCCTCACGATCTCTTCGTACACTCTGGCGGTGTTGAGGCCATCCCGATGCGCGAAGTGGGTCGTGGCGAGACGTGCGGTATGGGCGAGCACGGCATCCGACCACACCGCGTCGCGAGTGTATCTCTCGAGTTGGGCGAGCAGCTGAGGCCATGAGCGCACTCCTCGTCCGTCGCTGAACGAGCGATACGGTTCGTACAGCCCCCGGGACACCGTATACGACTCCTCATCCGGGGCGAGAAAGAAAATCGGGCCCCCGGTAAGCGAGAAGTCGAAGGCGATTGACGAGTAGTCGGTGATGAGAATCTCGAAGGCGGGAAGCAGAGGTGTGATGTCTGTTGCAAGGGTCGAGCCGAGCATCCTGATGCGATTCGAGACTGCAGGGCCCTCCCGGTAATCGCCGACTCCCAGTGGATGTGGCCGCACGACCAGCAGAGCGTCGCTGGCCTCCAGCATTTCGGCGATGCGCTGCCAGTCCTGCGCGTTTGGCGCACCCGGGTCGACTTCGCCGTCGCGCCAGGTGGGCGCGAAAAGCACCGTGCGCTGGCGAATGTCGTCGATGCCGAGCAGTGCGAACACCGCGGCGCGCGCTGATCCCGAGGTTTCGCGCTCGAGCACGTCGTCGCGCGGATCACCCGTTGCGACCACCTGGGTCGTGAGTGAGAATGCGGTTCGAAGTCTCGCTGCCACCAATTCTGAAGCCGCGGGAAGGAGTGCGATCGCAGAGTATCCCCTCCGGTAGAAACGACGTAAGAGTCCGCGCAGCCGCCACGCTCCCGGAATGCCGATCGTCATCGTCGCGGGGGAGTCGAGCTGGATGAGTTTGAGCGGGATGCCGTGCCAGAGCTGCACCACGAACGAACCGTGCGTGCCGTACCGATTCACGTCGCCGAAGCCGTGGGTGATGACGACGACCTGCGCTCTCAAGGTGCGCAACAGGCCCCGCGCACTACCTTTTCGCACCGCGGGGATTCCCAGGGCGGCTGCCGCCGTGACATCCGCGTCGTCTTTGGCCAGCCAGGTGAGGCTGAGTTCAGGATGCCAAGCGCTCACGAGTCGATACAACTCGAGTGAGCCCTCGCCGATGCCGGGCCCGCTTCCGAACACCCATCGCCCGCGTGCCCGAGGAACCAGCACGCTGGCGACGATGCCGAGTGCGTAGAGCGGGAGTGAGAGTAATTTGCGGGCATTTCCCCGTGAAAAGTCGAACCCCGGCACGTCTGGAGCCTACCAGCGGGCGTCTTCACAACCCGCGCTGGTTTGCAGCGTGACGCACGCCGGAGATGCAGTCGCCATGCTCGAGCACGAGGTCTTCAGGATGCAGACAACCGAAGTCTAGAAACTCACTCGCCAAAGATATTCCTCGCCGGTCGGGCGGAACCACCGGACGATGAGAACAGTGCTGCGGGCCAGGTCACGCAGGGAGATCGAAACCTCGAGGGACTCTCCCGGCGCGAGGGTCGATGGCGAGCTGGCAGGCATGATGCCTGCCCCGAGAAGGCTCATCGTGATGCCTTCGAGTCGTTCCGGCCCTCGGTTGGTGATCACGTAGCGTCGCCGACCGGTGTCACGCTCGATACTGAATGGAACGGGGTAGGCGGCGGGAGGCTGAGTCGAGCGTGAGCTGGTCATCCCGGCAACCTAGAGTCGACATCCGACCGATTCTCAGACCGACGTTTCTGCAGGGTGGTGGAGGAGCGGAGATTACTCCTCCGGTGTGCGGCGTGTGCGTGAGGGGAGAGCACGCTGCGCGCGAGCCCCGATCGACTTACCCGCTGCGCCGACCTTCGAGCCAAGGGACTTGCCGGCATCGCCAACACGAGCCACCACAGTCTTCTCGCCGGGCATCCTCACGCGAGGTTCGAGCCCGGCAGGGAACTCAACAGGAGCCTCCCCAAATGCTGTACGCGAACTTGTAATGACTTTACGGCCAAGCATGTTGTTGCCAACGCCCCCGATCACGGCACCGATTCCGAACGGAATCGCGCGCCCGACAACGCTGGCACCCTGGGTGGTTGCGAACCGACGTACGAATGTCTTCTGCACGCGTGACGCAATTTGGTTCATCGCTGCTTCCGGGAGGCTCTTGGTGACAAGTTCGCCCCAGAACCTGGGCTTCGTCGGACCCTTTCCGGTGACCTGGCCGGCGAGCTGCTTGATCAGGTCTGATCCGGTGGTTCCGAGCATCATCGCCATCACCAGGGTGCGGGCACGTTCCGGGTCTTCGACGGCAATGCCATGGATCTCGGTCACAGATTGCGCGAAGAGGGCACTGGCTTCGAGAAAGCCTGCAGTCTCGACAGCTGACAGTGCGACGGACACGCCGACACCGACAGCCGGGATCACAGCACTCGCGCCGACAGCAGCGCCCCCGCTCGTCACCGCGGTGAGGTAGCGTCGTTCCAGAATGGCGATCGTCTGCGCAGGAGTCGCATGCGGATAGCGCTTGCGGATGCTTCGGATGTGCGCGAGCACCACAGGGCGCTGAACCGAGAGCAGTTTCTCGACACCCTTCTCGACCTGCGGAGATTTCGCGACAGTCGGAACGATGCTCATGCGCTCACCCCGTACTCGGCGTTGTACCGGTCGAGAACATCCCCGATCGGTCCGTCGAGAACGAGAGCACCCTTATCGAGATAGAGACCGCGGGTGCAGAAGCGTCGAAGATCTTTTTCACTGTGAGACACAAAGAACAACGTACGCCCGCCCGCCAACAGCTCTTCGATGCGGCGGTAGCACTTCTCCCGAAACTGTTTGTCTCCCACGGCCAGTACTTCATCCACGAGGATGATCGGCTCTTCCAGGCGTGAGATCACGGCGAATGCGATTCGCACTTTCATCCCACTCGACAGGTGCTTGTATGGCGTGTCGAGAAAGTCGCCGATCTCAGAGAAGTCGATGATCTCTTGGAAGCGATCATCGATCTCGGATCGCTTCATACCGTGGAGTCCCGCCGTGAGATAGACGTTATCTCGAACGGTGAGGTCGTCGACGAAACCACCGGTGATCTCGATGAGGGGAGCGACCCCCTCTCGCACCTCGATCGTGCCTTCATCAGAGAACACGACCTCCGCCACGAGTTTCAGGAGGGTTGACTTGCCCTGTCCGTTTCGGCCCACGACACCGATTGCCTCGCCCGGCTGCACGCTGAACGTGACGTTGCGCAGGGCCCAAAACTCATCGGGTCGCGCGCGCCGGGACCGCCCAGCGAAGAGATCTTTGAAATTGCGCCGGGACCGTCGATTGCGTTTGAACCGGATTCCGGCATCCGTGACCACGATCACCGGCTCGACTGATGCGGCTGGCACCATCAGATCTCCTTCAGCACGGTCGGAACGGTGCGACGGAACACCACGATACCGATGGCCAGAATCACCACGATAAATGCGGCACTGACGCCCACGTCGAACCAGTCGAGTTCTTTGGGAAAGAATGACGCCCTGTACAGCGAGAAGATGCCCGACATGGGATTGAACGCGATTATCGGCCGCAGGTCTTTTGGTACGGCTTCGAGCCCGTAGATGATCGGCGATGCGTAGAAGAGAAAGCGCAGCCCGAGCTTCACTGCCCGCTCGAGGTCGCGGAAGAACACGACGAGGGGAGCAACGATCAGGCCGACGCCGAGCGCAAGGCCCGCCTCCATGATGACGGCCAGCGGAAGAAGTGCAACCTCCCAGTGCAGCTGCGCAGGGGTGTTGGTGGCGAGGGTCACCAATGCAAAGACGACGATGACCGGGATGCTCACCAAAAACTCGATCCCCTTCGAGAGCACCAGTCTCGACACCCAGATGGTGCGGGGGATCTTGGTTGAACGAATTAGCTTTGCTTCTTTGGTGAAAGCTCGGGTGGCATCAGAGACCACACCGTTGAACCAGGTCCACGGGAGCAGCGCGGTGAGCAGAAACACGATGTACGGCTCTTCGCCGACCTTGCCGCGGTGGAAGATCTGCGTGAATACAACCCAATAGATGGCGGCCATGACCAGGGGATCGAGAATCGACCAGAAATAACCGAGGAACGAGGTGGAGTAGCGCACCTTGAGGTCCCGCTTGGTCAGCAGCCACAACGAATGGCGATACTTTGCGAAAGCAGACTGCACCGGGCGCTGTTGCACCATTGCACTCACAGCTCGGGTCCTTACCTCAGCACCCCCGAACCGAGCGTCAGACGTAGAGGTTTGCCCGCTCCAGGTCTTCGGCGAAGTCGATCTCCACGGCGTAGAGGTCGGAGATGTCTACCGGCTCAAATCGTAGCTTGTCCTGTTCGATTGCCAGCTCAATGCCGCGCTCGAAGTAGTCCTGGTCGCCGACCCGGCTGAGATGGCGGATGAGCGCAGCCTTGTCGCCTCGCGAAACATAGTTGATGCCGACTGCCTCACCGAGTCCGCCCACAACCGTCTTCGAGAGCTGGTTGATAAAACCTTCGGGGTCGACCGTGTACTTGACTTCTTCATCTGAGACCTGCGAGGTGTTGATCGAGACGAAGGACTGATCGCGGGCGACCATCGCACCGGCACGCACGAGGGCTTCTGGATCGAAGACGACGTCGCCGTTCATCCACAGCACGCCGCCGTCTTTAGAGGCACGAAGAGCGCGGAGAAGACTTTTGGATGTGTTGGTCTGGTCGTACTGCTCGTTGTAGACGAAGGAGGCGCCTGGGAAAGCCTCGATAATGTGCTCGAGCTTGTAGCCGACGACGACGGAGACGTGGGCTGCTTTGCCGAACGCGTACTCGATGTTGTCGAACTGCTGGGCCATGATGGTGCGGCCGTCTGCCAGTTCGGTGAGGGGTTTCGGGAGGGAACGACCCAGACGGCTGCCCATACCGGCTGCCAGAATGACGATCTGCGTGCTCACGACTTGTCTCCTCGATTGACTGTACTTCGACCGGGGTCAATAC
The DNA here is from genome assembly GCA_043746355.1 of Lacisediminihabitans sp. Lineage (GTDB taxonomy): Bacteria > Actinomycetota > Actinomycetes > Actinomycetales > Microbacteriaceae > Lacisediminihabitans. The sequence continues at coordinate 9,179 of JAYTRC010000042.1, read as the reverse complement.
GGAACTGGTTCGTATTGTGTGGCGAACGGGTTCACCAGCTGTTAATCCCCAGACTGTTGTCTGGACACACCGTTGTGCAACCCCAACCCTACCCTTGCGGTAGTTTTCGGCACAGGGGCCTGCAGTTCTCGTTGTGAATTCGTGACAGAACGGACAGTGCGCGCACAGGCGCGGTTGGCCGCGTTGGTACGGTTGGAAGGTGGACCCAGAATCCGAGGAACAGCCCGTGAGCGCGCGCAAGCCTCCTGCCCGTAAACCCGCTGCTTCGTCGAAGACTGCACCAACGACAAAGGCCGCGTCCGCCGCCCGCGCTCCTGCGAAAAGCCCGGCAAATGCAGCGGGGAAGCCGCCAGCACAACCTCGCACCACGCAGGCCAGGGCGACAGCGTCTACGTCGGCCGCTTCGCGAAAAGGGCCCGTCGTGAAGGCGGCTAAGCAGGTCACAGAACCGGTCGCTGAGCGAGTTTCGAAGCCGGCCGCTGAGCAGGTTGCGAAGCCGGTCGTCACACCTCGAAACGAGAAGGCCCCCGTCGAGATCGTTCTGCAGCTCACCGAGCTCACAAAGCAGTTCGGTGACACTCACGCGGTCGACCATGTCAGTCTTTCGGTTCCGGCTGGCTCGATCTTCGGAATCGTGGGCCCCAATGGCGCGGGCAAGACAACAACCCTCTCCATGGTGACGGGCCTGCTCCGGCCCGATTCCGGCACAATCACGGTTCATGGTGCAGACGTCTGGAGCGACCCCGCTACGGCCAAGCGCAACATGGGGGTACTCCCGGATCGTCTCCGACTGTTTGATCGGCTCACGGGCAGCCAGCTGTTGTTCTATGCAGGCACCCTGCGCGGTCTCGATGCGAAGACTGTGAAGAAGAGATCAGGCGACCTGGCAGCAGCATTCGGGCTCGAAGACGCGCTCAACCGGCTGGTCACGGATTACTCGGCCGGGATGACCAAGAAGATCGCGCTGGCCTGCGCGATGATCCACTCGCCGCGAGTACTGATCCTCGATGAGCCCTTCGAATCAGTGGATCCGGTCTCCGCGGCGAATGTCACCGAAATACTGCAGAACTACGTCGCTGCCGGTGGAACCGTCGTACTTTCGAGTCACAGCATGGATCTGATCCAGCGCATCTGCGATTACGTAGCGATAGTCGTGGCAGGGCAGGTGCTTTCGGCCGGCACGACTGACGACGTGCGTGGCGCCGGGTCGCTTGAAGACCGATTCGTAGACCTCGCCGGTGGGCGCAAGACGGCGGAGGGCATGGAGTGGTTGCACAGTTTCTCCGACTGAAGCTCAGGCTCCTCGCCAACACCTTTCGCAGGAGCCCGTGGCAGGTGGTCGGCATCCTCATTGCTCTCGCGTACGGTCTCGGTGCGGCTCTGGTTGCCGTAGTCGCCCTGGTCGCATTGCGATTCGCCCCCGTGCAGCTCGCCGCCAGCGTCGCGGTCACCGCCGGAGCGCTTCTCGTGCTGTGCTTTCTCCTCGTGCCCCTGGCCTTCGGCGTCGACGACACGCTCGACCCTCGCGCCTTCTCGCTATTCGGCATTCCGACCACCCGACTCGCTACCGGGTTGGCAATCACCGCCCTTGTCGGCGTGCCATCCGTCGTGATCGCGATCATCTCGGTGGCCCAGGTCGTCACCTGGTCTCGCAGTCCGCTCGCCACCGCTCTCGCGGTGATCGGGGCCATAGTCATAGTCATCACCTGCACACTGTCGGCGCGGGTGAGCACATCGATCGCGTCGTTTCTGCTCGCCACCCGTCGTGCCCGCGAGATCTCGGCACTGATCGCGCTCCTGGTCATCGTCTCGCTGTCGCCGCTGATCGCCGTGCTGTTGAGCGTCGACTGGGTCAACAACGGGTTGGCTGTGCTCGCATCGATTGCGCGGGTTGCGGGTTGGACCCCCCTCGGTGCTGCCTGGGCAGCACCGGCTGCCGCGGCATCCGGACACGTCGGCGAAGCACTCGTAAAGCTGCTCATCGCACTCGCATTCGCGGCGATCCTTGCCCTCGGCTGGAGAGCCCTGGTCGCAAAGATGCTCGTCACACCGCAACGCATCGCTCGCGAGCGCGACTACTCCGGACTCGGCTGGTTCGAGCGCCTGCCCGACTCGCCAGTCGGAGCTGTGGCCGCCCGCAGCGTCACATACTGGATTCGCGATGCGCGCTATCACACCGCACTCATAGCGATTCCGGCCGCTCCGGTTATCTTCATCGTGGTGCTGTCGATCGCGGGGGTTCCGTGGAACTATCTCGCGCTCATCCCGATTCCGGTCATGTGCCTCTTCCTCGGCTGGTCGGCGCACAACGACATCGCCTACGACAACACGGCGATCTGGCTGCACGTCGCCTCGAACACGGCCGGTCGGGCTGACCGCTTCGGACGGCTCGTACCTTCACTGCTCATCGGGGTGCCGCTCATTCTGGTCGGTTCGCCGCTCTGCGCGTGGTGGTATGGGAATATCGCGATACTGCCATCGCTCATCGGGGTGAGCGCGTGCATCCTGCTTGCGGGCCTCGGGCTCTCCAGCGTGATCTCAGCGCGGTTTCCGTATCCGGCGGTTCGCCCCGGTGACAGCCCATTCGCCCAGCCGCAGGCCAGTGGCAGCGCCGCGGGACTCATCCAGTCGCTCGCTTTCTTCTTCGCGCTGATCATCACTGTTCCGCCCGCTGCGCTCGCCGTGCTCGGACTATATTTCGGCGCCGGGTGGGCCTGGGGAGCGCTCGGCCTCGGGATCGTCTTCGGGCTCGGGGGCCTCTATCTCGGAGTGCGCTGGGGTGGGGCGATCTTCTCCAGGCGGGCCCCGGAGTTGCTCGCCTTCACCCTGCGGAACTGACGTAAAATCATCGCATGGCTGATGCGGATCTCGACGTACTCGATCGCGAACTCGAAGAGCTGCTCAACCAGGAGCAGGTGGAAGACGGCGACCACGACAGATATTCCCACTACGTGCAGAAGGAGAAGATCCTCGACTCAGCCCTCAGCGGCAAGCCGGTGATCGCCCTGTGCGGCAAGGTCTGGACGCCCGGTCGTGACCCGGAGAAGTTTCCGGTCTGCCCGACCTGCAAAGAGATCTACGAGTCGCTGACGAGTTGAAGCCGGTCTAGGTGGCGTAGCGCGTGGGGATGACGGCGTCGCCGCGGCTGAGGCGGAATGCCTCAGCCGGCAGCTCGGCAATTGCTGCCGCTCGGTGGGTGCGCGCCAGCGCGGTGCCCGCAGCACCTCGATACTTTTCAATCGGCACACCGTTCTCGACCAGTGGAACAAGCAGCGGACGATGATGCGGTGCGCCCGCCGGGACTGAACCGGTGTGGATGACTTCTGCCGCGGCCTTGCCGGCACTCGTGAATTCGCGCACGGGAAACTTGCGGCCCCCGACCGTTGCCTTCTGCGGTGACTTTTTGGCAACCGAGATCCACTCTCCCGCGGCGTCCCTGCGCGCAACGAGCTTGTAGACCATGCCTGAGGCGGGCGAGCCGGACCCGGTGACGACGGATGTGCCCACCCCATACGAGTCAACGGGCGCCGCTCGCAGTGCCGCGATAGTGAATTCGTCGAGGTCATTGGTCACAGTGATTTTCGTGCCGGTCGCACCGAGAGAGTCGAGCTGCTTGCGCACAGCGGCCACCTGCTCGGGAAGGTCGCCGCTGTCGATCCGGACGGCACCGAGTGCGGTGCCCGCGACTTTCACGGCGAGATCGACGGCAGCCGGAACATCGTATGTGTCGACCAGCAGCGTGGTGCCGGGTCCCAGAGCGTCGACCTGGGCCTGGAAAGCCTCTTCTTCGGTGTCGTGCAGCAGCGTGAACGAGTGTGCTGCGGTTCCCATGGTCGGAATGCCCCAGGTATGCCCAGCCTCGAGATTGCTCGTCGCGCCGAAGCCCGCGATATAGGCGGCTCGTGCGGCGGCGACAGCGCTCCATTCGCCCGTGCGACGGGATCCCATCTCAGCGATGGGTCGCCCGTTCGCTGCGGAGATCATGCGCGCCGCCGCACTCGCAACGGCGCTGTCGTAGTTGAGCACACTGAGCACGAGCGTTTCGAGAATCACCGCCTCAGCGAAACTGCCCTCGACGATGAGGATGGGGGACCCGGGAAAGTAGATGTCGCCCTCCTGGTACCCGGTGATCGTGCCCGCGAAGCGGTAATCGGCGAGCCAGGCGAGCGCTTCAGGGCCGACGATGCTGTCATCCTCGAGCCACCTGAGCTGGGCATCCGTGAACCGGAAGTCAGCGATGAGATCGAGCAGCCGGCCGGTGCCTGCGACGACACCATACCGGCGGCCGCCGGGAAGATTTCGCGCGAAGACCTCGAAGACGCACTCACGATCGTGAGTGCCTGATCCGATCGCTGCGTCGAGCATCGTCAGTTCGTAGCGGTCGGTCAGGAGCGAGCTGGTCACAGCGCCAGCCTACTGACGACGACGCTAAACTTGGCTCTCGTGAATGACGCACCGATTGGCATCTTCGACTCGGGCGTCGGCGGACTCACCGTTGCGCGAGCGATCATCGACCAGCTGCCCGACGAGTCGATCCTGTACGTGGGTGACACCGCACATTCCCCGTACGGCCCGAAGCCGATCGCAGACGTTCGGCGATACACGCTCGAAGTGCTCGACGACATGGTGGCCCAGGGCGTCAAGATGCTGGTAATCGCCTGCAACACCGCGTCGTCAGCGATGCTTCGGGATGCCCGCGAGCGCTACACGCTGCCGGTGGTCGAGGTGATTCAGCCTGCGGTTCGGGCCGCTGTGCGCCAGACCCGCAACAACCGGGTGGGGGTGATCGGCACCGTCGGCACGATCGGTTCCCGCGCATACGATGACGCCTTCGCGGCGGCCCCCGACCTCACTCTCTTCTCCGCTGCATGTCCTTCATTCGTCGAATTCGTGGAGTCGGGTGTCACGAGCGGCGACGCGTTATTTGCCTCCGCTGAGGAATACCTCGCCCCGCTTCGACACGCCGGCATCGACACGCTCGTGCTCGGATGCACGCACTACCCGCTCATGTCCGCCGCGATCCAGCTGGTGGTCGGCCAGAACGTGACCCTGGTCTCGAGCGCAGAAGAGACGGCGTTTGACGTCTATCGGATGCTGGTCGAACACGGCATCCAGCACTCGGGTGCCGTGACGGAGCACAAGTACCGCTTCGAAGCCACCGGCGACAGCAAAGAGAACTTCCTTCGTCTTGCGCGGCGCTTTCTCGGCCCCGAAGTGTCTACCGTCGAACTCGTTGAGACCGGCGTGATCCACCTACCGAAAGAAGATGCACCCCAATGACCGGACCACGCAAAGACGGCCGCGAATTCGACCAGTTGCGCGAAGTGACGATCGAGCGCGGGTGGAGCGACCAGGCCGAAGGATCAGCGCTCATCTCGTTCGGACGCACACGCGTGCTCTGCACGGCATCCTTCACCAATGGTGTGCCGCGTTGGATGGCGGGCAAAGGGAAGGGCTGGGTGACGGCCGAGTACTCGATGCTTCCCCGCTCGACGAACGACCGAATGGACCGCGAGTCGGTGAAGGGCAAAATCGGCGGCCGAACCCATGAGATCTCTCGACTCATCGGACGCTCACTGCGCGCCGTCGTCGACATGAAGGCCCTCGGCGAGAACACAATAGTCATCGACTGCGATGTGCTGCAGGCAGACGGCGGAACGCGCACGGCAGCCATCACCGGCGCCTACGTCGCCCTCGCCGACGCGCTCGAGTGGGGTCGTGGCAAGAAGTTCATCGGCCAGAATTCGAAGCCGCTCATCGACAGTGTCGCTGCTGTCTCGGTCGGAATCATCGACGGAACCCCGATGCTCGACCTCATGTACACCGAGGATTCGAGCGCGGAGACCGATATGAACGTCGTCGTCACAGGTCGCGGCCTCTTCATCGAGGTGCAGGGCACAGCCGAGGGCGCTCCCTTCGACCGTACCGAGCTCAACTCGCTGCTCGATCTGGCTCTCGGCGGAACTGCGGACCTCACGCGACGTCAAAGCGAGTCACTGGCCAGCTAATCTCGATTTATGAAGCTCGTTCTGGCGACGCACAATGCGCACAAGGTCGATGAGCTGCGCACAATTCTCGGAGCCAGGCTAGACGGTATCGAACTGGTCGGCTACGACGGCCCTGAGCCAGTCGAAGACGGCGAGACCTTCGAGGCAAATGCGCTGATCAAGGCCAGGGCCGCGTGCCTGCATACGGGTCTTGCGGCGATTGCGGACGACTCGGGGATCTCGGTCGATGCGCTCGGGGGAGCCCCGGGCATCCACTCCGCCAGGTATGCGGGAACGCGAGTCGATGCTGAAAATGTCGCGCTGCTCATCGACAACCTGCGGGGAGTCGAGAATCGAAACGCTCAGTTCACCTGTGCGGCCGCACTCGTCCTTCCAGACGGGTTCGAGCATGTCGAGCTGGGAATCTGGCAGGGCACCGTGCTCGAAGAGCCTGTCGGCGGAGGCGGCTTCGGGTACGATCCCGTATTCAAACCCGCCGGTTATAGTGTCTCAGCCGCCGAACTTCACCCCGACGAGAAGAACGCGATGAGCCACCGCTCTCTCGCCTTCGAGGCGATCATGCCCGTTGTGCGAGAGCAGCTGCTCGGGTGAAAGCAGTCCGGCCGCTGTTTCTGCTCGGCCCGGCGTTCGTGGCGGCCATCGCCTATGTCGACCCCGGAAATGTCGCGGCCAACCTGACCGGTGGCGCTCGCTACGGGTACCTCCTGGTGTGGGTGCTTGTCGCGGCGAACCTGATGGCGGCACTGGTGCAGTACCAGTCCGCGAAGCTCGGGATCGTGACCGGGCGCACCATGCCGGAACTGCTCGGGAACAGGATGAGGCGCGGCCCGCGTCTCGCGTTCTGGTTGCAGGCTGAGGTCGTTGCCCTCGCAACCGATCTGGCGGAGGTGCTCGGCGGAGCGATTGCTCTCGGGCTGCTGTTTCATGTGCCGTTGCTGATCGGTGGGGTGATCGTCGGGGCTGTTTCGATGGGGCTGCTGGGGTTGCAGTCGCGGTTCGGCCAGCGACCTTTCGAAACCGTGGTCATCGGTCTTCTCGCGGTGATCGCGATCGGCTTCCTGGCGGGTCTGTTCATCAGCCCGCCCGATGGCGCGCAGGCCCTCGCTGGGCTGATTCCGCGCTTTGAGGGAACAGGATCGGTGTTGCTCGCGGCCAGCATGCTCGGCGCGACAGTGATGCCGCATGCTATCTACGTTCACTCGGCGCTCGCGCGGGACAGGCTCGGGATGGCCCGGGGGTCAGTCGACCGGGTACGACTGCTGAGGGTGACGAAATGGGATGTCGGCATCGCCCTCACGCTGGCTGGCCTGGTCAATATCGGAATGCTGCTGCTCGCGGCGGTCACCCTGCCTGGGGTGGCTGGAACGGACACGATTGTCGGAGCGCATGACGCGATCAGCCGAGCGCTAGGCCCAGGCATCGCGCTCGTCTTCTCGATCGGCCTGCTTGCGTCGGGTCTCGCGTCGACCTCGGTCGGGAGCTACGCGGGCGCCACGATCATGGCAGGCCTTCTCAGGCGCCGCATTCCCGTGTTCCTGCGGCGACTGATCACGCTCATCCCGGCTCTCATCGTGCTCGGGATCGGGGTCGACCCGACCTGGGCCCTCATCGTCAGCCAGGTGCTGCTGAGCTTCGGCATTCCGTTCGCCCTCATTCCGCTGCTTCGGCTGACCAACGATCGCACGCTCATGGGGGAGCAGTCCAACCGGCTGCCGGTTCAGGTGTTGTTGGTCATAGTGGTCGGGCTGGTCGTCGTGCTCAATGTGGCGCTGATCATCCTGACCTTCCTGGGGTAACGCTCCTGGGATAACGTTGACGGGCCATGACAGAAAATATCGTTCCCCTAGACGCCTCACCCCAGAAACGCATCGAAGAGGCAGTAGCCCTCTTCGGCGAGAAGTCGGTTGCAGAGCGTGCCGCCTCACTCCTGATGGGCGGCAACGAGGGCGAGGAGTTTCTTCTCTGGGTCGGCGGCCAGCACGCGCAGGGAGTGCTCGACGGTGCCCCGCCGCTCTACTGGCCGGAGGTCTGGGGCGCGCGCGCTCTCACGTTCGTCTGGGACGAAACGGCTGCACCGGCAGTACACCGCGGCCTCACCGATCAAGCCTGGCGGGTGCGGGAGATGAGTGCTCGCGTGGTCTTCATGCGCAAGCTCCCTGAGACGGATGCCCTGCTCACCCTCCTGGCAGACGACACCGCCCGGGTGCGCTCGGCCGCTGCGCGCGCGCTCGGCGAGGTTGCGGGGGAGAACACCGCGAAGGGTCCGCTCACTGCTCTGCTGCAGGACCCGGAGAAAGAGGTCAGGCGTTCGGCTCACGACGCCATGGTGCGGCTGGAGACGCGCGCGGCAGGCTAGTTAGCCTTAGCCTCGTTCGCAGCCTTCACGCGCGTGCGGATGTAGTGGTACAGCGTTGGAATGAGAGTGACAACCACTACTCCGATGAGGATCACATCGATGTACTGGACGACGAAGTCGGCCACGGGGCGGATGTTGCCGAGCAAAAACCCGATGACGGTGACACCGGCACCCCAAACGAATGCGCCGATTGCGTTGTAGAGCGAGTACTTTCGGTAGTCCATTTTGCCGACCCCGGCCGCGATCGGAGCGAAAGTGCGCACGACGGGCACGAAGCGGGCGATGATGACGGCGAGGCCGCCGTACCTGGCGAAGAACGCGTTAGTTTTTCGTACGCTGTCCATGCTGATCAGACCGGTCTCTTTGCGCTCAAAGATGCGCGGACCGCTCTTTTTGCCGATGAAATAGCCGGACTCACCACCCAGGAACGCAGCAAAACCAATGGCAAGGGCAACCCACCAGATATCGACGTGGATCACGTGCCGGAACGTGAGCAGCCCGGTGATGAGCAGGAGGGTATCGCCGGGGAAGATGAAGCCGATTAGCAGGCCGGTTTCGGCGAAGATGACGGCGCACACGACCAACAGTGCCCACGGTCCTGAGGCCTCTATCAGCGTGTTGGGATTGAGCCAGGGAATCAGGCTGGAAGAAAGCACGGACGAGCTCCAGTCATATTTTTTGTACAGCTCAGAAGTTGTGAACAGCGTAGTGGTCGAGTGCGGGAGAAGGGACTTGAACCCTCACGCCTTGCGGCACAGGAACCTAAATCCTGCGTGTATACCAATTTCACCACTCCCGCGAGTGCGGCTCAATTG
>JAYTRC010000041.1:0-5851 GCA_043746355.1 Lacisediminihabitans sp. | reverse complement strand
CTCGATCGCGTGGACGGCGCACCAGCTGTCGACGCTGCACGATGACGCGGGTAAGAAGGTGTTCGATTCGGTGATCGTGGTCACCGACCGCACGGTGCTCGATGACCAGTTGCAGGATGCGATCTACCAAATCGACCACAAGTCGGGCGTGGTCGTACCAATCAAGGGCGGCACCGGTGATTCGAAGTCGAACCAGCTGAAAGTTGCGCTGACCGAGCGTCGGCAGATCATCATCGTGACGATTCAGACGTTCCCGTTCGCATTGAAGGAGATCCGCACCTCGGGAGCGTTGAAGGGTCGCAGTTTCGCGATCATCGCGGACGAAGCACATTCCTCCCAGACCGGCACGACCTCGGCGAAGCTCAAGCAGGTGCTGTCGCCCGAAGAGTTGGCGTCACTGAACGACGGCGGCGAGATCGATGTCGAAGATGTGCTCGCGGCGGAGATGGCGGAGAAGGCTGACGCGAAGAACATCAGCTACTTCGCCTACACCGCCACTCCGAAGGCAAAGACGCTGGAGTTGTTCGGTCGGCCGGGAGCGGACGGGCTGCCGAAACCGTTCCACGTGTACACGATGCAGCAAGCGATCGAGGAGCGGTTCATCCTTGATGTGCTGCAGAACTACACCCCATACAAGCTTGCGTTCAAGCTGAACACGGGAGTGGAGTACGACAGCGACGACCCGATCGTCAACAAGACCGAGGCCTCTAAGGCTGTCATGCGGTGGGTGCGGCTGCACGAGTACAACATCGCCCAGAAAGTCGCTCTGATCGTCGAGCACTACCGCGACAACGTCTCCTGGCGCCTCAACGGGCAGGCCAAGGCGATGGTCGTGACCGCGAGCCGGATCGAGGCAGTGCGGTACAAGCTCGCCTTCGACAAGTACATCGCCGAGAAGAAGTACGTCGGACTGCAGGCGCTAGTCGCATTTTCTGGCGAGGTCGTCGACGCCGACTCGGGCCCCGACCCCTTCAGCGAGACTTCAATGAATACGGGGCTGAAGAAGCGCAGCCTGCCCAAGGCCTTCGCATCGGACGACTACCAGGTGATGATCGTCGCCAACAAGTTCCAGACCGGATTCGACCAGCCGCTGCTCGTCGCGATGTACGTCGACAAGAAACTCTCCGGTGTCACGACCGTGCAGACCCTGTCGCGGCTCAACCGGGTGGCAACGGGCAAGGATCAGACCTTCGTGCTCGACTTCGTCAACGACCCGGCGGAGATCCTCGCGGCATTCCAGCCCTACTACCGGGTGGCCACGCTCGCCGAGGTCTCGGACCCGAACGTGATCCACGACCTTCGCAACAAGCTCGACCAGTCCCTCATCTACGAAGAGTCGGAAGTGGATGGGGCGGCGGCTGCGTTCGTTCGCGAGGAGGGCAACAACATCCTCAGCAAGTGGATGACGCCCGCCAAGCAGCGGTTCGCCGGTCAGCTCAACGAAGCGCTGAAGTCAGGCAACGCGGGTCGCGTCGAGGAGCTGAAGCTGTTCCGAAGCGACCTCACCGCCTTCATCCGCGCGTACGACTTTCTCAGCCAGATCATCGACTACCACGACACCGGCCTCGAGAAGCGCTCCATCTTTTACCGACTCCTCGTGCCCCTGATCCGCGAAGACGTCGTCAACACCGACCTCGACCTCGACGGCGTCGCACTCACCCATTACAACCTCCGGCCGGAGGAAGTCGAAGACCTGCAACTGTCGGGCGAGGGCGACCCGCTGGCACCATTCACGTCTGTCGGTTCGGGCACGGCGCGCGACCCGGAGTTCGTTCGCCTGCGCGAGATCATCGACACCATGAACACCCTCTTCGAGGGCGACGGACTCACCGACGCCGACATGGTCGGCTTCTCCGGCTACCTCGGCGGCAAGTTCGACGAGAACGACAAGCTTCGCGAGCAGGCGCGCGTGAACACGTACGAGCAGTTCGTTGCGAGCCCGGATCTGTCTTCGGCGTTCATGGACGCGGTGATCGACTCAGACAAGAACTTCAGCGATATGAGCGCGCAGGTATTGAGTAGCCCGACCGTGCAGAAGGCGATCCTGGCGCTGCTGGCGCGAGACTTCTTCGAGCGGCACGGCGCCGCAGAGTGAGTTCGCGGGAGTATCCAGCGACCCACCTGCTCATTCCCCTGGCACGCTCCAGGTGCGCAACTGCCAGGGACCGCCATCCGAGTACCAGCAGTGCCCGGTCTCTTCGTTGTACGGGGTCGGAGCAGTCCACACTGCGGTCACCCCAGCCGGCAACTCTGGTTGTCCGACCGGCCGGTTGACCTCCTCTGCGACCCCAGTGAGGCCATGGAACGCGGCCATCCGGACATGCGGCGTGTCGAGCCAAACAAATAATTCGGCCCGGCCTCCGCTAGCAGCCCGCAGCTTCCTCTGATTGTCGGACTTCGCCAGCTCCAGATTCACGGCCCTCGTGACGGCATCTGCTTCGACAAGGTGAGAACCCATCGCGGTATTGACGGCGATATATCCGACGAGTTCAGCCTCAACGTCCACCATCACGGCAATGGCTTGCACCCCAAGGCGGACGAGGAGTGTGCGCAGTTCGCCGCGCAGCCGACCGTCGGACGCGATCCCGCGCGCCGGAGGGTCGACGTACACCGAATCGTGGTGCTCGACCTTCGCGAATATGGATCCTTCAAGCTCGGCAAGGACACCGGGCAGCAGTGCGCCCATATCTCGGACGCTGATTTCCGGGCCGCTCACCGTGATAGCCCAGTAGAACCGCGATTCTGGGAGCCGCCGAGGCAGTTGTTTTTGAAGACTGTGGAGGGTCCCATTCATCTTCGGATCGGTGACCGAAGTCACTTCTAGCAACCCGATACGTTCGCCCCCTCGCTGGTGCAGGGTGAAATCGGCAAGGCCCGGCTCGCCGCCGCGTATGTCGTACTCGCAGTAAAGCACCCCGGTTTCGGAAGCGACGATCTGAGCCGCCAACCTCTCAAGCTGGTCGGTCGAGCTCGGCTCGTGGCGTCCCTCGAGGCGATGTGTCATCCGCCCAGTCTCGGGCAAGGCGAGGACCAGCTACTACCTATGCGCTTAGATTCGATCATGCCCCCAGAATTTGAGTTTGCTTCGGCCTCGATAGCCCTTCGCCCTCCCCGGATCGCGATCTTGGTCGCAGATGATGAGAGCTGGCGCGACTGGGCGATGACAGCATTGACGATCGCGTCGGGATACTGGGGCGGTGGGGGATTTATCCTCGTGCCTTTCAACATCGAAACGGCTCGCCCCTCATCGGTGTTTGCGGAGATCGTGCGGGCGTATGACCCCGATCATGTCGTCTCCCTCGATCTCCCATTGAGCACCATCGAGAGGTGGTACCCGGGAAGCGTGGCCCGCGGGAGCGAATTGTCCGAGCACGATAGGCAGGCGATGATCGCTGGCGATCACCACCACGACCACCTGCGAGAGTCTGACAAGGCGCGGGACGAGGTCGCGACTTGGTGCTCGCCAATGCGTTCACTACGGTTCCGAGACGATCATCCGAAGCGCCAGATGGAAACGGTCACCAACCTCCGAGCACGAAACTCGGATGACATGCGGCTCCGGCGGGGATTCGCTCCAGCTCCGCCGCCGTCGGACCCCTTTCAAGCCCGACTAGCGGCCTCCCCATTGTGGCGCTCCGACTTTGGCCTTATGGCATCGATGCGTGTTGGGGTCGCGCAGACCGAGAGCGCGACCGGCCCGCGGCCTGAGCCCACCGTCGGCGATCTCGGATGGTTGATTAGATCGGTCGATGACGCCCCAACCTCCCTTATTTGGAATAGCACGACGATTGCAACACAGGCATCGACGGGGCTCGAACGCTGGTTCCTCGCTGATCAACGACTGATCCAGGTGTCCAACTCCTACCTTGAAGATCGGGCAGCGCTCGTCATCGGAGACACCGGTACCGATTTCGCTCTTGCCATCGCGTACGACCGCATCATTGGCATTGGCAATGGCACGTGGCTACCCCGCTCCCTGGTTGACGACGACGAGACATTTCGCCGCGAGATCCAGCCGGCGACGTGGATGCGGACGACTGATATCGAGGGCGACGGGTCTCATATGGCACTGACATCGACGTCGGAATCGGAGGAATACCTCCAGGAGATTGCGCCGCGGATAGCCGCGTCGCCGTTGCCGCGCGGCCTACAACTCGGCAGCGACCCTCGGGAACAGACCCTACGGATCGGTCCGGCGACCGTCGACGGCGGGTATCTCGAATACGTCGTCGACGAACATGTAGGCGTCTCAATGCCGATACCAGTTCGGCTGACCGAGGACGGGACGACAGAGGCTTTGTCCGGACTCGAGGCACCAGTCCCTTCCGAACTTATCTATCCTCTCAACTCCGGTTGGGTTCCTTACTGGTACGTCGAGGTGAGCCGAGTCGACGACAAAACCCCACGCGCTCGCGACCTCCCTGCCCACGCGCTGGTGGTCGAGCGAGGACAGCTGCCGACGGTCAACCTCCGTGCCAACCGCGAGTCAGTGACGATCGACCCGCGTTCGATGGGACTCGTCATGGCAGGGTCGTTCCTCCCTGGTCGGATCGGTCGACCAAACCTTCGTCAGCTATCGATGCTGGCGTGGATCACGGCAATGGCCGAGCCGGAGGGCCTGGGCGTCCGACTATCGCAACCTGGCCGACAAGCAGAGCTCATCCGCCGGCGGCTCGGTTCACGCGAGGCCCTCCTCGACCTGATGACGCCCGAGAACGTCAGGATGCTGCGCGGATTCATTCCGCTCGAAAAGAAACCCGCGCCCGCTGAGAGGGATGCAAACGGAGACATCGTGGTCCTCGGCGTCGACCCTTACCTGACGTTCGAGGCGATCTCCGCGCTCCTTCCCGGCGGGACGGACGCCGCAGTCGTCATCGTTGACCTGCTCACCACCTGCCGCCTGCTCCGCCGAGGCCTCATCCTTGGTTGCGTCGAGTGCGGACGACCGTCCTTCGTCGATTCGGACCGCATCGGACAAAACTACGAGTGTCCCCAGTGCGCGGCTTCGAACATTCTCGTGTCAGCTCGTTGGAGGAATCCGGCGGAACCGCGCTGGTTCTACGACCTCTACACCGTGTTCCGCGAACTCCTCGGCTCTGACGGTGATGTGGTCCTCCTCGCGGCCGCTTCCCTTCGGCGATCGAGCCGGTCGTATATCGACGCACCGGAGTTGGAGTTCTACGACCGGGAGTCGGGTGACCCAGTGGCCGAGATCGACGTGATCGCGTCTGTTGATCGCGACGTCGTCCTTGTCGAGGCAAAGTCGAACGGGAAGTACCAAGGAAAGGTTGATCGCGAGGGACACGCAGAAAAGATGTTGCGAGTCGCGAAGGCGTTGAGAGCCCAAAGGCTCGTGTTCGCTACGACGAAAGACACGTGGAACGCGACCGACGTCAAGCACTTCGAGCAGTTGGGTGCGACCGTCGAGCCGTTCCCGGTGAAGATCGAAACGTTGACGAGGCTTGGCGCCAGGGTGGATTCACCGGAGCGGGCACAAACCCTCCGAGAGGAAGCGGCGCCTTTCCCCATCACGGAGGAGCCTGCGATCGGCGAGGCACCCACGGCGAAAGATTAGATTTGCGGCTCCCAAGTACTCACAGTCAGAGCAAACAAAGCTCGCCGAGGGCGGATCTCATCCCAGAATGACCTCAGCCCGCTTTGTGTCGTTTGCAAAGCGGGGAACCCGGCCGTCTGAGCCGGGCAGCGCAACCTGCCGGATCGATCTGAGTCACGGACGCGCGTCAGCAGAGCCCACCGAAAACGACCGGATTCGGTTGAGACAGACCCCTCGAGTTCGGCGACGCGATCGAGGTGTGATCGCGCGCCGAAACTCTCCACCGAAACCTTGGTG
>JAYTRC010000040.1:0-28193 GCA_043746355.1 Lacisediminihabitans sp. | reverse complement strand
GTCCGCGACGCGATATCCCCGCCGCGAGTGTGAGGGATGAGGGTACGTTCCGCACGGAGTGCTCGAGCAGATGGGCGCGGGGCGCGTCAGCGGTGGGTGTCGGGCTCGTGGTCAGCATGCTCAGACGGCTCCAGCTGGAACGTGGAGTGTTCGACGTCGAAGTGATCTTTGAGGCAGTCGCTCAGCGAATCGAGCAGCGTATCTGTGCGGTTCTGGCTGAAGATCTCGGGAGAAACCACCACGTGCGCCGAGAACACATTCGAGCCTGGACTGATCGACCAGACGTGCACGTCGTGCACAGAAACCACCCCAGCCTTGGCGAGCACGTGTTCGCGAATGAGGGCGACATCCGTGCCCCGGGGCGTTCCCTGGCTGAGCACGCGCACGACATCACGCATGAGGCTGAGAGCCCGCGGGAGGATGAGCGCCGCAATCGCCAGTGAGGCGATCGAGTCGGCCCTGGTGAATCCGGTGAGCAGGATGACGAGGCCGGCCACGATCACGGCAAACGATCCGATGAGGTCGCCTAGCACCTCGAGATAGGCGCCTCGCATGTTGATCGAATCGCGTGCCCCGCCGCGCAGCACGAGCAGAGCCGCAGTGTTGGCTATCGCGCCGATGACCGCCACGATGAGCATCAGCGGGGCTTCGACGGTGCCGGCCGGAGCGATGAGTCGCTGGATCGCCTCGACGGTGACGAAGACCACAACCACGATCAGGATCGCCGCGTTCAGGAACGCCGCGAACACTTCGGCCCGACGGTGACCGAAGGTCTGGGCATCCGTCGCCGGGCGACTCGCGATGATCGTTGCAACCAGCGCGACCACCAGTCCGGTGAGGTCGGACAGCATGTGGCCGGCGTCGGCGAAGAGCGCGATGGATCCGGAGAGTACTGCACCGATGACCTCGATCACAAGAACGAGTGACACGATGCCGATCGCTATGCCAAGTCGCCCTCGGTTAGCGCTGGCGTCGACGGCGTGGCTGTGCCCGTGAGCACCGTGCCCGTGAGACGCGCCATCGACATCGCTCATCAGACTGCCGGGAATACCAGGAGAGTGCTGGTCGCCGTCGCGACGAGCCGGCCGCGCGCATCATGAACGGTTCCCTCGGTGAATGCCGCGCGACTGCCGGGTTTGACCACGCGGCCGACCGCGGTCAGCGGGCCGCTGTCTGCCATGACCGGGCGGAGGTAACTCACGGTGATGTCGAGCGACGTGTAGGCCTGGCCGAGCGGCAGCGTCGTCTGCGTCGCGCACCCGAGCACCGAGTCGAGCAGTGTGCAGACGAGGCCGCCGTGCACGGTGCCGATCGGGTTGTACATCGATTCATCCGGTTCGCAGGTGAACGTGACGGTGCCGACCTCCGCGGCGACTGCCCGCATCTTCATCAGGCCGACGATCGGCGGTGGCGGCACCGTTCCGTCGATGAGAGCCTGGATGTAGTCGAGGCCAGACATGGTCTTGGCCGCTGCGGCCCCGATCAGCGGGTCTTCCCAGCTGACGTGCCTGGCACGTTCGGGTGTAGCGCTCATCGTGGATCCTTTCCCATCGAGCAGCCTATGGCTTACGGATAACGTAGTGAGCGCGGGAGGAGGTGAGTATGCAACTCGACGATGAGGAGACCCTCGCGAAGCTCGACGCCCTGCGCCGGGAAGCATATTCGCGCAACGGCTCAGAGTCGGCTTTCGCGGCGCTGCGTGAGCTGGAGCGGTCGCTCGCTCGAGAGCCACAACGCGCGCCTGAGCGCGAAGCTGAGCGAGAACAGCCACCGGCAAAGTCGGCAGTGAAAGAGGCAGTACCGCAGCCGAACTCCCGAAAGCGAGCCCCGAGCTGGCGCAGGGTCTTCGCCCTCACGCTGGCCGCCCTTGGTGTGGCCGCCATCGGCTTCTCGCTCGGCAGGGCGCCCTCCGCGCCGACACCGACGGTCGAGGCGGCCGCTGTGGGCGAATCCCAGCACGGGGTCGCGACCCTCGCCCTGCTCGAGGCCTCGCAGCAGCCGTCGGATATCCCACCGTTCAGTCTGGGCTCCGACATCACTGCATCCACTGTTCACGTACTGACCGCGGCGGGTGCCCCCGGCGTCACCGTTTACGGTGCGCGCACGCACGAGAAACTGGTCTGCCTCATCGCGGTCACCACCGATCTGCACAGCGCAGATACCTGTGCCACCGAGCACCAGTTCGTGACAGACGGCATTCGCCTTCGGATCACCACCGATGCCATCGTGAAAAACGACGCGGGCTCATCCGATTTCGCCTTCTACCAATACTTCTGGTCGAGCGACGGTGCGATCTCGGGCAGCTCGAACGAGTACCTCTTCCCGGCAGCACCGCATAATTGAGCGGCCCCAGCCAGTAGGGAATGCCAGCCAATGCCGTACGTTGACCCATGAGCATTCGAGCGATGGAGAACCAACATGTATGACTGGCTGGCACTACAGAAGAAGGCGCACAGCGAGTTCGCGGCTCGTCTCGCCGCGGTGACAGACTGGGATGCCCCCACTCCCGATGCCGAATGGAATGTTCGCGATCTCGTGCGACACGTCGTGATCGAACAGCAGTGGGTGCCATACCTGCTCAGGGGAGGATCGATCGGTACGGCGCAGTTCTCGATCAAACCACTCGGGGACGACCTGGCGAAGGAGTGGCACCTTTACTCGCTGGCAGCCACCACGGCGTGGTCTGATGCGGAGCCCGATCTGATGGTCACCCTGTCGTATGACACCGTGCCCGTCGCCGAGTACCTGCGCGAGCAGGTCAGCGACGTCGCAATTCACACCTGGGATCTCGCCCGCGCTGTTGGTGCGCCTGAGGAACTCGACGAGGCCCTAGTCGAGGCCGTGTGGTCGGTGTTCGAGCCCCAGAAAGAGACCCTCGCGGCAAGCGGACTGTACGCGCCGCCGGTTCCCCTACCCGACGACGCACCCCTCCAGTTCCGGCTGCTCGCGGTGACTGGCCGGGATCCGCGAACGCTGGCCTAAAACCCCGCAACAGCGTGCGGCAGGTAGTGCTCGTCGAGCGCCTCCCTCTCACCCGCTGTCAGCTCGACATCGAGTGACGCAACAGCGTCTTCGAGGTGTGACATCTTCGTCGCGCCGACGATCGGCGCGGTGACAGCGGGCTGGGCAGACACCCAGGCGAGGGCGACCTGGGCGCGAGGGATGCCGCGGGCGCTCGCAATCGTGGCCACGGCATCCGACACCCGTCTGTCTGCGTCTTCAGCCTGGCTGTAGAGGCGGCTTCCGAACTCGTCGGTCTGCGATCGCGCTGTCGTCTCCGACCAGTCGCGGGTCAGCTTGCCGCGCGCGAGCGGACTCCAGGGGATGACGCCGACGCCAGAGTCGAGGCAGTACGGGTGCATCTCGCGCTCCTCTTCCCGGTTGATGAGGTTGTAGTGGTCTTGCATGGAGACAAACCTGGTCCACCCGTTGAGGTCGGCCGCGTGCTGGGCGGCGGCAAACTGCCAGGTCCACATAGAGGATGCTCCGATGTAGCGTGCCTTACCCGACTTCACCACGTCGTGCAGCGCTTCCATCGTCTCCTCGATCGCGACATCCGGGTCCCAGCGATGAATTTGATACAGGTCGACGTAGTCCGTGCCGAGGCGGGTGAGGCTCGCATCGATCTGCTCCATGATGTGGGTGCGGGAGAGACCTGCGCCGTTCGGGCCCGGGCGCATCCTGCCATGCACTTTCGTCGCGAGCACGATGTCTTCACGCTTCGCGAACTCGCCGAGAGCGCGCCCCACGATCTCTTCGCTTGAGCCATTCGAGTAGACGTTGGCCGTGTCGAAGGTGGTGATTCCGAGCTCGATGGCCCGACGGATGAACGGCCGGCTCTGTTCCTCGGGCAGGGACCACTCGTGGTTGCCCCTGCCGGGGTCGCCGTAGCTCATGCAGCCGAGGATGAGGGGTGAGATTTCGAGACCGCTCGAGCCGAGCCTTTTCTGTTCCATACTCTCGTTCTACTCTTGTTTTGGCATGGTCCGAGCTGTGCGACCGGCTGCGCGCGCCTCATAGCTAAACCACAGGCGAGGCAATAGGTTACCTCCGTGGACCGACGGGTGTTTCTTGCTACCGTCGCTGCGAGCGTGCTCACCGCAGCAGGAGCCGTTGTGATCGGCGACGAGGTGGGGCGGCTCGCGTTGCCGCGGTCGATCGCTCCGAGTGCTGTGAACGCCGCGCATGCTGCACCCCGACCCGTTCCGCCGACACTCGTCTCGGCCCAGGACCTGCCGCCGCAGTTCTTCCCACCGCAGCTCACCAAACATCCCGTGCCGGGGGGAACGATCACCCGTCTGCCCGGCCCGGGCAATGCCATCGCGCTGACTGTCGATGACGGCGCCAGTTCTGAGGTCGTCGGCCTCTATACGGAGTTCGCCGCGAGATCCGGTATGCGACTGACATTCTTCCTCAACGGATCACGGCCGTCGTGGACGGACAACGCCCCGGCGCTGCGGCCGCTCGTGGAGAGCGGCCAAGTCCAGCTCGGCAACCACACCTGGTCGCATCCCAATCTCACCAAACTCAGTGCGCAAGGCGTCGTCGAAGAACTGCAGCGCAACGAAGACTTCATCCACTCCATGTATGGGGTGTCGGGCAAGCCATACTTCCGCCCACCGTTCGGATTTCACAACGCGGCGGTCGACTCCGTAGCGCGAAGCGTCGGCTACCCGGTTCCGGTGCTTTGGTACGGGTCACTCAGCGATAGCGCACTGATCACGGAAGACCAGCTCAAAGGCTTTGCGACCCAATGGATGCTGCCGCAACACATCGTGATCGGACACGCGAACTTTTTGCCCGTCACCAACTGCTTCGACTTTCTCGCTGACCTGATCCACTCGCGGAGCCTGCAGCCCGTGACACTTAACGACTACTTCGGCGCCTGAGCCGCTAACGAACCGGCGCTGCGAGCAGCGCGACCGTCACCGCGCCACCCTTGGTGGGCTGCTCCCCCACCCGCTCGAAGCCGAGGCGGGCGTGGAAGGCGAGAGACCCGGGGTTCGGCGGGTCGAGATTGACCTCGCAGTCAATCTCGGCGCGGCCCTCTGCCCTGGCCAACTCGAACACGGCCTCGTAGAGCGCCTGCCCGACCCTTTGCCCGCGCGTGGATTCAGCCACGACGATGCGGTCGACGTAGAGGTAGTTGCTCCCGCGCGATTCGAAGTAGCCGTAGTTCTCGCTGGCGTAGTGATTGCCGGGCCTGAGCCCGATGAGAAAGGCCAGGAGCGAATCATCCTGATCGCCGACTACGGCGAAGCTGAAACCGTCGAACGCGAGCAGCTCCGCGAGCTCTGCGATCGAGCTGATCGGCACAGCGGGGTAAGCGGCGTCATTCAACGCGAGCACGGCTGGGAGGTCGGCGGGTTCGATCTGGCGAAGTTTCACACAGTAATTGTGCGCTGCTCAGAGGGGATCACGGAACGATCTCGAAGCGGTCGTATCGGAAAGTACGCTACTCGTCCGCTCAGCAGCGTCCGCCGCGTAGAGCGGGTCGCGCGGTCGACCGGGCAACTCTCCAACGCTCTAGCTTTCAGTCACGAAGTCGATCAGCTGCTCTACCCGCCCGAGCAACACCGGCTCGAGGTCGGCGTAAGTCCTGACCGTGCCGAGGATGCGCTGCCAGGCGGCCGCGATGTCTGCCTGGTCTGCGTGCGGCCAGCCGAGCGCCTCGCAGATGCCGTGCTTCCATTCGATGTTCCTCGGAATCACCGGCCAATCCTTGAGTCCGAGCCGCGCCGGCTTGACCCCCTGCCAGACATCGACGAATGGATGCCCGACCACGAGCACCTCGCGACCGAAAGGCCCGGCGGCCACGGAATCCGCTATCCGGCTCTCCTTCGAGCCTGGTACCAGGTGATCGACCAGCACCCCGAGCCGCCGCTCGGCTGTCGGGGCGAAGTCACGCACGATGGCAGTGAGGTCGTCGATGCCGCCCAGGTATTCGACGACGACGCCCTCGACTCGAAGGTCGGATCCCCAGACCTTCTCTACCAGTTCAGCATCATGCCTGCCCTCGACGAAGATGCGACTGGGCAGGGCGACCCGGGATTTCAGATCGGCCACCGCGAACGAACCGGATGCCGTGCGTGCCGCCCCCGCGGCGGCTGCGCGAGGAGTGACCAGCGTGACGGCGGCCCCGTCGACCAGAAACCCGGTGCCGAGCGGGAACGCCCGCACCATGCCGTCGAAATCCTTCAGCTGAACGAGTCGCCCCTCGATGCGGAGCACCGTGCCGTAGAAGCCGCTCTCGCCGTGCTCGACTTCGAGGCCCGCGCGAGCCTCGGCATCCTTCGCAACCGAGAGGGAGCGGCGATTCTTGTTGTCGTCGACGTACCCGTCGCCGAAACGGTCGAACTCCATCGCTCGAATCCGCTCAGGCAGCTAGTGGCTCTGCTTGCCCAAGAAGTGGAAGGGGATGGCGAGTGAGATCGAGACAGCGATGATGCCGCCAAAGAACATGACCGCCATGCCCTCGGTGAGGTGGAACGCGTAGCCCATCAGCAGCATGCCGCCGATGAAGAAGGCCATGGCGATGACAAAGACGATGATCTTCACGGCGAACCTCCGATAGTGCGGGTGTGTGTATCCATTCTGGCTCATCACGGCGAGGATGCGGTGCACGAGGAACGCGCCAGTAAGCGCTCGATCCGCTTTAGCCCTGGGCTAGCACCGAGACGTCGTTCCACTTCTCCCAGGTGGCGATTCGGCTCTCGTAATCCGCCTTTGCGATCTGAATCGGCGCTGTACCGAAGAACACCCGCAGCGGTGGCTTTTCAGCATCGACGATCTTCACAATCGCCGCAGCGCTCGCGTTCGGGTCACCCGGCGCTGACACGCGACTGTCGCGCATCTTCTGCGCCGCCGCGTGGGCGTCCTCATATGCGGGAAGAGTCTCGGCGTGCTTCGCCGATGCCCCACCCCAGTCCGTCGAGAAGCCACCGGGCTCGACCAGCGTCACGGAGATGCCGAACGACTCGACCTCGTGCGCAAGTGCCTGGCTGAAGCCCTCGAGCGCCCACTTCGAGGCGTTGTAGATGCCGATGTTGCCGAATGCGCTGATGCCACCGATCGAGGAGACCTGGATGATGTGACCACTCCGCTGCTCCCTCAGGAAGGGCAGCGCGGCCTGGGTTATCCACAGCGCGCCGAAGACATTGGTCTCGATCTGGTCGCGCGCCTCAGCCTCCGACAGCTCCTCGATGAAGCCGAACTGCCCGTAGCCAGCGTTGTTGACCACGACATCCAGGCGTCCGAATTTCTCGTGAGCCTGCTTCACCGCGGCGAAGTCGGCATCGCGATCGGTGACGTCGAGCCGGATCGGCAGGATCGCGTCACCGTACTTCTCGACCAGGTCGTCGAGGCTCGCCGTATCGCGCGCAGTCGCCGCAACCGTGTCGCCGCGTTCGAGCGCTGCGATGCTCCACTCGCGACCGAAACCACGCGACGTACCGGTGATGAACCACACTTTTTCTGTCATGCTTCGAGCCTATTTCCCATCGGCAGTCGCGCCGACCTTGGTGAGCGGTTCTGCTATCTCTTCGAGGGACTTGCGTTCGGCATCCACTCCCAGGAAGAACGCGACAACGCCGCCGATGATCATCAGGATGGCACCGAGGAGGTAGCCGATGAAGAGTGGTCCGCGGTGGGAGCCATCCCCGATCAGTGAGCCGTAGAGCAGTGGCGCTACGGCCCCTGCGGCCTGCCCGATCGCGAAGAAGTACGAGATGGACTGGCTGCGGAGTTCAATCGGGAACGACTCGCTAGCGACGAGGTACGCAGAGGACGCCCCGGCCGACGCGAAGAAGAACGCCACGCACCAGAAGGCAGTCTGGGTGAAGGCGTTCAGCACCCCCGCGTTGAAGAGGAACGCCGAGACAGCGAGCACCACGCCAGACGTTGCATACGTGAGCAGGATCATCTTGCGCCGACCCCAGGTGTCGAACAGGTGGCCGAGCACAAGCGGGCCCACCAGGTTGCCGACGGCGAACGGGATGAAATAGATCGCGGGGTCACCGATGTGATAAAAGTTCTTCAGCACGAGCGCGTACGTGAAGAAGATCGCGTTGTAGAGGAACGACTGGGTGACGAACATCACAATCGTCGTGACCGCGCGCTTCGGATATTTCTGGAAGAAGACCTTGAGGATGTCGATCGGCGAGATGTTGCCGATCTGGCGCACTTCGAGGGCTTTGCTGTCATCCACGGGATCTGGGTCGAGCGTCTTGCCCTCCCCCTTGATGCGTTCTTCGATCTCGTCGACGGTCTTCTCCGCCGCGACCTCGTGGCCGTGGGTCATCTGCCAACGCGGGCTCTCGGGGATGTGGCGGCGCAGGTAGATGATGATCAGCCCGAGCACAGGGCCGATGAAGAACCCGATGCGCCAACCCCAGTTATCTGAGAAGGACTGCTGGCTTGACGACAGCAGGAAAATGTTCGCGACAGCGCCGAGCAGTGCGCCACCCCAGTACGTTCCGTTGATCGCGATGTCGACCCGACCACGGAAGTGGGAGGGGATCAGCTCGTCGATCGCCGAGTTGATCGCGGTGTATTCGCCACCGATTCCGAGTCCCGCGATGAAGCGGAACACCCAGAGGAACGCCATGTTCGGTGCGAACCCCGCGACACCGCTTCCGATCAGGTAGACGAGCAGCGTGATGATGAAGAATCGTCGCCGACCGAGCCGGTCAGCGAGTCTGCCGAAAGCGAGCGCACCGACGACCTGGCCGACAAGGTAGATGGTGCCAGTAGCCCCGACCTGGGCCGACGACATGTGCAACGCGTGCTGGAAACCGCTGGCCGACACCATCTGGATCTCGAGGCCATCGAGGATCCACGCTGTGCCAAGACCGACGACGATGGACCAGTGGAATCGAGTCCATGGCAGCCGGTCCATTCTGGCCGGCACGAGACTTCTGACGGATTTGGGTTTCACCCCGGTTGCCTGCGACATTGCACTCTCCCTCGCGCTCACTCCAGGGCTTCGACGGCCCGCGAAGTGAACGGTAGGCCAAAACTTTCGTTGCGCAAGAGTCGTTGAATGGGGGTATCGCGAGTTTCCGCCACTGCGGAGAAGACCCGCGAGGAATACGCGAAACACCTACGACCAGATCGTCGCCAGCCCCGAGAGCACCGGATCGGGGCTCCCCGATGGACCCATCTCTTCCGCTGCCTCGTTGATCGGCCGATTAGTAGACGGTCCCTCCGGGTAGGGATATCGGTGGCCGTGGTGTCTGGCTGAAGTCGAAGTCGCTGGCCAGATTGCCGAGCTGGGGGTTGTTCTCGCGGACGTCGGGACGGGGGTCTGGCCGTCCGTCCGTCGCGGGGTCGAGGCGCTGTCCGCCGAGGAAGTCGTCCTCGATGAACTTCACGTAAGCGTCATGGCTGAGGGTCTGATGGTCGATATAGCCGCTCTTGGCATACGGGCTGATCACCATCCCGGGTACACGGAGTCCGTATCCGTTCTGGTCGACGACCGGTGGCGTGACGTGGTCGTAGAAGCCGCCCCAGTCGTCCCACGAGAGGAAGATGGCGGTACTGTCCCAGTCCGGCCCCTTCATGATGGTGTTGATCAGGCCGGTGACGTAGGACTGGCCCGTGCTGACCAAGGCCGGTGGATGCTCGCTGACGGCTCCGGTCGGGTCGATCCAACTCACTGCGGGAAGAGTGCCTTTGGAGGCCGCGGAGTAGAAGTTCGTGAGCGACTGGATGTTGCCCAGTTGGCCATCCTGGCGGACCGTGTCGAAGTACGGCAGAGGGTTCCAGATCCCCGGTGTCTTCGCGTTCTGCGCGACCGGCGCGCACGTGACCGCGGAATCGTTCTCACAGTCCGGCTCGGTACCGTTGAACACGTAGTAGCCCCAGGGCACGTTCTGCTTGTGCAGCAGGTACGTGAGATCTGTCCAGGCGTAGTCCGGCGGGGCGAGCGAGTTCGACGCCGCGATCAGCTTCTGGCGGAGGGCATCCGGAATCGAGGCCTTGTCGATCGCCGACTGGCAGGCGGCCAGCGTGTCGGTCGCCTTGCAGTCCGTGACCACCAGCTGGTGCAGCTGCGTCGCCATGTCCGGTGTGATCCCGGCAGCCTGGAGTGCCGCCGCGCAGGCCCCCGTCTTCAGCCCGGTCCGGCACTTACCGATGATGGTGTTCTTGATCGTCGAGTTGAAATCGGGAGGGTTTCCGGGGCTCTCGAGCGCGTTGACGCAGCTCTGAGGGTCACCCGCCGTGGAGCATTTGGCCGACCACTCGGAGACCATGTAGAGATGCGACGGCAGGCTCCAGGATGCGTTGGATTCGAAGAGGTGGTCCTGGAGGACGTAGTCCTTTGCGTAAGTCCAATAGTTCGGAATGTCAGCGCCCGTCTTGTAACCCATGACGTCGGATGTCGCGCCGGCCGTGCATGCCGGATCGTTCGCCGCGCATGACTTCTTCGCGCCCTCCGCCTGCCCGACGAAGCCGTTCATCGCGCCGCCATTGATGTCGGCTATTGCGTTGGTCTGACCGTGAGGACCCCCGGCGTTCTTATCTGACGGATCATGGAACGGCTTGTCGCAGCCTCCCGTCGACGGATCCGGCGAGCAGACCGTCGGCACCCCGTTGGCCATCGGGATCCCGTCTGCGCCAGGGAAGGTGCCGAAGTAACTATCAAACGACCTGTTCTCTTGCATGATCACGACGATGTGCTTGATCTTGTGAATCCCGGATGCTGAAGAACCTGCCTCCGCGGTCACATGCCACGCGACACCCCCGCCGACCAGCGCCACGATCGCGATCGCCGAAACGAGCGATAGTCGACGATGCGCCGAAAACCATCGAGACATGCGTCGACCTAACGTGAGAGGAAGTCTGGCTGACGACATCTGCGGTCCGTTTCTGCGCACGTGCGGTCCGGGTAACTGTAGGTCGAAGCGTTTCAGCTCTATGTCAAGGTCATGTAAAGAAGCGGTATCGATTCAGTTCGAACGTCGGCGTAGCACCGGTGGTGGGGTCGCGGTTGTTCCGACAATCGGGCGGCATGTCTCCGAATTCGTGGCCGACGCCGTCTGGCCTTTATCTGGCGCTGCCCGAGCGTGAAGACATCGCGAATCTGAACGCGACCGACGCTGGGGTTCGGCGATCGCGACAGCGTTGGCACGCAGCCCGTCGACTACTGCTCCCGGTTGCCGTCTTCGTCGCGGGACCGGGCTGTACCGGTGAAGATCAGGCCCTTGGGTTGCACGACACCAAGCCGGGCGACCGGGGCAAGCGAGCCCGTGCTGAGGTTCAACGTGGCCAGGTAAGACGGGCCGGAATCTGGTGTCAAAGTTGACACTGCCTGCCCAGGAGCGAACAGACCGGAAACTGCGACGACATCGTTAGCGGCCGGGTCGGTCAGCCACAGGGTGCGCTGAGACTCGGTGGCGAACGCGGGGTCATCCACCGGCGTCGCGACGTTGAGAACGCTCAGCTTTCCAGCCGTCTGCCGCCGGTCGCTCAAGAACAACAGCTGCTTGTCACCTTGACCGTCGAGCATGAAAGACCCGGCGAAGCGAGGCGAGGCGGATGGCACCACACGATTGGAGTCCGGGTCAGTGAGTGCCAGGGCGACCGGCTTCCCAGCCTCGGGTCCGTTCACCGCGACTGCAGTCGCATTATCGGCGATCAACGGAGTCAGCACTGCAGTCGAGCCCGACAGCTTCACCGTGTACGCGGCCGCACCCGTCGAGTTGGTCGGCGCAGACCCGCTGATCACGATCTGGTGATCGAAGATCGAGATCGCATCCGTGCCACCACCATGGTTCAGACCGCTATACGCATAGCTGGCGACCACATCATGCCGCGGGTCGATGGTGACGAAGTGAGAGTTGCCATCCTCGTTCACCGTAGCCAGGATGCGACCCAAACGCGGGTCGGCGGTCATCCCATCAATCTTGCCCACCACGTTCCACGACGTACCCGGCTTGCCGGACAGACTGTACTGCTGGATCGTGCTGGAGGGCACCCCCATCGCACTCGGCTCCCCCATCGAACCGACACCATTCTGGAAGGCGACGTAAACAAAATCACCCAGCTGGGTCAAATCATCCGGGTTCTTCTCCGCACCCACCGCGGCGTACTTGTGAACAACAACTTCAGAGCGGGCAGAATCTGACGACGGTGCCGCGACAGCAGGAGAGGCGTACCCCACGATCGCAACGCTCGCGATCGCGACCCCCCATACCAAGGCGGGCCGACGGGCGGAAGGTGAAGTCACACGAGACATGAGGGGGTCCTTTCGTAGGTGTGACCCCAACGCTAGGCAGCAACACCACAGCCCACCGCCCCCACCCGACGAACACCCGGTGAACTGTCGACGACGGGAGGCTCACCCGGCGCCCCGCCATCGGGCTTAATTTTAGGCAGGCTAAACGGGCACCCTCGGAAATTTTGCTGTCTCGATCCCGGCAATAGCGGGAAGGGCCCGGTAGCTCCGGTGAGGCCTGCGATGGCGATATGACTTAGGTCCCTATTTTGGGGCGTTTGAGAAGAGTAGCTTCGCCTTGTCGCTCTAGTACTCGGCGACGCCCTCGGGCCCACGTCAAGAAGTGCGCCATAGCAACATTGCTCGCCAGATCCGGTCAGGCCACTATGCCAGATGGTGCTATTGATCCCGCGGATATCGATTTTCCAGCCATTTATTTAGTGGCCATAGAGATTCATATTTTCCTAACGCAAGGACACTCCAAATGCCTGCTCACTCCGATGTCGGTGACCACTTCGACGACACTTTTGCGACTTCTACGATGACGACCAGGGCACCGCGCGCTCATTTTCCCATTCCCGAAGAAGATCCGCGCGACATCTACCAGTTGGTGAAAGACGAGCTCATGCTTGATGGGGTCGCCCGCATGAACCTCGCTACTTTCTGCACGACCTGGGTTGAGCCCGAGGTACACCAGTTGATGGCGGATTCGATCGACAAGAACATCATCGATAAGGACGAATATCCCCAGACGGCGGAGCTTGAGAACCGGTGTGTGCACATGCTCGCTGACCTGTTTAACTCGCCGAATGCTGCGGGTACGATCGGCACGTCAACGACCGGATCCAGCGAAGCGGCCATGCTCGGCGGACTCGCGGCCAAATGGAACTGGAAGGCGAAGCGGATTGCGGCAGGGAAGTCGACCGCAAACCCCAACTTTGTCTGCGGTCCTGTGCAGGTGTGCTGGGAGAAGTTCGGCCGGTACTTCGACGTAGAAACACGCCAGGTCCCGATGAATGACCACTACATCATGACGCCCGAGGAAGCCGTCGCTCAGTGCGATGAGAACACGATTGCGGTGGTGGTTACTTTCGGGCAAACTTTCACGGGCATGTTCGAGGATGTCGCCGCCATCAGCTCCGCACTCGATGACCTCCAGGCTCGTACCGGCCTCGACATCCCCATCCACGTCGATGCAGCCAGCGGAGGTTTCGTTGCGCCGTTCTGCGCGCCGGAGATCGAGTGGGATTTCCGACTTCGCCGGGTGAAGTCGATCAATGTGTCGGGCCATAAAACCGGACTCGCGCCGATCGGAAGCGGCTGGGTCATCTGGCGCGAACGAGCGGACCTGCCAGATGAGTTGATTTTCAATGTCAACTATCTCGGTGGCGAGATGCCGACCTTCAATTTGAACTTTTCTCGACCGGGCGGCCAGGTTGTTTGCTCCTACTACCTGTTCCTTCGTCTTGGAAAAGACGGCTTTCGCAAAATCCAGTCCGCGACGTACGAGGTTGCGCAGCACCTCGCAGCCGGGGTCGACGCTCTTGGCCGATTCGACCTGGTATTCAGCGGGGATCCCCGGGTTGGCATCCCGGCGGTGACCTGGAAACTCAGTGCCGGCGACCATGCGCACAACCTGTTCGACTTGGCAGAGGAGTTCAGGGCTCGGGGCTGGCTGGTGCCCGCGTACACGCTGCCGAGCGACCAGCATGACACGACGGTGCAGCGCATCATCGTGCGGCACGGCTTCAGCCTCGACATGGCCGACCTGCTGCTCGAGGACATGCGCCGCGCCATTCAAAAACTTGACGACCGCCCGCCATCAAGAAAACTCACCTCCATCGAAGGAACCACGTTTAATCATGATGCTCGCCCCGTCATCCCGACGGAAAAGGTGAAGTCATGACCCGCACGAGTCCGGTGCCTCCACAGACAGGTCGAAAGCGGGATGTGCAGAATGCGGCTTTCATGTCGGTCCCCACGGTGGGCTTCCTCACCGCGGCCGCTGTTGTTACCAGCCTTCGAGGGCTGCCAGTAATGGCCAAGGAGGAGTTGACGATGTTTGTCTACATCGGCTTCGCGGTCATCCTGTTCCTCATCCCAGCCGCACTGGTGTCAGCGGAGCTCGGGAGCGCATTTTCGAACCGAAAGGGCGGCGTCTACACCTGGATCGGAGAAGCATTCGGACCCCGATGGGGATTCGTCGGAATCTGGCTGCAATGGATCCAGAACGTCGTCTGGTTTCCGACCGGACTCGCTTTCGCCGCGGCAGCCGCTGCTTTCGCTCTCGACGACGCCGGACTCGCCAACGCGCACATTTATGTCGGAGTCTTTTGCATCGTCAGCTACTGGCTGGCGACACTGGTGGCGCTGAGCGGGAACGCCATACTCGCCAAAGTCGCCAAGTACGGATTCCTTATCGGCACGGTTGTGCCCGGTGCGATACTCGTCGGGCTCTTCATCTGGTGGACGGCAACCGGTCACGCCCTTGGTTGGTCCACCGCAACCGATCCGACCGTCAGCCATGTTGTCAACGGGTCAGCCGGGCCTCGCCTCCTGCCGCTCTTGGCCGGGCTTGGATCCCTGGCGTTCCTCGGCAACATCATGCTCCTCTTCGCCGGCGTCGAGGTGCAGTCCGTCCACGTCGGGGAGATGAAGAACCCCCGCCGTGGATTCCCGGCGGCCATGATGCTCGCTTCTGTCATCTCCGTCGCCGTCTTCCTGCTCGGCTCACTCGCAGTCGCAGCCCTTGTCCCCTACAACAAGCTCGTCATCCAAACCGGCGTATTCCAGGCCCTGCAAACTGTGCTCGTCGGACAGTGGCACCTGAGGTGGCTCGTGCAGGTGCTCGCGGCGCTCATCGCGTTTGGTGCAATAAGTGGAGCGCTTGCGTGGCTATCATCGCCGAGCAGGGGGCTCCTCGCCACAGCCCATGACGGACTGTTGCCGCCACTCATGCAGAAAACGAACTCGCAGGGCGCGCCTCGCAACATCTTGATTATCCAGGCGCTCATTGTCACCGCGGTGTCATCGATCTACCTCTTCATGTCCGACGTAAGCGGGGCGTTCTTTCTCATCTCCACCGTGACAATCAGCCTGTATATCGTCATGTACATGCTGATGTACGCCGCCGCGATCCGACTCCGCTACACCCAGCCAAAACTTGCCCGCGCGTTCACAATCCCGGGCGGCAATGTCGGTATGTGGATCGTCGCAGGGGTCGGCTTCGCAGCCGTTGCTTTCTCTTTGCTCGTGTCCTTCTTCCCCCCAGCACAATTGCCGATCGGTGACCCAGTCCTGTACGTGTCGCTCGTCGCAGCGGGGCTCATCGTCTTCGTGAGCGCGGCATTGATGATTTACCGGTTCCGCAAGCCGAGCTGGCGCGAACATGCCGAAAAGCACAGTACAGAGGAGTCGAGCTTCGCAATCGACCCACACTCGAGTCACGTGGATCAGAGGTAACCTGCCTCGTCGCGATCAGAGCCTTCGTTCAAAGGATCTTGACCATCGCCATCGCGTGGGGTTGCTCGCATTTACTGAAAGATACGGCTGCGGAAGAAGTCAGGATTTGCCTGGGCGGCGTAGGCTCAGCGGCCATGACCGAGTTGCCCGACGAAGCAATCGCGGACGCTGAACGTTCCGGCGACCCGGACGCAGTGGTTTTTCCCCGCAGCTCTCGCAAGCGCGGGTTTGGGCGCGTCCTCCGCGTGTTGGGCCCGGGAATTGTTACCGGCGCTGCCGATGATGACCCGTCTGGAATAGCGACTTATTCGCAGGCCGGTGCCCAGTTCGGCTTCGGCACGCTCTGGACGCTGCTGTTGACGCTGCCGCTGATGATCGCTGTGCAGGAAGCCTGCATGAGGATCGGCGCTGTGACGGGGAAGGGACTTGCGGCTGTCATCCGTGAAACCTACCCGAAGAAAGTTCTGTATCCGATTGTGCTGCTGGTCGTTGCAGCGAACACATTCAATATCGGCTCCGATATCGGCGCAATGGCTGCCAGTGCCCAACTATTGCTCCCAGGCGTTCCTCTCGGCCTCCTCGCGGTCGGCTTCGTTGTGGTGATCGTGGTCCTCGAAGTACTGGTCTCCTACCGGGCATATGTGCGCATCCTCAAATGGTTGGCGATGGCCCTG
This sequence comes from Lacisediminihabitans sp., assembly GCA_043746355.1. Lineage (GTDB taxonomy): Bacteria > Actinomycetota > Actinomycetes > Actinomycetales > Microbacteriaceae > Lacisediminihabitans. The sequence goes on along the minus strand of JAYTRC010000040.1, from coordinate 11,840 downwards.
TTTGCCTACCTGATCACCGCATTTCTCATCACGGTCCCCTGGACTCAGGCCCTTGCAGCCACCCTGATCCCGCACATCCAGTTCAATCAGAGCCTGCTCTATGTGATCGTCGCTATCTTCGGCACCACGATCTCCCCCTACCTGTTTTTCTGGCAAACCAGCAACGTGGTCGAAGACGAGATCGCTGAGAACCGAAACACCGCTGACGGTGTTCCACAGAAAATCAGCAGGGCCTACCTGCGTCGGCTCCGCGTCGACACGGTGCTTGGGATGGTTTTCTCCAACGTCGTGGCCTGGTTCATCATCCTGGTCGGTGCTGTTGTGCTCAATCGGGCCGGCATCACCAATATCGTCACTGCTGCTGATGCCGCCAAAGCCCTGCGCCCCCTTGTTCACACGTTCCCGAATGCTGGCTTCCTCGCCCAACTGATTTTCGCCGTCGGAGTCATCGGCATCGGTCTCATGAGCATCCCCGTCCTTGCCGGTTCATCTTCTTACGCGATCACAGAAACGTTCAACTGGCGTGAAGGACTGTTCCGGAAGTTCAAACAAGCACGCGCCTTCTACCTCGTGATCATCGTCGGCACCCTCATCGGCCTCATTCTCAACTTCGTTGGCCTGGATCCCATCAAAGCCCTCGTTCTCACCGCAGTATTCAACGGCGTCGTCGCGGTACCTCTCATTTACCTCATCGCCCGCGTGTCCAGTAGAAAAAAGGTCATGGGCACGTACGCCAGCGGGCCATGGTCCAAAGTGGGGCTCTGGACGGCGTTCGCAGTCATGGCCGCAGCCGCCATCGCCCTCCTCATCTCCTACCTGTAGGAAAAAGTTTCCACAAACCCGTGCCAGCGACACGCTTCAGATTGGCACGTTTGACCGCATCGCCGGCTGCGATGCCTGAGCCCCTCACCCCTCTGGTAGCGACTACAGCTGTCGCTCATTGACTGTCGTTCTGCGCGGCGGAGGCATCGCCCACACTCGCATCCTGCTGGCTCTGATTGACCGCGCCGTCGACCTGGGCGAGCGTCGAGTCGAGGCTGGCGAGCGGGTCAGGCGAGGCCGAGGCCGATGCCGTCGGCGCCGGAGCGGGAGTAGACACGGGAGCTGTCGTGGCTGCTACCGACGCGGCCAGGTGGGACGAGCATCCGGCCAGCGCAAGCATTGCGACCAGACCGACGCCGATCAGCGCCGGTCTCACTTCAGTGCGGCTCTCACTGCTTTGGCGTCCGTGCTCGCGGCCTTCGCTGCGGCTGCTGCTGCCTTCACCGACGCGCGCGTCGCCGTGAGTACCGCGTGGTTCGCATTGAACTGGGCTGGCGTGACAGAGAGAGCGAATGCCGAGACCCCGGCGATAGAGTTCTGTGCGGTCGTGATCTGCGCGCTGAGATCGGCCATCTGGGCATCGATAGCCGGGGTGTCCTTCGACTTGTCGGGGCCGGCGAGTGCCGCAGCGAGCGCCTTCTGCGCGGCGCCGAGCGCGGGCAGAGCCGAGTCGGTGATGGCACCAGCGGATGCCGCATATAGCGATTGCGGGATGGCGACGGCGTAGACGCGGTAGCCGGTGAAGATCGACTGCACGTCTGCTTTCGCGGTGGCGACATCGGTGTCTGCTGCGATCTTCGTCTGAAGCGACTGCATGGCGGCGAGGTCGCCGTTGAGAGTCGCGAGCAGCTGTGAACGGTCGCCAGAGCTCAGATACTTGTTCGACGTGACCCTCGGGATCGCCTTGCCGAGCGCGGTGATCCGCGACGCTGTATCGGCCTGGCCGGCGGCCTGAAGGGTTGCGAGACTACGGGGAGCAGGGGTTGCCGCGAGCGCTGGGCTGGCGACTCCGACCGCGGCGAGCACGGCGGTTGAACAGGCGAGTGCGGTGAGAAGTGATCGTTTCATGCTCGAACTCTCGCGCGACAGTGTTTGGAATCAGCGAGCCAGATGTTCGGGTCAGGTAAAGCGCAAAAACCCGTCGAATACGAGTTCGCGGATGCCCGGCAGCAGGTCAGCGAGCAACGCTGCTTCATCAACCTCGAGCAGTTGCGCGAGTGCTGCCACGATCGCCCGGAGACTGAGTTCCCCGTCGCACGCACCCACGAGCCCCGCGAGTGCGGTGTCGAGCGGAACAGTCCGTTGGAACCCGCCGCCCTGGCGCAGTGTCATCACCGTCGGATGCTCGTCGCCAGGCCAGTAGTGCCGCTCCTCGGTGACGTCGGGCGCGACGGCGAGCAGCTCGCGCGAGAGCGCTTCGTCATCCAACTCGTCCAGCCGATCGTGGGCTGCCAGGCTCTCGCTGAGGTGAGGGCCGAGGCCGTTGCTGACCGGGCCGTCCAGTCGTTCGGCCCTGCGCAGTGTCGAGCCTTCCTGCAGCGTGAGGTAACCGAACCCGACCGCAGTGACTCCCCGTGACTCGAAGTCGTCGAGCCATGCCCCGTAGAGCCGGTCGAACTCGTCGCCGGCGCGCGTTCCGCCGTCCCTGATCCACGTCTCCGCATAAAGCTCGACGTTCTGCACCTCCCGCTCGATCACCCAGCTGCCGAGCCCGGTTGCTGCCAGCCAGCCAGCGGCGCGGTCAAGGCCATCCTCCTGATTGCGGTACTCCCAGTTGCCGAGCAGCTGGGCAATGCCCCCGGGGGCGAGGTGATCCGGAAGCCCGGCCACTACAGCTGCGACGAGCGCGTCGCCGACCATCCCGCCGTCGCGATATTCGTAGGTCGGCACCCCTTCCACCCGCGGAGTGATCACGAAGGGCGGGTTCGAGACGATGTGGTCGAAGCGCTCCCCCTCGACCGGCTCGAACAGGCTGCCGAGCCGGAACTCGATGGTGTGCACGTCGTTAAGACCGGCGTTGAACGCGGCGAGGTCGAGCGCCCGCTGCGAGATGTCGGTGGCGACAACCCGCCGCGCATACCGGGACGCATGCAGCGCCTGGATGCCGCAGCCGGTGCCCAGGTCGAGTGCGCTGTCGACGGGCCGGTCGAGCATGAGCCCGCTGAGGGTGAGGGATGCCCCGCCAACCCCGAGCACGTGATCCTCGCGCAGCGCTGCCCCGGTCGAGAGCTCGCCGAGGTCGCTCGCGATCCACCAGCTGCCGACCCCGTGCGCGTCGACAAAACTGTACGGGCGCAGGTCGAGCAGCGGGTTGCCATCCGCATCGATGAGGCCGAGTTCGACAGCACCCTCGGCGGTGAGGGATGGGAGCGCTTTATCGATCTCGCGGATATCTACCCGGAGTCCAAGCACGAACAGGCGTGCGAGAGATTCGAGCGACGTGGAGCTGTTGAGGCGGCGCAGTGCCGGGGTGCGGTGACCGCGATGAAGGGCGGCTGCGGCATCCGACCCCCAAAGTTCTGTCAGTGCTTCGACCGAGAAATGCGCTGCGGCGAGATCTGCGCCCAGAGCTGAAAGGGGTGTCAGTTCTTCGAGGGGCGTCACCCGGCAATTCAATCGCATACGACGGGCCCTCGGCCGCAAACCCCGGTCAACGGGTTGCTATCGGCCGAGCGCGGCGTACAGATCGATCCATGACGCGATACGGATACACCCTGATGACCGAACAGAGCGGGCCGAAGCAGCTCGTCGACTACGCCGTAGCGGCTGAGAACGCGGGCTTCGACTTCGAAGTCTCGAGCGATCACTTTTCGCCGTGGCTCACCTCGCAGGGGCACGCTCCCTATGCGTGGTCTGTGCTCGGCGCCGTGGCACAGGCCACGTCGCGGGTCGAAATCGCGACCTACGTCACCTGCCCGACACTGCGCTACCACCCGGCGATCGTGGCGCAGAAAGCTGCGACCATGCAACTGCTGTCTGACGGCCGATTCATCCTCGGGCTCGGTGCCGGCGAAAATCTCAACGAGCACGTGATCGGCGAGGGTTGGCCCCCTGTTGCGCAACGCCAGGACATGCTCGAGGAGGCTATCCACATCATCCGCGCGCTGCATACCGGCGAGCTGGTCACCTGGGACGGCGAATTCTTTCGGGTCGATTCCGCGCGCATCTGGGATTGCCCGGAAGACGGGGTTCCGCTCGGAATCGCCGTCTCGAGTGCAGACAGCGCGGGCCGTTTCGGTGAGCTCGGCGATCACCTCATCACGACGGAGCCAGACTCCGAGATTCTCGACGGATGGACCGGGTCGGCGGACGCCCGCAAGATCGGGCAGGTTCCCATCTGCTGGGGGCCAGACAGAGATGCTGCGATCGAGACCGCGCACGAGCAGTTCCGCTGGTTCGCTGGCGGCTGGGCCGTCAACGCAGACCTGCCTACCCCTCACGGGTTCGCCGGGGCATCGAAGTTCATCCGTCCCGAGGATGTCGCCGAGCAGATCGCCTGCGGCCCCGACCTCGACGAACTCGCCGAGTCGGTGAAGCGGTATGCGGCTGCCGGATTCACCGACGTCGCGCTCGTGCAGGTGGGAGACGCGAGCCAGGCCCGGTTCTTGGCCGAGGTTGCCGCACCGCTGCTGGAGAAGCTGCGCGGCTGACCTGTGGGCTGCGAGCCTCGATTACGCTTGATCAGGTGAAACCGCTGACCGAAACGGACATTCGCGCTTCGATAGTCAACGCGACGAAGGGCGAGATCGACCGGATGCCGCTCCCCGGTCTGCACGAAGTGCTCTGGGATCAGCGCGAATACCTGGGTTGGCGTGATCACGGCGCACCGCTGCGCGGCTATCTCGTGCACTGGGTCGACGATCGCCCGGTGGGGATCGTGCTGCGCGCATCCGGCGGTCGCATGCGTGCCGGAATTTCGGCGATGTGCTCGCTCTGCCGCACACCGCAGCCCTCAGACCAGGTCACCCTGTTCTCCGCTGCGCGCGCGGGCCAAGCCGGGCGGGACGGCAACACTGTGGGAACTTACATCTGCGCCGATCTGGCCTGTTCGCTGATCATCCGGATCACGCCGCCCAAGATGCCGATGCAGCCGGATCCGGCCGAAATCGTCGCTCGTCGGGCTGAAGGGCTGCTCACCCGGGTGCAGAACTTCACGGCCGACGTGATGCGCGCGGCCTGATTGCGCCTGCGCGGCGCGGCAGGATGCTCCGCTCCGCAGGGCGGGGAGTGATTGTGCCGACTTGTACCGAGTGGGCCCGGGCGAACAGGCACAATCGCTACAAGTCGGCACAATCACTCCCCGCCCTGCCGATCAGACCGGCGGGCGCAGAAACCCACAAAAACTTAGTCGCGGGACTTGCCTGCGGCCTTCGTCTTCTTGTCGGCGCGCTTCTCTTTCAGAGATTTCGACGCCACGGTTTTCGAGGTGGACTTCTTCGGTGACTTGTCTGCCATGGTCTACTCCCTCGCTGCGTGCGCCCCGCTGGCGCCGCGATAGCCCGAGACTACGCGGTATCGCTGGCTGCGGCATCCACATTGCTACGAGTGCTCATACCGCAGCGTCTGCCGCAAACCGCAGCAATGACGGTGGTCAGCAATCTACCCAGCCAAAACCCGCACAACGAGGTGTGACAGCGCCCGCCAACCGACCAGGAACGCGCCGAGCACTAAAGCCGCGACGATCACGAAACTCAACACCACCCCCTGGCCGCTGGCCAGACGCAGAAGCATACCGACGACGACTGTCGCTACCCAGATGATGATCGCCGTCCAGATCACTCGTCGGGGCGAACGCCAGGCGCGCGCTGCAATCCAGCCGAGAGCAAGCCCGACCAGAAAAGGCCACAACGTGTTCAGGGTGCCGAGTGCGCTCTCGCCATGGCTCGCGCGACCGATCAGCACGAAAGTGAGTACGAGCGCGACGTCGATGATCCCCGAGAAGATGACGACGTTCGAAAGCCGTTTCGGCAAATTCAGTTACCGCTCGCCTTCGCGTGAAGGCGAGGTCGGCGGTACGGGTGGCACGGCCTTGCCGGTTGTCGCATCCATCGCAGACTGCCCCGGCGGCAGGTTGGAGAGGTCGGGGGCAATCACCTCCGGCATGCGCCCGGAGTCCGGGAGTCCGAAGGTCGGCACCCGCCCACTTCCGGGTGCCATCACCAGGTCATCCGAACGGCGAGGCAGCGTCTGCCCGCGAAAGAACTCCGGCTGCCTAAGGAACCAGATGAACATCAGCACTGCACCGATGAGCAGGCCGATCACGCCGACCACAGCCGTTGCGCCGATGCCGAAGATGGTCACGTTGTGGCCTTTGTTGTCCTGGATCCAGTCCGGCAGAGCGAACTGCTGCAGCCCGTACACGAAGACCGTCAAGAGCATTAGGCCGCCGACGAACGGGAACAGTCCTCGCATGATGAAGTTGCGGAACGACGACGCGAGAGTCCTGCGGTAGAACCACACGCAGGCGAACCCGGTGAGCCCGTAGTAGAAGGCGATCATGAGGCCGATCGAGCCGACGAGGGCCTGCAGCAGGGTGTCTGCCCCGATCACGGTGAAGACGAGATAGAACGCCGCGGAGATGATTCCCATCCCGATCGTCGACCAGGTCGGCGTCAGGTATTTCGGGTGGATCCTGGCGAACTTCGAAGGGATGGCCTTGTAGACGGCCATTGAGAGCGCGGTGCGCGCCGTCGGGAGGATTGTGGTCTGGGTGGAAGCAGAAGCAGACGTGAGGATGGATGCTCCGAGAAGCAGCATGAAGACGTGGCCGATGACGCTCGACCCGAACAGTGCCGGGCCGATGGCGGAGAACACGTCACTCGCGTTGTTCGCGTTGCCGAGCCCGATTCCCTTGGTGCCGACACCGGCGAAGGCCACCGCGGCCACCGCAACGAGTGCGTACGTTACGAGCAGCAGAAGGGTCGAGATGATCGCTGCGCGACCCGGGGTCTTGGCGGGGTCTGAGGTCTCTTCATTGACCGAGACGGCGGTATCCCAGCCCCAGTAGATGAAGATCGCGACCAGCATAGCCGGGGCGATTACCTTGCCGAAGTCGAGCGTGAATGGGTTGAACCAGTCGAGAGTCGGAACGAGTGAATACGACTCGGCATGACCGCTGAAGACGCGCACCAGTGCGAAGACCGCGAAGGCGATGAGGATGACGACTTCGATCGTAAGCAGGAAGTACTGCAGCCTGGCCGAGATCTCGATGCCGCGATAGCAGATCCAGGTCATCAGGGCGATCCAAAGGAGGCCCGCGATGGTCGACGCGAGGGTACTGCTCGAGAGAGCGGCGATGCCCGGGATACCGAAATCACCGAGCAGGGTGAAGGTGTACGACCCTGCGATTTGCGCGAGGTTCGCCATGACGATCACGTCGGCAATGATGATGCCCCAGCCGCCCATCCAGCCGGTGATCGGGCCGAACGCCCTGGTCGCCCAGGTGAAGGTCGTGCCGCAGTCAGGTTCCGCCTTGTTGAGCTCTTGGTATGCCACCGCGATGAGGTACATCGGGATGAAGGCGAGAAGCACGATCCCGGGCGCTTTTACCCCGGCGAGCAGTGCGCCGCCGCTCGCGACGATGAAGCCAAGGCTGGCAGCGAGACTATACGCGGGAGCCGTGGATGCCACTCCCATCACGACGCTGGAAATCAGGCCGAGCGACCCGCCCTTCAGCCCTTTGCTATGCACGTCGTTGTTGCTGGAAACAGTCGTCGTCATGCGCACTCCCCGGGAAGAAGGTGAACCTTTTCGCTCACACTAGCGCTCAGATGCGGGCGAGCGCGATGACCTGCGCCCGATCGCGCACGCCGAGTTTCGCGAAGATGGAATTGATGTGGGTCTTCACCGTCGCGACGGAGATGAAAGCTCGCGCCGCGATCTCGCCGTTGCTCAGTCCATCGGCGATGAGCGCGAGCACCTCGAGCTCGCGCGAAGTCAAGCCGGGGAATCGCTCAGCCAGCGGAACTCCGCCGGTCAGTCGGCCGATCAGCTTCGCACCGACCTCCGGTGCGAAGGTCGGTTGGCCCCGGGCAGTGGACCGGATGGCCGCCTCTAGCTCTGCACGCCCTGCGTCTTTGGTGAGATAGCCGCGAGCACCCGCCCTCAGCGCACCCAGGATGGACTCGTCGTCAGAGTATGTCGTCAGGATGAGCACCCCCGTCGACGGCCTCATCGCCATGATCGCGGCCGTCGCCTGCGTGCCGTCGAGCACGGGCATCCTGAGATCCATCAGCACGACGTCGGGGCTGAGTTTCGTAGCGAGTGCGACAGCGATCGAGCCGTCGGCTGCCTCCCCGACGACCTCGACACCGTCGACAAGCGACAACAGTGTGACCAGGCCATCGCGCACGACGACCTGGTCGTCGGCCACCAGCACCCGGATCATGAAGCGACCCGTGCTGTGACCACGAATCGGCTGCCGAGGCGCCCCGCGGTGAGTGTAGCCCCGGGAAGTGCCGCGAAACGTTTCGTCATACCCTCGATGCCGTGACCTCCCCCGGTCTGCGCTAAGAACCCCGACTGGGCAGAAGAAACGCTTTCCCCGAGCCCGTTAGCGATCTCCAGCGAAGCACCGTCGGCGGTCCAGTGGATCGAGACGACGACCGGCTGCCCCGGCGCGTGCTTGCGGGCGTTGGTGAGAGACTCCTGCACTGTGCGCACCATGGCCGTCCCAGCTGCAGCAGAGAGTGGACGGTGCGCACCATCGATCTTCAGCTCGACCACTCCGCCGAGCGAGCGGTGGGCACGCACGAAATCAGCGATTGCGCTGGGGAGATGCACGGGCGCGGTGCTTGCGTCTCGAAGTGCGCCCACCGCGCGGCGAGCTTCTGCGAGGCCTGAGACTGCAAGAACCCGGGCGTCGTGTGCTCGCGCCGCGGCATCCTCAATCCGTCCGGCGTCGAGCAGGGCTTCGACAGCATCGAGCTGGATCACGAGCCCACCGAGGCTGTGAGCGAGCACGTCGTGGATGTCACTCGCGACGGACTGCCGCTCAGCAAGCACGAGTGCATGCGCCTGCTCCACGCGGGCGGCTAGCGCCTGCTGATCCGCCACTCGAAACTGGCGGCGGCTCACCCCGGCGAGCGTCGCGATCACGACACCGCCCTCGATCGAGATGAGGCCGAGGGTCGGCAGGGTGCTGATGAGTTCTCCAGCGGCGACGACGACCAGTGCGCTGGCAGTGAGACTTATCCCGAGCCAGAGCGGCCGCAGGAGGTCGCCGACCATGCGCAGGATCGCGACAGCGACCGGCACGACAAGCAGGCCCGTGGTCGGCACCGTGGCGACGCCCCCGCACACAGCCATGACGACCAGGAGCGGAACGGTCACTGCGGTGAAACGCCGGGGCACCAGCACACGCGCCAGCCATGCAGCAAGCGAGAGATAGCCGAGGGCGACCACCCATGGCGGTACCCCGTCGAGGAAAACCCGGCTGTACGAGAAGGTGACGACGGTGATTCCGAACAGGTTGAGCCCACGCCCAAGCCAGGTGCTCGAATCGGAGTTCACCTGCCCATTCTCCAGCGTTTGGACGCTTTCGAGCATTAGGCCGCTTGGGTCAGGCCCGCACGGCGTCGAGCTTCGCGACCCGCGCTGCGAAAACCGCCGTGCGCGCTAGGCGGTTCGCCGCCAGCACGATCAGGATGATGCCGGTCGACGCAGCGATCTTCGAGCCTGCCTGCACTGCCCACACCTCGATACCAACCCTGACCAGGATCATCACGACCCACAGGGCCATGCCGACCCAGCCTGTGCGGCTCTCGAATTCGGGAGAATGCGGGTCGGAGGTGCGCGCCAGCGGGCGGAACTGCGCTATGCGGCCCATGATGGCACCGATGCCTAGCGCGACAACCAGTTCGACGATGAGCACGCCGACATCGAGCGTCGAGAGGGTCGAACCCTGTGACTGGCTGCTGACCAGGAACAGGCCGACGACGCCGAGGATGATCGGCATACGCCACATCTGCGCGACAGCGATCGGCCGCCACTTCAGCTGGCGGAAGCCGATGAATGTGACGAGGGCGAGGATGAGGATGGCGTTGGCACTGGTCTGCAGGGTCATGACTTCAGCCTCGCCGGATCACCCGGCGTCCGGCACCACTCCAGGGTGGAGATGTGCGGGTTTTACCAGCAGCACTCGTGTCAGACCGGCATGGTTACCCGGCGCTGAGCTCCTGAAGCAGTGAAAAGTACACGTATTCGTCGATTTTAGAGTTCTATGGAAGGCATGAAAGCCATTGGCTCCACGAAGGATGTTGCGGCAACGGACCCGAACGCACTCATCGATCTCGATCGTGAGGTGCCGACGCCAGAGGCACACGACCTGTTGGTCGAGGTGAAGGCCGTCTCAGTGAATCCCGTCGACGTGAAGCGCAGGGTGAGTGCGGCATCCGGGACCATCCTCGGGTACGACGCTGCCGGAATTGTGCGTGGCATCGGCGACGCCGTCGGACTGTTCGAGGTCGGCGACGAGGTCTACTACGCGGGGGCCGTGAACCGACCGGGTTCGAACGCCGAATACCAGCTCGTTGACGAGAGGATCGTCGGGCACAAGCCCGCTCACCTCAGCTTCGCCGATTCTGCGGCGCTCCCGCTCACGACGATCACCGCCTGGGAAGTGCTGTTCGAGCGACTCGGCCTGCACGAAAACAGCGTTGGAACCCTGCTGGTCGTGGGTGCCAGCGGTGGAGTCGGGTCAATGATCCTGCAGCTGGTCGACGCGCTCATCCCCGGGGTCGTTACGATCGGCACCGCGTCCCGACCGGAGGCGGTCAAGTGGGAGCGCGGGCTCGGCGCCAATCACACCGTCGACCACCACGGTGACCTGGTCGCGCAGGTGCTCGAGATCGCGCCGCCCGGCGTCGAGTGGGTGTTCTCGTCCCACACCGAGGGCCAGTTGGCAACTTATGTCGAGCTTCTCAAGCCCTTCGGCCATATCGCCGCAATCGACGACCCGAAGACCCTCGATGTCGCGCAGCTCAAAACGAAGAGCATCACTTTCCACTGGGAATCGATGTTCACTCGCCCGGTGCTGCAGACCACCGATATGGTCGGCCAGCACGAACTGCTCGACGAGGTTGCCGGGCTCATCGATGCGGGGCGACTGGTATCGACGGCCACGATAAAGCTCAGGCCGCTCGATGCAGCGCACCTGCGCGAGGCGCACCGGCTGGTCGAAGAGGGAACGATGATCGGAAAGGTTGTGGTCAGCGGATGGCCCAGATAGAGCGAATCACCCCCGGCCCCGGCCAGGAATCAGTGTGGGACTACCCGCGCCCGCCGCGGCTCGAGCCCACAGCCGATCGCATCACGATCAGGCTCGGGGGTCGAGTGATCGCCGATACGACGGATGCCGTGCGCATTCTCGAGACAAGTCATCCCCCGGTCTACTACCTGCCTCGCTCGGCCTTCGCGGATGGTGTGCTCAGGCCTGCAGCCGGCGCGAGCTTCTGCGAGTTCAAGGGCGCAGCGAAGTACCTTTCGGTCGGCACCGCAGAGCGCGCTGCCTGGTACTACCCCTCGCCGAGCCCCGGGTACGAGCAGCTTGCCGACCGGGTAGCGGTCTACCCGAGCGCGATGGACTCCTGCGAGGTCGCCGGCGAAACAGTGGTGCCGCAGGCCGGCGACTTTTACGGCGGCTGGGTCACCTCGAAAGTCGTCGGACCCTTCAGGGGCGAGCCAGAGACGATGGGCTGGTAGGAGTTCGACATCTCCTGGAATGCTTCGCAGCCTTCGCGAACGAACCGTGCGCGCCGTCGACAACAGGGCTTCGTCGAGGGCGAGATCCCTGAGCCGCTTCGTCGCGGACTGGATGGTGCGCCCACTCGTAACGCCGAGCACCCAGCCGAGATCTTCGGCGGCACGGCGGCTCTGCCGGGGTCCGGCTCAACCAGGAGGCGGCTCAACCAGCCTCGCGGCTCAACCAGCCTCGCGGCTCAACCAGCCTCGCGGCTCAACCAGCCTCGCGGCTCAACCAGCCTCGCGGCTCAACCAGCCTCGCGGCGCAACCAGCCTCG
>JAYTRC010000039.1:0-17630 GCA_043746355.1 Lacisediminihabitans sp. | reverse complement strand
CGCCGTTCGAGAAGAACTGCGCCGCGCACTCGAAGCCCTCCAAGCCTCCGACCAAGAAGAGAAAGAATCCCTGCGGAAAGAACTGCGCAAGCTCGAAGCGCAAGAGGAACGCCTCATCGATCTCGCAGCCGACGGCACCCTCAAGGTCGACAAGCTCCGACAGCGCCTCCAAGACGTCACCCTGAGGAAGGGCGCCATCGCCGAGCGACTCGCCAAGACCGCCGAGCGAATCCAGCAAGGCGTCGACAAGGCTTTCGCCTACGCCGACCTCCTCGAAGAACCCGGACGCCTCTACCAATCCGTGCCCGACAGTGTCCGACGCGACCTGCTCAGCGCCTTCTTCAAGTGCCTCCTCGTGCGTGTGACCGAAGGCAACCTTTTCGTCTCCAGCGAACGAACCGAAGTTAACGACACGCTGCACGATTGGCGCGCCCAGCACCGCTTCGCGGATGCAACTGAAAAGCAGACACAAACAAAGGGAGCCTCCCGCGATCTCGCGGAAGGCTCCCATTCGGTACTACACAGGGTCATTCAGTCCGAAGGTTTGAATAAGCCTGTACTGGTCGGGCTGACAGGATTTGAACCTGCGACCCCGTGACCCCCAGTCACGTGCGCTACCAAGCTGCGCCACAGCCCGTGGCCACACCCGAGCGAACCCGGGCACGAGAAGAAAGCTTACCGGATGCTCAGGCGTGAAAGAGGTCGAGCATCGTCGGGGCATCTTCAGGAACAGACAGCACCTCGATGGAGTCCCCAGCCTGAATGAGCCCGGTCGTCACAACCCGAAGATAGGCCCCGAGCCGGCCTTCCTCGCTGAACCGTTTTACCCAGCCGCGAGCATCCGCGCCGCCGACCCAGCGCGCGAAAGTGCCGCACGGAGTGCGTGGCATAGTGACCTCGACAACGACAGAATTGCCGATGCGCCAGCGGGTGCCGACGCGAGCCGCGTTCACGTCCAGGCCATCGAGGCGCAGGTTCTCGCCGAACCATCCGTAGGGCAGGTCACGCCCGAGCTCGGCCGCCCAGAAATCGGCGTCAGCCTGCGAGTAGGCATAGAGCGCTTTGTCAGCGCCACCGTGGTGTTTGCGATCGACCTGCACGTCGCCGAACAAGCCGAGCCGCCGCACCCTGACCGGACCGACGACCTCGCGCTTGTCGATCGCGGTAGTGCCGTTGCCGCGATCAGGGCGCAGGGAGTTCACCACACAGGCCGCGAGAAGTGTGGACATCAGGCGAGAGCCTTCCGCAGCTCTGGCCAGGCTGCGGCGAAACCGGGGTGCAGCGGCATCCCATCAACCTCGTCGACGGGTACCCAGCGCAGGGCGGCGCTCTCAGCATCGGCGATGATCGGCTCGAAAGCTTCGAGCGCCTCGGCCACCACGGTGGTGTACGACCAGTAGCCGAGATCGAACACCGACGTCTCGATCACCCTCAACACTTCGCGCGGAACAGTCGCTTCTTCAGCGGCCTCCCGCATCGCCCCGTCGACGGCAGACTCCCCCTGCTTGCGAGCGCCGCCGGGGAGGCCCCACGTGCCGCCGAAATGACTCCAGCCGACCCGGTGCTGCAACAGAACGCCGAGGGTTCGGTGCCAGACCAGGAGTCCAGATGCCCCGAACCGACCCCAGAATTTCTCGCCATCCGGCCCGTAGACCCAGGCATCCCCCGGGTCGCGAAGGTAACCCGGCGGCAGTGGTGGCGGAGTTTCAGACACGAGTTAAGCCTAGGTGAGGTCTCGACAAGCGCGACCCGCCCGCAACCACGGGCGCGTGCGCTTCTCGCGCACACACGTGAGAACTCGCCCCACCCTAGGTACGTTTGCGCTTCTCCCGCACCCGCATGTTCACGTTGATCGGGCTTCCCTCGAAGCCGAAGATCTCACGCAGACGACGAGTGATGAAACGCCGGTAGCCCGGGTCGAGAAAGCCGGTAGTGAACAGAACGAAGGTCGGCGGCCGCGAAGCCGCCTGAGTGCCGAACAGGATGCGCGGCTGTTTGCCGCCGCGCACAGGGTGCGGATGCTCGGCAGTCAGCTCAGCGAGCAGGGCGTTGAACTTACCGGTCGGCACGCGGGTGTCCCACGACTCAAGTGCGAGTTCCAGCGCAGGAACGAGCTTCTCGAGGTGGCGCCCGGTCTTCGCAGAGATGTTGACCCGTGGAGCCCAGGCCACGTGCGCGAGATCCTGTTCGATCTCCCGCTCGAGGTAGCGGCGGCGGTCGTCATCCATCAGGTCCCACTTGTTGAAAGCGAGCACCAGGGCGCGACCCGATTCGAGCACGAGGTCGATGATGCGAACATCCTGCTCGCTGATCACCTCGCTCACGTCGAGAACGACAATCGCGACCTCGGCCTTTTCGAGCGCGGCCGTGGTGCGCAGCGACGCGTAGAAGTCAGCGCCCTGGGCAAGATTCATGCGGCGACGGATGCCGGCGGTGTCGACGAAACGCCAGACCTTGCCGGCGATCTCGACCTGCTCGTCGACCGGGTCGCGGGTGGTGCCCGCCATCTCGTTGACGACAACGCGCTCTTCACCGACGGCCTTGTTGAGAAGGCTCGACTTGCCCACGTTCGGGCGGCCGAGAATAGCAACTCGACGCGGTCCACCGACCTCTTCCTTGGCGACAGCAGATACCTCAGGAAGCACCGTGAGGATGTGGTCGAGCAGGTCGGCCACTCCCCTGCCATGCAGCGCGGAGACCGGCCACGGTTCGCCGAGTCCGAGACTCCAGAGGCCGGCGGCTTCGGGCTCCTGGCGGGCATCGTCCACCTTGTTGGCGACAAGGATGACCGGCTTCTTGGCACCACGAAGCATGCGCACGACGTGCTCATCCGTCGAGGTCGCGCCGACATTGGCATCGACGACGAACAGCACAGCATCTGCGAGATCGACTGCGACCTCGGCCTGGGCAGCGACCGAGGCGTTGATGCCCTTCGCATCGGGCTCCCACCCGCCGGTGTCCATCAGGGTGAAGCGGCGATCGGCCCACTCCGCTTTGTAGGCGACGCGGTCGCGGGTGACACCGGGGGTGTCCTGCACCACGGCTTCGCGACGACCGAGGATGCGGTTAACCAGCGCGGACTTACCCACGTTAGGCCGACCGACGATCGCGAGCACGGGCAGCGCGGGAAGGTAGACGACCCGATCGGGGTCGTCGTCCTCGGCATCGAGCAGGTCGAGGTCTTCGTCGTCGAGGTCATAGTCGCCGAGGCTCTGGCGCAGCGAGTTCGCGCGCAGCAGAGCGTCGGACTCGTCGATCGACAGCACCCGCTCACTCAGCTGGGGGTCGACGTCGCCGTACTCATCCTTGTCGGAATCGTTGTCTGGCATGGGTAATCCTTAATGAGGTCTCGACGAGCTCGACCCGCTACTGCGGATCAAATCGACGACAGCCGAAACCGTCTGGTCGAAATCGAGGTGGGTTGAATCGATGGTGTTCACACCATCGGCGGCGTTCATAAAATCGACCACTTTCGAGTCCTGCGCATCGCGCGAACTCAGTTGCCTGCCGACGTCGCTGGCCGATTGCCCGGTAACTTCAGCGGAACGCCTCGCCATTCTAGCTTCTTCGGATGCTGTCAGCAGAATCCGCACATCCGCATCGGGCGAGACCACGGTGGTGATGTCGCGCCCCTCGGTGATGATGCCAGGGCGAGTGCTGCCCGCGATGACACTCCGAAACAGCTCGACCATTCGCACCCGAACGGCGGGCACCCGCGCAATTCGGCTCACCACCGCGGTGATCCGGGGTTCCCTGATGGCATCGGTGACATCCGTCTCCCCCACCCTCACGAAGTACCCGGTCGGATCGATGCCGATCGCGTAGTCGAAGGAGTCGAAGGATGCCAGCACCGCATCGGCATCGTCAGTGGGGATGCCCCGCTCGAGAGCATTCCAGGCAAGAGCCCGATAGGCCGCACCCGAATCCTGGTAGTCGAAGCCCAGCGCCAGCGCGGCCGCCCGGCTCACACTCGACTTGCCGCTGCCCGCGGGCCCGTCGATAGCCACAATCCGTCGTGTGGCAGCACCGGTCATCGGTCAGCCTCCGCAATTCGCCAGCCCCGCGCTTCGAGGTCGGCGACCAGTGCACGCTCCGCCTCGGGAAGCACCGAGATCTCGGCCAGGCCGATCTCGACCCCGGGCGAATGCTCGAGCCGAAGATCTTCGAGGTTCACTCCGATCTCACCGATCTCGGCGAGCAGCCGCGCCAACTCGCCCGGCTTGTCGTCGACCATGACGACGAGCTGGCTGAAGCGTCGGTCCTGTCCGTGCTTGCCCGGAATTCTGGCCACCCCGCTGTTGCCACCGGCGAGCAACTCGGCGAGAGCGCGCCTGGCACCCGGCTCAGCCGGTGCGTCGAGGATGCCGATGAACTCGTCGAGGTCGCTTCGGTACGCCCGCAGGATGTCGGCGATAGCAGCAGAATTCGCCCCGAGAATCTGCACCCACAGCTCGGGATTGCTGCCAGCGATGCGCGTCGTGTCACGCAACCCCTGGCCAGCCAGCCCAACAGCGGACTCGGTCGCACCGTTCAGCCTCCTGGCGAGTAGCGATGACACCACCTGGGGAACGTGCGAGACCAGGGCAACGCTCGCGTCGTGCTGCTCCGCGGTCATCAATACCGGAACCGCGCCGAGGTCGAGGGCGAGATCTTCGATGATGCCAACCTGGGCAGCCGGAATCGAGTCATGGGCGGTGATGACCCATGGCCGGCCGATAAACAGGTCGCCGCGAGCGGAGATCGCCCCACCCCGTTCCCGTCCGGCGAGCGGGTGCGAACCGATGTAACGGAAGACGTCAGCGCCGAGCGCCCGCAGACCTTCAAGCGGCGCGACCTTCACGCTGGCGACATCAGTCACCAGCGCGTCCGGCCAGGCCGCGAGCTCTGCAGCGAGCACGCTCGCGGTCACATCGGGCGGCACCGCGACCACAACCAGAGCCGGGTTGTCTGTATCCTGCGCTGCGCGCCCTGCTCCGTAGTCGATGGCCAGGCTCAGGTTCGCGGGCGAAGCGTCCGCGATTATCACGTCGACCCCGACGGCCCTCAGCCCGAGTCCGACACTCGCACCGAGCAGGCCGGAGCCCACCACGCGCACCTGTCCGATAATCCTTGCGCCGTCCATGGACTACTGCGCCAGATCGAGGCGAAGGGCGACGGCTCCGCGCAGGTAGGTGTGCTGGATGTACATGCGCGGGGTATCCGACTCGACATGCGCCATGATGCGAATGACTCGGGGAAGCGAGTCGGCGACACTCATCTCGACCGCGCACATCAGCGGCACATCACCGAGATCGAGCTGGCGTGCACCGAGCGCCGGAAACTCGCTGGTGATATCCGGTGTGGCCGTGAACATCACCGAGATGAGGGCATCCGTGTCGATCTCGTTGGCGTGAAGCATCTTCGAGAGCAGCTCTGCAGTCGCCCGCATCACTTCGTCTTTGTCGTCGCGGTCGATCTGGATCGCCCCACGGATGGCCCGAACTGGCACGCTACTCTCCCGCCTCATTCGACTCGGCAGCTGCCCCGCTCGCCTGGCGCGAAATGGTCAGCAGCGCACCGAGCTCCACCTTAGTGAGATCCCTGATCTCGCCCTGGGCAAGCGTGCCGAGGTGCAGGGGTCCGAACTGGCGTCGAACCAGGTCGATGACCGGATGCCCGACCTCCTCGAGCATGCGCCTCACAATGCGATTCCGCCCCGAATGCAGGGTCACCTCGACCATGGTCTCCGTCGCACCAGCCTGGCCGATGATCCTGGCCTTGTCCGCTGCGATCGGTCCGTCTTCGAGGTCGATCCCTTTCGCGAGCTTCGCGATGGTCTGCGGCGTCACGCGTCCCTCGACCTTGGCGATGTAGGTTTTCATCACCCCGAAGCTCGGGTGGGCGAGTACGTGCGCGAGTTCACCATCGTTGGTGAGGATGAGCAGTCCACTCGTCTGCGCATCGAGTCGCCCAACGTTGAAGAGCCGCTCGTCATAGCGCGAAACGAACCGGTGAAGATCTGGTCGGCCGCGATCATCCTGAAGCGAACTCACGATCCCGACGGGTTTGTTGAGCATCAGGTAGCGACGGGACGTGTCGAGTTGGATGGCCTTGCCGTCGACGGCGACGCGGTCGGTGTCGAGTACCCGTCGGCCGAGCTCTGTGACCACCTCGCCGTTCACCTCGACGCGCCCAGCGGCGATCAGGTCTTCGCAGACACGCCGCGATGCAACCCCGGCAGCCGCCATGAGTTTCTGCAGGCGAACACCATCACTCAGCTCACCGGACATCGTCGAACCCGTCCGAACCGTCAGCGAGAAGCGGGGAGATGAGGGGCAGTTCCTCGATCGTGTTGATACCGAGCTGGCTGAGCAGCACGTCGGTGGTCGCGTAATGGATCGCGCCGGTCTCACTGTCTGTGTAGGCCTCGGTGATGAGGCCGCGCCCGAGAAGCGTGCGCACGACCGAGTCGACGTTGACCGCGCGAATCGACGCGATCGCTCCCCTGCTGATCGGCTGCTTGTATGCGATCACCGCGAGGGTTTCGAGCGCCGCCTGCGAGAGCCGGGTCGGGTTCTGGGTGAGCACGAAGTCGCGTACGACGTCGTCGAATTCCCCACGAACGTAGATGCGCCATCCTCCGGCCACCTCGCGCAGCTCGAACCCCCGGCGGGGGGTGCCATCGACACCGTCGTAATCGGCGACGAGACGCTCGATCGACTGTCGCACCGCTGGCACAGGAACACCGAGCGACGTAGCGAGCGAGACCAGGCTCTGCGGCTCATCAGCGATCATGAAGATCGCTTCGAGGGATCGTTCCGTGTCGATGAGCGGTGTGGCTACGGACTCTTCATACACAGCTTCGTCAGTTTCCATAGTCGGACCCCAGGGATGCGAGCGATTCTTCCGACCAGTGCTCTGCGGTCCAACGCACGGTGAGCTCACCGAGCGGCTCGAGCTGTTCGAAGGCGATCGACGCGCCGCGGAAGAGTTCGAGAACGGCGAGGAATCGAGCGATCACCACGCCTTTCACCTCAACACCGGCGATGAGCTGCCGGAAGGTCATCGGCTCGCCGCGCCGCAGCAGTGCGACAACATGTGCGGCCTGTTCACGAATGCTGACGAGCGGCGCGTGCAGGTGGTCGAGCCCGACAACAGGCAGTTCGTGGGGCGTCATCGCCAGCGCCGCGAGCGCCGCGAAGTCGGTGAGCGACAGGGTCCAGACGAGCTCAGGGGTCTGCCTGCGGTATTTCTCTTCGAGGCGTACCGATCGAACGTGCCGCTTTGCCTCGACATCGAACCCGGCCGAGAACCACGTCGTGACCTCTTTGAACGCTCGGTACTGCAAGAGCCGCGCGAACAGCAGGTCACGCGCTTCGAGCAGGGCGACATCCTCGGCGTCAACGAGTTCGCCCTGCGGCAACAGGCCGGCGACCTTCAGATCGAGCAGGGTCGCAGCCACGCCGATGAACTCGCTGGCCTGGTCGAGTTCGTCGACGGTCTCGAGGTCGTGCAGGTAGGCGATGAACTCTGCCGTTACCGCGCTGAGCGAGACCTCGGTGACGTCGAGTTCGTGCTTTGCGATCAGCGAGAGAAGCAGGTCGAACGGTCCGTCGAAGTTGCTCAGCTTCACCGAGAAGCCGGCGACATCCTCAACCTCGGTGACGTCAGCGATGCTCACGCGATGGCGCCACGGGAGATCAGCTCCCGAGCGAGCTGGCGATATGCCTCTGCAGCCTGGTGCTCCGGGGCGAACTGTGTGATCGGCGACCCGGCAACACTCGCATCGGGAAACTTCACCGTTCGGCCGATCACGGTCTCGAAGACGCGGTCGCCGAAGGTCTCGACCACGCGCTCGAGCACCTCCCGCGAGTGAAGGGTTCGTGAGTCGTACATCGTCGCGAGGATTCCGTCGAGCTCGATAGCGGGGTTCAGTCGGTCTTTCACCTTGTCGATGGTCTCGACCAACAGCGCGACGCCACGCAGGGCGAAGAACTCGCACTCCAGCGGGATCAACACCCCGTGACTCGCGGTGAGCGCGTTCACGGTGAGGAGGCCGAGCGACGGCTGGCAGTCGATCAGGATGACGTCGTACTCGTCGCTCACCTTGCGCAGCACCCTGGCGAGGATCTGCTCCCTGGCGACCTCGTTAACCAGGTGCACCTCGGCCGCGGAAAGGTCGATATTGGCCGGAATCACGTCGAGGTTGGGCATCGAGGTGTGCTGGATCGCGTCGTGCGGATCTTTGACCGTGCCAAGCATGAGGTCGTAGATATTGGGAACGTCGTGGGTCGGCACGCCGAGCCCGGCCGACAGGGCCCCCTGCGGGTCGAAGTCGATCGCGAGGGTCTTGCGGCCGTATTCCGCGAGCGAGGCCCCCAGGCTGATGGCGGTGGTTGTCTTGCCGACGCCACCCTTCTGGTTGCAGAGGGCGATGATGCGCGCCGGGCCATGACTCGCTAGCTGTACCGGCACCGGAAACGCGGTCTGCGGGCGATTCGTCGGCCCGTTCGGGGCAAGCACGAACCCGTCGAGTTCCTCAGCCGAGTCGTCTCGCGTAGTTGTCATCCCGACATTCCTTCCGGTCGCGTCGAGTCTATCGGCGGCGCGCTCGCCCGACCTCTCAACGCGCGGGGGTGAGCCGTGGTGTACATGTCCCTGAGGGTGTCCGCGGTGACCAGGGTGTAGAGCTGCGTTGTAGCCACCGAGGAGTGCCCGAGCAGCTCCTGCACCACCCGCACATCCGCGCCGCCGGCGAGCAGGTGCGTCGCGAATGAGTGCCTGAACGTGTGCGGCGAGATTTCGATGCCGAGCTTCGCCTGCTTTGCCCTGGCCCGGATGATCAGCCACGCGTTCTGGCGCGACACCCGCTGCCCGCGCGCTCCGAGAAACAGCGCAGGGGTCGACTTGCCTCGCGTCGCGAACACCGGCCGCGCCCGCACCAGGTAGGCGTCGATAGCCGCTCGGGCATAGCTTCCCAGCGGCACGATCCGCTGCTTCCCGCCTTTGCCGAACAGTCGAACCAGGTCGACACTGGCACCCTCGTCGCCGATGATGTCGTCGACGTTGAGATCCACTGCCTCTGAAATGCGCGCGCCGGTGGCATAGAGCAGTTCGAGCAGTGCCCGATCCCGGATCGACCGCGTGTCATCACCGCCAGCAGCCTCGAGCACAGATGCCATCTGATCGACGGTGATCGCCTTCGGCAGGCGGCTCGCCAGCTTCGGGGGCTTCGCGTCTGCGGCGACGTCGAGGGTAACGAGCTGTTCGTCGAGCAGGTAGCGGTGAAAGCTGCGAACAGACGAGAGCATGCGGGCGACGGATGATGCCGTCAGACCCTGCTGTCTGTCGCCGGGATGCCTCGTGCGCAGCTCCGTTGTGAAGGCCATCACGTCAGCCTGAGCGATCGACTCGGGCGCCGTGATCGATCGAGCTGAGAGCACGGCCAGGTAGCTGGCCAGGTCCCTTCGATACGCGGCGACCGTGTTGGCCGACAGTCCACGCTCGATCGACACATGCCTGAGGTAGCGGTCGACCGCCCGCTCGAGAGCTGTGCCAGCGCGAGGTGGGTCAGTCACCACGCCGTGGCCAGACCGTCTCCGGGTCTCCGAGGCTGGCCCAGCCGCCGGCCCGCGATGCCTGTGCCGCGAGCACGGCCACCGCGAGAATCGCGTTGACCACCGTTCGATCGAGCACGGCCGCCACGACCTCGTCGAGCGCAACCCAGCGCTTCTCGATATCGAATTCTTCCTCGGTGCGCTCGAATGGATGCTCGGAAGCCGCAACTCCGCGAGCCAGGTAGATACGCACGATCTCGTTGCTACCGCCCGCTGAGGTGGCGATATCGGTGAGGAGATGCCATTCTGCCGCGACGAGATCGACCTCTTCGGCCAGCTCCCGCTGCGCGCCGATCAACGGCGATTCGCCTGCGATATCGAGCAGTCCGGCCGGAATCTCCCAGTCTTTCAATCCGATCGGCTGACGATATTGCTTGATGAGCATCACGCGGTCATCCGCATCCAGGGCCAGCACGGCGACAGCGCCGGTATGCGCCAGGTACTCGCGAGTTATCGTCGAGTCTCCATAGGTTGCGACGTCCCTGACGACGTTCCACACCCTGCCGCCGAAGACGACCTCGCGAGAGACCAGCGGGGCTTCGAACGGTTCGTCGTGCAATTCGGTGGCCATCGATCAAACCTCGTCCACTTCGAACAGCCTGCTGGCTTCCTGGCGCTCGAGCGCCGCACCGATGAGCCCCTTGAATAGCGGGTGGGCGCGATTGGGCCGCGACCGCAGTTCCGGGTGAGCCTGGGTGCCGATGTAGTAGGGATGCACCTGCTTCGGCAGCTCGACGTACTCGACAAGGTGGCCATCGGGTGAGAGCCCCGAGAACCACATCCCGGCCTCGGCGATGCTGTCACGATACGAATTGTTGACCTCGTAACGGTGCCGGTGACGCTCGGATGCTGTCGCAGCCCCGTACACCTCGGCCGCAATCGATCCCGGTGCGAGGTCTGCCGGGTAGAGGCCGAGACGCATCGTGCCGCCCAGGTCGCCCCCGGCGATGATGTCGACCTGCTCGGCCATCGTCGCAATCACCGGGAATTCGGTGTCCGGGTCGAACTCCGAAGACGATGCGCCGGTGAGCCCGACGACGTTGCGGGCGTACTCGATAACCATGCACTGCAGCCCGAGGCACAGGCCGAGCGCAGGGATTCCGTTCTCGCGAGCGAACCGGAGTGCGCCGAGCTTGCCTTCGATTCCCCGCACCCCGAATCCGCCCGGCACACAAATGCCGTCGAGGTCGGAGAGTTGGCGCGCGGCCCCCTCTGGGGTCTCGCACTCGTCGGAAGGAACCCAGCGGATCGTGACCTTCGTCTGCTGCGCGAAACCGCCGGCTCGGAGCGCCTCGGTCACCGACAGGTAGGCATCCGGCAAATCGATGTACTTGCCGACCAGCCCGATCTCGACCTCGAAGCGCGGTTCGTGCACGGCCTTCAGCAGGTCGCTCCAGCCCGTCCAGTCGACCTCTGCTGCGTCGACCCCGAAGTGCTCGACGATGTAGGCATCAAGACCCTGGTCGTGCAGCATCGTCGGGATCTCGTAGATGCTCGGCACATCGATCGCATTGACGACCGCCTCGACATCGACGTCACACATCAGCGCGATCTTGCGTGTCATCGACTCGGGCACCGGGCGATCCGACCGCAACACGATGGCGTCCGGCTGAATACCGATCGAGCGCAGCGCCGCGACCGAATGCTGGGTGGGTTTTGTCTTCTGCTCGCCCGAGGCATTCAGGTATGGCACGAGTGACACGTGCACGAAGAAACAGTTCGACCGGCCGATCTCGTGGCGCACCTGGCGCGCTGCCTCGAGGAAGGGCTGGGACTCGATGTCACCAACAGTGCCGCCGACCTCGGTAATGATCACGTCGGGCTTGTCATCACCGGCCGCCTGCAGTCGCATCCTGTGCTTGATCTCGTCTGTGATGTGCGGGATGACCTGCACCGTGTCACCGAGATACTCGCCCCTGCGCTCCTTCGCAATCACCGTCGAATAGATCTGACCGGTGGTGACGTTGGCCGCCTGGCTGAGGTTGATGTCGAGAAAACGCTCGTAGTGCCCGATGTCGAGGTCGGTCTCTGCCCCGTCATCCGTTACGAAGACCTCTCCGTGCTGAAACGGGTTCATCGTGCCAGGGTCGACGTTGAGGTACGGGTCGAGCTTCTGCATCACGACCTTGAGACCCCGAGCGGTCAGCAGGTTACCGAGCGATGCTGCCGTGAGTCCTTTACCAAGACTCGAAACGACGCCGCCGGTGACGAAGATGTGCTTTGTTACGTCCGCGCTCTGTTTGACCACCACGGGGTTCTAGCCTATCTGGTCGGCGGGAGGTTATTTGTCGAGCGAGCGCGCCGTGTCGATCAATTCGCGCGCATGGGCGAGCCCGCTCTCACTGTCGGGCAGGCCAGACAGCAGACGCGCCATCTCTTCGATGCGCTCCTCGCCCTGCAGTTGCTGCACGCTCGACGCTGTTACATTGCCCGAGCTGTCTTTGACCACCCTCAGGTGATTGTTCGAAAACGCCGCGACCTGGGCGAGGTGGGTGACCACGATCACCTGGGCTGTGCGCGAGAGCCGTGCGAGCCGCCTGCCGATTTCGATCGCAGACGCACCGCCCACCCCGGCATCGACCTCATCGAAGATGAAGGTCGGCACTGGATCGTTGCCGGCGATGACAACTTCGATTGCCAGCATCACTCTCGACAACTCACCCCCGGACGCACCGCGACCGAGCGGGCGCGGTTCAGCCCCGACGTGAGGCGCCAGCAGGATCGAGACCGCGTCTTTGCCACTCAGAGAATATTCCTGGCGGTCAGTTACCTCGACGACAATTCGGGAGTCGGGCATAGCAAGAGCAGTAAGTTCACTGGTCACTCGCTCAGACAGGCGAAGCGCATTCCCGCGACGGACGTCGCTCACCCGCCCGGCGATCTCGATCACGCTCGCCCGGTCGGCTTCGACCTCAGCGGTGAGAGTTGTGACCCGATCCGCATCATTGTCGAGCTCGAGCAGACGAGCGCTGCCGGATTCCAGATAGTCAATAGCTCCGTCCAGGCTTGGCCCGTATTTGCGAGCGAGAGATCCCAGTTCCGCGCGCCGCTCCTGCACGATCTCGAGTTCACGGCCGCCGTCAGTATCCAAATCGCTGAGATAACTCGCCAATCGCACCGCGAGATCAGACACGATAAAGCTCGCACTCGTGATCGCTTCGGTGATCTCAGCCAGCGCCTGGTCGTGGCCTGATACCCGGTCGAGCTGCCGGCGCGCAGACTCGAGGAGCCCGACGGCGTCCGTTGCGTCGGCGGTGTTGTCCCCCGAGATGAGCTCATGGGCCTGTGCCGCTGCAAGCCTCAGATCTTCGAGGTTGGTGAGACGCTCTGCCCGCCCGGCAAGTTCGGAGTCCTCGCCCCGACGAGGGGATGCAGCCTCGATCTCCGCCATCGCGATTCGCAGGTCATCAGCCTCTCGCAACCGACGGTCGCGCTCGGCAATAAGCACATCGAGCTCCCCGCGGTTCTCCTGCCAGCGCTGGTACGTCTCCTGGTAGTCGCCCAACAGCACGGCGAATTCCGGCCCGGCAAACCGATCGAGCGCCTCACGCTGCGCTGTGGCTGACCGCAGCCGCACCTGGTCGGATTGGCCGTGCACGACCACGAGTTGCTTGCCAATTTCATTGAGTACGCTCACCGGGCTTGTGCGACCGCCCACGATGGCTCGGCTTCGACCATCCGGCGAGATCGACCGGACGAGGATGAGCTCGTCACCATCCATGTCTCCCCCCGCGTCACGCACCCGCTCGGCGACCGAGCCAGCCGGATTGATCTGCCAGCGCCCCTCGACGACAGCAGCCCCGGTGTCCTGCCTCAGCATCGAGCTGTCCGACCGCTCACCGAGCAATAGCGCGAGTGCGGTCACGACCATCGTCTTACCTGCACCCGTCTCGCCGGTGAGTGCGGTGAAGCCCGCACCGAGCGGCAGGCGAGCCTCGCCGATGACGCCCAGGTTCTTGATCCAGATCTCTTCGATCATGCGTGGCTACTCACGATGCTGCGCTATCCCCCGCGTCAGGGCCACGCCAGCCATTGGTCGGCAGGTTGAACTTGTTGACCAGTCGGTCAGTGAACGGGCCCTGGTGCAGGCGGGCGAGTCGCACCGGGATCGGCGACTTGCGCACAACCACCCTCGCCCCCGGCGCGAGGTCGTGGGTGCGTCGACCGTCGCACCAGAGCACACCGGTGCCCTGGGTGCGCGCGAGCACCTCGACTGCAAAAACCGAGTCGGGACCGACGACGAGCGGACGCCCGAAGAGGGCGTGAGGGCTCAGTGGCACGAGCAGCATCGCCTCAAGGCTCGGCCACACCACGGGGCCACCAGCCGAGAACGAATACGCGGTAGATCCGGTCGGCGTGGACATCACGACGCCGTCGCAGCCAAAGGATGACACCGGCCTGCCATCGACCTCGATGACGACTTCGAGCATCCGCTCCCTGCTGGCTTTCTCAACGGTCGCCTCGTTCAAGGCCCAGGTCTCGTAGACGACCTCGTTGTGCACCTTGACGCGAACCGAGAGCGTGAGTCGCTCTTCGACCTCGTAGTCGCGGGCGAGTGCTCGGTTGACGGTCTCGGTGAGGTTGTCGCGCTCGCTCTCGGCGAGGAACCCGACATGCCCCAGATTGACGCCGAGCAGGGGAACAGAGCCTCCGCGCACCATCTCAGCGGCGCGCAGGATCGTGCCGTCGCCGCCGAGCACGATAACCAGCTCGAGATCGTCGACGGCGACCGAAGTGAAGAGCGAGACTGAAGATGCCAGATCGGGCGCCTGCGCCACTATGTCTGCGTGCTCATCCGCTTTCAACACCGGGGTGACGCCTTCGCCGACGAGCTGCCTGCAGACCGTAACTGCGGAATCGAGCGAGTCCTGGCGGCCGGTGTGTGAGACGACGAGCATGTGCCGGGGTGCCACTGGTTCTCCTCGCAGCGTCAGGATTTGGGATCCGGACTGAAAACCCGGTCAGTCCATTCTGTCGGATTGCCACCGACGTGCGCGCTCAGCCGGGCGAGATATTCATTGTTTCCCGCGTTTCCGAGGAGTGGTGAGGAAATGAGGCCGGCCGTCTTCAGCCCGAGATCCCACGCTGCCCAGAGCACGGTGCTCACCGCCTCCGAGCGAAGGGCCGCAGTACGAACAATGCCTTCCTTGATGCCGGTGCGCCCGACCTCGAACTGCGGCTTGATCAGGAAGACGAAATCAGCATCGGTGCCGACCGTCGACACAATCGCCGGCAACACTGTGGTGAGTGAGATGAACGAGAGATCTCCGGCTACCAGTTCGGCCCTGACCGAGCGTTTCGCGGCACCGTCAAGACTCTCGACGGTGAGATCGCGAGCGTTGAAACCCTCAATCACAGTGACGCGAGGGTCGATGGCGATCAGACGGTCGAGTTGGCCATGCCCGACGTCGAGAGCGGTGACCTTCGTCGCCCCGCGTTCCAGCAGCACCTGCGTGAACCCGCCGGTCGATGCGCCGATATCGAGCGCTTCTCTGCCCTGCACCGGCACCTCGAACGCATCGAGCGCCGCGATCAGTTTGTGGGCCGCCCGAGAGACGTAGTGGTCGATGTTGCGTACCGCAAGCACCTGGTCATCGGCGACCCGTGCTGAAGGCTTGATCACCGTGAGGCCGTCCACCGTGACACTGCCATCAGCGATCAGGCGCGCTGCGTGGGTTCGAGACCTGGCGATCCCGCGCTCAGCAAGCGCGGCATCCAGCCGAACGTCAGGCAGGCGAGTCTCCACCCTCGAGTGTCGATCTCAGCCGGTCATGAATCTGGGTGAATGCCTCTGCGCGGCTCTCAAGGGGCTGGTCTTCAATCACTCGAAGACGCGACATGAGCGCGTCGGTCTCGTCAGGCGTCACGTTTGGTGTTTCGTCGCCGACCATCCCTAAACGCTACCCCTCGCGTAGAGCTCAGGCGCGACGCCCAAGCCATGAATCGGTCGTCCGCAATCCCAGATAAGGCTCGCCGCTGCGCGCAGCAGATCGATCGGGCGTGAGCCCTTCGAGACGACTGTCACCTCTGACCCCGAGAGTCTCACGGTCGAATCCCCGACAGTCACAGTTCCGTCAGTGCCTGCTGACGAGGCGGGATACGGCTCGAACAGTTCGCGCAGGTCAGCGACGATGAAGGTCGGCCTCGACCGAGCGTCGGCGGCGAGCACTTGTTTCGGTCCGTCGATTCCGGTGAGCACAAGCACCGAGGGCATCTTCGCCCGGTTCGCACCGAGGATGTCGGTGTCCAGCCGGTCGCCGATGAAAAGTGGATGCGCTCCCCCGAAGCGTGCAACCGCCTCGTCGAAAATCGCGACCTCAGGCTTTCCTGCCACGACGGGAAGGCGCCCAACTGCATTGTGAACGGCAGCTACCAGCGTGCCGTTGCCCGGGGCAATGCCACGAGCGACCGGTATCGTCCAGTCGGTATTGGTTGCCACCCAGGGAAGGTTCGGGTCATTGTTGAGAGCGAACGACGCTTCGGCAAGATGCTTCCAGCCGATCTCGGGGAAGAAACCCTGGATGACCGCAGCAGGATGGTCGTCGGCGGAATCCGTCACAACGAACCCTGCAGCTGAAACGACGCTGGTGAGACCGTCGCCCCCGGTCACCAGAATCGTCGAGCCAGCTTCAACCAGCTCGGCCAGAATGCTCACCGCTGCCTGCGGCGATGTCACCACGTCGCGTGCGGCAACAGAGAGCCCCATCTCGTTCAGGTGCCCCGCAACAGACGCTGCCGTGCGCGAAGCATTGTTGGTCAGGTAGCCGACCTTACGAGTCTCGGCCGCTCGATTCATGCTCTCAACGGCATATGGGATCGCCCCGGGGCCCTTGTAGATGACGCCGTCGAGATCCGCGAGCACCAGATCTACCCCGTCCAGCGGGGTCGGACTACTCAATGACGCCCGCTTCAGTAGCCGCATCGTCACCCTGCTCTTCCTCGAATACCTCGACTACGTCATCGTCTTCGGAGACCGAACCGCCATCAAGCGCTGCGCTTGCTCGGTCGGAGCGCTGCCACCACTCTTCAGCCTCGTCTTCGCGACCGAGCTCCTCGAGTACAGCGGCGTACGCATCGAAGAGAACCGGGCTCCACGAAAAAGCCTTCTCAGGGTCGAGCTGTGGAATCTGAAGCTCGACCAGCGCCGCATCGGGCTGCCCGAGGTCGAGTCGGGCTCCAGACATCGCAACAGCAAGCAGCACCTGCACTTCGACGGCAAGAGACGAACGCGGAACAGATCGACCGAGCTCGAGCGCTCGGTCAGCACGCCCGAGTCCGCGTTCGCTGTCGACCATCAGCGGCAGCTGGTCGTCTTTGCCAGAGATGCGCCGGTAGGTACGCAGTTCGCGGAGCGCGAGGGCGAAGTCTCCGGTCGAGTATGCCGTGATCGCAAGAGTCTCCCGAACGACCGAGATCCTCCCAGCTCGACGAGCGGCTGACACCGCATGTTGGTGAGCCAGCGCAGGATCGGATTCGATCAGGCGGGCGACCATAACCAGGTGGCGCGCAACCTCGTCGGCATTCTCCTTGGAGAGAGTCTTCAGCTGGGCGCGGGCGACTCGATCGAGCTCCTTCGCCTGGGCGTCCTCTGGAATCACCGGGTCATCGTGCCTGTTGCGCACCGAACGGAGACCTAGCGGATCCGGATCAACCGGCTCATCCCGCGGCGACCGTCCCTGATAGCCGGGCCGGTCAGGCGTGCGTGGCTGACGGTTCGCGGGGGCTGGACGCCCGGCTCCCCCACGGTCCGGTCGGCCGGTCGAGGGCCGGCCGGTCGACGGTCGGGCACCCGCTGGCTTCTGCCCTGGGCGCTTCTGGCGATCGGATGGATCGGACACGAGGGTCTCCTGGTCTAAGTCACTGTGAAATTTATGCGTCATGAAAACACGAGCGTTAAAGCAAAATGGCCACCCAACCACGTCTATTAAACGCGGCGGGTGGCCATCTTACAAAGAAGTCCGGCGGTGTCCTACTCTCCCACAAGGTCCCCCTTGCAGTACCATCGGCGCAGAGAGTCTTAGCTTCCGGGTTCGG
>JAYTRC010000038.1:0-1902 GCA_043746355.1 Lacisediminihabitans sp. | reverse complement strand
GGACGATAACCCGAATATCGTCCTGACCCGCCCCCAGATCATTAGCCCGCTTACCCTAGTCGGCTAATGAGTGGTGGTGTAACTCAATGAGAAACACCTAGCAAGACCAATACTGCAGTGCCATCACCGTACAGAAAAGTCGTCACTTTGGGGGACTACAGGGGTACGAGTTTGTACCCCTTGAGCCGGATAAAGGCCGATATACCGGCTCGGTCGTTTCGGGATCAGGGGTACAAAATCGGAGAGCGGGTGGATTTAGCTCGTCGGATGCCCAAACCTCTGCTGCTTCCGTTGCAGTGGCGACGGAATCAGTTGCCTGTGCACCCCGCAGCTTCGGCTTCAGAAGTTCGGTTTTCGATTGGGGGACATTCCTCGCGGTCAGGCTGAAAAGCTGCGCCAGGCACCGTATCCGGGCGCGAGCGTGCCGCGCAGGTTCCGTTGACTGCGCTGCCACCCGGTCTGGCCCGAGCGGTCGTGTTTGCGGTCATTCTCGCCCTGCTCGTCGAGCAGGGCTTCGATGACCGCGGTGATGGCAGCGAGCTCCTCGGCAGTGGGGCTGCCGGACAGCACTGAGAACGCGTCGACCTGTGCATCGCTCACAGCGGGATGTTTCCGTGCTTCTTGGGCGGCAGGGTCGCCCGCTTGGTGCGAAGTGCGCGGAGTGCCTTCACCACCACGACCCGGGTTGCCGCCGGCTCGATGATTCCGTCGAGCTCGCCACGCTCAGCCGCCAGGAACGGCGATGCGACGTTGTATGTGTACTCGTTGGCCAGTTTCGTGCGCACGGCAGCGACATCCTCGCCGGCATTTTCAGCGGCTTTGATCTCGTTGCGGTACAGGATTTGCACGGCGCCCTGCCCGCCCATGACCGCGATCTCGGCCGTCGGCCACGCATAGTTGAGGTCGGCACCGAGCTGCTTCGAGCCCATGACGATGTATGCGCCGCCATAGGCCTTGCGGATGATGACCGTCACCAGGGGAACCGTCGCCTCCGCGTATGCGTAGAGCAGCTTCGCCCCGCGGCGGATTACCCCCGTCCACTCCTGGTCGGTGCCCGGCAGGTAGCCGGGAACGTCTACGAGGGTGAGGATCGGGATCGAGAATGCGTCGCAGAACCGCACGAATCGCGCAGACTTCTCGCCAGCCTCGATGTTGAGGGTGCCCGCCATTGAGTTGGGCTGGTTCGCGATGATCCCAACCGCCCGGCCTTCGACGCGGCCGAAACCGATGACGATGTTGGGCGCGAAGAGTGGCTGCACCTCGAGAAAGTCTGCGTTATCGACGATGTGCTCGATGACCGTCTTCACGTCGTACGGCTGGTTCGGCGAATCGGGCACAATCGTGTTGAGCTTGCGGTCTGCGTCGGTGATCTCCAGCTCGACTTCGCTGTCATAGATCGGATGCTCGGCCAGGTTGTTATCCGGAAGAAACGACAACAGCGTCCTGGCGTAGTCGAGGGCGTCATCCTCGTCGCTCGCCAGCCAGTGGGCGACACCCGAGATGCTGTTGTGGGTGAGCGCGCCGCCGAGCTCCTCCATGCCGACATCCTCACCGGTCACGGTCTTGATCACGTCGGGGCCGGTCACGAACATCTGGCTGGTCTTATCGACCATGATCACGAAGTCCGTGAGGGCGGGGGAGTAGACGGCACCGCCGGCGGCCGGTCCCATGATGATCGAGATCTGCGGGATGACGCCGGAGGCTGCGGTGTTGCGGCGGAAGATCTCGCCATACTTACCCAGCGCCACGACGCCCTCCTGGATTCGGGCCCCTCCGGAGTCGAGCATGCCGATGATCGGAACGCCGGTCTTGAGGGCGAGATCCATGAGGGCGTCGTGGCGCTGGGTAAGTATGGCGAGATCTTCCGCCGCAACACCGCAGCCTCCGGCGTCATCCCGCAGA
>JAYTRC010000037.1:0-41768 GCA_043746355.1 Lacisediminihabitans sp. | reverse complement strand
GGGCCGGGGGGGGGCGCGCCCCCCGGGCCCTTCTCCACCACCACGATGCAAGGTGCCAACGATGACCACTTCCACCCTCAGCGCCCGCGCCCAGCGACGGGCGTCTCGCTCGCCCCGCCGGATCGCGTTCAGCCAGACCCTCGGGCGCTGGGACGTTAAGGTCTCGCCGTACCTCTACATCTCCCCCTTCTTTATCGTCTTCGCGGTCGTCGGGCTCTTCCCGCTTCTCTACACCGCCTGGGTATCACTCCATAAGTGGGATCTGATCGGCGGCCAGGGCGCCTGGGTCGGGTTCGACAACTTCGCCTTCGTGCTCGGCCAGCAGGATTTCTGGATCGCGCTGCGTAACACCTTCGGCATTTTCCTGCTCTCGTCGGTGCCCCAAATCGCGTTCGCGCTAATCATCGCGGCCGTGCTCGACAATAACCTTCGCGGCCGCACCTTCTGGCGCATGAGTGTGCTGGTGCCGTACATCGTCATGCCGGTCGCAGTCGCCCTCATCTTCGGCCAGCTTTTCGCAGATCGCTACGGACTGATCAACAACCTGCTCGGCCACATCGGCATACCGGCCATCGGATGGCACACGAACACCTTCGCTTCGCAGGTGGCCATCGCCACGATGGTCAACTTTCGCTGGACCGGCTACAACGCGCTCATCCTGCTGGCCGGGATGCAGGCCATCCCCCGCGACCTCTACGAGTCTGCGGCGATAGACGGCGCAGGAACCATCAGGCGTTTCTTCTCGATCACCATTCCGCAGCTTCGACCGACGCTGATCTTCGTGATCATCACCGCCACCATCGGCGGTCTGCAGATCTTCGACGAACCGCGCCTGTTCGACCAGACCGGCACCGGAGGGGCGAACCACCAATGGCTCACCCTCACCCTCTACCTCTACAACCTCGGCTGGGGGCAACTCGACTTCGGTCGGGCATCCGCCGTCGCCTGGCTACTCTTCGTCGTCATCATTGTGATGGGCATCATCAACTTCCTCATCACCCGGCGAATAGCCAACAGCGGCGCCAACCACGGAGGTCGAGAGTCATGACCGCCCCATCCTTCCTCCAGCGTCAGAGCCGGCAGCAGCGACGCCGCAAGGCGATCGTGGCGCAGCGCCCCGGCTCGCTTGTCTACGCGTTCCTCGCGGTCATCCTCGTCGCGTCCCTGCTTCCCCTCTACTGGTCTTTCATAATCGGCAGCGGTGACGCTTCGACGATCACCAACCAGAACCTGTCCTGGATTCCTGGCGCCAACTTCGTCGCGAATGTGCTCAAGGTCGTCAACGACCCGAACGTCAACTTCTGGAAAGCACTCGGAAACAGCATCGTCGTCTCGACGATCGTCTCTCTCTCGGTGGTGTTCTTCTCGACCCTCGCCGGATACGCGTTCGCCAAACTGCGCTTCCGTGGAAGCAGGGTGCTGCTCGTCTTCGTCATCGCGACGACAGCAGTGCCGACCCAGCTCGCTGTCGTTCCGCTGTTCATCGCCATGTCAGACCTCGGCTGGACCGGAACAATCGGCGCCGTTATCGTGCCAGGATTGGTAACCGCTTTCGGTGTCTTCTGGATGACGCAGTACATCTCGACAGCCCTGCCCGACGAGCTCATCGAGGCCGCGAGGGTGGATGGCGCGAGCATGATTCGCACCTTCTGGAGCATCGCACTGCCGGCAGCACGGCCCGCTACTGCGATGCTCGGGCTGTTCACCTTCATCATGACCTGGACCAACTTCTTCTGGCCGTTCATCGTGCTCGACCAGAGCAACCCGACGCTCCCGGTAGCCCTGTCGCTGCTGCAAGCGAGCCACTTCGTGGACTACTCGATAGTGCTCGCTGGAGTGCTGCTCGCAACAGTGCCGCTGTTCATCCTCTTCGTCGCCGCGGGCAAACAGCTCGTGGCCGGAATCATGCAAGGAGCCGTGAAAGGCTGATGACAATGAACTTTCCCCCCGGCTTTCTCTGGGGGTCTGCGACAGCAGCAGCCCAGATCGAGGGTGCCGCCCACGAAGACGGCAAGCTCGATTCCATCTGGGATGTCTTCGCGCGCGTGCCAGGCGCCGTCGCGAACGGAGACACCCCCGAAGTGGCGGTCGACCATTATCACCGCATGCCCCAGGACGTCGCGCTGATGAAAGAGCTCGGGCTCGGCTCCTACCGGTTCTCGACCAGCTGGGCACGCGTCAAGCCGGCAGACGGAGACGTCAACCGCGCCGGCCTCTCGTTCTACAGCAGGCTCGTCGACGAACTGCTCGAGGCAAGCATCCTGCCCTGGCTCACGCTGTATCACTGGGACCTGCCAGAGGCCGTCCAGGAGACCGGCGGCTGGGCGAACAGGGACACCGCGTACCGATTCAGGGACTACGCGACGGCGGTGCACGATGTGCTCGGCGACCGCGTCACCCACTGGACGACGTTCAACGAGCCGTTCTGCTCGTCCCTCATCTCGTATGCTTCGGGTGAGCACGCCCCTGGGCTACAAGATCCGCGCGCCGCGCTCGCGGCCGTGCACCACCAGCACCTCGGTCATGGCCTTGCGACAGCTGCCCTTCGCGCACTCGGGGCCGAGCAGATCGGCATCACGCTGAACCTGACCACAGCTATTCCTCAAGACTCGACCGACCCGGTCGACATCGAAGCAGCTCGCCGCGTCGACGGACTCTGGAACCGCATGTTCATTGAGCCGGTCGTGCTCGGCGCCTATCCTGCCGACCTTCTCGAGGATGTGGCTGACTACGGGCTCGCCGAGGTCGTTCTGCCCGGCGACCTCGAGGTGATCCACCAGCCGATCGACTTTCTGGGGGTCAACTACTACCACGACGACCAGGTGAGCGGGCATCCCTCCGAGAAGAAGGTAGTCGTGCCGACCGACCGACCCTATGCATCGCCGTTCGTGGGGTCGGAGTATGTGACGTTCCCGCCACGCGACTTGCCGCACACCGCGATGGGCTGGGAAGTCAATCCTGACGGCCTGCGCACGCTGCTGCTGAGACTGTCTGCCCAGTACCCGACGCTCCCGCCGCTGTATGTGACCGAGAATGGCGTTGCATTCGACGATGTCGTGAGCGCCGATGGCAGGGTGCACGACCCGGAGCGCACCGCGTATGTGCACCAGCACGTGCAGGCGATCTCAGAAGCCATCGAGCAGGGTGCGGATGTGCGAGGCTATTTTCTCTGGTCCCTTCTC
Organism: Lacisediminihabitans sp.; assembly: GCA_043746355.1. Taxonomy (GTDB): domain Bacteria; phylum Actinomycetota; class Actinomycetes; order Actinomycetales; family Microbacteriaceae; genus Lacisediminihabitans. Next base: position 38,586 of record JAYTRC010000037.1, on the reverse strand, counting down.
GATAATTTCGAGTGGGCGTGGGGCTTCGACAAGCGGTTCGGCATCGTGCACGTGGACTATGACACGCAGGTGCGCACCGTCAAAGACAGCGGGATGGCCTACTCGGCGATCATTGCCGGAGCACTGGCCCCTTCGTCCTAAAATGAGGTCACCACGGTGAAAGGGCTGCGATGACCAGCGAAGTCGAGCAGCGCCTGCCCGTGCCGACGCTTGAAGCTGTCGCAGCCCTCGCCGGAGTCTCCCGCTCGACCGTGTCGCGTGTAGTCAACGAATCGCCCCGGGTGACCCCCGAAGCCATCGAAGCAGTCAGCCGGGCTATCGAGCAGCTCGGCTATGTGCCCAACCGGGCAGCGAGAACGCTCGCCAGCCGACGCACCCAGGCGATCGCGCTGGTCATTCCTGAGAACACGGCGCGGTTCTTTTCCGACCCGTTCTTCGCGACAGTGGTGCAGGGAATAGCACAGCATCTCGCGACCACCGACTACACGCTCAGCATGCTCATAGCGTCGGAGACCAGCCCCGAGAAGACCAGGCGGTACCTGCAGGGCGGCAATGTCGACGGCGCGCTCATTCTCTCGCACCACAGCAAAGACAACTCATATCGGGCCTTGGCCAAATCTTTACCGGTCGTATTCGGCGGAAGGCCGATGAGCGACGAAGGCCCCGACAGCTATGTCGTCGACGTCGACAACGTCGGGGCTGCACAGTTGGCCACCGAGTATCTCATCGCGCACGGCCGCGCACGCATCGCGACCATCGCAGGCCCGCAAGACATGGGCGCGGGGCTCGACCGGCTAGAGGGATGGCGAATGGCACTTGCAGATGCCAAGCTCGAGTCGACCCTGTGGGAGGTCGGCGACTTCACCCCGCCCGGCGGAGCCGCAGCGATGGGCCGGCTGCTCGACCGGGGCGAGCCCTTCGACGCAGTGTTCGTGGCCAGCGACCAAATGGCATATGGCGCGCTCGGCGTGCTACGTGAGCGGGGCATCCGCGTTCCAGAAGACGTCGCCATCGTCGGGTTCGACAACGACTACTACTCGACCTCGTCACTGCCGCCGCTCACCACAATGGAGCAGTCGTCAGTTGCGATGGGATCACGCATGGCCGAGGTTCTCGTTCGGCTCATAGCCGGCGAGACCGTCGATAACCTCACCATCATGCCGACCAGGATGGTCGAACGCGAGAGCGTGTAACTGCATTACAGGGTTACCAGTCGCAGGACGGCCACCGCAACGGCGAGCAGGAGCAGAATCACATTGACCGGCAGGGAGCGAAGGTCTCGGATGCGCAGGTGAACCGGGATGGCTACGACCTGCACCAGAGCGAGGCAGAGCGCAGAGATGGCCGTCATCACCGGGGCGATACCCGACGCGAGCGGCAGGATCACGCCAAGTGAGCCAAGCACCTCAAGAACTCCGACCACCTTCACCTGCCAGCCGGTGGCGCCCTTCACCCAGCTCATCTGCCCTTCGAGACGGGTGCGGCTGCGGGCCACTTTAACTCCGCCAGAGCCGAGATACACGAGGGCGAGCAGGATGGCGGTGATCCAGAGGGCGGCGGTCATGGCCCCAGTGTGACGTACTCGGCGACCACGCCAGACTTCTCGAAACGCTGCCGGATCACAGCCATCGACTCATCGCTCTGGTCGACGAGCACGAACCTTCGCCCGAGCGCGGCCGCGACCGCCCCTGTTGTGCCCGAGCCCGCGAAGAAGTCGAGCACCCAGTCGCCCTCACGACTGGATGCCTGCACGATGCGCCGCAGAATCCCCTCCGGTTTCTGGGTGGGGTACCCCGTCTTCTCGCGGCCGGTCGGCGACACAATGGTGTGCCACCAGACATCGGTGGGGAGCTTGCCCCGGGCGACCTGCTCGGGGGTCACCAGGCCGGGAGCCATGTAGGGCTCACGGTCGACCGCCGACGAATCGAAGTGGTAGCCGCCCGGCGTCTTCACGTAGACCAGGATCGTGTCGTGTTTGGTCGGCCACCGGTTCTTCGACTTGGCACCATAGTCATAGGCCCAGATGATCTCGTTGAGAAAACTCTCCCTGCCGAACAGGGCGTCGAGCAGCACCTTGGCGTAGTGCGCCTCGCGGTAGTCGAGGTGCAGGTAGAGCGTTCCGTCCCGTGCAAGCAGACGCCATGCTTCAGCCAGGCGAGGCTCCAAAAACGACCAATAGTCGTCGAAACTGTCGTCGTAGCTCATCAGGTCGCCCCTGATCCGCTCGTACTGCTGGCCCTTGAAACCCTTCACTGAGCCTGTTGCCGACCGCACCGACGTCGTTGACTGCCGGGCCTGGCTGCGCCCGGTGTTGAACGGCGGGTCGAGGTAGACCAGAGTGAACGCTCCGTCGGGCAGGTCGGTGAGCGCCCCGAGGTTGTCCCCGAGGATCACCCGGTCGGGCGACATCGGCGTCCAGGGTGAGGGCATGACTCATTCTCCCATCCGTCGAGAGTGTCAAGCCTTTGCAGGGCACAGGGAGAGTGCTTATGGTCGAAGGATGTCCAGCGTCGTGCAGCATCTCCCCGGCCAGAATCGCTACCTCTTCGAGAAAGACGGCCAACAGGTCGGACTTGTCGACTATTCGATGCGTGGCAATTCGATAGTGCTCACTCATAGTGAGATCAATCCTCAGCACCGCCATGAGGGGCTCGGCGACGAAATGGTTGAGCACGTGCTCGACACCATCCGCTCAGACACCGACTATCGACTGGTCGCCGAATGCCCGTTCGTCGTCGATTGGCTCGAGCGCCACTCGGACTACGAGGAGCTCGAGGTTCGCTAATCCCGCTGCTTCGGCAGCCTGGTCAGGTCGATTGTGACCTGGCCCTCGTAGATACCCTTGTCGCCATCGCCCGCAACCGGGGCCGGCGCAGGCAAGATAGTCTGCCGGTCGAGCTCGATCTGCGCTTCGTGCCGGGCCGGCGCGAATACTTCGTCGCCGATGCCCATCATGCCGGCGCCGTTACCCGCGCTTTTGGACTTGTTGCGCCCCAGCAGGTCGAACATGCCGAAGCGCTGGCCGAGGTATCCCAGCGCAGCGATTCCCACCACGACTCCACCGAACACCCACCAGTTCACCGTTCTAGGGTACGCGGTAGAGCCATTCATCTGTTCCGAACTTCTCGCGCACCAGCTGTTCAGCCTGGGCGAGCTCGTCGGCAGTGACCTCGCTCGGGGTGGCGCCATAGAGCCCGGTGAAGGTCTTCTCCATGGTCTCGATAATCTCGGATCGGGTCAGGCCAGTCTGGCTCTTCAGCGGATCGACCCGCTTGTTCGCGCTCTTCGTTCCCTTGTCGCTCATTTTCTCGCGGCCGATTCTGAGCACCTCGACCATGCGGTCGCCATCCATGTCGTAGCTCATCGTCACGTGGTGCAACACTGCGCCGCTGCCGAGGCGCTTCTGTGCTGCGCCGCCGATCTTGCCGGTCGGGCTCGTGATGTCGTTAAGCGGCACGTATGAGGCGTCGATGCCGAGCGATTTCAGCGCAGTAATCACCCACTCGTCGAGAAACGCGTACGAGTCCGCGAATGACATTCCCTGAACCAGTTCGAGCGGCGCGTAGATGGAATAGGTAATCACCGAGCCGGCCTCCATGAACATGGCACCCCCTCCGCTTACCCTGCGCACCACCTGGAAGCCGTACCTCTTCGCATTGTCGAGGTCGACCTCGTTCTTCACGGACTGGAAGCTGCCGAGCACCACACCCGGCTCATTCCACTCCCAGATGCGCAGGGTGGGTTTACGCCTGCCCGCACCAACCTCCTCAGACAGCACCTGGTCGAGTGCCATCTGCACCACAGGCGGATAGGCAGCACCATGGATGAGTTGCCAGTCATAGTCTTTCCAGCCTGCGGCCTTCGAGAGGGCCCTCCGCACTGCCACGGCGACGGAGTCCGGCGAGAAGCCGAGCAGGATTGCGCCGGCCGGGAGCGCAGACTGCACGGTAGCCGCGATGGCCTTTGCTTCGCTCTCCGCCGGCAGCCCGTTCACCGCGGAGTCGATCGCGTGCAGAGCATCCTCGGGTTCAAGGAAGAAGTCACCGGCCAGTCGGAACTGCGAGAGTAGTCCGTTGACGACCTCGAGATCGACTACGACGAGTTTGCCGCCAGGAACCTTGAATTCACCGTGCATCGCTCCAGACTATGCCGCCAGCCGGGAGGTGAGCCACGCGATGGTGTCGGCCACCACCTCGACCCGGTTGGTCTCGTTGAAGATTTCGTGGCGGGCGTCGGCGTAGACGATCAGCTCGACATCGCTGAGGTGGGAGCGGGTGAGGTAGTCCTTCGCGAGCAGTTCGACACTCTTCGTTCCGCCCAGGGTGTCTTCGCTGCCGATCTGGATGAGCACTGGGATGTCGTGGCCCAGCTTTCTCGCAGGGCGCCCGAGCAGCCGCATCCCATCCACGATCCCGAACAGCTTCGCCGCGTTCGCCTTGAAAGCCAGTGGGTCATCGAGAAACGCCTGCCCGACGGCCGGGTCACGACTGAGCCACTCATAGCCGGTGCCTCCCGCGACATTGTGACGTTTGGCGAGGTCTCCGCTGTTCATATGCCGCAGCGTGCGGAACGCGGTGCCGGTGAGCACGACTGCGTCGTAATTCTCGGCGTGCTCATTGAGCAGTTTCTGGGCGATCAGCGAGCCCCAGCTGTGGCCAAGCAGTGCGAGCGGGAGGTTCGGGTTTTCCCTTGTGATGAGCTGCGTGAATTCGCCGACGGATCGAACTGTCGAGCGGACGCCCCCCTGCCCGAGCTGCCCGAGCTGCCCGAGCTTGGTCCGATCGTCCCCTCCCTGCTGCATGCCTGTCGCACCGTGACCGCGGTGATCGTCGGCATACACGGTGAATCCGGCTGCGACGAAATCTTGGGCCAGGCGCTCATATCGCGTCGCGTATTCGCCCAGGCCGTGCGCGAGTTGCACGACGCCGGTGGCCGCCGGGGACTTCCAGACGTAGAAGTGGATGGTGACCCCGTCAGCGTCGACGAACGTGCGATCCTGACGTGCCGCGGTGAACTGCATGGGGCCTCCTTAGGTCGTTAAAGAAGTGTATTGAGGATTGCATCCGCTGGGTTGTTTTAGTACAACTAGAACATGTTAATTCGCATCGCACCGGGATCGAGTGCGCCGATCCCCGAGCAGATTGCGAGCCAGGTACGCCGTGGGATCGCGACCGGATCCGTGATCATCGGCGAACGACTGCCCTCCGCTCGCGAGCTGGGGGCCGCCCTCGACATCAACATGCACACCGTTCTGCGGGCCTACGACATGCTGCGCGACAGCGGTCTCATCGAGCTGCGCCGGGGGCGCGGGGCCATTGTCATCGCCGGGGATGCGCACGGCACGAAAGAACTCTACGAATCTGCAGCGATGCTCGTTGCGGATGCCCGTGCGCTCGGTGTCTCGCCGAGCGAGCTCGCGAACCTGATCAGAGGAATGACATGACACCACGACGCATTCTCGGCTGCCTCGCCAGCCTGCTTCCGCTAGTGGGGATGCTGGCGGCCGGAGCGGTCATCGCGCCAGCAATCGGCCCCGTCATGGCATCTCACTGGTCGTCGGGCAACACGCCGGACGGCTACTCGAACACGTGGCTCTCGTTCGGGATCTTCGCGGCCGTTGTCGCGGCGATCACGGCAATCGCAATCGTCTTCGTCGTGCGCCCGAGCCAGGGAACGACCGCGCGACTCTACGCGGGCATCGCTACCCTGACCGGCGCCATCCTCGCAGCGGGCTGGGTGATCACGGCTCTCGCGACTGTGCAGGCTTCGTCTCCCGACCGTGCCGTGATCGGGCTGAACTGGCTGGTGCTGCTCGCCGCGCCCGCGGTCGCTGCCATCGTCATCCTGCTGGTGCCTTCGCGCCCCCGGTCGGATCCCGACGGTCACCCCGTCGCCGCCCTCCCGCTGGACGCAGACGAGCGGGTCGCCTGGAGCGGGGTCACCGGCAGCACTTCCTTCCTGCTCATGGGCGTGGGGGTCACGGCCGTCGGCATAATCGGGCTCGCGCTCGTACTCGCCTCGGCCGCTTCGGCGGGGGCTATCGTCGGCGCCGTGGCCTGCGTGGTCGCTGGCCTCAGCACACTGCTCCTCGCCCGGGTGCGCCTCACCGTCGACCAGCGCGGGATGCGGCTCGCATCCACACTCTTTCGGGTGCCGCTTATGCGCATTCCCCTCGCGAGCATTGCGAGCGTCGAAGCCGAGACGATCGATCCGCTGCGCTGGGGCGGGTGGGGCTACCGCTTCTCGGGTAGCGGCCGGGCATACGTGACGCGACGGTCCGCGGGCTTGGTGGTAACGAACCGAGCGGGGTTTGCTTCGGCGGTGACGATCGAGGATGCCGGCACCGCTGCATCCGTCATCCAGACGCTCATCGATCGCGCGCCAACACCTCACGTTTAGTTAGCAAAGCTAATGAGCTAAGCTAACGGTGTGACCCAGGACGATCAGGAACTCAGGCTCTCTATCCAGAGACTTGCGCGCCGGATTCGTTCAATGCAGGGTGACAAAGAAGTCACGGAGGGGCAGCGCTCGGTGCTGTTCGCCCTCTTCACAACCGGCCAGCAGACCCTCGGCTCCCTCAGCGAACATGAGCGCGTCACTCCGCCGAGCATGAACCGAACCATCAACGCACTGGTGAGCGCCGGACTCGTCACCAGGGAGACGGCGACGGACGACGCTCGTAAAGTTTGCCTCGATCTCTCGCCTGCCGGCCGCGCCTTCATCGTCGAGACTCGAGAGCGCCGGGACGCCTGGTTCACCCAGGCCCTTGCCGAACTCAGCAAGCAAGAGCGAGCGGTAGTCGACGCAGCCGGGCCGATCCTGCGGAGGCTCGCCGACCAGTGAGTGCGATGTTTCGCTCCCTCAGCGGCTACAACTATCGGGTGTGGTCGAGTGGTGCGATCGTTTCAAACGTGGGCACCTGGATGCAGCGCACCGCCCAGGACTGGGTGGTTCTCACCCAGCTGACCCACCATGACGCAGCCGCTGTCGGCATCGTGATGGCGCTGCAGTTCGGCCCGCAGCTACTGCTGCTGCCGATCAGCGGACTCGTGGCTGACCGCATCAACCAGCGGCACCTGCTGATGGCAACACAGGCGACGATGGGGTTTCTCGGGCTCGCCCTCGGCATCCTCACCGTCACCGGCACGGTGCAGCTCTGGCAGGTATACGTGTTCGCATTTCTCCTTGGCTGCGCGGCCGCCTTCGATGCACCGGCCAGGCAGACCTTCGTCTCGCAACTCGTCGGAGGCAAGAACCTGTCGAATGCTGTGGCACTCAACTCTGCATCCTTCAGCCTCGCTCGCATGATAGGGCCCGCCGTCGCCGGGCTACTGACCGCTGCAGTGGGAGCCGGCTGGGTCTTCCTGATCAATGCCGTGTCTTTTGCCGCCGTGCTCATCTCGCTCAAATTCCTCAGGGTGAGCGAGTTGAACTCCGTGCCGAAGGTCGCACGCAAACGGGGCAACCTCGTCGAGGGGTTCCGGTATGTGAAATCACGACCAGACATCATGGTCGTGCTCATCATGGTCTTTCTCATCGGCACCTTCGGCCTCAACTTCCCGATCTTCATCTCGACGATGTCGACCACCCTGTTCCATAAGGGGGCCGCGGAATTCGGCATCCTCTCCTCTGTCATGGCGGTCGGATCGGTCGTCGGCGCACTGCTCTCGGCACGCCGGGAAAAACCCAGGCTGCGCTTCCTCTTCGTTGCAACAGCGGTGTTCGCGGTCGGCTGCGGTTTCGCCGCGATAGCGCCCTCGTATTGGCTGTTCGGAGCAGCGCTCGTGATCACCGGACTGGCATCCCAGACCCTCATGACGACGGCGAATGGATCGGTGCAGCTCTCCACCCCGCAAGCCCTGCGGGGTCGGGTGATGGCGATCTACATGGCTATCTTCATGGGTGGAACTCCGATCGGGGCTCCGATCGTAGGCTGGGTCGCCAACGAGTTCGGGCCACGATGGGCGATCGGGGTGGCTGCGGCCGCGGGCATCCTCGCCACCATGGTCGGGGTCTACTGGCTGGTGCATTTCACGAACGTGAGGGTGCACTGGGCAGACCGCCACTTCACCGTGAGTACGGGTCGTGCAGACGTGGCCGAAGAGATCGTGACGGCTGAGGTCACCTCGCAGAAGGGGTGACGCTGCGCCACCACTCCCCGCGATTGTTCCGTGCCGGACGGATTGTTCCGGGCCGTACACCAACAATCGGTACACGATGGAACAATCGCGGATGTCTGGCGCGGCTACGACTCGCGGGTGATCTCAACCTTCACGAAGAGCTTGCTCTTGAACGGGCCAGCGTAGACGCCTCGCAGCGGGGGCACATCGTTGTAGTCGCGTCCACGCCCAACTGTCACGTGGCGATCGCCGATCTCGATCTGGTTTGTCGGGTCGAACCCTCGCCAGGCATCTCCGCAGAACCACTCGACCCAGGCGTGCGATTCGCCTGCGACAGTCTCGCCAATAGCGGCGTTGGGTTTCGGATGCAGGTATCCAGAAACATAGCGCGCCGGGATTCCAACCGCCCGAAGTGCGCCGATCGCCAGGTGCGCGATGTCTTGGCAGACACCCTTGCGGTGGTCCCAGGCCTCGGCGGCAGTGGTGTGCACGCCCGTTACGCCCTGCATGTACTCAACGCTCTCGCCGATGCTGCGCGAGATCTCTAAGGCAGCGTCGCAGGGGTTCGCTGCGGCATCCGCGATCTTCTTCGCAAGCTCGACAACGCCTTTGGGTGGGGCGGTCAGCTTGGTCTGCTTGCGCTGCTCGACGTATTCGGTTGCCCGTTCTGCGGCGGTGGCGAGATCGGCCCAGCTGACGATGTGATCGGTGTGGTCACGCGGACGCACCTCGACCAGGCTCGTGGCGGTCAGCGCGAGTTCCTTGTGCGGAGTGAGAATCTCGAACGACGAGACCCGGCTGCCCCAATAGTCGACGTACGTGTGGTGGGCAGAGATCGGCAGGATTTCGAGCTTGCTCGAGAGAACCAGCTGGCCATCGCCACTCGTCGGCAGCATTCGCGCCTCGTTATAGCTGGCGGTGACCTCACCACCGTAATTGAACCCGGTGACGTGTTTGATGCGAAGCCGGTTCACGTGTTCTCCCCCACCCAGATGGGTGCGGCGTTTGTGGGGAAATAGCGCTGCCGAATCGCCTCGGATGCCGCACTCGTCGCCGCCTGCACATTATCCATGTGCAGGGGGAGGTCTTCGAGAATCTCGGCAATCGGCCGATATTCGAGCTCGCTGCGGATCTGGCCGAGAAGGCGTTGCGCCTGGTCTGAAACCCCGACCCGGTCGGTGCGCGGCTCGATGTCGCGCATGCACATTTCAGCGCGACGCACCGAGAACAGGATGCTGCGTGGAAAGAGCCGATCCAGCAACAGGAATTCCGCTGCGTTGCGCGCGCTCGGCACCCCACGGTAAGTGCGGAGGTAGGCCTCGTACGCTCCGCACGACCGGAGAATGGTGGTCCAGGATGGCCCGCTCGCCTCGGTCAGCGACCTGGTTGCGAGCAGGCGAGCGGTCATGTCAGCCCGCTCGATGGACCTGCCGAGGGTGAAGAACTGCCAGGCCTCATCGCGGCTGGTTGCCGACTCGATGATGCCGACGGCGAGTGCTGAACGCTCACGAACCCATGCAAAGAATTCGTGCACCTTTTCGCTGGTGATCTTGCGAGGCATCCGCGCTCTCGTCGTATTGAGACACTCCCACAGCTCGCTCGACACGATCTCGCGAGCTCGTCTGGCGTTCTCTCGCGCTGCGCCGAGCGAGTATGCGATCGACGCGGGCTCTGATCGATCGATGGCCAGGATGTCGAGCACGCTCTGCCGGTTCAGTACGCGATCTTCCGGGATCTCGCTGCCCATCACGCTGAGCAGCGAGCGGCAGGCAAGATCTTCTTCGATCCACGGGTCTTCGAGCAGAAGCTGGAGGTGCACGTCGAGAATGCGGGCCGTGCCGTCTGAGCGCTCGATGTAGCGGCCGATCCAGAACAGGGATTCCGCGATGCGGCTCAGCACTGTGCACCCCCCTCGGATTGCTGTTGCTGTTGTTCCTGCTGCCCCTGCCCGAGCGTGCGATCGCGCGGGGCCTGGTCGACGTTGTGCACCTCGTGCCCGATGATCGGGATTGCCTGGGTGGATGACGCCTGGTCTGCTACGAGACCCTGGATGGAGTGTCGCGACACCTGCAGCGGGTCTTCCCCAACGACCCAGGTGTCTTTCGAGCCGCCACCCTGCGAGCTGTTGACGACGAGTTCACCGGCCGGAAGGGCAACTCGAGTGAGGCCCCCGGGGAGCACCCAGACGTCTTTGCCATCGTTGACGGCGAATGGGCGGAGGTCGGCGTGACGCGGGCGCATGCCGTCTTCGACGAGTGTCGGGATAGTCGAGAGCTGAACGACCGGCTGCGCGATCCATCCGCGCGGGTCTGCGAGCAGCCTCTTTCTGAGCGCCTCGAGCTCGCCTTTCGTGGCGGCTGGTCCGACGACGAGGCCCTTGCCGCCTGATCCGTCGACAGGCTTCACGACGAGCTCGTCGAGCCGATCGAGCACCTCTTCGAGGGAGGCGGGATCTTCTAGTCGCCAGGTGTCGACGTTGGGGATGATCGCCTTCTCGCCGAGGTAGTACTCGATGAGGTCGGGCAGGTAGGTGTAGACCAGCTTGTCGTCAGCTACGCCGTTGCCGATCGCATTCGCGATGGTCACATTTCCTAGGCGTGCCGCGAGGAGGAGGCCCGGGCTGCCGAGCATCGAGTCTGCGCGAAACTGCAGGGGGTCGAGAAACTCGTCGTCGACCCTGCGGTAGATGACGTCGACCCTGGTCGGCCCAGCCGTTGTTCGCATCCAGACCCTGCCACCCGAGCAGAACAGGTCGCGCCCCTCAACGAGCTCGACGCCCATCAGTCGGGCAAGCAGCGTGTGCTCGAAGTACGCAGAGTTGTAGACGCCCGGAGTCAGCACCACGATCGTCGGATCTTCGACGCCATCGGGCGCACTCGCCCGAAGCGCCTGAAGCAGCTTGTGGGGGTAGTCACCGACCGGGCGCACCCGCATCGACACGAACAACTCGGGCAGCGTCTGGGCCATGACCCTACGGTTGGAGATGACGTAGCTGACACCGCTTGGCACGCGCACGTTGTCTTCGAGCACCCGCCAGCCGCCCTGCTCGTCGCGGATGAGGTCGATGCCCGACACCTGGATGCGCACGCCGTTTGCCGGGATGATCCCGGCAGCCTCACGATGGAAGTGACTGGATGATGAGATCAGGCCAGCGGGAATGACACCGTCTTTGACAGCATCCTGTTTGCCATAAATGTCTGCGAGGAAGGCCTCGAGCGCGAGTACCCGCTGCTTGATTCCTGACTCGACCTTGGTCCACTCTGCCTGCTCGATGACGCGGGGCACGGCGTCGAGCGGAAACGGACGTTCCTCGCCGGCGAAGTCGAACGTGACACCCTGGGCGAGGTACGAGCTGGCGAGGGCATCGGTGCGACCCCGCAACTCTTCCTGGGTCATCTGCGCCAGCGCGGCGTGTATCTCCCTATAGGCGGATCGCACCTGCGACGGCACGGCGAACATCTCGTCCCAGGGCGTCGTTCCGGTCTTCCGACCTTTCGTTACCTGGGCGCCATATCCGTCAAACAGGCCTTCCATAATTGCGAGCATACTGGCGGGATGTTGCGGTGTTGTTTCCGCGCTGGCACCCCTTCGCGAGGCGCTCGACCCAGTGGCCGTTTCGGCAGGCCCTAGGGTCGAAGGGTGTCAGCCGCCATGCCAGCCGAGCCTCGCCCCGGAGCCGTCGGTGCCGTGAGCCTGGTTGTGGCCGGGCTGGCGTGCCAGGAAATCGGAGCATCCTGCGCCGTACTGCTTTTCCCCTCAGTCGGAGCCATCGGAGTCGTCACTCTGCGTCTCTTCTTTTCCGCGATTGTTTTGCTCATCGTCAGCCGCCCGTCGTTGCGCGGGCACAGCCGCGCAGACTGGCTGACTCTGGCGGCGTTCGGGGTGGCGCTCGCGGGCATGAATGGGCTCTTCTATGAGGCGCTGTCTCGGCTGCACCTCGGCGCGACAGTCACGATCGAGGTGCTCGGGCCACTTGTTCTCTCGGTCGTCACGAGCCGCAAAGCGTCAGCCTGGATCTGGGCTGCGCTCGCATTCGGCGGAGTGGCGCTCTTGAGCCGAGGCGGTTTCGGCAGTCTCGACCCTGTCGGGGTGGCCTTCGCCTTCGGTGCTGCTGCGCTGTGGGCCGGCTACATCGTCATGTCGCAGCGAACCGGTGGTCGGTTTGACGGGCTCGACGGCCTCGCTATCGCAATGGCGATCGGCGCGGTGCTCACCCTGCCGCTCGGTATCGTCAGCGCGGGGGCCACGCTGGTCAGGCCAGACATCCTCGGCATCGGACTGGCAGTCGCCGTGCTCTCCTCGGCAATTCCCTATGCGTTCGAACTCGTTGCGCTGCGTCGGCTGGCAGCAGCGACCTTCTCAATCCTGATGAGCATCTCGCCCGCCATCGCGACGCTCGCGGGGTTCGTCATCCTGCACCAGGAGATCACCCTGCTCGACGGTGTCGCAATTGCGGTGGTGGTTGCGGCGAGCGCGGGTGCAGTTCGCAGTTCACGGGGGCGGGCTGCTCCGGAGGTCGCGCCCTAGCTTGTACTCTCGCGCACGACCAGCTCGGGCTGGAAGACGATCTGCCGCGGCGCGAGCCCCGGATCAGCTGCTTCCTCGAGGAGGATCTCGACCGCGGTCTGCCCGATCATCCCACTCGGCTGGCGGATGGATGACATCGGTACAACGGCAGCACTCGCGAAATCGATGTCGTCGTACCCGATAAGGGCGACATCTTTCGGCACGTGCAGAGCCCCCTGCATGTTGAGCGCCTGCAGCACCCCCATCGCGATAAGGTCGTTCGCTGCGAAGATGGCATCCGGTCGTTGCGCGGGTTGCCGTTCGAGCAGGGCAGCACCTGCTGCACGGCCTTCGATCACGCTGAGCGCGTTCGTCTCGATGACCTCGAGGGATGCGCCCGGATGTCGCGCTGCACTGATCCGCGCCCCCTCGAGCCGATCGGTCACCTGTCGGATCGCGGCTGGCCCGCCGATAAACGCAATGCGTCGCCTTCCCCGGGCGATGAGGTGGTCAACGGCCAGCTGGCCGCCGGCGACGTCATCTACGGAGACCGAGCTGAATGAGGCGTCGGTGCTGGTGCGGTCGACGAGCACGGCGGGGATTCCCCGGTCACGCAGGCGCTTGAGGCGATCGGTGATGTCTCCGAACGGGGAGATCAGCACGCCGTGAACCCGCTGCTCCTCAAACAGGTCGAGGTAGGTGGACTCTCTCGACGCTCGCTCATCACTGTTACCGAGAATGATCGACAGGCCCGATTCTGCTGCCTTGTCTTCTGCGCCCCGTGCGAGATCGGTGAAGAACGGGTTGCCGACGTCGAGGATGACCAGGCCGATCGCACGGCTACGCCCGGCCCGAAGCTGCCGGGCAGCGTCATTGCGCACGAAGCCCAGTTCTTCGATGGCCTGATGCACGCGATCGACGGTGCTTCCAGAGACTTTGTCTGGGCGGTTCATCACGTTGGAGACGGTGCCGACAGACACGCCGGCACGCCTGGCCACGTCTTTCACGCTCACCGACATCCGTTGTCCCGTCGCTCTGCTTGCTGCACGCCGCTTGATCCCCTGCGCACTTGCTTCCTTTGCATCATGCCAGTAATCGAGGTATGTGCGCGCCGTTATTGATTCGTTTCATTGTGGACTTGACGAGCGAACCGCGATGACCATAGAGTGCAAAACGCTCCGATTTTTAAAACGATTCAATTTCCCTCAACGAGGAGGATTCGCCGTCAATGACGATGAGCCAAACAGCGCAAGGCGCACCCCTTCTCTCCCTCGCAGGAGCCACCAAGTCCTTCGGCGCGGTCATCGCGCTCTCCAACGGCACCATCGAGATCCTTGCCGGCGAGATCCACGCCCTGGTCGGTGAGAACGGCGCAGGCAAGTCGACGCTCGTCAAGATTCTTGCGGGAGTTCACCAGCCAGACGCCGGCACACTCCAGGTCGAGGGCAAGCCGGTCGTCTTCAGGAGCCCGGCAGACAGCAAGGCCACCGGAATGTCGGTCATCTACCAAGAGCCGACGCTGTTTCCCGACCTCACCGTCGCCGAGAACATCTTCATCGGTCGCCAGCCTCGCGGCAGACTCGGCCTCATCGACCGAGCACAGATGCGCAGCCAAGCGCGGGAGCTCTTCACGACCCTGGGCGTTCCGATCGATCCTGATCGCATTGCAGACGGCCTCTCCATCGCCGACCAGCAGATCATCGAGATCGCCAAGGCAATCTCCCTCGACGCGAAGGTGCTCGTCATGGACGAGCCGACAGCGGCGCTCAGCGGAGTCGAAGTAGAGCGTCTGTTCGCGGTTGCCCGCAACCTCAAGGCCAGCGGCGCAGGCATCCTGTTCATTTCACACAGGTTCGACGAGGTCTTCGACCTGTGCGACCGGGTCACCGTGATGCGCGACGGAGCTTTCATCGCAACCCACCTCACCACAGACATCACTGTCGACGGCCTCGTGCGAGAGATGGTCGGCCGCGATATCGCGACGCTCTTCCCCAAGCAGGATGCCACCATCGGCGAGGCAGTCCTCAGCGTCACGAACCTCAGTCGGGCCGGAGTCTTCAGCGACATCAGCTTCGACGTGCGTGCCGGCGAGATCGTGGCGCTCGCCGGTCTGGTCGGCGCTGGCCGCACCGAGGTGGCACGAGCAGTGTTCGGTATCGACAGGTACGACTCCGGCAGCGTCACGGTCGGCGGCAGGCGTCTAAGCGGGCACTCGCCCCAGGCCGCGATCGATGCCGGTATGGGCTTCGTTCCAGAGGACCGCCGCAAGCAAGGGCTAGTCATGGAACTCTCGGTTGCCCGAAACGCGACCCTCACGCTGCGCAAGCAACTCGCTCGCTTCGGGCTGATCGATTCCCGTCGCGAACGCCTCGCCGCTGAAGACTGGACGACACGACTGCAGGTCAAGACCGGTTCGCAGGACCTCTCGGTTGCGACGCTCTCCGGTGGCAACCAACAAAAGGTAGTCATCGCCAAGTGGCTCGCCACGAACCCGAAACTGCTCATCGTCGACGAACCGACGCGTGGAATCGACGTCGGCACAAAATCAGAGGTCCACCGTCTCATCTCTGAACTTGCAGTGCAGGGAATCGCAGTTCTCATGATCTCGTCAGAGCTGCCCGAAGTGCTCGGAATGGCCGACACCGTTCTCGTCATGCACGAGGGCCGGATCTCGGCACGCCTGTCGCGTGGAGACGCTACGGCCGAGGCAGTACTCAAAGCAGCGAGCGCAACCCCGGAGAACGTCACATGAGCCAGGCAACAGCAACACCCGTCGTGCACGAAGCACGCGGTGGGAGAGCGATAGGCAGAATCTTCGTCTCCCGAGAATTCTCGGTATTCGCCGCTCTTGCGGTGCTGATCATCGTGACGGAGGTCGTCAACCCTCGGTTTCTCGGAGCGCAGGGTGTCAAAGATCTACTGCTCAACTCGACGATCTTCGTCGTGATGGCCGTCGGTCAGGCCCTCGTGATAATCACGAAGAACGTGGATCTCTCGGTCGGCTCGATCCTGGGCCTCACCGCATACGGCACCGGCTCGGTCTTCGCGGCATTCCCCCACATCCCGCTGCCGTTCGTCTTTCTCATCGGCATCGTGTTCGGGGCAGTGCTCGGAGCGATCAACGGGTTTATCGTCACGCTCGCGGGCGTGCCAGCCCTGGTGATCACCCTCGGAACGCTCTACATCTTCCGTGGCATCAACAACGCGTGGGCAGGAAGCAACCAGTACTTCATCGGCAATGAGCCGGCAGAGTTCGGCAACCTCTCTGTGCAGACCCTCTTCGGCATCCCGCTGTTCGCAATCGCGGCGCTCATCATCGTGATCATCTTCGCCATCTATATGTTCTCGGCCCGCTCCGGCCGCGACCTCTACGCGATTGGGTCAGACACCGAGGCTGCGAAACTGTTCGGCATCAGGGTCAACGCCCGGGTGGTCGGGGCATTCGTCGCCTGCGGTGCTCTCACCGGACTGGCCGGCGTGCTCTACGCATCCCGCTTCAACTCAGTTGGTGCAGACACCGGCACCGGCTACGAGCTACAGATCGTCGCGGCAGTGGTCGTCGGCGGGGTAGCGATCTTCGGCGGAAGCGGCACCGTAACCGGCGCAGCGATCGGCGCGGTGCTTCTCACCACGATGACCGGTGCGCTCGCCGCCCTCAACGTCAGCAAGTTCTGGCAGCAGGCCATTGTCGGCGTGCTCATCATCGCCGCCATCCTGCTCGACCGGATCCTGTCCATCCGAACCGCTCGGAAGCTGAGAGTGAGCGAGGCCCGAAATGTCTAACACCACCCTGCCGGTCAGAGCGCGCAGCACAGTCAGCCGCCTGTTCTTCGGCCGCAACGCGAACACGGTGTACGCGCTCGTACTCATCGTGATCCTGGCGAGCGTTTTCGTGCCATATTTCGTCGGCACAGCAACGGTGAGCTTCCTGCTCATCGACGCGATCCCGATCCTCCTAATTGCGATGCCAATGGCCCTCATAATTATCACCGGCGAGATCGACCTCTCCGTCGCGAGCACCGCGGGCCTTTCCGCTGCGGTTATGGGCGTGCTCTTCCACGACGCACACTGGAACATCTGGTGGGTATTCGTCGCATGCATCCTGGTCGGCCTTCTCTGCGGGGCGTTCAACGGCATCCTGATCACGACCATCGGGCTCCCCTCGCTCGCTGTCACCATCGGAACTCTCGCTCTGTTCCGTGGCCTCGCTCTGGTCGTCATCGGCGACAACGCGGTCGCTGACTTTCCCTCAGACCTCACCACCTTCGCAACCTCGACAATCGGGGCGACGGGCATCCCGACCTTCATGATCTTCGTGGCGATCGTGGTGGTCGTGTTCGCCGTCATCCTGCACTTCACGCCGTTCGGACGCGCGCTGTTCGCCCTCGGGTTCAGCAAAGAGGCAGCGAGCTTCGTCGGCATCCGGGTGAACCGTTCCAAGTTCTGGCTGTACGTCGCCAGCGGCGGAATCTCAGCGTTCGCCGGCATCTTCTGGGTGCTGCGCTACTCCAGCGCGCAGAGCGACAGCGTGCAGGGCCTTGAACTCAGTGTCGTGGCTGCCGTGCTGCTCGGCGGCGTCTCGATCTTCGGTGGCACGGGTGGCATCGTCGGCGTCGTCGCCGGGGTGCTCATCATCCGCACCG
The DNA here is from genome assembly GCA_043746355.1 of Lacisediminihabitans sp. Taxonomy (GTDB): domain Bacteria; phylum Actinomycetota; class Actinomycetes; order Actinomycetales; family Microbacteriaceae; genus Lacisediminihabitans. The sequence goes on along the minus strand of JAYTRC010000037.1, from coordinate 21,317 downwards.
TCAACTACTCCCTGCAGCTCGCAGGTCTCCCAGACACCGTGCTCACCATTGTGACGGGCTCACTGCTCGTGCTCTCGGTGATCGCGCCGAGTGTCAGCGCCAGGATCCGGCGCACAACAGACAGGCGGCGATCGAGCCGCGTAGTCGTTCACGACGCATCTGCGGCGTGAAAGAAGTCGGCGCCGAGCACCCGGCGACGATTCCATTAGGAAAGGGATAGACAATGAAGTTATTTCATCTGGCGGAGGGCGGGTCATCGACCCGTCGCCGCATCCTGGTCGGGGCAGCAGTCGCGACAGCGGCAGTCATCGCCCTGGCCGGCTGTTCAAGCGGGTCCACCGGCGGCTCCAGCGCGAGCGCATCGAAGTTCAGCATCGCCTTCGTTCCGAAGCAGCTCAACAACCCGTACACAGACGTTGAGCTCGGTGGCGGCAAGAAGGCCGCTGCTTCCCTCAGTGGTGTGAGCTACTCGGTCGTCGGCCCGAACACGGCGAGCGCATCGTCACAGGTCAGCTACATCAACACCCTGACCCAGAAAAAGATCAACGTCATCGCGATCGCGGCGAACGACCCGAACGCAGTCTGCTCGGCCCTCAACCAGGCCAAGGCCGGCGGCGCGAAGATCATCACGTTCGACTCGGACACGGCAAAGTCGTGCCGCAGCCTCTTCATCAACCAGGTTAAGACCGAGGATGTCGCACTCGTCGAACTGAAGCAGGTCGCTGAGCAGACCAACTACGAGGGTGATATCGCCATCCTCTCGGCTACCGCGAATGCGACGAACCAGAACGCCTGGATCGCCGACATGAAAGCAGAGCTCTCGTCGAACCCGAAGTATTCGAAGATCAAGCTCGTGACCACGGTCTACGGCAACGACGATGACACCACGTCCTTCCAGGTCGCACAGGGTCTGCTCTCGACGTACCCGAACCTCAAGGGCATCATCTCGCCCACCACGGTTGGCATCGCGGCAACGGCTCGTTACCTTTCCACCTCGTCATACAAGGGCAAGGTCGTTCTCGTCGGGCTGGGTCTTCCGAACCAGATGCGCGAGTACGTGAAGGACGGCACCGTCAAGGAGTTCGCTCTCTGGGACCCGGCAAAGATCGGCCAGGCCGCGGTCTACGCAGCCAAGGCGCTCGTCGCGGGAACCATCACCGGCAAGACCGGCGACTCCTTCGCGGCCGGCTCGCTCGGCACGCTGAAGGTCGGAGCTGACAACACCGTAATTGTGGGTGGTCCGACGGAGTTCACCGCCGCGAACATCGACAACTACAACTTCTAAACCATTTTCGCCTCATCCCCCGTGCCGTCCCGCGGTCCGGGGGATGAACCCCTCACTTTCAACCGGAGTCACCGATGACCAGCCTTCTCGCCGCAGCCGACCTTCTTCCAGAGAAGCGGCGCCGCCAGACCCGGATCGGCCTGGTCGCCGGAGGGCTCGCTGCATACTGGCCCCAGTTTCCTGATCTCCTCCCGCAACTGCAGGAGTCGAGCCGGTACGTCACTTCCCGGTTCAACGAACTCGACGCTGAAGTTGTAGACGCCGGCTTCGTCTCTGATGCGCAGGAAGCGAACCTCGCAGCAGAGAAGCTGCGCGTGGCTAACTGCGATCTCATCGTCATCTTCCTCACCACCTACCTCACCTCATCCATGGTGTTGCCGATCGCTCAACGCTCGAATACGCCAGTGCTGGTCATCGACCTGCAGCCGACCGAGGCGATGGATCACGTCAATTTCGACACCGGCAAATGGCTCGCCTATTGCGGCCAGTGCCCCGTGCCCGAGGTAGCCAACGTGTTCAGGCGGGCGGGCATCCCCTTCCGTTCGGTGTCTGGTCACCTGAAACAGGAATCGGCCTGGACGCGCATCACCCAGTGGGTACACGCTGCAGGTGTGCGGGCCACGCTTCGTAACGCCCGGCACGGCCTGATGGGCCATCTCTACCCCGGGATGCTCGATGTCTCGACCGACCTCACCCTGGTCTCGACCCAGTTCGGCTCTCACGTGGAGGTGCTCGAGTTCGATGACCTGCGAGTGCGCGTCGACGAGGTGACGGATGCCCAGGTAGCTTCTCGGATTGCGCTTGCCCGGTCGGTGTTCACCATCGACCCCTCGGTCAAAGACGAGGACTTCGCCTGGGGAGCCCGCGTCTCAGTCGGGCTGGACCGACTGGTGGATGACTTCGATCTCGACTCTGCCGCGTACTACCATCGCGGACTCCAGGGCGAACAGCACGAGCGTCTCGGTGCCGGCATGATCCTCGGGGCATCCCTGCTCACCGCTCGCGGTATCCCCTTTGTCGGAGAGTACGAACTTCGCACGAGCCTCGCCCTGCTCGCGGCCCACACCATCGGTGCCGGCGGATCGTTCACCGAGATCCAGGCACTAAACTTCTTCGATAACGTGGTCGAGATGGGCCACGACGGCCCCGCGCACCTCGCAGTGTCTTCGGCCCAGCCGTTACTACGCGGGCTCGGCATCTATCACGGCAAGCGCGGCTACGGCGTGTCCGTCGAATTCGACGTGCAGCAGGGCCCCGTCACCACCTTCGGAATCGGGCAGGACCGCGACGGGAGCTTCACCTTCATCACGAGTGAGGGCATCGTCTCCCCCGGCCCGCTCCTCGCCATCGGCAACACCACGTCTCGCGTCGACTTCGGCGGCGATCCGGGTGAATGGGTCGACGAGTGGTCACAGACCGGAATAGGGCACCACTGGGCGCTCTGCGTCGGACACCGCGCAGCAGACATCCGAGCGGCCGCGTCCCTGCTCGGAATCGAGCACAGGCATGTCGACATGCGTTCTTTGTCGAGTTGGCAATGAGACGCGTCTGCTTCCAGCTGCAGGTGAAGCCCGGACACATCGAGGCGTACCGCACCGCTCATGCGACCGTCTGGAATGAGATGCTCGAGGCGCTGCACGAGACCGGCTGGCGAAACTACTCCATCTTTCTTCGCGACGACGGACTGGTGATCGGCTACTTCGAGACCGAAGATCTGCAGGCGAATCTCGACGGCATGGCAGCGACAGAGGTCAATGCCCGATGGCAGGCCGCGATGGCCGAACATTTTGTCGATCTCGAGGTGCCCGCCGACCAGGCCTTTCTCTATCTCGACGAGGTCTTCAACCTCGATGACCAACGTGCGGCTTCGTGATTGCGCCAGAGCGCCTCGCCATGTACTATCCTGATTGAAACGATTCAACGAAAGAGAATTCCAATGACGCAGTTCAGCGACATCGAGCCCCTGCTCGCCCAGCAGGCAATCGAGCTCCCCTCGTGGGCGTTCGGAAATTCGGGCACCCGATTCAAGGTCTTCGGTACGCCAGGCACCCCGCGCACACCGCAAGAGAAGATCGCGGACGCCGCCCAGGTCAACAAGTTCACGGCGCTCTCCCCTACTGTCGCCCTTCACATTCCGTGGGACAAAGTCGGTGATTACGCCGCGCTTGGCGCATTCGCAGAAGACCACGGGGTGAAGCTCGGAACGGTCAACAGCAACACCTTCCAGGACGACGACTACAAGTTCGGCTCGCTCACCCACAGCGATCCTGTCATCAGGCAAAAGGCGATCGATCACCACCTCGAGTGCGTCGACATCATGGATGCGACCGGCTCACGAGACCTCAAGATCTGGCTCGCCGACGGCAGCAACTACCCGGGTCAGCAGGATCTCCGCCGTCGCCAGGACCTCCTCGCCGACTCCCTCGCCACCATCTACAAGCGTCTCAGCGACTCGCAGCGAATGGTGCTCGAATACAAGTTCTTCGAGCCGGCTTTCTATCACACGGATGTTCCGGACTGGGGCACGTCATACGCCCAGGTCTCGGTCCTCGGCGACCGCGCGCTCGTCTGCCTCGACACCGGACACCACGCTCCGGGCACCAACATCGAGTTCATCGTCATGCAGCTGCTGCGCCTCGGCAAGCTCGGCTCGTTCGATTTCAACTCGCGCTTCTACGCCGATGACGACCTGATCGTTGGGGCGGCAGACCCGTTCCAGCTGTTCCGCATCCTGCACGAGGTCATCCGCGGTGGCGGCTACGGCACCGACTCCGGTGTCGCGTTCATGCTCGACCAGTGCCACAACGTCGAAGACAAGATCCCCGGCCAGATCCGGTCAGTGCTCAACGTGCAGGAGATGACGGCTCGTGCGCTGCTTGTCGACGAAGTCGCCCTCGAAGCTGCCCAGATCGCCGGCGACGTGCTCGGGGCCAACGGCATCCTGATGGACGCCTTCTACACGGATGTTCGGCCCGCCCTTGCGGCCTGGCGCGAGTCTCGCGGGCTCGACGGCGACCCGATGGCTGCGTATGCGGCATCCGGCTACCAGGCTTCGATCGTCGCTGATCGCGTCGGCGGCACGCAGTCCAGCTGGGGTGCCTGACCACTTCTTTTCACCCTCGCGGCGGGGATAGCCTCTCGCGGACCCAGCAGCTAAACCCTCCGCGAGGCGATACCTCCGCCGCGAGAACCATCCAAGACCGAAGGACCGGATATGACCAACCCAACAGCCGCAGAGCTCATCGCGCGCAGCAATCGTCTCGGCAGCGACCCGCGGGTGACGAACTACGCCGGGGGTAACACCTCGGCGAAGGGCACTGAGACCGATCCGGTGACGGGTGAGCCGATCGAGTTGTTGTGGGTCAAAGGTTCGGGCGGTGACCTCGGAACGGTGAAGGAGTCCGGCCTTGCTGTACTTCGTCTCGACCGGCTGCGCGCACTGTCGAACGTCTACCCGGGAGTCGAGCGCGAAGACGAGATGGTGGCGGCGTTCGACTACACGCTGCACGGCAAGGGGGGTGCAGCTCCCTCGATCGACACCGCAATGCACGGACTGGTGGATGCTGCGCACGTCGACCACCTCCACCCCGACTCAGGCATCGCATTCGCCACCTCCGCCGACGGTGAGGCGCTCACTGCCAAGGCGTTTGGCGACAGGGTCGTCTGGGTGCCGTGGCGTCGCCCGGGCTGGCAGCTGGGCGAGGACATCGCCGCGATCAAGGCGGCGAACCCCGCCGCGATCGGGTGCATCCTCGGTGGCCACGGCATCACAGCATGGGGCGCCACGAGCGATGAAGCCGAGGCAAACAGCCTCTGGATCATCACAACTGCCGAGGACTACATCGCGGCGAACGGTCGGAAGAATCCCTTCGGAACCGTCATGGAGGGTTACATCGCCCTCGCCCCTGAGGCCCGTAAAACCAGGGCCGCCCTCCTCGCCCCAACCCTTCGCGGCCTCGCCTCGACCGACCGCGCCCAGGTCGGACACTTCACCGACGCGGATGTCGTCCTCGACTTCCTCGCCTCATCCGAGAGCCCCCGGCTGGCCGCACTCGGCACCAGCTGCCCGGACCACTTCCTTCGCACGAAGGTGAAGCCGATGCTGCTCGATCTGCCCGCCACGGCAACCGTCGAAGATCAGCTCGCGCGCCTGCACGAGCTGCACGAGCAGTACCGCCTCGACTACCAGGCGTACTACGACCGGAACGCTGTGGACGGCAGCCCCGCCATCCGTGGTGCTGACCCCCTGATCATCCTCGTCCCCGGCGTCGGCATGTTCAGCTACGGCGCGAACAAGCAGACCGCCCGCGTCGCGAGCGAGTTCTACATCAACGCGATCAACGTGATGCGTGGCGCTGAAGCCATCTCGCGCTATGCCCCGATCGATGAGGCGGAGAAGTTCCGCATCGAGTACTGGGCGCTGGAAGAGGCGAAGCTGCAGCGGATGCCCGCGCCGAAGCCTCTCGCGGGACGGATCGCTCTCGTCACCGGCGCCGCCTCCGGAATCGGTAAGGCCATTGCCACCCGCCTCGCTGCCGAGGGCGCGTGTGTTGTCATCGCCGACCTCGATCCCGAGAAGGCCCAGGCCGCCGCCGCCGAGCTGGGAAACACTGACGTCGCCATCGGCATCGTCGCCAACGTGACCGATGAGAACCAGGTGCAGGCAGCCGTCGACGCCGCGGTTCTCGCCTTCGGCGGCCTCGACCTCGTCGTCAACAACGCCGGGCTCTCGCTGTCGAAGAGCCTGCTCGAGACCACCGTCGCCGACTGGGACCTGCAGCACAACGTCATGGCGAAGGGCTCGTTCCTCGTCTCGCGCGCGACCGCCCGCGTCTTGATCGACCAGAAACTCGGCGGCGACATCATCTACATCTCGTCGAAGAACTCCATCTTCGCCGGCCCGAACAACATCGCATACTCCGCCACCAAAGCAGACCAGGCCCACCAGGTGCGCCTCCTCGCGGCCGAACTCGGCGAACACGGAATCAAGGTCAACGGCATCAATCCCGACGGAGTCGTTCGCGGCTCCGGCATCTTCGCCGGGGGCTGGGGCGCAAAGCGTGCCGCCGTATACGGGGTGCCCGAGGAAGAGCTCGGCGCCTACTACGCGCAGCGCACCCTCCTCAAGCGCGAGGTGCTGCCCGAGCACGTGGCGAACGCGGTATTCGTGCTGTGCACCGCCGACCTCAGCCACACGACCGGCCTGCATATCCCGGTCGACGCCGGGGTGGCAGCGGCCTTCCTGCGATGACCGCGGCGGTCGCGGCGGTCGACCTCGGAGCGACCAGCGGGCGGGTGATGCTCGGCTATGTCGGGCATAACGAGCTGAGCCTTCGGCATATCGCCCGCTTTCCCAACGGACCGGTCGCTGACGGCGACGCGCTCCGCTGGAACGTCACCGAGCTTTATCGCAACGTGCGCGCAGGCCTGCAGGCTGCCGTGCGCGAGGAGCCAGACATCCGCAGCATCGGCGTCGACTCCTGGGCGGTGGACTACGCGCTTTTACGCGAGGGCCGGATGCTCGCCGAGCCGCACCACTACCGTGACGAGCGCAACCTGCCGGTGGTCGACGTCGTGCACTCGATCGTCAGCGCGAAAGATCTGTATCGCCACAATGGCGTGCAGCACCTGCCGTTCAACACGCTCTTCCAGCTCACGGCCGACCGCCTCTCGGGCGACCTCGCCGCAGCGGACGAGTTTCTGCTCGTGCCCGACCTGCTGGGGTTCTGGCTCACCGGCGTGCGTGGCGCAGAGCGAACCAACGCGTCGACCACCGGCCTGCTGAGCATCACCACCCGGGAGTGGGATGACGACCTCATCGAGCGACTCTCACTGCCTCGCGCCATCTTCCCGAACCTGCTGGAACCCGGGGTGACACTGGGTGCAAGCACGGAATTCGACGGCCTGCACGTCACGACCGTTGGCTCGCACGACACCGCCTCTGCGGTCGTTGCTGTTCCTGCGACGCACCCTGATTTCGCCTACATTTCTTGTGGTACCTGGGGACTCGTCGGCGTCGAGATCGAGCATCCGGTGCTCACCGAGGCGTCGAGGCTCGCCAAGTTCACCAATGAGGGCGGCGTCGACGGTCGGGTGCGTTACCTCCACAACGTCATGGGACTCTGGCTGCTGAGCGAGTGCGTGCGCACCTGGGAGGCCGAGGGTCGCACGATCGTGCTCCCCTCCCTCATCGCGGCGGCCTCCTTCGTCAGCGCCGAACCCTTCGACGCCGAAGATCCACGCTTTCTCGCTCCCGGCGACATGCCGTCGCGCATCGCCGGCTGGTATTTCGAACGCGGGCTGCAGGTTCCGCAGACCCCGGCCGAGTTCGTTCGCGCCATTATCGAGAGCCTTGCCGTCGCCTTCGCGGATGCCATCACCACCGCGAGCGAGCTCTCTGGCAAGCGGGTCTCGGTCATCCACATCGTCGGCGGCGGATCGCAAAACGAGCTGCTCTGCCAGCTGACCGCCGACCGCAGCGGCCTGCCCGTGCTCGCCGGGCCGGTCGAAGCGACCGCCATCGGCAACGTCCTGGTGCAGGCTCGCGCGGAAGGTCTCGCGAGCGGATCGCTCGAGGCGCTGCGCGCGCTCGTCGCCTCTGCCTTCTCGCCGAAGCGCTACGAACCGCGGTCATAACCTGCAGGGGTAGGCCGCATCGCTGCCTGCTCGCGCCTCTGAGTTCGCGCCTGCCGCCCATGCTCCGCGATTGTTCCACTTCGTCGCGATTGTTACATGGCGAGCACGAACAACGGGTGCGCAATGGAACAGTGCGACGAGAGTGGGTTCGGCAACGGGATTCGCGGCGCAGGGCGGCGAACCGGGCGCCTTTGAAAGTCCGCATCCATATCTGTACCCGCATCCTTACTGATTGCCAGACGTTCTGCTACATTGTCTAACAATCGGTAAGCAGAACACGACGGGGTGATGGATGTCCGAAGCAGTGAGCGCGCTGCCTGGCGCCATCTACGACGAGCTTCGCGCCCGCATCATCTCGCAGTCCGAGGCTCCTGGTTCGACCATTACCGAGAGTGCGGTCGCGCTTCGGTTCGGAGTCGCCCGCCCCACCGCGAAACTCGCCATCGAGCGCCTGGTTGCCGAAGGGCTTCTGCGCCGCGAGGCACATCACGCCGCCCGCGTTCCCGAGCTCACCGGCGCTGACATCGAGGATCTCTACGACAGCCGCGCTGTGGTCGAATCCGCTGCAGTCGCCAGGCTCGCGGGCATCCCGGCCGATGCGCTGACGGCCCATCGCGCACTACTCGACTCCGGAGCGGACTTCGCCCAGCAAGACATCGCGTTCCACCGCGCGCTCGTCGCTGGCCAGTCGAGCGTGCGCCTGGCCCGCATGCACGCGCTCATCATGGGCGAGGTCGAACTCTGCATCGGGCAGGTGCAGGCCGCCCACCTGCTGTCTGTCCAGGATGTCGCGGCCCAGCACCAGCGCATTCTCGATGCCGTTCTCGCGGGCGACCACGAGCGCGCCGCGGTTCTCACTCGTGAACACGTCGAGATATCCCGAGACGTGCTGCTCGCCCACCGTTCCAGCATCCACTAGCCACCGAAAGGCACCCCATGGTCGACCGCCAGCTACCGAAGCCGAGTGAACTGCTCGAGCTGATGAAGTTCAAGAAGCCAGAGCTCAACGGCAAGAAGCGCCGGCTCGACGCCGCACTTACGATCAACGACCTGCGCACGATCGCCAAACGCCGCACGCCTAAGGCAGCCTTCGATTACACGGATGGCTCTGCCGAAGACGAAATCTCGCTCGACCGCGCTCGCCAGGCGTTTCTCGACATCGAGTTCAGCCCGTCGATATTGCGCGGCCTGCCCGACACGGTCGACACGTCGACGCAGATCTTCGGCGGCCCCAGTGCACTCCCCTTCGCCATCGCGCCGACCGGATTCACCCGCCTCATGCAGACGGAGGGCGAGACTGCCGGAGCGGGAGCTGCCGCTGCCGCCGGCATCCCGTTCACGCTGTCGACCCTCGGAACCACCTCGATCGAGAAGGTTAAGGAAGCGAACCCGAACGGTCGCAACTGGTTTCAGCTCTATGTCATGCGGGAGCGCGAGATCTCGTACGACCTCACGCGCCGGGCGGCCGCCGCCGGCTTTGACACCCTCTTCTTCACGGTCGATACTCCCGTGGCCGGAGCCCGCCTGCGCGACAAGCGCAACGGCTTCTCGATTCCACCTCAGCTGACCCCGGGCACCATCATCAACGCGCTGCCGCGGCCATGGTGGTGGTGGGACTTTCTCACCACCCCGAAACTCGAGTTCGCCTCCCTCAGCACCACCGGCGGCACTGTCGGCGAGATGCTGAACGCTGCCATGGACCCGACGATCTCGTTCGACGACCTCGCGATCGTACGCACGCTGTTCCCCGGCAAGATCGTCATCAAGGGAGTGCAGAATATCGCAGACTCGAAGAAGCTCGTCGACCTCGGTGTCGACGGCATCGTGCTCTCCAACCACGGCGGACGCCAGCTCGACCGCGCGCCCGTGCCGTTCAGACTCCTGCCTGAGGTGGTGCGCGAGGTCGGCCACCACACCGAGATCGCCATCGACACCGGCATCATGTCTGGCGCAGATATCGTGGCCTCGATCGCCCTCGGCGCGAAGTTCACCCTCGTCGGCCGCGCATACCTCTACGGCCTGATGGCCGGCGGGCGCGAGGGCGTCGACCGCATGATCTACATTCTGCGCGACCAGATCGAGCGCACGATGAAACTGCTGGGTGTCGCGTCGCTGGATGAACTCACCCCAGAGCACGTCACGCAGCTGCAGAGTCTCGTGCCGATCGCGAAGTCGGCGGCCGCCGAGGCACCCGCTCGCGCCTAATGCTGATCCGTCACTCAGTGTCTGGTTGAGCTAGCCGTACCGACGCATGCCGCGAGTTTAGGAGGAGAGCCCGCCGGCGATCGCGTCGATGCCCAGTTCGACCTCCTCGAAACTCGTCGACAGGGGAGACAACCCCAGTCGGATCCCATCGGGCCGGCGGAAGTCCGGAATCACTCCGCGCTCCCACAGTCGAGGCATGATCGACTCGAAGGCGGGGTGGTCGAGCGTGATGTGGCTGCCGCGGCGATCCGGGTCGCGCGGCGTTGCCAGGCGGGCTGAGGGGAGCCGAGCATCCGCCAACTCGATCGCGTATTGGGTGAGCGCGACCGACTTCTCACGGATTGCCGCGAGCCCCACCTCGTCGATGAGCGCGATCATGTCCTGCAGGGCGAGCATGCCGATGATCGGCGGGGTTCCGCTGAGGAATCCGCGGATGCCCTCGGCCGGCTCATAGCCCTGGCCCATCGCGAACGGGGTGCGGGAGCCCAGCCAGCCCTGAATCGGCTGCCGCAGGTCGAGGCCATCCCTTACGTAGGCGAACGCCGGCGAGCCAGGACCCCCGTTGAGGTATTTGTAGGTGCAGCCGACGGCAAGGTCGACTCCCCACGCATCCAGCTGCACGCCCGCGACGCCGGCGGAATGGCAGAGGTCCCAGAGCACCAGGGCGCCAGCGGTATGAACGATCTCGGTGATCGCCTCGACCGGGGCGAGGTACCCGGATCGGTACGCGATGTGGCTGAGCACGACGAGTGCCGTCTTTGGACCGATCGACGCAGCGACTCGATCCGGGGTGACGTCGCCCTCCGCGATCCAGCGAATGGTGAGCCCTCGCTCAGCTGCGATCCCCTCGATGACGTAGCGATCGGTCGGAAAATCGTCCCGGTCGATCACGATCTCGTTCCGGGCAGGATCGCGGTCTACGGCCGCACGGATCAGCTTGTAGATCAGCACGGTTGTCGAGTCGCCGATGGTCACCTGGCCGGGCGCAGCGCCGAGCACGACGCGGCCGAGTTCGTCGCCGATCGCGAGCGGGAGGTCGAGCCAGCCCTCATCCCAGCCACGAATGAGCCGACCGCCCCACTGCTCAGTCGCGAAGGTCGCGATGCGATCGACGGATGCCTGCAGCGGCCGCCCCAGCGAGTTACCGTCCAGGTACGCGACTACGCCGGGTGAATGGATGAACCGGCTGCGGTAGTGCTCCAGGGGGTCGCTCATCCCGCCAGCCTAATTAGCCTTGGCCGCGCAGCTCGGCGAGCACGGCGCGCAGCTGCTCGACCGCCCAGGTCAGCTCGTCTTCGGTGACCACGATCGGCGGCGCGAGCCGGATCGTCGAGCCGTGGGTGTCTTTCGCGAGCACTCCGCGAACCATGAGCCGCTCGCAGACCTCGCGGCCAGTGGCGAGTGCCGGATCGATGTCGATTCCTGCCCACAGACCCGCAGTGCGAACGGCGAGCACACCGTCGAGGCCGGTCAGCGATGAAGCCAGGTGAGCGCCGAGAGCACGGGCACGAATCTGAAATTCACCGGTCTCCAGCAGCGCGATCACGGCAGAACCGACAGCCGCCGCCAGCGGGTTTCCGCCGAAGGTCGAGCCGTGTTCACCGGGGCGGAGCACGCCGAGGATGTCGGCGTTCCCGACCACCGCCGAGACGGGAACGATTCCGCCGCCGAGCGCTTTGCCGAGCAGATACAGGTCGGGCACGACGCCGACGGCATCGCATTGGAAGGTCTCACCGGTGCGGCCGAGGCCGGACTGGATCTCGTCCGCGACGAAAAGTACATTATGGCGGGTCGTGATCTCACGGACGTCTGGAAGATATGCCGCTGGCGGAATGATGATGCCAGCCTCACCCTGAATCGGCTCGATCAGCACCGCAACAGTGTTGGCGTCGATTGCCGCTTCGATGGCTGCGGAATCCCCGTATGGCACCGACCGGAAGCCGGGCGTAAAGGGGCCGAAATCCGTCGTCGCGGCAGGGTCATCCGAAAAGCTGATGATCGTCGTCGTTCGGCCGTGGAAATTGCCGTCGGCCACGATGATGTTGGCCAGCCCCGGCCCCACGCCCTTCACCCGATAGCCCCACGCCCGGGCGACCTTGATAGCGGACTCCACCGCCTCAGCGCCGGTGTTCATCGGAATCACCATATCTTTGTGAGCCAGCCCTGCGAGCGCCGTCACGAAGGCTTCGAGCCGGTCGTTGTGGAACGCACGGCTGGTGAGCGTCACCCGGTCGAGCTGTGCTTTCGCCGCGGCGATGAGGGCAGGATGCCCGTGCCCGAAGTTCACCGCCGAGTACGCCGCGAGGCAGTCGAGGTAGCGCTTGCCGTCGACATCCGTCACCCAGGCGCCGTCACCGGTCGCGATGGTGACCGCGAGGGGGTTGTATGTCCTTGCGAGGTGCGCGGTATCGGCGCCTACCTTCTCAGTTCCAGTGTGCAGCATTTGACCCCTCCCCCGCCGAGCAGCAATTCGCTCAGGTCGACGCCGATGGGGTTATAGCCGCGTTCGCGAAGCTGCCGTTCGAAATCTTTCGCCCGCGAAGCGATGACGATGTTGTAGCCATCGCTGAATGAATTGAGGCCGAGTACCGCAGCGTCTTCTTCCGTCACCAGGATCGCGTCGGGGAATCGCTCCCGCAGAATCGCGAGCCCCTGCTCGTTGAACGCGCTCGGCAGGTATGCGATATTCGGATTGTCATAGCCGGGCTGTGGGTCGAGCACGGCAATGGCAGTGTCGAGGTGGTAGAAGCTGGGGTTCACCAGCTCGAGGGTGACGACCTCCCTGCTATAGATCGCTGCGACCTCCTGGTGGCTGTCGGATGCGCTACGGAATCCGGTTCCGGCGAGGATCACGTCGCCGACCAGCAGGAAGTCGCCCTCGCCCTCGTTGACGTTCTTCGGCATCCGCACATCGAAGCCCTCTTCGCCGAACCAGTCCATGTACGCGGGGCCTTCCGGCTGGCGCTCCGGGTAAGAGAAACTTGCGCCGTAGGCGATGTTGTCGATGACGAAGCCGCCGTTCGCGGCGTAAACCATATCGGGCAGTCCGTCGATCGGGTCGATGAGATGCACGTCGAACCCGAGGTCGAGATAGGCCTGGTAGAGGGTGTTCCATTGCCGTACGGCAAGGCTCGTGTCGGTCGGCTGTTCCGGGTGCATCCACGGGTTGATGCGGTAGCTGACGGTGAAGAATTCGGGGCGGCACATCAACACAGTGCGTTTGCTGGGCGTACGGTTCGTAGTCACGTAACCAGTCTCACACGCACACATCCGAACATTACCGCTGAACGGCGCACAAAATCGCCATCTCTGCTGATCGCGGCACAATGATTCACCGTACAGTGGGGGTCATGGACAGTCTCGATTATGGCATCATCGACCTCCTCCGCCAGAATGCGAGGGCCGGCTACGGCGATATCGGGGAGGTGATCGGCCTCTCTGCTTCTGCTGTGAAACGTCGTGTCGACCGCCTCGTGACCGACAAGGTGATCCGCGGTTTCACCATTCAGGTCGACCCCGCAGTGGACGGCCTGGGAACCGAGGCATACGTCGAACTGTTCTGCCGCGGCACCGTTGCCCCTGCCGAACTGCAGCGCATCCTTTCCGGGGTTCCTGAGGTGGTTGACGCCGGCACGGTCACCGGCAGTGCAGATGCGATCGTACACATGCGGTCGCGCGACATCCCGTCGCTTGAGCTGGCCCTCGAGCGGGTGCGCATCGCCCCGAACGTGGATCACACTCGCAGCGCGATCGTGCTCTCCAAACTCATCCATCGCACCCACGACTGATGGACCTCCGGCTGGATTCGCTGTCGGATGTTGCGCCGTTCGAGCAGGTGCGCCGTGGGGTAGTCGCCCTCGTGGCCTCCGGTGAACTCGTAGCCGGCGCCAAGCTGCCAACGGTGCGGGCTCTCGCCGAGCAACTGGGGCTCGCCGCGAACACCGTTGCAAAGGCGTACCGCGAGCTGGAGTCGGATGGTGTGATCGAGACGAGAGGGCGCAACGGCTCTTTCGTGCTGGCCTCCGGCGACAGCATCCAGCGTTCCGCCCAGCTTGCTGCGCGCCAGTATGCCGACCGGGTCACCGAGCTCGGCCTCGACCCCGCTGACGCACTCGCAATAGTGAAGGCTGCCCTCGCGAGCTGACCGGGTTGCCAATAGCCGAGATCGGCGAGAAACCGGTTGGTGTACTGAAGCGCCGACGAGCCACTCATGGAGTTGCAGGTCGACGATGCCGTGCTCTGCGCACCCGGGCGCGAGATGTCACGATCGACCAGAAGTGCACCCCGGCGGCTTGCGATGGACGAACCACCAGCTGCGCCGTGAACGCATCCTGGAGCCTTCCGAGCTGTCTGCTCTGCCACGCGGCCGCGCGGTCATGCTGTCCTCGGGAACGCCTGCAGAGTTGATCGAGACGGTGCCCTGGATGAAGCGCAAGCACGCGGCGGCAGTGCGCGCCTCGACCGCAGCTCACGATCCGTCTGGGGCGGTTCCGGTGGCCACGATTCCCGCTGAGAGCGATCAGGAGCACGGCAAGTGACCACCGCAGGCTCCGAGAAGCCTGCGATGCAGCTCCCTCCGCGACCTTGTACCGAGGCTGACGCGCCGGCCGAGGCCGCCTCGCCGGCGCCTATTGCCGAGCCGACGTTGTTCTTCGGCTCCGTCGACGAGTTCTTGCGTGAACGCCTGCGCTACACGTACTCCCGCCGGGTCGGCCCGCAGGGACCGAATCGGTGGGCTGCTGACTGGTGGCGTTATCCGGAGGCGATCAGTCGCCTCGATGCTCTCTGGCGGGCCTGGGAAGCGTTTCGCCTCGAGCCGACGTTCGGGATGAGCGTGTGGTGGCGTGACCACGCCGACCACCACATGCGCATGCTCATGTCACCCGAAGGGCCGTTCGCGGAATCCCGCGACGAGAACAAGGGCGGCGACCCGTTGCCGTACACGGCGCCGCCCGCCGGCATGTTCGTCGACGTGCGTCTCCTGCCAAGCTGACCCCATGAGCTACCGACCGATCCGCCAGGTGTACTTGGCCCGCAGGGTGGTGACACTAGAAACGAGGCCACCGTCGCGCAGCTGCTCGAGCTCAGGGGCACTCCATGCAGGGCGAAGGGTTCCGAGTTGGTACGTGACCTCAGCCCTCAATACGGAAGTCGAACGATGCGCTGAGACCCGCGTCGATGGTCAAAACGCTCCCGGTCATGCCGCTCGCGTCCAGGTGTCAGGGCAAAAACACTGAATTCGAGAAAGATCTAAAATCCGCGATGCGCACGTCGGGAGGATCGCCTTGAGGCGGGGTGTTGCCGTAACTACGATGAGAAGAATGGGGCGAACAGACCGGGCGGCACTGCTTCTTCATCTAGATCCAGAACAGGTCTTCAAGGCTCTGACCGACCCTGTGGCACTGGAGAAGTGGTTACCCCCAAAGGGCATGCACGGACGGTTCGAACGTTTTGACATGCGAGAAGGCGGTTCCTACCGGCTCGCCCTGACCTACGACAATCCGACAGGGGCATCGGGGAAAACGTCGCAAGATTCCGATGTCTCCGAAGTCCGCATAATCAAAATCGTTCCACTCTCCGTCCTAGTCCAGGAAGTCAATTTCGAGTCAGACGACCCCGCCTTCCAGGGCACGATGACCATGGAGTGGAGACTGAAGGCAACGGACGAGGGCACGACCGTGGAATTTGAAGCGCGGAATGTTCCACAAGGAATTCGAGCCCGGGACCACGCAGAGGGGCTCACCTCATCACTGGCGAACTTGGCCGGATACCTGGAGCCGTAGCCGAAGCCGGGACCACAGAAACGGCTCAACTTTCTTCGATTTCACATCATCAAGTGTCGTCATCATCACGGCACCTTTCCCGCCGGACTCACGCCCGGCGCGTCAGGCCAGAAACACCGATTAATACACAGTCCGATGGTTCGGTAAAGCTCCAGCGTGAGTGTGGACTAGTCCAGTTCTTCGATCCGTCGGACTCGCAGGATGGGTGAGGTCAGCACCCATGACACGGCTGCGCCTCCGAGCACGGCCGCTGCCCCGATGACGAGGCCCGGTCCTGCAGCTGTGGCGGCGATACCAGCGAGGAATGCGCCGACGGGCCTGACACCGTAGTTGAGGGTCGAGTACGCGCCAGCAACGCGGGATCGCATGTCGTCGTCTGTGACGGCGGATCGGAGAGAGTTGTTGTTGACGTCGAAGACCATGATCGCCCAGGAGGACACGAATTCCGCTGCGCTGAGGGCAAAAAAGGGGCTCAGCTGAGTTCCCCCGGCGACGGGGAGGGCGATGAAGGGCAGAGCACTCAGGGCGGTTCCGATCGCGATCGCCGGGCCGGTGCCGATCCGGACGGCGAGTGGACCCGCAGTCGGGGCGCCGAGCAATCCGCCAGCGGCCCCGATGCCGAGTGCCAGTCCGATCTGCCCCGCGTCCAAGTCGAGGTACCTCGTGGCGTAGAGCACGAGAAGAGCTTGGATCGCAATGGATGCGATGTTCATCGTCGCCGAAGCGAACAAGCTCGCCCGGAGGATCCGATGCTGGCGCAAGTACGAGAGACCGAGGCGGAGACGATGATGGTAGGGCTCTCTGGACGCTTTCTCCTGAGGTTTTGGCGGGGTGCGGACGGACGCGATCGCAATGGATGAGAAGAGGAAGGAAACAGCGTCGGCGAGGATCGCGAGCGGAGCTCCGAGCAGCTGTATCAACACGCCACCGACAGCCGGCCCGCCGATCGCAGACATGCCTCGAGTCGTCGACAGGGCGGAGTTGGCGGAGACGTACTGGTCCCGTCGAACGAGGCGGACGAAGAAAGCCGGGTAGGCACTGTCGAACAGGACGCCGCCGAACCCCAGAGCGACGGCAGCGACATACAGCAGCGGGATGCTCAACGTCCCGGTGACGAACGCCACCGGGACAACCGCAAGCGCCGCGGCCTGAAGAATGTTAGCCAGGACCAGGAGCGACTTCTTCTGCCGGACGGCGTCCGCCCATGTCCCGATCAGGACCGCCAGAAGGTTTGGCCCCCACAGCGCGGCAGTGAGCACACCTACCTGAAATGGCGTCGCCCGTAACTCAGTGACGGCGATAAATGGCAGCGCGAGCGAGGTGATCTGGTCGCCGAACGTCGAAACCGCGTTGCCCGTCCAGAAGCGAAGAAAAGGCTGCGACCGCCACAGAGAGCGGCGCTCCTCTCCAACGCGATCGATCACGACGACTCGATCACGACGACTCGGACGCGGCGGACGGCAAGACATAACGGAGGACTCTGACGGGTCGGGCGCCGTGCGGCCGCTCCGCGGCTCCTCTCGACACGAGCGGCGCGAGGGCAGCCTCGTGGGCTTGCTCCAGAGCTTCGAGTTCAACGGGCGAGACCCAGACGACGGTGTTCCAACGACTGGATGCAGACAGCCATTCAGGCTCGAGTCGAGGTCGAGTGCCTTCGGCCCACGCAGCGACAAGGTCCCCTTCGTCTCGCTCCAGGGCGTCGAACAGCGCCGCGCTCGCCTCGGGATCCGCCGAACCCACATCAAATCGGAACCCACGCCCAACTGCCCGCCACCAACGTTGACGACCACTGCCGTTCTCGGTCGGCGCATCTTCCACCAGCCCGTGCTCGGCAAGATGGCGGAGATGCCAGCTGGCCACCGAGGGACTCGCACCGACATACGGCGCCAACTTGGAGGCTGTCGACACACCCTCGTCCCGCAACCGCCGCAAAATCGCCAAACGTACTGGATGCGCCAGAGCCCGCATGCTCCGAGCATCAAGCTCAACATCCCCCAGTCGATTCACATGCCTCCCTCGATTGAGAGGAGACTATCGATAGAACCCTCTCAATAGCAACTCAGCTATAAGCGACCTCCAAGAGTTGGCCATGAGCTAGACCGTTTGCCGATCGGCTTCCGGACTCTCTCTGAGTCTCGTTTGCCTGCGCACACACCGGAAGTGAGGTGGTGCCTAGATGTTGCTTGTGATGACGTTGTTGACGTCCGACTGCATGCGAGAACGGGGACACGTCTCGATTGGCAGGAGTCGGTCCCGCAGCTTCTAACGGCGCTGATAAGATTGGGGATCTGTGCAGGAGTCTGAGGAGGTGGTACCCGTGAACGAATTGACGTTGGTGCTCCTCTGGGGAGTCACGGGCGGGCGATAGGTCGCCCGGGAGCGCCGCCTATCAGCAGCACTCCCGAAAGGCACGACCATGCACTTCACTTCTGAAAAAAACCTTGACGAGGGCATCGCAGAGCGCGAGTTCACCCTCGGTGACATCTCCGGCATCCTATGGACGCCACCAGCCGCTTCCTCCTCCACACCGGTTCCAGTTCTCCTGATGGGCCAACCCGGCGGGATCGGGATGCGACGCATGTATCCCCGTCTGGCAGCACGGGCACGAGCTGCTGCCGCGCAAGGCTTCGCCGCGGTGAGCATCGAGTTGCCGGGGTCGGGCGACCGCACCCCGCTGCCTGGCGGCGAGCAGGCTCGTGCGGACCTCATGCGCGCGATCTCCGCCGGTGAAAAACCGGGGGAGGATGTCGTCGACAGACTGATCCTTCCTCTGGTCGAGAAGGCGGTGCCGGAATGGCAGACCACCCTCGACGAAGTACTCAGCGTTCCCGAAATCGGCGAACGGGTCGGATTCTCCGGCGGGGTGATCGCGATCGGCGTACGCCTTGCTGTGATCGATCCGCGCGTCGCCGCAGCCGGACTGTTCGCCGGTAGTTACGTGCCGCGCACGACCATGGAAGAAGCGCGTCGAATCACGATCCCAGTGCACATGCTTCTCCAGTGGGACGATGAAGGGAATGACCGGGGAATGGCTCTGGAACTATTTGACGCTTTCGGATCGACGGAGAAGACCCTCAACGCCAACCTGGGGGGCCACACAGGCGTCCCACAATGGGCGGGTGAAGATGCCGCCCGCTTCTTCGCCCGCCATCTCGGCGCTCCCGTTGGGTGAGAAGACACACCTCAACAGGGCCCGCAGTCGAGCACGCCGGCGAACGGTGCACTGACGTTTGAGGGACGCTACAGCATTGTGGGCGCGATTGCTCAGGTTACCCGCGAGATGGGAATCTCGCGGGTAACCGCGCGAAGCCAGGAGTCGCATCTGCCCTGGTCTGGGCGCACCGACTGACTCGGTCAATGCCGGATAGAGATCATTCAGCGGACGGCCGGAAGAGATCACGGCAACCCGGGGGGAGTACCGATTAGCGGGTGCGGTGTGCACTCTGCTCCCGTTGGCGGCCCGGCTACTCTCAGGAGATGACATACGTGAATGCGGGCACTCTTGGTACGCAGGTCGGAAAGCGTGACGAACTTGTGGCCCTGCTGACGCAGCGGAACGATCGACTCGCGGAGCTTGGGTGCAGCGCCTACGAGGTGGGCGTCAGTGACGACGAACCGAACACCGTGTTTGTTGTGGAGCTATGGGAAAGCGCGGACGCCCATCGAGCCTCGTTGCAGCAGCCCGAAGTCACTGCTGCCATTGCCAGTGCGCGGCCGCTGCTCGACGGCAAGTTCGGCGGGTTTCGCTTTGAGGTCGCAGGGTCCCCTCTTCGCTACTGATCGTTGTCTCGCTGGTGGATCGCCTAACGGAACGGCCGATAGCCTGTTGATGCCGCTGGTATCGGCCCATCTCATTGCTGCAGAAAGGCCCGACTATGCCAGAGACACTTGACGCACAGCTCGACAGCATCTTCGCCGCGAGAGACAGGGACAACATGGGGCCGACCATTGAGGCTCTTCTGCCTCTGTACGAAGTACACCCAGAGAATCCCCGAGTTCTCTACGAAGTCGGCGGCGCCTACGACACGGCCGGAGAAGAGGCGACGGCGCTCGGTTTTTATCAGCGGGCTATGGAGAGAGGCTTGGCTGGTGATATTCGGCGCCGTTGCTACCTGCAATATGGAAGCACTCTCCGCAACCTCGGCCGGATTGAAGAATCGCTGCGAGTCTTTTCCCGGGCGCGTGCTGAGTTCCCGGAATCCGTGGCCCTGGGAGCATTTGAAGCCCTGACACTTCACGCGGCCGGGCAGCTAAACACGGCCCTTGCGAATCTGTTCAAACTCTTGGCCGATCACGTGGATGCGTCTGAACTAGACAGGGACAAGGCCGCCTTGCGAGGTAACGCTGACTACCTCGCTTCGCTCGACGCTGAATCCGCAAAAAATACCGAGTAGGCCATCGGTCAGCGCAACACGCCTGGGATGCTGGACCTGTGATCGACGTCGCCGACCTGACACTGACCGAAGCCGAGCGCAGGCAGCTCATCGTGTGGACGCGCGCGTGCACGATGCGGCTCCTGCCGATCTTTGACGCCGATTCCCCAGGCGACACCCGTTTGCGCGATGCCTTACACGGCGCGGCCTTGTTCGCCACCGGACAGCTTGGCGTCGGGGACATGCGCAAGCGCGCCTTCGGATGCCACGCAGCAGCTCGTGAGGCCCACACTCCCGAGGCAACGGCGGTCGCACGAGCCGTTGGCCAGGCTGTGGCCGTGGCACACATGGCCGGCCATAGTCGCGAGATTGCGCGGTACACAAAGAAGGCCTTGACCGGCGCCGCCCTCGCTGAGGAACTGACATGGCAGCGCGAGCACGTGCCGGCGAGCTTTGCCTCATACGTCTTCGCGCAGGGTGTCCGATAGCCGATCCCCTACCGGCGCGGGGTGAGCCATACGGTGGTGGTGTGAAGGCGGATAGTTCAAGTGCGCTGACGTGGCGGCGATTGGTGGCCGCCGATCTGCCGATGCTCAGCGAGTGGCTGCGAGAGCCAGAGGTCGCCCGGTGGTGGAACCATGACGCGACCGAAGCGGGGGTTGCCCGCGATTTTGGGCCGAGCGTACGTGGCGAGGAGGCCGGGGAGGACCTGGTCGTGTTGCTGGGAGGCCGCTCGATTGGGTTGCTTCAGCGCTCAAAGATTGCCGACTACCCGGAGGAGCTCGCCGAGTTCATGACTCTCGTCGAGGTGCCCGACGGGGCCGTCGAACTCGACTACCTCATCGCCGACCCAACCCTCCGCGGTCGCGGGCTCGGCTCACGGATGATCGCTCACGCGGTGCACGACACCTGGAAAGCTGTCCCCACCACGCCTACCGTGCTCGTCGCCGTCGTGGCTACAAACGTGGCGTCATGGCGCGCGTTAGAAAAAGCCGGTCTTCAGCGGATCGCTGAAGGTGCGATGTCGCCGGACAA
>JAYTRC010000036.1:0-107285 GCA_043746355.1 Lacisediminihabitans sp. | reverse complement strand
CGAGCCTCCATCTCCTCCGGGGTGACGAAGCTCTCGTAGAGGTAGCCGGCATCCCGCAGCCGCTCGATGATCTCGCGATAGATCTCTCCGCGCTGCGACTGACGGTAGGGCGCGTGCGGACCGCCGGTCTCCACACCCTCGTCCCAGTCGATTCCGAGCCAGCGCAGGGCTTCGAGCAGCTGCTCATAGCTCTCCTCGCTGTCGCGGGCGGCATCCGTGTCTTCGATGCGGAAGATGAGCTTGCCGCCGTTGTGACGGGCGTATGCCCAGTTGAAGAGGGCGGTGCGGATGAGTCCGACGTGCGGTGTTCCGGTGGGCGACGGGCAGAAACGAACGCGCACATCGGCGCCGGTGGCTGTGGAGAATGTGGGTGGCATGGCTGGTCAATTGTAGGTGAGGTCTCGACGAGCTCGACCCGCTATGCCAGGTACACCACTGCCAGGGCGAGAGCCAGGATCACGATCCAGGAGGCGAGCCCGGCACCCAGTGCCCTCACTCCGGATCGGGCCAGAGTCTCGAGTCGTAGTGAAGCACCGATACCGAACAGAGCTGCGGCGAGCAGGGCTGACTGCAGGATGTCAGCGACGGAGAGCAGGGCATCCGGCAGCGGAAGAAACGACCGGGCAAGCACCGCCACGATGAATCCCACGATGAAGAGCGGCACGATTGGCGGGTTCCTCGTCGCAGTCGTGGTGCCCGAAACGGGCCGGCGCCTGGTCTGCACCGAGGCGATCGCGACCATCGGCGCGAGCATGAGCACTCGGGTGAGCTTGACCACTATGGCGACGCTGAGGGCCGCGGCCCCCATTGTCTGCGCTGTCGCGACCACCTGCCCGACGTCGTGCACGCTCGCCCCGACCCAGTGACCGAACTGCAGTTTGGTGAGTCCGAAGACACCTGCAAGGAGGGGAAGTACGACGATCGCCAGCGTGCCGTAGAGGGTGACCAGGGCGATCGGAGTGCCGGTGTCTTTCTCGTCGGAGCGCCGGGCGGCAGACATTGCGCCGACCGCTGAGACCCCGCAGATCGAGAAGCCTGCTGCCATGAGCACGGCCTGGTCGCCCTCCAACCTGAACAGGCGGCCTATCCCCCAGGTCACACCGAAGCTGACGAAGACCAGCACAACGATAAGCACGACGGACAGCCAGCCCAGCGCCGCGATGTCACCGAGGCTGAGCTTGAGCCCGAGTACCACGATGCCGACCCGCAGCAGTCGCCGTGAGGCGACGCTGAGCCCGGGCTTGAGTACGCCGTCGAGGCTGGGGCGGAAGGGCGGGATGCAGCCGACGATGACACCGAGGATGAGGGATGCCGTGAGCCACGGCAACCCGGGAAGCAGGGCGTGCACGCCGTAGCCTGCCGCTGCCCCGAGCGCTGCCAGCAGCACCCCGGGTAGCGCCTTCACACCCGGTTCTTCGCCGGGTTCGACAGCGTGCCGATTCCCTCGATCGTGATGTCGACTGTCTGCCCATCGACGAATCCCCCCAAGCCCGCTGGCGTGCCGGTCATGATGACGTCGCCGGGGAGGAGTGTCCAGACATCCGATACAAACTCGATGATCTCCGGAATTGTGTGGATCATGTCCCTGGTGTTTCCGTGCCGCCGCAGCTCGCCATCGACACGGGTGGTGATCTCGAGGTTTGCCCAGTCGAGTTCGGTCTCGATCACCGGTCCGAGCGGCGCGAAGGTGTCGTAGCCCTTGGCTCGTGCCCATTGGCCGTCGGAGAACATCAGGTCGCGCGCTGAGACGTCATTGCCGATCGTGTAGCCGAAGATGACGCTCGCGTAGTCCTCGGCGCGAACGCGCTTCGCAATGGAGCCGATCACAACGACGAGCTCTCCCTCGTGCACGATGCGTCCCTCGACCGAAGGAATCTGGATCGTGTCACCCGGGCCGACCACCGCCGTGTTCGGCTTCAGGAAGATGAGCGGAGTCGATGGTCCGATGTCGCCCATGTCCGACTTGTGCTCCGGATAGTTCAGCCCGACGCAGATGACTTTAGACCTCGGGATGACCGGCGCAAGCAACTTCGCCTGCGCAGCCGACACTCGCTCCCCCGTCGTCTCGAAACCGCTGAACATCGGGTCGCCGGTGAGCACGACATAGTCGTCCCCGTCGAGGATTCCAAAGCGCGGGTCACTGCCTGCGACACTGAAGCGCGCGATCTTCATACCGGTGTCGCCTACGCGTCTAGCCTGGTCATCCAGCCATGGCGGTCTTCGACCTTGCCATACTGGATGCCGGTGAGCTGCTCGCGCAACGACAGTGCGAGCTCACCACCCTGGTGAGTGATTTCGAAGTCGTCGGCCTTGAGCGTGCCGATCGGCGCGAGCACTGCGGCTGTGCCACAGGCGAAGGCTTCGACGATGTCGCCGGATGCCGCCCCCTCGCGCCACTCGTCGATGCTCACCATTCGTCGCTCGACCGAGTGCCCGCGATCGGCTGCGAGCTGCAGGATCGAGTCGCGCGTGATGCCTTCGAGGATGCTCTCTGACGCCGGGGTGATAAGGGTGCCGTCTTTCTTGACCAGCACAATGTTCATGCCGCCCAGTTCTTCCAGGTACCTGTTCTCCTCGGAATCGAGGAAGAGCACCTGGTCGCAGCCGTGGTCGTAGGCCTCGGCCTGGGCCACGAGCGATGACGCGTAGTTGCCTCCGGTCTTCGCAGCACCGGTGCCGCCCTTGCCCGCGCGCGAGTAGTGCGCAGACAGCCAGATCGATACCGGCGCGAGACCACCCGTGAAGTAGGCACCGGCCGGGCTCGCGATCACGTAGTAGTTGACCTTCTCCGCCGGGCGCACGCCGAGAAAGGCCTCCTTGGCGAACATGAACGGGCGCAGGTAGAGGCTAGTGTCTGGAGCAGAAGGCACCCAGTCACCGTCCACCGCGATGAGCTGCCTGATCGACTCGATGAAGTACTCGGTCGGCAGCTCAGGGAGCGCGAGACGCTTCGCGGAGCGCTGCATCCGTGCAGCATTCGCCTCGGGGCGGAAGCTCCAGATCGACCCATCCTGATGGCGGTACGCCTTCAGCCCCTCGAAGATCTCCTGCGCGTAGTGCAGCACGGCCGCGGCCGGCGAAAGCTCGATCGGACCGAACGGCTGCACCCGGGGGCGGTGCCAGCCGCCGCGGGCGGACCAGCAGATGTCGACCATGTGATCGGTGAAATGCTTACCGAACCCCGGGTCGGCCAAAATCTCGGCCCGCTCCATCTCGGCGAGAGCCGCCGGGTTCCTGTGGTGCGTGAACTCGAGAGTAGACGGGGCGAGCAGGTTCTTCATCGGTCAATCCTTTTGTTGGTCGTCCTACATATTCTGCCCCTGTTGCAGCCGTCTCACGATCGAATCCCCCACCTCTGAGGTGGAGCGGGTGAGGCTGCTGTTCTCTGCGAGTTCTGCGATGGCCGCCGCGGTGACCTGCGCTGCGGCATCCTGTAGCTCCAGGTGTTCGAGCAGCAGGGCAACAGAGAGAATCGCGGCGGTGGGGTCTGCGAGCTGCTGGCCCGCGATGTCGGGGGCTGAGCCGTGCACGGGCTCGAACATCGAGGGGTGGGTGCCATCCGGGTTGATGTTGCCCGAAGCCGCCAGCCCGATGCCGCCGCTGATAGCGGCAGCGAGATCGGTGAGGATGTCGCCAAAGAGGTTGTCTGTGACGATCACGTCGAATCTACTCGGGTTCGTCACCAGGAAGATAGTCGCCGCGTCGACGTGGAGGTAGTCGACGCTGACGCCCGGATACTCCGCGGCCACCCGGTCGAAGGTGCGCTGCCAAAGGCTGCCAGCGAACGTGAGCACGTTGGTTTTGTGCACAAGCGTGAGCCTGTTGCGTCTCGCCGTGGCCCTCTCGAATGCGTAGCGAACGACCCGCTCGACCCCGAGCGCGGTGTTGACAGACACCTCGTTGGCGATCTCGTCGGGAGTGCCGCGGCGAACGACTCCACCAACGCCGCCGTACGGACCTTCCGTGCCCTCGCGCACCACGACGAAGTCCACGTCGCCGGGATTTTTCAGGGGTGACTCGACCGACGGGAAGAGCTGGGTCGGGCGCAGGTTCACGTAGTGGTCGAAGGCGAACCTCAGCTTGAGGAGGAGGCCACGTTCGATAATTCCGCCGGCCAGTCTCGGGTCGCGCGGGTCGCCGCCAACAGCGCCGAGCAGGATCGCGTCGTGCCGATCGAGCGCGTCGAGGCTCTCATCGCTGAGAATCTCGCCGGACTCCAGATAGTGTCGCGCGCTGAACGGGAAATGGGTGGGCGTCACCGATACCTCGGCCGGAAGGGCCGCGGCGAGCACCTTCAGGGCCTCTGCGATTACTTCAGGGCCGATTCCGTCGCCCGCAATGACGGCGAGACTGATATTTCTTGGCATTCCACGAGCGTACCGAACCGTGCCTGACGGCGAGAGTGACCCTCACACGGGGGGTAGCAAACCAGCGAAAGACGAGTACCATCCAGCGCAAGTGCGATTTCGCATCCAATTCACGCCCAGGGAGAGGACTCACATCATGGGTATCGGTACCGGCATTTTTCTTTTCGTCGTTGGCGCAATTCTTGCGTTTGCCATCAACATCCAGCAATCCGTTATCAATCTCCACATAGTCGGCTACCTGCTGATGGGCGCCGGAGTCGTCGTCTTCATCATCTCTCTCGCACTGACCCTCCGCCGCCGTTCGACGGTGTCGACCACCCGCACCGGCGTCGACCAGACGGGCAACGAGCGCATCGTGCAGCACGAGACCAAGAGCGACCTCTAGGCATTCACATGGTGGCGCGCCCCACATGATCCGGGTTCCGGGTGGGGCGCGGCGTTGTTTAACGGCTTTATGGCACGGAACTCTCACGGGGGAAACTCCCACGGGGGAATTCAGGATGTGCGCGCCGATATACCCCTAACGAAGGCTGTGTTCGCTACTCCGTGATGTCGATCTCGCGCAGCACGTCTGCGGTGATCGCCACCCGCACTGACTCGAGCAGGCCATCCGGAACCGGCGAATCGACCGTCAGCACACTCAGCGCCTGGCCACCGGCGGAGCGCCGGCTGATCTGCATGCCGGCGATGTTGATTCCGGCGTCGCCGAACTCCTTGCCGTAGACCGCCACGATGCCGGGGCGATCGGTGTAGATCATCACGATGAGGTGCTCCGCGAACGGAACCTCGACGTCGTACCCGTTGATCTCGACGAGCTTCTGGGTCTGCTTCGTGCCGGTGAGCGTTCCAGAGACCGAGAGCTGTCGGCCGTCGCTGACGGTTCCGCGCACGGTTAGCAGGTTGCGGTATTCGTCGCTGATTGCATCGGTGATGAGGCGCACGGTGATGCCGCGCTGCTCCGCGAGAAGCGGGGCATTGACGTAACTGACCGACTCGCTGACGATGTTCGTGAAGATGCCCTTGAGCGCGGCGAGCTTGAGCACACTCACGTCGAACTCGACGATCTCGCCCCGGATCTCGACCTCGACAGCGGTGATCGGGCTGTCGGCGAGGCCGGCGAAGACCTGGCCGAGCTTCTCCATCAGCGGGATGCCCGGGCGCACGCTCGGGTCGATGACACCACCGGCTACGTTCACGGCATCGGGCACGAGCTCGCCACCGAGGGCGAGCCGCACCGATTTCGCGACGGAGACGCCCGCCTTCTCTTGCGCCTCATCCGTCGACGCACCGAGGTGCGGCGTCGTGACGATGTTCGGGAGACCGAGGAGCTTCGACCCGGTTGGCGGCTCATTGACAAAGACATCGAGCCCTGCGCCGGCGATGGTTCCGGCCACGAGGGCGTCGTGCAGGGCATCCTCGTCGATGAGTCCGCCGCGAGCGACGTTGACGACGAATGCCGTCGGCTTCATCAGCTTCAGCTGCTCGGCCCCGATCATCCCGGTGGTCTCCGGCGTTTTCGGCATGTGGATGGTGACGAAATCCGACTCGGCGAGCAGGTCTTCGAGTGACAGCAGGGTGACTCCGAGCTGCTGTGCGCGAGCCGCGGTTACATAAGGGTCGTAGGCGACGACGCGTACGCCGAAGGCCTGCATGCGTGCGGTGATGAGCGCGCCGATTCGGCCGAGCCCGATGATGCCGATCGTCTTCTCGAAGATCTCGACGCCGGTGTATTTCGAGCGCTTCCACTGGCCTTCTGCCAGCGCGCCGCTCGCCGCCGGAATGTGCCTGGCGAGGCTCAGGATGTGCCCGATCGTGAGCTCAGCCGCCGAAACGATGTTCGAGGTGGGCGCGTTCACGACCATGACCCCGGCTTCGGTGGCCGCCTTGATATCGACGTTGTCGAGTCCGACACCCGCGCGGGCGATGACCTTCAGCTGCTTCGCGGCGGCGATTGCCTCAGCATCGACCTGCGTGGCAGACCGGATCAGGATGGCGTCGGCATCCGCAAGCGCAGCCAGCAGCGCGGTGCGGTCGGTGCCGTCGACGTTCTTCACTTCGAAGTCAGGGCCGAGGGCCTCGACGGTAGCGGGGGAAAGTTCTTCTGCGATCAGCACGATCGGCTTTGCCACGAATCGAATCCTTTAGTTAGGTGAGCACGTCCCCCGAAACTTTATCGTGCGTGCTCCCCACCGCAGAACTGCCTGACATTCTTCGAAATACGCCCGTTTTCGAACAACGTCGGGCACGTGGGCGAAAGACCGGGTAAACAGGAGACGTGACCATCGTGCAACTCGTGCTCCGCATCCTCATCGCGCTGGTGTTCATCGGCATGGGAACCAACCATTTCGTGCCAGGTCCCGGGCGCGCGATGGCCGCCATGGTGCCGCCGTATCTCACCCGCGGCAGACTTCTCACCGGCAAGACCCTCGTGCGGTTTACGGGGGTGTGCGAGATCGCGGGCGGCGTCGGCATCCTCATTCCGTGGACATCGTTCGTGGCCGGGATGCTGCTCGTGCTGTTTCTCATCGCCGTCTTCCCGGCGAACGCATACGCCGCGCAACACCCCGAGAAGTTTGGCAGGGCGGCGTTCCCGTTCTGGCCGCGCTATCTCGCGCAGCTCGTGTTGATCGCGGTCATCCTCGTCGCGGCTGTGCCGTTCAACTACTAGCTAGAACAGCTTGCTGAAGCCCTCTTCAACGCTGAGGCTCAGCGCCGCCACAGCGGCAAGAGCGACCAGGAAGATCGCCGCCTTCACCAGCACTCCCTTGCGCCGCCCCGTGAAGAACGCGATCGCATACCCAACCGGTGCCAGCAGGATGTCGACGACCAGGATCAGCCACGGGATCGTCGCGGCCTGCGCCATCCCGAGATCTTTCGAAATCTGGTTGGTGTGAGTGACTCCCCCGACTACACCGATGACATTCGCGATCGCTTCGAACAGGTCGTAAGCGAAAAAGAGCCCGAACACGACGGCGATGATCACGGACGGAATCCCGTAGGCGCGCCTCGGTGCGGTCACTTCGCTCATTTCACGCCCCCGAAGATGAATGGCCACGGTGCAACAAGTGCCAGCCCGACCAGCAGCCAGAGAATGCGTCGGCCCGTATGCCCACCCCGGGTGAATAGCAGCACCCCGCCGAACCAGAGCGCGGGGGCGACAACGGCGAGAATTTCCCCCAGGCGATACATGATGGTCGGAAGCACGTCGACAACCGGCACGTCGATGTGGCTGACCGCCACGATCCAGCCGACCACGAACAGCAGGTAGGCCCCCGCGAAGATGCCGTAGACGACGAGCAGCACCGAACTCGTCTGCGTTGACTCGTCCGACGCATCGACCACCGGGGCCACTACGACAGGTGCTTCGATGTGGGTCGTGTCGCGCTCGGTACCCCAGCTGAGGGCTTCCTCGTCGGGATCTTCTGCCATGCCAGAACCCTAGCTGAGTCGCAGTTGGATGACCTCGACCACGAAAGGGAAGAGTGGATGCCCTGGCTCGAGCCCCGTGATCTGCTCAGCGAGCGCCTCAGCGGGTCGGCCGCTGCGAAGTAGCGTCTGCAGCTCCTGGCTTTCTGCGTCATCCGGCACGTCGAACCGCAGCGCGGCCCCGACTGCGTTGAGCAGATCCCAGGCCGGCATTCCGCGCTCGGCGAGCTCGGCCGCCGGGCCGATGAAACGCTCGTTGCGGCTCAGCTTGCGCATCGGGTTGCGGCCGACGCGTTCACAGGTGTCTGGCAGGTGCGGGTTGGAGATGCGGATCAGGGTCTTCTCGATGTACGCCTGCTGCTCGTCTGGGTCGAAGCCCCACTTCGCGACCAGCAGCGCCTTGGTCTCGGCGAGCACCGCACGCACTTCGGCCTGCAGCTCGGGTGTCGCGAGGGCCTCACGGATGCTCACCCAGCCCCGATCGATGCCGTGATAGGCGGCGGCGGCATGGGCGGTGTTCACGGTGAAGAGTTTGCGTTCGATGAACGGGCCGAGGTCGTCTACCCAGGTAACGCCGTAGATGTCGGGAGTCTCGCCATGGAAGGGAGTGCGATCGACCACCCATTCGAAGAACGACTCGATCGTGACATCCAGCCCCCCCGCCTGTTCAGGCACGATGCGGTCGATAGCGCAGTTCGCGAAGATGGCGTTGTGTGCCGGCGCGTGTTTGCGCACCTCAGCGGCCAGGATGTCGGTGCCACCGATTGCGTTCTCACACGCGATGACGGCGAGCTTCGGCTCCTTCGCGTCACGCGCATCCAGGCCCTTCGCGATGACCGGCGCGATGAACTGCAGGATGCGAGCCCCCACCGCCGTCGTCACCAGGTCTGCCGTGGCGACGGCCGCGACGACATCGGCCTCGTGGGTGCGGCTGTTGATCGCCCGATAGTTGTCGACGACACTCGACTTCGAGTCGGCGCCGACCTCGTGCACGTGGTAACTCGCCGTGGCCTGCAGCTCGGCGATGATGTCGTCATTGACATCGGCGAAGATCACTTCATAGCCGCTCTCGTGCAGAAACTGGGCGACGAAGCCGCGCCCGATGTTGCCTGCGCCGAAGTGCACGGCGGTCTTGGTAGCCATGCCGCTCAGCCTACTTCCGGGGGTGCGTTACACGGTCGTCATATCGATGATGTTGACTTGTCGAACAATGGACCTCATCGGCGTGCGCGAGATCCGGGTCGCAACGACCCGTGACGACCTCGCATTCGCTCCGGGTGACCGCTACCTGGGCGGCGGCACCTGGCTTTACTCCGAGACGCAGCCCGGGTTCGACACCCTCATCGACCTGACGAGCCTCGGCTGGACGCCGGTGACGGAGACGGATGCCGGGCTCACGATAGCCGCGACGTGCACCATTCGCGAGCTCGCCACCCTAAAGCAGTCACCGCTGTTCTGGCAGTGCGCGAATTCGCTGCTCGCGTCGTTCAAGATCTGGAATGTCGCGACCGTGGGCGGCAACATCGCGCTCTCGCTGCCCGCCGGCCCGATGACCACCCTCGCCGTCACCCTCGACGCCACCCTCGTGCTGTGGACGACCAGTGGGGAGCGACGCATCCCGGCGAGCGAGTTCGTATTCGACGTGCAGTCGAACGCGCTGCAGCCCGACGAGGTGCTGCGTTCGATTGAAATTCCACGCGCAGCTCTCGAGAGCCGCACCGGTTTTCGCCGAATCGCGCTGTCACCGCTTGGTCGCACCGGTGCGCTGGTCACCGCTCGCAGTGGCGACGAGATCGTCTTCACGGTTACCGGCGGCACCAGCAGGCCGATGCAACTTCGCTTCGATCGGATGCCGTCGACAGCCATGCTCAAAGAGGCGGT
Source organism: Lacisediminihabitans sp. (assembly GCA_043746355.1). GTDB lineage: Bacteria > Actinomycetota > Actinomycetes > Actinomycetales > Microbacteriaceae > Lacisediminihabitans. The sequence goes on along the minus strand of JAYTRC010000036.1, from coordinate 97,611 downwards.
CGCCGACATCGACTGCTGGTACGACGACCCCCACGGGGCACCGGACTGGCGCCGCGCGATGAGCACGCGTCTCGCCGAAGAATTACGCGTGGAGCTGTCGTGAGGTTCGAGGTCAACGGCACTGAACACGAGGTGCAGCCGCTGCCCGGGCAGGTGCTGCGCAGCGTGCTGCGCGAGCTTGAGCATTTCGAGGTGAAGAAGGGCTGCGACGCCGGCGACTGCGGTGCATGCTCTGTGTTGCTCGACGGTGCGCCGATCCACTCCTGTATCTATCCCGCACACCGCCTCGAGGGCGCGTCTGTGACCACCGTGGCCGGGCTCGGGTCGCCGCAGGCGCCGCATCCTCTTCAGCAGGCTTTCGTGGATGCCGCCGGATTCCAATGCGGGTTCTGCACGGCAGGCATGATCGTCACGGCATCAACTTTCACCGAAGAGGACAGGGCAGACCTGCCCCGCCTTCTCAAAGGGAACCTCTGCCGCTGCACCGGCTACCGCTCGATTCACGACGCGATCTGCGGCGTCGACAACACCGTCGAGGCGGCCACTACCGAACCGGCGGGCAAGTCGTCGAAGGCCCCGGCAGGCATGCGGGTGGTCACCGGCCGCGAGGAGTTCACGCTCGACTTCCAGACGACGGCACTCCTGCACATCGCCGTGCTGAAGAGCCCGCATGCCCACGCGCGCATCCTCTCGATCGACACGTCAGCGGCCTTGCTGATGCCGGGCGTTCACGCCGTGCTCACCCACCTCGACTCCCCCACGACGCTGTTCTCGACCGGGCGGCACGAGCACCGAACCGACGACCCTGACGACACCCTCGTGCTCGACCCTGTGCTGCGATTCCGCGGGCAGCGGGTCGCGGCGGTCATCGCTGACACCGTGCGCATCGCCGAGCTGGGTCTCGAACTGATCAGCGTCGAGTACGAGATTCTGCCAGCCGTCTTCGACCCGGCGGAGGCGAGGACGCCCGGCGCCCCGCTCATCCACGGTGACAAGAGTGCCGAACAGAGGGTGTCCGAGCCCGGCCGCAACGTGCTCGCGCAGCTGCATGGCGAGATGGGGAATGTGGATGCCGCACTCGCCTCCGCCCACGCAACGGTCTCGGGTACCTGGCAGACCCAGCGGGTGAGTCACGCCGCGCTCGAAACGCACGCGACCCGCGGATGGCTGGACGCAGACGGCCGACTCGTGCTGCGCACATCCAGCCAGGTGCCATATCTTGTGCGCGACGAGCTGTGCCACATCTTCGACCTCGCGCCGTCGAACGTGCGGGTGTTCACCGCCCGGGTCGGCGGCGGTTTCGGCGGCAAACAGGAGCTCTTCACCGAAGACCTCGTCACCCTCGCGGTGTTGAAGACCGGGCGGGCGGTGCAGTTCGAGTTCACCAGGGAAGATGAGTTGACGGTGGCATCGCCGCGGCACCCGATGACCGTTTCAGTGTCGCTCGGGGCGGCAGCAGACGGCACGCTCACCGCGATCTCAGTCGACGAGCTCATGGATACCGGCGCATACGGTAACCATGGCATCGGCGTCATGTTCCACAGCGTGCATGAGTCGATCAGCGTCTACCGTTGTGCTAACAAGCGAGTGGATGCCGAGTCGGTCTACACGAACAACCTCCCGTCAGGCGCCTTCCGCGGCTACGGCCTGGGCCAGGTGATCTTCGCCATCGAGTCTGCGATGGACGAGCTCGCACGCGAGCTCGATATCGACCCATTCGAGCTGCGTCGGCGCAACGTGGTCGTGCCGGGCGACGAGATGGTGGTCGTCGATCCCGGGGAAAAGACCGACCTGCTCATATCGAGCTACGGGCTCGACCAGTGCCTCGACCTGGTTGAGCGTGCCCTTGCTTCGCCCGGCCCTGTTGACGAAGGCTGGGCGCACGGAACCGGAATGGCGCTCGCGATGATCGCGACGATGCCACCGCGCGGGCACTTCGCCGACACGACGATCACCCTGCTGCCAGACGGGCGGTACGAGCTGCACGTCGGTACTGCCGAGTTCGGCAACGGCACCACCACAGTGCACGCCCAACTGGCCGCGACAGAATTGAATACAACCGTCGACCGGATGCTCATCCGCCAGTCAGACACGGACGTCGCGCGGTACGACACCGGCGCCTTTGGTTCCGCCGGAGTCGTCGTCGCTGGCACGGCGCTGCTCGCCGCCTCCGCCACGCTCAGGCAGCTCATGCTCGATCGGGCATATGAGTTGACCGGCGTCGTGGGAACGGTCATCGACGGCGGTGTTCTGGCACGTCGGCTCGTGACGGCGGCCGAGCTCGGCCCCCTCACCGCAGACGGCAGCCACGACGGCACCCCGCGATCGGTGGCGTTCAATGTGCACGGATTCCGGGTGGCTGTGAACGCCGCGTCGGGCGAGGTGCGCATCCTCCAGTCGGTACAGGCGGCCGATGCCGGAACAGTGCTCAATCCTGAGCAGCTACGGGGGCAGATCGAGGGCGGTACCGCCCAGGCCATCGGCACCGCGCTCTACGAAGAGCTGCGGCTCGATGGCGCGGGATCGGTGACGACCACGGCGTTCCGCAACTATCACGTGCCCCAGTTTGCAGACATCCCGGTCACCGAAGTCCTTTTCGCCGACACCTATGACGAACTGGGCCCGCTCGGGGCGAAGTCGATGAGCGAAGCGCCATATAACCCGGTCGCACCGGCGCTTGCCAACGCGATCCGCGACGCGATGGGGCTGCGACCCTATGAACTACCGATGTCGCGCGATCGACTCTGGCGCTTAGCTTCCGGCAGTGACCGAACTGAGCGGGGCGAATAGTTACCGCACGACTGCCCGCGCGACGACCACCGTGCCGTCGATCTCCCTTGAACGCTTCACCGCCGTCACCATTCCCACCGCGCCGAACAGGGCAGCGGTCAGGGGAGCCTGGCGCTCACTGGTCTCGATGAGCAGCGAGCCGCCCGGCACGAGCCAAAGCCCAGCCTCGGCGGCGATGCGGCGGTGCAGGTCGAGCCCATCCGACCCGCCGTCGAGCGCGATGCGGTGTTCGTGAAACCTGGCCTCGGGCGGCATCGTCTCGATCGCAGCCGTCGGCACGTACGGCGCGTTCACGACTATTAGGTCTACGGTGCTCATCAGTGCGGGCGGGAGCGGATCGAACAGGTCTCCCTCGAACACCCGTGCAGGCGGCACGTTGCGGCGCGCAGTGTGCACAGCGGCAGGGTCGGCGTCTGCAGCGTAGAGCTCGAGGGTGGGCATCCGATCGAGCATCGCTGCCCCGATCGCGCCGGCCCCGCAGCAGAGGTCGACCACGACGGCACCAGTCTGCGCGAGGCGAAGTGCCTCGTCGACGAGCAGTTCCGTTCGACGCCGTGGCACGAACACTCCCGGGTCGACGGCAACGCGGATGCCGTGAAACTTCGCCCAGCCGACGATGTACTCGAGCGGCTCACCATCGACGCGACGCTGCACGAGTTGCTCGAGGTCTTGCCGATTTTCGGCGAGCAGCAGCGCAGCCTCGTCTTCGGCGAATACGCATCCGGCTGCCCGCAGGCGCGCGACGATGTCGGCTTCGGTCATCGCGCCAGAGTAGCCTCACTGCTGACCCATCGCCCCACGTCTGGTTCACTCCGTGAGGTGCCCGAAGTGGTTCGAATTCGGCTCGTTGTGGAACAACACCCGGCAACTCGCGCACAGAGCGGCTCAGCGCGCGGCGAGCTCCCGCGCCGCCACCGCCGCAGCCTTCGCGACCCGTCCCTCGTCTGCCCGCGCCAGCGCGCCATCCTCCACCACGACCTCGCCATTCACGAACAGCCGGGTGAGTGTCGGCATGGCCCCGAATGTGAGCGCAGCCACCGGGTCTGCGATGCCCGCATGCTCGACTCCGTCGATGCGCCAGAGCGCCAGATCGGCGAGCTTGCCGGGTTCAATCGACCCGATCTCGGCGGAGCGCCCGAGCACCCGAGCGCCGCCCATGGTTCCGATTCGCAGCACATCTCGCCCGCTGATCGACGAAGCTCCGGAGCGCAGCCGGTTCATCAGAAGCGAGTTTCTCAGCTCGGTGCCGAGCTGCCCTGACTCGTTGGATGCCGCCCCATCGACTCCGAGACCGACGGCGACGCCCGCGCGCAGCAGGTCGGGCACCGGAGCGGTGCCCGCTGCGAGCCGCGCATTCGACGATGGGCAATGAGCCACCCCGGTGCCGGTCGCCGCGAATTTGCCGATATCCGATGCGTCGAGATGCACGCAGTGCGCCATCCAGACATCGTCTCCCAGCCAGCCCAGATTCTCGAGATAGTCGGTTGGGCCCATGCCGAACCTCTCGCGGCAGAATGCATCCTCCTCCACGGTCTCAGACCCATGGGTGTGAAGCCGAACGCCTAGCTGGCGGCCGAGCACGGCAGACTCGCGCAGCAGGTCGGGCGTCACGGAGAACGGCGAGCACGGCGCGAGCGCGACCCGCACCATCGAGTCGAAGCCCGGGTCGTGGTGCCGAGCGACGGCGTCCCCGCTCGCCTCGAGAATCACGCTGGTCGACTCGACGGCGAAATCAGGCGGGAGGCCACCCTCGGACTTTCCGAGATCCATGCTGCCGCGGGTGGCATGCAGTCGCAGACCGATCTCGCCTGCACCCTGCACGATGCCGCCCAGAATGTCGCCCGCCCCCTGCGGAAATACGTAGTGGTGGTCGGCGACGGTCGTGCATCCCGAGCGGGCCAGCACTGCCATCGCAGCGGTCGCTCCATCGTGAACGAGGTCGGCGTCGATGCGCGACCACGACGGATACAGTGCGACAAGCCAGTCGAACAGGATGTCGTTCTGGGCGATGCCTCGCGTCAGCCACTGGTAGAGGTGGTGGTGGGTGTTCACGAGCCCTGGGGTCACCAGGTGGCCAGTGCCATCAACCCGTTTCGCTTTCGCGAACTGCTCGGGGGCCGGCCCGTCACCCACAGCGACGATACGCGTTCCGTCGATGACCACATAGCCGTGAGGATGTTCGGAGCCGACCGCGTCGACGGTCGCAACGTACGCCCCCTCGATGACGATCATCGCCGGTGGATCGATCCGGTGGTACTCACCAACGGGCGCGTCGACGCTGCAGTGCGCACCGAGAGTATCTCCGCGAGGATCGCGATCGCCGTCTCCTCGACCGTGCTCGCACCGAGGTCGAGGCCGATGGGTGAGTGCAGCCGCCCGAAATCGGTGACTCCCCGCTCCCGAAGTGACTCGACCCGCCGATCATGGGTGGTTCGCGAGCCCATTGCGCCCACGTAAAACGCGGAAGATTTCAGCGCGAGGTCAATCAGTTCGGCATCGTAGCGCGCGTCATGGCTCAGGAGGCAGACCATGTCGTGCGTTTCCATCTGCTGCGCGGCGAGCCAGGTCGTCGGCCACTGCACTACGACCTCGACCCCCGGAAAGCGTTCGGCCGTGGCGAACAGCGGGCGCGGGTCGCACACGGTGATGCGGTAGCCGAGCATCCGCCCCGCCCGGCTGAGGGCCGCCGAGTACTCCATCGCGCCGAAGATGATGAGCCGCGGCCTGGTCGGCGGATGCTCGACGAAGAGCTCTGGCTCGTCACCCTCACACACCCGGATCGTCACCGCTTCGCCAGTGCGCAGCGCAGCCTCAAGCGATGCATCGAGCGGCTGCACGTGGATGCGCAACTGCCCGCCGCAGGTGAGTCCGACTGAGAATGCAGTCTCGTCGTCGACCCCGTATTCGACCGTGCGCGGGATGCCGTCTGCCAGAACCTCTTCGCAGGCTTCGACCACGGCGCCCTCGACACAGCCACCGGCGATGCTGCCGATCACCGCAGCGCCGTCGAAAGCCATCGACGTTCCGACCGTTCGCGGGGCACTTCCCTCGATCGACACGGCAGTTGCGATCGCGAGTCTGCTGCCGGCGTCGAGCGCAGCCAGCAGGCGGTCGCGAATCTCGTACATGGTTTCAGTGTGCCATTCACCCGTTTCGGCGCGGTTACGCGGCCCGGTTAGGCGGGGGGCGGATTGCCGTTCAGCACCGAGAGGATGTTGCCACCCGGGTCGGTGAACCAGGCCTGGTCAGGCCCCCAGCCGCTCGCTACCCCGCGCATGATGCCCTTGTGGTCCTGGTGCATGCCCTCGTACCGGGTCATCTGCACACCCGCCGCGGTAAGCGCATCGACGGCTTCGTCGATGTCGGCCACGGCAAAATTCAGCACGGTGAACGACGCCGGCACATGGTCGGGCTTCGGGTAGATGAGCACTCGGGTGCCCTGCGCGAGCATCAGCGAAATGAGTCCGCCCATGCCCTCGTCCACGACGGTCAGGCCGAGCACAGACTCGTAGAACTGGCGGGCGACCGCGGTGTCCGGGGTCGAAAAACCGCTGAACGCTTCTGAGTTCTCCAACATCGCCCCATTATGCTCCTGAGCATGCTGACCATCACCGGCGCCGAACGAATCGTGATCGACGAGACCACAGAGGCGACCGGTTCACTGCACGTCGAAGCCGGTCGCGTAGTCGATCACGCCGTGCACGGTGAGACCCTCGATGCGACCGGCTGCGTCGTGACTCCCGGCCTCGTCAACGCCCACCACCACCTGCTGCAGAGCGCATTCCGCACGCTGCCCGGCACCCGTGGCGTCATCATGTCAGAGTGGCTGCCCACCATGGCCGCCGCATACACGCGGGCCGGAGTGGATGCTGAACTCGCGAGCGTGGCGGCCAGGGTCGGTATCGCCGAGGGCCTGCTCTGCGGCGTTACCACCGTCGCCGACCACCACCTCACCTGGCCCTCGGGCGCAGATACCGTTGCCATCGCGACCGCAACAGCGGATGCCGCCCAGGCGCTCGGCGGGCGCCTCGTCTTCGTGCGGGGCTCAGCGCGAGATGACCCGCAGGAGGCCGCGGCCTCGGCTGAGGCGATCGTGCAGGCTCTCCTCCCCCGCACGCTCGACGGGATGCTCCAGCTCGCCGTCGGCCCGGCAGGCGTGCACAGCGACAGCCGCGAAACGTTCGAGTTGCTCGGCGAGGTCGCTGCGCGATACGGCCTGCGGAGGCGCACCCAGGCGAATGAGCAGGTGGACGTTGTCATCGCCATGGAGAAATACGGCAGCCGCCCGATCGACCTGCTCGACGAGTGGGGCTGGCTCGAGCCAGGAGTGACACTCGCACACCTCTGCGACGTGACCGCCGACGAGATCTCGCGACTGGCGGCATCCGGTGTCACAGCAACCCACGCACCGGGTTGCGACCTCCCGATGGGCTGGGGTATCGCCCCGGTCGCTGCCCTGCACGCCGCCGGCATCGCTATTGGTCTTGGTACGAGCGGTGGCGGCAGCAACGACGCAGGGCACCTGCTCGCGGATGCCCGGCTCGCCATGCAGATCGCCCCTCTCGTCGGCCCGCCTATCGCCGCCCGCCAGGTGCTCGCCATGGCAATGGCCGGATCCGCTGCGGGCCTCGGACGCGAGGAGCTCGGCCACCTCCGCCTCGGCGCAGCGGGTGACCTCTGCGTCTGGGACGTCTCCGGCGCCGCGGATGCCGGGGTCGCCGATCCCGTCGCCGGCCTCCTCTGGGCCTCGCCTGGTCGCCGCCCGAAACATGTCGTCGTGGCCGGGCAGGTCGTCGTGCGCGACTATCACCTCGTCGATGTCGACGAGCGCGACCTCGTCGCGGCCCTTGCCAAGCGGCTGGCTTAAGCGGGTAATCCCGCTATAGCTCCAGCACCAGCCGCGGGCACGCCGCCCGGGAGACGCAGATGTACATCGTTGCGTTGAGTGCCTGCTCGCCCGGCGTGAGGATCGAGTCGCGATGGTCGACCTCTCCATCGACGACATTCGTTTCGCAGGTGCCGCAGGTTCCTTCTCGGCAACTCGATAAGACGAAGATTCCGGCCGCTTCGACGACCTCGAGGATGCTCTTCTCGGCTGGCACCGTAAGGGTCTCGCCGCTCAACTCCAGCTCGATCTCGAATGACCCCTCCCAGACGGGAGGCGCCAGTTGCTTCGCCTCGAAGCGCTCGACGTGCAGGCGATGGGACCCGGCGGCGGCCTCGACTGCTTCGATGAAATGAGCGGGACCGCAGCAATAGATCTCGGCGTCGGGGAAGGATTCGAGCACGGAAACGAGGTCGACGCGCGTGCCCTCATCCGACACGTGCAGGTGTGCCTCGAACGGCAGCATCGACTGCCTGGTGCGCCCCGAATAATGGAACTCGAAGTCGACCCCGGCAGCGTCGGCGGCAAGCACCATCGAGCAGATCGGAGTGATTCCGATCCCCGCGGCGAGGAACAGGTAGCGCGTGCCAGCGACAGGCGTGAAGGCGAAGTGGTTGCTCGGCCCTGTCACATGCAGAGTGTCACCGACGGCCACCGAGTCGTGCAGCCAGAGCGACCCTCCGCGGCCTTCCGGCTCGCGAAGGACGCCTATGCGCCAGCGCCCTGGCTCAGACGGCATGAGTGAATATTGGCGCTCGCCGATCGGCACTGTGACGTCGATGTGGGCGCCGGGTTGCCAGGGCGAGAGCGGCACCTGGTTGGCCGGGGCGAGGTCGAGCAGCACCACTGACGAGGCAGCCAGCGTGCGCCCGATCACAACGACATCCCGCCCGCTCATCGCGAGACGGCCTCAGGCTTTTCTTTGACGATGAAAAGTCGGTATCCACCGGGTTCGACCGCGTGCCAGCGATGACGGATGCCGCCCTCGAAGTAAATCGAATCGCCCTCGTTGAGCACGGAAGACTGCCGCCCTTCGAGGTCGACGGCAACGCTGCCAGACACCACGTGGAGAAACTCGGCACCGTCGTGCTGATAGAAGTCACCCGGGATCTGGTTTGATCCGACGAACTCCATCGGGTGAAACCGTCGCTTGCCGTGTACGAGGAGCCTGCCCGTGCCATCGCCGTATGGGCCACGTGAGCCCTCGGCGGCTCGCACGACGACCACGTCTTCCTGCTCGGGCGAGTCGTCTTCAGCTGCAGCAATCAACTCGAGCTGGCTTGACCCGAGTGCCCGCGCGATCCGCTCCAGTGACCCCATGCTCGGTCGCGCACGGCCACGCTCGAGCTGGCTGAGAAAAGGGTGCGACAGGTCGGCGATCGCCGCGAGCTGCACGAGAGTGAGACCCTGGGCGAGCCGCAGCTCGCGGATTCGTCCCCCGATGCGCTCGGCCTGCAGGTCGATTGCGACTTCGACGGTAGTGACGGTGTGCTCCTCACGTAGACAACTCTGTTGAGCATCGAGGACGACGTCGGCCGGTGGCAACTCACTAAGCACTCTCGTAACACGTCGCAACGACGACGTTACATGTCGGAAACAGGGTGTCCTTAGATTCGGTGATGTTGAGGATATCAACATTCGCGTGCAGCCGACTCAACGGTGCGATGGCTGCATATTCGTCGGAACTCTGGGAGGCGTGCACCGTGTCAGCGCTTCCTCGTCGCATCGGCCTGATCACGAATGCGACCCTCCCGAACGGCTCGATCGTCGACGTTGAACTCGCGGACGGCCGGGTAACCAGGGTTGCGCCAGCAGAGGGCAAGCTCGCAGACGGCGTACTCGACCTCACCGGCTTTCTGCTTCTCACCGCGCCTGCTGAGCCACACGCACACCTCGACAAGGCCCTGTCGTGGGATCTCATCGACCCGCCGATGGGCGACCTCGGGCTCGCCATTACCTCGTGGCGCGAACATTCGGGCACGATGACCATCGAGAGCATTGCGGATCGCGCTCGCAAGGCCGCTCTGTTGCTGCTGCAAAACGGCACGACCGCAGTGCGCTGCCACGTCGACATCCTCTCGGGCGACCAGCCATTGCGCGGAGTGAACGCTCTCGTACAGGTTCGTGAGCAGCTTGCGGGGCTCATGGACGTCGAACTCGTTGCCCTGGCCGGGCCAGATGCGCTCGACGCCGACATCGAGGCAGCCCTCGATCTGGGCGTCGACCTCGTCGGCGGAGCCCCTCACATCGCGGCCGACCCGAGCGCAGACCTCAACCGCCTGCTCACCCTCGCGAAACGCCGTGGCGTCGGCGTCGACCTGCACACCGACGAGGGGCTCACCGGCGAGCCGACACTGCTCGAGTTCGCGAAGATCGTGCGCGGCTGGACGCAGCCGGTCTCGGCGGGCCACTGCGTTCGACTCGGCACGCTCGACTCGGCCGAACTCGACGCGGTGATCGCCGAGGTGCTCGCCAGCGACATCGGAATCATCTCGCTGCCGATCACCAACCTCTACCTGCAAGGCTGGGCGCATCCGGTATCAACTCCTCGCGGTCTCACCGCACTTCGTGCTTTACTCGATGCCGGGGTACGGGTGGCAGCAGGCGCAGACAACGTGCGCGACCCCTTCAACCCGGTCGGCCGCAGCGATGCGCTCGAGACCGCGTCACTGCTCGTGACCGCAGGCCATCTCACTCTCGATGAGGCATACACAGCGGTAAGCGACGGCGCCCGCTCGGTGATGTCGCTCCCTCGCGCGGGTGTCGAAGTCGGCGCGGTCGCCGAGCTGCTCGCCGTACGGGGAACCAATTTGTCGGATGTGGTGGCCAACGCCCCGGCAGACCGCTTCGTGATCCACGCCGGCAACCTGGTTGCCCAGAGCACCGTGACGTATGACGTCGCGACGCCCGCCCCCAACCGAACGCCCTCTCTCCTGGAAACGAGGTGAGCTGACCGTGTCTACGACAGCCCCCACGAAAAAAATGAAGTCGCCGGAGCCTGGCTCCGGCACCCTCCTCGACTTCCGAAACGTCGCGATGCAGTTTCCCAACGGCACCGTCGCGCTTCGGGGCGTCGATCTCACTGTGAACCGCGGTGAGTTCGTCACGGTGGTCGGGCCGTCAGGATGCGGCAAGTCAACGCTGTTGCGCATTGCCTCCGGCCTGGAGAAGGCCAGCGAAGGGACCGCGCAGGTCGACACCGACCGCATCGGGTACGTCTTCCAGGATGCGACGCTGCTGCCCTGGCGAACAGTCGAGAAGAACGTCGAACTGCTTGCAGAACTGCACCGCGAGTCGAAGAAGTCCCGCGCTGCCAAAGCAAAGGAAGCAATCGACCTGGTCGGACTCAACGGCTTCGAGTCGAGCCTGCCGAACCAGCTGTCCGGAGGAATGCGGATGCGAACGTCGCTCGCCCGGTCGCTGACCCTCGAGCCCGAGCTCTTCCTCTTCGATGAGCCGTTCGGTGCACTCGACGAGATCACTCGCGAACGTCTCAATGACGAACTGCTCAAACTCTTCACCGAGCAGCAGTTCGCCGGACTGTTCATCACCCATTCGGTGTCGGAGGCCGTCTACCTCTCGACCAGGGTCGTGGTGATGTCGGGTCGCCCGGGCACAATCGTCGACACGTTCGAGGTGCCGTTCCCTATGCCGCGTGACCCCGACATCCGGTTCACCGCAGAATTCGCCGAGCTCGTCGGCAAGGTCTCCCACGCTCTGAGAGAGGGGCACCACTGATGTCAGGAGCAGAAACCGTCGTCACATCCCCTCGTGATGCGGCGATCGAACGCCGCGGGGACCGCCAGCGCCGCGCATACGCCCGTGGCGGCCTCAACCTCGCACCGCCGGTCATCGTCTTCCTCATCCTGGTTGGAATCTGGTACCTGGTAGCGCTGTACTACGACAAAGTGCGCGGGCTCGCGTTCCTGTTTCCCTATCCCCACCTCGTGCTCAAAGAGTTCTTCAACGACCAATACTTCAGCCCGCAGCTCTGGCAGGACCTTCTCAACTCCACCGAGGTGGCGCTCACCGGCCTGGCCTGTGCGATCGTCATCGGTGTCATCTGGGCAACACTGATGTCGAGTGCCAAGTGGATTGAGCGCTCGCTCTATCCTTACGCGGTCATCCTGCAGTGCATCCCGATCCTGGCGCTCGTGCCTCTCATCGGCATCCTGTTCGGCTACGAGTTTCCGTCGAGGGTGATCGTCACCACGATGATCGCCCTGTTTCCGATGGTCTCCAACACCCTGTTCGGCCTGCTAGCAGCCGATCGCTCGCAGCGCGAGTTGTTCCAGCTGCAGGGCGCGTCACGGCTCACCACGCTGCTCAAGTTGCAGTTCCCGGGGGCTATGCCATCGATCTTCCTCGGGCTGCGCAACGCGGCCGGGCTGTCGGTCATCGGCGCGATCGTGGGCGATCAGTTCTTCCAGCGTGGCGACCCCGGGCTCGGCGTGCTCATCCAGGTGACCACCTCCCGCGCGAACGGCGCAGGCACTTTCGCGGCCATCATCATCGCGTCCCTCCTCGGAATCGTCGTGTTCCTCTTCTTCGGCTGGATCGCGCGACTCGTCGTCGGCAAGTGGTACGAGTTCTAACCCTTCGTCTTATCCCTCCCGCACCAATCACTGCACCGCACAGATAAACAACCTAGGAGTATCGATGCATAAAACAGCACTTCGCTCCGTCATCGCAGCCGGCATGGTCCTCGCCGCCGGTATCGCTTTGACGGCCTGTTCCAGCAGCTCGACAAGTAGCGGCAGCAGCACGACCGCCGCAATCGGTACAGACCTCTCGAAGGTCTGCCCGTCGACCATTTCCATCCAGACTGACTGGAACCCGGAAGCCGACCACGGCCAGCTGTACCAGATGGTCGGGCCGAACCCGACGATCGACGCCAAGAACAAGACCGTGACGGGTGACCTGTACGCGGGCGGCAAGCCGACCGGGGTGAAGATCGAGGTGCGCTCAGGCGGGCCGGCGATCGGGTACCAGACGGTGACCTCACAGATGTACAAAGACAAAACCATCTACATGGGGTACATCTCCACAGATGAGGCCATCTCGTTCTCCGACAAGCTGCCGACAACGGCAGTCATGGCAGAGAACGACATCTCTCCCCAGATGATCATGTGGGACCCGGCCACCTACCCCAAGGTGAAGACGATCGCCGAGCTCTCCAAGGCGCTCAAACCGGGTGCAACGGTGCGATACTTCAGCGGCGCCGCCTACATGGCGTACCTCAACGGTTCGGGCATCCTTCCTGCATCGAAGGTCGATGGCAGCTACGACGGCACCCCGGTGAAGTTCGCAGCCGACAAGGGCATCTCGGGCCAGCAGGGGTTCGCAACGGCCGAGCCGTACATCTACGGCAACGAGGTGACCGCGTGGGACAAGCCGGTCGCTTTCCAGCTCGTCAACGACACCGGATACCCGATCTACCCCGAGGCGCTCTCGGTTCGCTCGGGTGACCTCTCGAAGGACTCCGCCTGCCTCACCAAGCTCGTGCCGGTGCTCCAGCAAGCCGACACGGACTACTTCAAGAGCCCGGCCGCCGCGAACAAACTGATCGTCGACCTGGTGAACCAGTACAACAACGGCTGGGTGTACGACATCAATGTCGCGAACTATGCGGTCAAAGAGATGAAGAAGCTCAAGATCGCCTCGGACGGCAGCAACGGCTACGTGGGAGACATGGATGCGACACGCATCGACAAGGTGATCAAGATCGACACTCCGATCTTCACCGCGACCGGCAGCGCGCCGAAGGCCGGGCTCGTTTCGTCTGACCTGTTCACGAACAAGTTCCTCGACAAGACGATCTCGCTCGGTTTCTGAACGCGATATGAGTAATCCATCGATGGCGACGTCTGCGCGGCTGGCTGGCAAGCGAGTCGTCGTCATCGGTGGGGCTCGCGGAATCGGGGGCGAGATCGCCACCAGGTTCGCGGGCGAAGGGGCACGGGTCGCCGTGCTCGACCGGCTGGTCGACTGTGGATCACAGCTTGCGACGGCCATCGGCGCAAATTTCCACGAGGTCGACCTTATCGATCCCGCGTCTGCACGGTCAGTGACCGAAATGGCGATCGCGGGTCTCGACGGCCTCGACATCCTCGTGAACAGCGCCGGAATCCTGCGCATTTCTCCACTGCTCGACGTGACGGTCGAGGAGTGGAATGAGATTTTCTCCGTCAACACCCGCGCAATGCTGACGACCATGCAGGCGGCTGCGCGCAGCATGATCGCGGCAGGCTCCGGCGGCAAGATCATCAACATCGCGAGCATGGCGGCGAAGAAGGGCGGCGCCAACGAGGGCGCATATGCTGCCTCGAAGGCCGCGGTCGTCGCTCTCACCCGGGTCGCAGCGCTCGAGTGGGGCGAGCACGGAATCACGGCAAACTCACTCTGCCCCGGCTACATCCTCACCGAGATGGGCGCTGACACCCGCACCGATGATGACGTCACGACCTGGGCAGGTTACTCACCCCTCGGCCGGCTCGGCACTCCGAACGACGTCGCCGGCGTCGCACTCTTCCTCGCGTCCACCGACGCCGACTATGTCACCGGCCAGGCGATCAACGTCACCGGTGGAATGGTCATGCACTGATCCCCAACAGAAAGCTCAGCATGAACGACACGATCCTCGCCCTGGCATCCGAACTCCGCGAACTGCTCGGCGATCGCGGAGTCTCGACCGAGCCCGCAGCCCTCGAACGGGCATCCGCCGACGGCTCCCGGCTCTCACCGATCATCCGCGAGCAGCTGCCGCTCGGGCTGGCAGAACTCGTCGCATACCCGACGACAGCAGAGGAGATCGCGCTCATCATCGCAGCAGCCGTGCGCCGTGAAGTGCCTGTGACTCCCCGCGGAAAGGGCACAGGCAACTACGGCCAGGCCATCCCGATGAGCGGCGGACTCGTGCTCGACCTCTCCCGCGCCCGGGCGATCGTGGAGGTCGGCGAAGGCTTCATCACGGCCGAAGCCGGTGCATCCATGGTCTCCCTCGAACAGGCTGCAAACAAGGTCGGACAACAGATTCTGATGTACCCGTCGACCGCGAACTCTTCGCTCGGCGGATTCCTCTCCGGCGGGTCGGGCGGCACCGGGTCGATCAAGCACGGCTCGAACAGCAACGGTTTCGTGCTCGCTCTCGACGTGGTTCATGCGCTTCCGGATGCTCGGCTCGTGCACGTCGACGGTGACGCCGCGCAGCCATATGTACACAACTACGGCACCGCCGGAATCATCGCGCGCGCGACAGTCGCTCTGGAGCCGCTGCAAGACTGGCGCGGGTTCTACGCCAGCTTCGACACCTTCGAGCAGGCGCTCTCCCTCATCCGGCCGTTCGCCGATCTCGAGCCGACCCCGAGGCTGGTGTCTGCCGATCTCCCGCTGCTCTCGAACGCGCTGCCGCAGGATGACGCGATCCCCGCCGACCGCGCGAGCCTCCGCGCCATCCTCGACATCGCAACCGTCGAAGGGGCGACCCGGCTGGTCGAGGCCGCTGGCGGGCGAGTCGAAGCGGTGCGCGAAGGCGCCCAGGCGTCGATGAAGATCAGCATGATGTCGTACAACCACCCGATCGAGTTCTTGCAGAAGGCCTATCCAGACACCTACTTCCACGTCGAGGTCTCGGGGGACGCTTTGGTCGATCGAATCGACGAGGTGCATGCCGTCTATGAGGGCGGCATGCTGCATATCGAGTCGCAGCACGGCAGGCCGATCGGCATGCTGGCCGGCATCTACACGAGCGCAGAGGACGTATACGCGGGGTTCGCCAAGCTGACCGAACTCGGGGTCGGCTTTCACAACCCACACCAGTGGTTCGTCGACTTCGAGCCGGAGCGCACCGCCGCACTCGCGGCAACGACAGACCCAGACGGCCTGCTCAACCCGGGCAAACTCATCGACCCGACCCTCGTCACCGGAAGGAAAGTGTCATGAGCCGCGACCTGGTCGAACTCTCCGGGCCTGCGCTCGCCTCCACGCTGACCGCTGACTCCATCGTCGTACTGCCCACCGGCGCCATCGAGCACCACGGGCCGCACCTGCCGTTGTCGACCGACTTCCTGATGGCGGAGATGATCGGGCGCGCCGTCGTCGAGACGGCAGCCGCGGAGGGACGGGACGTGTGGCTGCTGCCTGGGCTCGCGTATACCAAGTCCGACGAACATCACTGGGCGCCGGGCACAATCTGGCTGAATGCGACGACCCTGCTCGACACCGTCGTCGACATCGGTCGCTCGGTCGCAAACACCCCGGCGAAGACGCTCGTGTTCTTCAACGGCCACGGCGGCAATATCGCCCTGCTGCAGGTCGCGCTTCGCGAGATCCGTCGCCAGTTCGGGCTGCGCACCTTCCTGATGGGCTCAGGCATCCAGGCGCACGCAGACCAGCCAGGGCCCGATGAGCTCGGCTTCGGTATCCACGGCGGTCACAGCGAGACATCCATGATCCTGCATCTTCGCCCTGATCTGGTCGACATGTCGAAGGCGGAACGCTGGGTGCCAGAGCACCTCGCGGCCAACGAACTCGTTAAGTTCAACGGCGGCGCGGTGAGTTTCGGCTGGCTGAGCAACGATTTCGGGCCAGCAGGAGTGATCGGTGACGCAACGGGCGCAACCGCCGAATGGGGCAAAGTCATCTTCGATCGCGCCATCGTCAACGGCGTTAAGGCACTCGATGAAATCGCGGCATTCAGGCACCTCCCGTGAGCGAGCCGACAAATCCGTGGCAGATCGTCGGTGAGTGGCTGCCTGCGAACGACGACCCCGAGCGCCCCCAGATGACACTCTCGACCGTGACACCGGCCGGGGAGGCGGATGCCCGCACCGTGCTTTTGAGCGAATACACCGCAGCCGGGTTCTACTTTCACACCGACGCCATGTCGCGCAAAGCGAGCAACATCGTCAACAACTCCTCCGTTGCGCTCACGTTCCTCTGGCCGGGTTTCACCAAACAACTCGTGGTGCAGGGTCGGGCAGAGCGTGCCGCGCCCCACGAGACGGCTGCCGCCTACCAGAGTCGGTCGCCCTACCTCAAGCAGCTGGCCTGGCTGAACACCTTCGAGTTCGCCCAGTTGCCGCTCGAGGAACGCACGGCTCGGTGGGCTGAGTTCGGCGAGTCACACCCCGACGGATTCGAGCAACCGGAAACCTGGGTCGGCTTCCTGGTGCGCCCAACCCGAATGACCTTCTGGACGAGTAACGCCGTCGCGGCGAGCCGTCGGGTCGAATATCGCGAGTCATCCGGTGGCTGGACAGTCGCGTACCTGCCCGGCTAAGCCACCCGCACCAGCATCTTGCCGGTGTTCTGGCCGAGCATGAGCCCGCGGAACGCCTCGAGCGTGTTCTCGATGCCGTCAACGACGGTCTCATCCCAGACCAGTTGTCCCGATGCCACCAGAGGGCCGACCGTGGTCGCGAACCCGTCGAGGAGGTGGTTGAAGTGCGTGATCGTGAACCCGATGAGGGAGAGCGACTTCGTCGTCAGCATGTAGAGGTTTCGCGGCGCAGCCGGCGCTTCCGTCGCGTTGTAGCTCGCGATCGATCCGCACATCGCTGCCCGACCGAAGTCGTTCATGGCGAAGATCGCGGCCTCGAGGTGATCACCGCCCACGTTGTCGAAGTAGACGTCGACCCCGTCAGGTGCGAGACCGGCGAGCTGGCGGGAGAGGTGCCCGCCCTTGTAGTTGAAGGCAGCATCGAATCCGTACTTCGACTTCAGCAGCTCGACCTTCTCGTCAGATCCTGCACTCCCGATCACCCGTCCGGCCCCGAGTACGCGGGCGAGCTGGCCCACAGCACTGCCGACCGAGCCTGCTGCTCCCGACACAAACACCGTCTCGCCCGGTTTCAGGGTTGCGACAGCGGTGAGCCCGATCCACGCAGTGAAGCCGCCGACTCCCAGCGGCCCCAGGTACACAGACGGCGAGAGTCCCGGCAGCTCCTGTCGCTTGATGAAGTGCTTCGCCGGACCCTGGGCGACATCCCGCCAGCCGGCGTAATGCTCGACGAGGTCGCCAACCGCGTGGAAATCTGAGCGGGATTCGACGACTCGGCCGACAGCTCCGCCGAGCATCGGCTTGTCGAGCTCGAAGGGCGGAATGTACGACCGTGCGTCGTTCATGCGACCGCGCATATACGGGTCGACGGAGATGAATTCGTTGCGTACCCGGATCTCACCATCACCGAGCGGCGCAAGCTCGACCTCCACGAATTCGACGTCGTCATCTGCGACGTGACCCACCGGTCGCTTGACGAGCTTCCACTGGCGGCTGGTTGCTGTTTCTGGCATGGGATCCCCTTCGATCAGGCGGCGCTTCTGCAGTTCGACGTTACCCGCTAAACGAGCTGCCCCGAGATCGTCGCGAGTGCTTCGGCGAACCAGGCTTCCCGGCCGGCCGAGGTGCCACCCGACAGGTTCACACCGCGCACCCCATCGAGCGCGAGCATGTCGCGGCTCAGCTCCACCGCGGCTGCAATCCCCTCCGCGAACGGGTCGGACGCCCGCAGGATGCGCTGCAGGTAGCCCGGCGGAAGCACCAGCGTCGTGAAGCTCTCGAGCAGTTTCGCGCTCTCATGATCGATGACGACCGGCACGCACGGGATAAAGCACATGGTCGCCCCGAGTTGCTGCGCCGTGTCGATGAACTCCCGCACGGGCGTGGCCCCGCCGGCATGGTTGACGAAGCACACGTCGGCCCCGGCCCGCATCTTCTCAAGCAGGCGGTCGGGCCTGCGGCCGACGGGCGGGGTCGCCGGAGCCTCTGCCACAGATACCAGGTGTCCCGCGGCGCGGGCGAGGGCGGCGAGCTCGGTCGAATCGAGGTCGAAGACGGGAGCGGCATCCGGTCGATCTCCGGTCAGGGTATGGTCCCCGGTCACGCAATGAACCCCGGCAACACCGACATCGGCGAGCGCTGCGAGCTCCCCCTCGAGTGCGACGCGGTTGCGATCGCGACAGTTGACTCCCGACCAGACGGCGACTCCGGATGCCCGGATCAGGCCAGCGCGATAGGCCGGCGAGAACTGCACCCTGGCGTTGCCTGCATCGCCAGCGAGCACGGCATCCACTCGTCCAGACAGAATGCCGCCGCACTCTGCGATGGATGCCGCATCGAGCGCCCTGGCAGGAAAGTCCGCGACCACGACCTGGCGTGTGGCCAGCGAATCGCGCATCGGGCTCGGGCGGGCATCAGACACCGGCGGGCCCTCCCAGCGCACGGTCGGCAGGTCGAGAAACACGCAGCGGCTTGTCGACACCTCACAACTGCCGTCGAAGTTGACGCCACCGCATGGGCCGAAGCCCATGTGTTTCGGGCACTCGAGAAGCTGGTCCATGACGCGAGCCTATTCATCGCGCGTGACGGTGGTATTTCGGCGCTTCGCGGCACCTCTCCCCCGCCTTGGTGCGCATAACTCCGGTAGAACGGTTGCACCATCACTTGAACTGGCCGATTCACCACGGTTAACCGGAGTTATGCGCCAGCCCGACCGCGGGGGAGCAGCAGCAGAGAGTCCTGACGAGGCCCGCGATAATAGGAGCACGACATCCGCACAGCGAACGGAACACCTTGACCGAGCAGTTCGACCTGGTTGTGCGCGCAAAATCCGTTCTGATCGATGGCGAGTTCAGGCCGGCCGAGGTCGGCGTGCGGGATAGCGTGATCGTCGCGGTCGGCACCGATCGGCTCGAGGGGGTGCACACCGTCGAACTCGCTGACGATGCGGTGCTCATCCCGGGTCTCGTCGACACGCACGTGCACATCAACGAACCCGGCCGCACCGAGTGGGAGGGCTTCGCCAGCGCAACCAGGGCGGCGGCAGCCGGCGGGGTGACGACCGTTATCGACATGCCGTTGAACAGCATCCCGCCGACCACCAGCCTGCCCGCCCTTGAAACGAAACGGCGAGCTGCGACGACGAGCGTCGTGAATGTCGGCTTTTGGGGCGGCGCGGTACCGCAATCCCTTGGTCGCCTGAAGGAGCTGTGGGATGCCGGGGTCTTCGGCTTCAAGGCCTTCCTCTCGCCCTCTGGTGTCGACGAGTTCGAACACCTCGACGCCGGCCAGCTGGATGCCGCGATGGAGGAGATCGCCGCATTCGACGGGCTGCTGATCGTGCACGCTGAAGACCCTGGTGTGCTCGATGCGCACGTGGACGGCTCAGGCGGCGCGGACTATCACCGGTTCGTACAGTCCCGCCCCCCCGAAGCGGAGGTCACTGCCATCGAGCGGGTGATCGCCGGGGCGCGCAAGTACGGCACCCGGGCGCACATCTTGCATCTGTCGTCTGCCGCTGCCCTGCCCGCCCTCAGAGAGGCGAGAGCTGATGGGCTGCCGATCTCGGTCGAGACCTGCCCGCACTACCTGGTCTTCGACGACGAACACATTCCCGATGGCGGCACGCAGTACAAGTGCTGCCCGCCGATTCGCGACGAGGCCAACCGCGAGGCACTCTGGCAGGCGCTCGTCGACGGAGATATCGACATCATCGTGACCGACCACTCTCCCTCGACCGCCGATCTGAAGTTCGCGGGCGACGGCGACTTCAACCTTGCCTGGGGCGGCATT
Organism: Lacisediminihabitans sp.; assembly: GCA_043746355.1. Lineage (GTDB taxonomy): Bacteria > Actinomycetota > Actinomycetes > Actinomycetales > Microbacteriaceae > Lacisediminihabitans. The sequence goes on along the minus strand of JAYTRC010000036.1, from coordinate 77,365 downwards.
GCCGGGCTGCAGACCGGGCTCTCCGCCATGTGGACCGAAGCACAGCGCCGCGGCATTCCTCTTGCCACAGTGGTCGGATGGATGTCCACCGCCACCGCTGACTTCGCCGGTCTCACGACGAAGGGTCGCATCGCTGTGGGCGCCGACGCCGACTTCGTCGCATTCGCACCGGCCGACGAGTTCACCGTGCACGCTGACGAGCTGTTGTACAAAAATCCGGTGAGTGCTTTCGACGGCCACGCACTGCGAGGGGTGGTTCGCAGTACCTGGCTCGCCGGGGAACTGGTCTCGGAGGAGACGCGCGGCAGGCTGCTCAGCAGAGCGCGCCCAAGGAAACATCGCCGTCACATGAGTTTGGGATGATCTGGCATGGCAATCATCCTGGGCGACCACCAGTACGGCAAGGCTGAGTCGCGTCTCGTCCGTATCGTGCGTGACCGGCCCCGCCACGAGATCCGCGACCTCAATGTCTCGACGTCGCTGCGGGGGCCATTCGAACCCGCCTACCTCACCGGCGACCAGTCGAACGTGCTGCCGACCGATACCCAGAAGAACACCGCGTATGCCTTCGCCAAGTCGAAGGGCGTCGGCACCATCGAGCAATTCGGCCTCGACATGGCGCGCCATTTCGTGCACGAGGTCGACCCGGTCGAGGGTGCCAGGATCGAGATCGAGGAGTTCGCCTGGGAGCGCGCGGTGGTCGACGATGCCGAGCATGACCACACCTGGATGCGCAAGGGACAGGAGGTACGCACGGCGGCTGTCACGGTCGACGCGACAGGCGAGTATGTGATCGCCGGCCTCAAAGACCTCACCATTTTGAAGTCGACGGGGTCTGAGTTCTCTGGATTCCTGGTCGACGAGTACACGACGCTGGCGGAGACGCATGACCGCATCATGGCCACGGCGCTCGATGTGAAGTGGCGCTACGACGGCATTGGGCACGCGTGGGATCCCATCTACAACGACGTCAAGAAGATCATGGTGAAAGAGTTCGCCACCTTGCAGTCTCTCGCCCTGCAGCAGACCCTCTGGCACATGGGCACCGCCGTGCTGACCGCGTATCCGCAGATCGCGGAGATCAGGCTGAAGGCACCGAATAAGCACCACTTCGACTACGACATTGGCCGGTTCGGGATCGAGAACCAGAACGAGGTCTTCATCGCCGCTGACCGTCCATATGGCCTGATCGAGGCGACGATAACGCGGGACGACGCATCGGATGCCGGCGAAGCCTGGCGCTTCAGTGCAGGGCTCGCATGACAGACATCCCGCCTTCGGACGGAGCCGCAACCGACGCACGCTGGCTCGACCGGGCGATCGAACTTGCGATCGAGAATGTCGCCAACGGCGGCGGCCCGTTCGGTGCGGTCATCGTGCGCGACGACATGCTCGTTGCCGAGGGGCAGAATCGCGTTACAGCGAACCTCGACCCGACAGCTCACGCCGAGGTTGTCGCGATTCGGGCAGCCTGCCAGGTTGAAGGGTCGTTCTCGCTGGCCGGAGCCGTGCTCTACACGTCGTGCGAACCGTGCCCGCTCTGCCTGTCGGCGGCGCTCTGGGCGCGGGTCGACAGGGTGGTGTTCGCGGCCGACCGCAACGACGCTGCCCGCGGCGGATTCGATGACCGGGAGTTCTACGAATTGTTCGCGAGAGATCGCGATACCTGGCACATTCCGATCGATTCGGTAAAGGTCGCTCGGGCGCCAGCACCATTCGATGCGTGGCTCGCGCAGGAGTCGCGCACCGACTACTAAGCGCTAGCTTCCGCGGTAGGTGCTGTACGCATACGGGCTCAACAGCAGGGGCACGTGATAGTGCGCCCCCTCGTCTTCGATCGTGAAGGTGATGGTGACGTTGGGGTAGAAGGTCGACTGGCCTGACGTGTCGAACACGATCGTGTAGATGCCGGCCGGGAGGGCATCCGGACCCAGCTCGGAAACCCGGCCATCATCATCGGTGGCTGCGATCGCGATGATCGCGCCTTCGAAATCGTGCAGCGAGACCGGAACACCAGCTGACGGTCTGCCGAGGGCCGCATCGAGCACGTGCGTCGTGACGTGGCTCACAGCTGCTCACCGTAGAGCTTCTCGATTCGAAGCACGGCGATGTCGCGCAGCTGCTCCCCCACTATCTCGAGCTCTGTGCTGTTCGGCAGCTCGAGTCGACGCTCGAGTTCTGACAGTATCTCAGCCCGGCTCCGACCGGTCGCGCGAACGATGAACACCCGCCCGAATCGCTCTTCATACGCCTCGTTGCCGGCCCGGATCGACTCGGCCAGGTCGGTGTCTTCGTCGCCAAGCCCCGCCTGCTCTGAGCGGCTGAATGCCTGCGATACGCCCTCGCCGATCGGCATTTCACCGATTCGCGGATGATGCGAGATGGCGCCTTCGATCTCTGTCGCTGAAAGCGGGGTGGCTGCATCCGATGCCGTCGAGAGCAATGACTCGAGCGAGTCGAACGGCGAAAAGGCCATCACGTCATCGACCCATCGCGGCACCGCGAGACTTGCCATCAGCCCCTCGCGTAGTTCGGCATCTGACACGTTGATCATCTGCCTAACATTACCCATGACCTCGCTCACCGGAATCGTGCTCGCTGCTGGTTCCGGTGTGCGGATGGGCATGCCGAAAGTACTTCTGCGAACCGCGGATGGCCGCCCCTGGCTGTCGATCGCGATCGCTCTGTTGCGTTCGGCTGGCTGCGACCCGGTGCTCGTGGTGCTGGGGGCTGCCATCGTCGACGTGCCCGCCGGAGTCGTGACAGTCATCGCCAGGGGCTGGGAAGACGGCATGTCTGCCTCGCTCCGCGCCGGCCTGCGGTCGGCGAGTGGAGACGCGGTGCTCGTGTCACTCGTTGACCTGCCAGAGCTGCCCCTCGAGGTCGTCAGGCGGGTGAGTGCCGGCGTCGTCGACACGGGCACACTGAGGCAGGCGGTATTCGAGGGGCGCCCCGGGCATCCTGTGATCATCGGCCGGGATCACTGGGATGCAGTCGCAGAGACCCTCAGCGGCGACAGCGGTGCACGCGACTATCTCGTCGCCCATGGCGTCGACGAGATCGAATGCGGTGACCTCTTCGACGGTCACGACATCGACAGGTAAGCAGTGCTAGAGCGACTCGAGCTCGTCGAGTGAAGCGAATCGGCTGTTCACCGCGCCCACCCGAGACCGCAACGCCAGCACGGCCGACGCGAGCAGGCTCACCACACTCGACGCTGCGCCGTAGCTGTCGAAGGCCGTGACACTCGTCACGGGAACCTCGATCATGGTGCTGACCAACGGCACGTATTTGCGCCCGGTCGCGTCCGCCAGCAAGACCGTCGGAATGCCCGCCAGGGCATCCACGATCGCGGCGAACGTGGCCGGGCGGCGGCGGAATCCGACGATCACGACGACATCGTTCGCGCTGAGCGAAGCGAGTTCCTCCCCGATCGACTGGCCGGGCAACGGTGCGAGCTCGACTCCGTCACGCGCCTGCGCGAGCTGTTGGCGCAGATGCAGAGCCAGTGGGTAGCTGTTGCGGAATCCGACCACCAGCACCCGTCGCGCCCCGGCGATGAGGTGCGCGGGCTCGTCGAGCGACAGTCCAGCCAGTGCACTGCGGAGGTTGCCGACCTCCTGCTCGAGATGGGCGTCGAAATCAGTCGAGTCAACGGCAACCGGAGCCCCACGCAGCGCTCGCAGCTGGTCGCGCAACTGCTCGGCGCTCTCGAAACCGAGCCGGCGATAGAGCCGCGACACCGTCGCCTTCGAGACGCCACTGAGACTGGCGACCTCGGTCGAGTTGTACACGGCGAGGTCGGCGAGATGGTCGCGCATGAAATCCGCGGCGCGTTGTTCCTGCGGTGAGAGCCCGGCGTAGCCAGAGCGGATCCGTTCGGCGAGGTCAGTCATGCTGCAGCCGTCATGAGGCAGCCACAGCCAGCACGGCCGCCTCGAACGCGTCGAGTGCTGCTGAGACATCCGACCGCTTCACCTGTTCGTCTGGATGGTGGCTCACCCCGCCACGACAGCGCAGAAAGAGCATCGCGATGGGGGTGAGACCGACGACAGCCATGCCGTCGTGACCCGCCCTGCTCCAGAACTCCATCGGTTCGACATCCCCGGTCGACTGGATGCCCGCCCGCACCGCCCCCATCAGCCGCGGGTCGCACAGCACGGCGTCCGCTCGGTAGAGCTCGGTGCGCTCCAACCGCAGTCCGCGCCGCCCGCAGATCTCCTCGGCGGAGGCCCAGATGAGCTCGAGACATTCGTCGCGTTGCTCGTCGAACTCCGCGCGCAGGTCGAGGCTCAGCTCGACCCGACCGGGGATCACGTTGACACCGCCCGGGTAGGCCTGCAGCCGACCGACGGTGCCGATCGTTCCACTCGCCTTGGAGAGCTTCTCAATCTCGACCACGAGCTCGCTCGCCCCGACCAACGCGTCTTTCCGTCGATCGAATGGCGTGCCTCCCGCGTGACCGGCGTGACCGATCACCGTGAGTGCGAATCGCCGGGCGCCGGCAATGGAGGTGACGACCGCGAGCCGACGGTCGGCATCTTCGAGAAGTGGCCCCTGCTCGATGTGGGTCTCGAGGTATCCGACGTAATTCTCCGGCCTGCGGAAGGCGCCGGGGAGGCGCGCGGGGTCGAGCCCGAAGTCCTGGAATGCCTCTCGCAGCGAGATGCCGTCTTTGTCGAGCAGGTCGAACCAGTCATCGTTCCACGTGCCCGCGAGAGCCCGGCTGCCCAACAGCGCCATCCCGAAGCGGGTGCCCTCCTCATCGCTGAAGGCGACGACCTCCAGGGCGAATGGCAACGGCAGCTGAGAGCGATGGAGGCGACCGGCGACGGCGATCGCGAGCAGCACCCCGAGCATCCCGTCATACCGGCCGGCATCTGGCACGGTGTCGATGTGCGAGCCGATGAGAAGCGCGGGCAACCCCGGCGTCGCACCCTCGAGGCGGCCACACTGGTTGCCGGCAGGGTCCTGCCAGGTGCTCAGCCCTGCTTCGCGCATCCAATCGGCGACCAGGGCGTTGGCCGCGCTGTGCTCGGGCGACAGGTGCACCCGCTCGAGGCGCTCCGGCTGGCTGGAGATCGTCGCGAGCTGCTCGCACCGGTCCAGGACCACATCTGTGTCAGACACTGTAGTAGTCCAGCGCAGCGCCGACCCCCGCGCCCGGAGTCGCCCCGAATCCCGCGCGGCGCAACACCTGCTCAAACGCGGCGAGGGTGAGCAGCACGGTGTCGCGACGGGCGTTGTAACCCATCGTTCCAATGCGCCAGACCTTGCCGGCCAGCGGACCGAACGACGTGCCGATCTCGATGCCGAAATCTTCGAGCATCGTGCCTCGAACGGCAGCGTCGTTCACCCCGTGCGGGATGTACACGCCGACGACATTGTTCATGCGCACCGACTGGTCGCCGAACAGCTCGAGGCCCATCGCACCCAGCCCGGTGACCATGGCCGTGCCGTGCAGGCGATGGCGTTCGACGGCCTCGGCCATCCCCTCCTCGACGAGCAGGCGCGCGCATTCGCGAGCGGCGTAGAGCATGCTCGTCGCCTCGGTGTGGTGGTTGAGTCGCTTGGGGCCCCAGTAGTCGAGAATCTGGCTGAGATCGAAATAGTTGCTGCGGATGGGCTGGGCCGCCACCGCGTCACCGGCTACTCGGATGCCCGCCTCGATCGATTTGCGCGAGTTGACGATATCCACGGCCTTCGGTGACAGCGTTATCGGTGAGCTCCCGGAAGGGCCGGCCAGGCACTTCTGCAGGCCGGAGGTCGCGACATCCACCCCCCAGGCGTCCGCTTCGAAGGTGTTACCCCCGAGCGATGCCGTCGTGTCTGTGTACAGGATGGCGTTGTGCTTCTCACACAGCACCCCGAGCTCTGCGAGTGGCTGGGCAACGGTCGTCGAAGTGTCGCCATGCACGATCGCGACCAGCTTCGGTCGCGCGGCGAGAATTCCCTGCTCGAGTTCTGCTGCGGTGAAGACGGTGCCCCACTCGCGTTCGATCACGTGCACTTCGGCGCCGCAGCGCTCCGCGATCTCGCGCAGCAGGTGGCCGAAGCGCCCAAACACCGGCACAAGCACCCGATCGCCCGGCTCGATCAGCGAGACGAAGGCTGCCTCGATGCCCGCCCTGCTGGTGCCGTCGATCACCATAGTGGCGTCGTTGCTGGTGCGAAACACGTCGCGGTACAGCGCCATGGTTTCGTTCATGTAGCCCGTCATCGCCGGGTCGTACTGGCCCACCAGCTGCGCTGACATCGCCCGCAGCACCCGCGGATCCGCGTTGATCGGGCCGGGGCCCATGAGCAGACGCTGCGGGGGGTTGATGGGCTGCGTATGCATGGGGGCTCCTGGTGCGTGGCGAGTCGAATCATGAATCAGTTGTTTCAGCTTGCCACACTAAGGAACATTTGTTTCACGCGAATTGCTGACGACTCAGAACGTGAAGTCAGGCAGGAACACAGTGCCGTACTTCTCCCCGGCAGCGAGCATCTGCGGGAACGGCGGGATGTACGGCACTGGCGGAATTCCGGGGTCGTCGGTTGGCGTGCCGAGCGCGTTGAAGAATCGCTCGAATCCGCCGGTCGAGATTCCGAAAACCCGCGAAGCATCCAGCATCTGGAAGGCGTGAACCGCGCCCTTCGGGATGTAGCCGAACCCGCCCGTCGTGAGCACGCGGTTGTCGCTGAACCCCTTCCGGTCGTCGATCCAGAGGTGCACCGAACCCTCCATGATGTAGAAGATCTCGTGTGCGTCGGGGTGAAAGTGGGCGGGAATTTGCTCCCCGGCCGGCCCGATCGTCGTGAACGCACCGAACTGCCCTTCGGTTTCATCGCCGGACAGCAGGATGTTGAAGGTCGTGTCGAAGACGACGGACTTCTCGCCCTCCCCCGGCTCCAGGAAGTATGGCGTCGGCCTTCCGGGCAGGATTCCCTCGTACGGGTTCGTTCCGTCTACTGATTCGTATGGCATTTCTAACCTTCCGTGTGTGGTGTGTTCTGACGATTCACGACCGCGGTAGTAGCGTCGCATCCCACTCGTTGATGCCGCCTGCGAGTTCGATGATCTGATCGCGGGATGGCGCGTGCTGCGCCGCGGTGGCCTGCACCTCTTCGAAATGCGACAGCTTTTCGGACATACTCATCACCGACTGGGCGAGGCCCTCCGGAGTGAATACGACTTCGACGCCCGAGCCGGCGACGACCAGGGTGCCGCGTGCTCCACAGGTTGCGCACTCCACCGCATTCGCGCCCTTCAGGACGATGACGTCGAGATGGCAGATCGGGCAGGCGCCCGGCGTGCCGTGGTAGACGATGTCGGAGAACGGCCGACCTGCCTGCGCCGCGACAGTGCGGCCCAACTGGGCGGCTCGCTCCAGCGCGTCGGGCTGCAGCACGATCGATGACGGGCTCCCGGCGCCCGCGAACTGCACCTGGTCGACGACACCGATTTGAGAGGACGCTGTGAGGGAGTGCATGAGCGGGAGGGCGAAGGTCTTCCAGTAGCCGGGGAGTGACCCACCGACCGCGATGAAACCGGCGACCCGAGGTCGCAGCACTCGTTCATCGACGGTGAAGTCGACCGCGAGGTCTTCGCCTGCCGCGCGCATCCGAAGGATCTCTGCTGTAAACGCCACGTCGGCCTGCGGGCCGGAGATCTTGTCACCGAGCAGGCGGAGCTTGCCGGGAATCGTCCGCGCGTAGATAGGGGTCGAGACGATGATGCCGTCGCTGGTCATCAGCTGGTCCCAGAACCAGCCGGCGTCGTCGGGCCCTGCGTCCGGTCCGAGGGAGAGATTCAGGTCGTCGACACGAACCAGATCTACGCTCACACCGGCATCCTGTGCAGCCCGCAGGGCAAGCTTGAGCAGTATTTCCGCGCTGCCACCACGGGCACCGGCCGACAGGCCAAGGATTCGGCTCACGATGTCTCCTCCTCGAGATTTCTCGCTGCGTCAATACTAGGCATGAATCACTCTGCGAAATCTTTTTTCACTAGGCAAAAGTATGACTCTTCCGCCGAGACCCTCGAAATGGTGCGATTTTGCCCCGCAAATCGAACCATCCCGGGCACTTCGCGACCAGAATCAGGAGGTGGACATTCTCGCCAACACCATCTCGGCGCTTGAGGCTGCCGGGGTGCACGATGAAGCACTCGGCCAGCTCGTGCCGCCGAAATTTCTGCGCGGCGAGACCCTGAAGCCAGTCGGGCGGGCCTGGCGGCTCGGCGTTCTACTGCTCGACCGCGAGGGGCAGCTCTACGAGGTCGGCGAGGTCACGAGGGCAATCGAGCCTTTGCGCGGCGTTGCCAATAAGTCCCCGGATGCCGAAGCCCGCCGCGAGAAGCGTCGAGCGGCGGTGCGCGGCCGGTTTCCTGAAGGCACAGTCGTCAACTTCGGATTTCGCCCGATCGAGCCGCCCGAAACTGTCAACGGGATGCCGCTTGCGGCGTACCTCACCGACCGGGTCGGGCTGCTGGTCAGCCCTCCCTAGCGTCTAAGCGAGCAGCGCACCGAGCTCGATCAGCGCGAGGTCGGTATATCGCGGGCCGATGAGGCAAAGCCCGACCGGCCCCGACGGGGTCGGCATGATCGGCACGCTGAGGCCCGGCCTTCCGGTGAGCCCCGCGATGCAGGTCAGGCGCAGCGTGCTCGCGCGGAATGCCTCGAGTTCTTCGGCGGGCGCCGTCGCCGATGGGGCAGCGGATGATGCGGCAGGAAGCACAAGCACCCGCTCCCCGAGCACGTCATCGAGCCGTCGCCGTGCGGCGTCATATGCGGCGGCAGCCTCGAGCCCCTGCTGCTCAGTGAGGGACTTTGCGAAAGCGAACCGCGCCGCGATGTCGTCTCCCAGTGCCCCGGGATGCGCGTCGACCCACCGACCGTCTGACGCCCACGCTTCGACTGCCTGCGTCATCCTGAAAGCTTCGAAGAGTTTGTCGAGATCGCCGAGCTCGACCGGCAGCGCCTCGAGGGAAGCGATCGCCGCGGTGAACGCAGCCTGCACGTCCGTGTTGCAGAGCGCGACGAGCGATGGCGAGTAAACGTACGTCGGGGTGACATCGCCTTGCGCGTCGAGGTCGAGGGTGCTCCCCGCTGCGAGCGACAGAGTCGATGCGTCCCGGGTGAGCCAGCCGACTGTGTCGAACGAGGGGGCCAGCGGCAGCAGCCCGCTTCGACTGACGGCGCCGTGGGTTGTGCGCAGGCCCCACAGCCCCTGGAATGACGCAGGCACCCTGATCGATCCCCCGGTGTCTGTGCCGAGTCCGATGTCAACCTGGCCGGTTGCAACCGCAGAGGCAGGGCCGCTCGACGATCCGCCGGGAAGGCCTCCGGGAACTGCCCCATTCGGCGGAGTTCCGTAGTGCGAATTCCGGCCAGCGACGGAGTAGGCGAACTCGTCGGTCTGCGCGATTCCGGTGACGCTCGCGCCAGCATCCAGCAACTGCTGCACGGCCGTCGCGGTGCCGACCGCGATCGGCGACTCGGCGAGGTAGGCGGGCACCCCTGCACCCACCGCGAACCCTTCGAGCTCGAACAGGTCTTTGACCGCGACCGTCAGGCCTGTGAGCGCACCGGATGCCGCACCTGCGACGAGCGGGTTGCCGACGGCCCGCCAGGTGGCGGCCTGGATTGCCGGGGCTGGCGTGCTGACGTGCGCGACACGCACCACCCAGCCGGCATCCGAGCGATGCCAGAGCTGCGTTTGCTGCCCGCGCCCGCCGGTTTTCGGCTGTGTGATGGCGACCACGACCGCGTTGTCTGCATCGATTTCGCGAACCTGCACGTCGCTGATGATGCGGGCAGGGGCACCGCCGCGCCCCTGTCGGAAGGCGCTGATCGCGTCGTGCCCGCGCAGGATTCCGAGGGCGTCGCCTCGAAGTGTGTCCGGGCCCGGCGCGAACAGCCGATCCAGTGCCTCGAGGTCGTTGGTCATGAGAGCGGTCTCGTACGCCCAGAATGCGTCGAGAAGGCCAGACAGAGAGTCAGTCAAAGTCACTCACCCTTATTCTCGCGTGAACGCCTTTCACGATATCCACTACCTGCGAAATGTTGAAGTCGGTTGCAGCACTGAGGTAGGCGTAGGCGTGCTGGGCATCCATGCCGAATCGAGCCTGCAGCAGGGCGATCGCGGCGCGCACGCACTTCTTGACAGCTTCGTCGAGATCTTGGTCCATGCCGGTGGGAACGAGATAATCCGCCGTCTCGGCCAACGGGCCGACGATCTCGCCGAACGCGGCCCTGGCATCAGCCTGCGGCACGATCTCAAAGCGAAGGGTCACCCGCAGCGAGGCCTCCATTGCGGTGAGCGCGACCTCGCCGTCACCCTGAGCGAAATGCGGGTCGCCGACATACGCCAGCGCACCGACGACCTGCACCGGCAGATACAGTATCGACCCGACGCTGAGCAGGTTGATGTCAATGTTGCCGCCGAATGGCCCCGGCGGCACGGAGTGCGGGCGCTCATCGCCATTCACCGCCACGCCCATGATGCCGAGGAACGGCCGCAGCGGAAAGCGCACGCTGTGCTGCCCGCCGAGCACCCGGGGCATCGTGCCGGTGTCGCCGTCGACCCCCGCGAACACGCTCACGATGTCGCCATCGAGCGGGTACTCCCCCGGCAGGGCACCCTTGTTGTGCCGATTGGAGACGACCCCGTACGGAACCCGCGGCAGGGTCTCGAGCACAGTGATCTTCAGCAGGTCCCCCGGCAGCGCACCGGTCACAGTGATCGGGCCGGTGACGACGTGCGGCCCATCGAAGGCAGGGTCACGCTGGTAGTCGGAGGCGGCGAGCGCCGCGGCATCCTGAAGCACAGCATCCGGTGAGACCCCGAACCGTCCGAAGAAGGCAACGGGGTCACGGCCCTGGTCTTCGTGGATTCCCTCGTGACTGATCGTGTCGATCGTCACCTCGGTGCCGGAACCGATGGTCAGTACCGCAGCATCAGCCTCGCACGGAAGCCTGCCCCACAGCACCTGGGTCGGATCTGCAGGGAGGTAGACAGACGCTCGGATCGGGCCGACCCCTGGCTGCAGTATTTCCACCTCGCAACCCTATCGAAGGCCACCGCTCCGGCCCTCCTCGCTGCCGATGCTGCCTCTTCCCCGTCGCCAATTCCCCGTCGAGAGAAGAGATGAAGCAGAGAAAGAGGGCGCAATCAGCGGGAGGGCGGGATGACGGCAGCCGCAGGGTACGACATGCAGACCCGGTCACCCGGCACGACTGACAGCGCGGCGAACGCAGCTGGCGAGAGATCGGCCGCGAGCTCGCCGACCCTCATCCGCATCACGTCACCCCGTGATTCGACGCTGTCGACGAGGCCTTCGACGACGTGGTCGGCGGTTGGTCTGACGGTGGAGACGGTGATGGCGGCTGGCGCAACCAGTGACCCGTCGGTGAGCAGGTTCAGCCCGACGAGGGCCGCGGCGAACGCCGTGCGCGGTCGAGCAAGCACTTCGCGCGTCGGCCCCGAGTCAACGACGCGCCCTGCCTCCATCACGATCACTCGATCGGCCAGCGTGTATGCGTCGATCACATCGTGCGTCACGATGATCACGGTGCGGTCGGCGAGCACCCGACGCAGAACACCGCGCAGGGTCGGCACGACTGTCACATCGAGTGCGGCCATCGGCTCGTCGAGCAGTAGCAGGCGGGGTCCGGATGCCAGCGCTCGCGCAATTGCTACGCGCTGGGCCTGCCCTCCCGAGAGCTGCCAGGGGCGTCGCCCGGCGAAGTCGGCGGCATCCACTTCGGCGAGCCAGCGGCGCGCCCCCGCCCGTGACGTTTCACGGGACTGACCGCAACTCCGCGGGCCGAATGCGACATTCTCGAGCACACTCAGGTGAGGGAACAGCAGCGCCTCCTGGGCCAGCAGCGACACCCCGCGACGGTAGGCGGGGAGCGCGAACAGATCGGAGGCGTCGAGAGTTGCCGCGCCGACATCGGGCTCAAGTAGCCCCGCGAGCAGGGCGAGCAGCGTCGATTTGCCAGCGCCGTTCGGGCCGAGCACGGCGACTGTCTCCCCGGGTGACATGGAGAGTTTCACGTCGAAATCGCGCGACGAGACTTTCGCGTCGAATGCCAGGCTCACAGGCGGAACAGTTCGGGTTTGGCGCCGCGGTGGGCGAGTGCGACGACGAGGATTGCCACGGCGACGAGCACGATCGACAGTGCCACTGCCGCGTCAGGGTTGGTTTCGAGTTGCAGGTAGATCTCGAGTGGCAGGGTGCGGGTGACCCCCTGCAGGCTCCCCGCGAAGGTGAGGGTTGCGCCGAATTCGCCAAGCGCCCTGGCGAAGGAGAGGATCGCGCCCGAGACCAGTGCGGGGGCAATCAGCGGCAGTGTGATCCGGTATAGGACGGTAGTGGGGGGCGCGCCGAGCGTGGCTGCAACCACTTCGTACCGGGTACCAGCCGTGCGAAGCGCTCCCTCGAGACTGAGGACGAGAAATGGGATCGCGACGAAGGTCTGGGCGAGCACGACAGCGATTGTCGAGAATGCGATCTGGATGCCGAGAAAACTGAAGGCAGAGCCGAGCAGGCCCTCTCTGCCGAAGGTATAGAGCAGCGCGATGCCGCCGACCACCGGCGGCAGCACGAGCGGCAGCAGCACGAGGGCCCGAACGATTCGCTGGCCCGGGAATCGGGTGCGCGCGAGCACAAGCGCGATCGGCACGCCGAACACGATGCACAGCAGCGTAGAGATCGCCGACGTTTTCAGGCTGAGCAGCAGGGCGGCGATCGAGGAGTCAGAGGTGATGAGCGGAACGAACTGCACCCAGTGCACGCGAGTGATTACGGCGACGAGCGGCAGCAGCACGAACACTGCGCCGACCGCCGCGATGACGACCACCCAGCGTGGAATCCGGGTCACGGCCTACCAAAACCCTCTTTCGTGAGAAGCGCCTGGCCGACCGGCCCTGTGACGTAGCTCACGAACGCGGCAGCGAGGGTCGCATTCGCGGAGTTCTTGAGCGCGACGATCGGGTACGAGTTGACGGCCTTGGACGACTCGGGGAACGTCACGCCGTCAACTTTGCCGGCCGCCCCCTTTACGTCGGTTACGTAGACGAGCCCGGCATCCGCCTCCCCGCTTTCGACCTTTGTCAACACGCCGGTGACCGCGAGTTCCTGACTGACCGGGCTGATGCTGACGCCGGTCAGTTTCTCGATGGATGCCGTAGCAGCGCCACAGGGAACAGAGACCGCGCAGACCACGGTCGTGACTCCCGGCTTGGCCAAATCGGCGAATGACCTGATCTTTGCCGGGTTTCCGATCGGCACCGCGATCTCGAGCACATTGGTCGCGAAGATCTCAGGCGTCGCCGCGGTGAGCGCGGCTGTCACGAGCTTGTGCATGTTCGCGGCGTCAGCCGAAGCGAAGACATCTGCCGGAGCTCCCGACTGAATCTGGGTGACGAGCACCGACGAGCCGTTGAACGTGGTCTGCACGATGACGCCGGGGTTGGCGCTCTCGAACTCGCTCGCCAAGTCGGTGAAGGCCGCGGTCAGCGACGCGGCGCCGTATACCGTGATGGTTCCCGTGAGTTTCGGCGCCGCGGCGGTTGTCGTCGCGGTTGGGGTGGATGTCTGGGTCGTCGAACATGCAGTCGCCCCGAGTGCGACCGCGATCACGAGTGCTGCCACAGCGAGCTTTTTCACGCACGCACCCCAGGGATCTCTACGATTACCGTCGTTGCCTTGACGACCGCGATTGCAACCGATCCGAGTTCGAGCCCCAGCTCACGCACGGCCTCGCTACTCATGAGAGACACGACCCGATGCGGGCCACACTGCAGCTCCACTTGGGCCATTACTGTGTCCATGGTGATGTTGGTGACGAGTCCGACAAAGCTGTTGCGCGCCGAACGGCCGATTCCCGACGGGTCATCGGGCAACACTGCGTGCTCACGGGCGACGGTGGCCAGGGCAAAGCCGTCGACGACGGTGAGCCCCGAATCGTCTTTCTCGGCCAGCATGGTGCCGTTGTCGATCCAGCGGCGAACGGTGTCATCGCTCACGCCGAGGTAGGTCGCTGCATCCTTAATCCGTATCTGCGTCACAAATTTTACTATATCTCCGATTTCGAGGACGCTCCCGCTCGAGCCGGGCGCGGCTGGGCGCGATCGGGATCGCGTTGCGTGCCCCGCGTCGCTCATAGCCTGCAAGAATCGAGTGCATGCCAGATCAGTCAGACCGCTACTCCCGGCAGGTCGCTCTGCCGGGGTTCGGTGCGGCTGCCCAGGCGAAACTGGCGTCCGCGCGAGTGCTGGTCATCGGGGCCGGGGGCCTCGGCAGTTCGGTGATACCCGCCCTGGGGGCCGCAGGGGTGGGCACGATCGGCATCGTCGATGACGATGTGGTCGAGATCAGCAACCTTCACCGCCAACTGATTCACGGAGTCGTGGATGTCGGCAGCAGCAAGGTAGGTTCGGCGGCCGCGAGCGTCGCGGCTCTTGACCCCCGAACGACTGTGATCACGTACGACACCAGGCTCTCCTCTGCGAATGCGCTGTCGATGTTTGCCGGGTACGACCTGGTGGTCGACGGCAGTGACAACTTCCCGACCCGCTACCTGGCAAATGACGCCGCGATCCTCACGAATATCCCGCTCGTCTGGGGCGCAGTGTCGCAGTATGCGGGCCAGGCCGGAGTCGCCTGGGCTCAGCGCGGGCCACACTACCGCGACCTCTTCCCAGCCCCACCGCCGGCCGGCTCCGTGCTCTCCTGTGAGGTCGGCGGCGTGCTGCCGAGTGTCGTCGCCGTGATCGGATCAATTATGGCCAGCGAGGGGATCAAGATCATCACCAGCGTCGGCACTCCTCTTATCGGTCGGGTCTCGACCTACGACGCGCTCAGTGGTTCGTTTCGGGAGCTTTCCTATGAGCGCGACCCTCTCGGGCTGCCGGTGACCGAGTTGATCGACTACGACCTGTTCTGCGGAATCGCCCCCTCAATCTCAGCCGCCGACCTGGCCGAGCACCTGCTCGACGTGACACTCATCGATGTGCGAGAGCCCTGGGAGGCGGCGGTCGCCATGATCCCCGGCTCCCACATCGTGCCCATCGGCGAGATCGAGGCCGCCGCTAACCTGGTCGTCTACTGCCACCACGGAGCGCGATCGTCGAGGGCCGTCGAGGCGCTCGCGGCACGCGGCATCCACGCCCGCCAACTGACCGGCGGAATAGACGCCTGGTCACGCCAGGTCGACCCGAATATTGCGAGGTATTGATGACAACCACAGTCGACGAACACGCCGCCCTAATCCGATCGCTGGTGCGGGTCGAACGAACTACAGAGGTCGTGCCACTGGCCGACGCGCTCGACCGGGTGACAGCGGTGGTCGTGCCCTCGCCGGTCGACCTCCCCCTGTTTCGCAACTCCCAGATGGACGGATTCGCGGTAATCACGTCAGATCTTCCCGGCATCCTGCCGATCGTCGGTGAGGTCGCCGCCCGCCCCGGCACGCCCGCGCCCCTACTGCCCGGAACTACGGTGCGCATCATGACCGGCGCCCCGATGCCAGAGGGTGCGGATGCCGTGGTGCCAATCGAGGAAACACTGATCGAGGTCGACCTGGCTGGCTTTGCTTCGCGCCGGACGCCCGGCGAGTTCGTTCGCGAACGTGGCAGCGATCTCCGCGAGGGCGACACACTGTTGCCCGCCGCGACCCGCCTCGGTTCACGCCATCTCGCGGTTCTGGCCGCCGCTGGCCTTGCCACCATCGAAGTACTCGTGCCCGTGCGGGTGGCTGTGATCACGACCGGCGCAGAGCTGGTCGACGCTGGCTCAGCCACGCAGCCCGGCCAGATATTCGACACGAACGCCGTCGCGCTGGTAGCCGCGGTGCACGCGGCTGGAGCATCCGTGTCGTTCGCGGCGAGAGTCACCGACGATGTGGCGACCATGGCAGCGGCACTCCGCGAGGCCGTGGCATCCGCCGACCTGGTCATCACCTCCGGTGGCATCTCGATGGGCGAATACGAGGTCGTACGCGAGACACTCGAGCCGCGCGGGGCTGTCGTCACGACCATTGCGATGCAGCCCGGCGGCCCCCAGGCGACGGCGGTCGTCGATGGTGTCCCGGTCATCTGCTTCCCTGGCAACCCGGTGAGCACCCAGGTCTCGTTCGAGATCTTCCTCGCTCCCCTGCTCCGCGAGCTGGCCGGCCTGCCCGCTGCCAGCCGAGAGAGCCGCACCCTGGTCGGCGACGTGAACTCAGTCGCTGGCAAACGCCAGTTCCTGCGCGGGCGTGCCGGTGCCGGCGATGTGGTGGAGATCGTGGGGGATGCGAGTTCCCACCTGGTGGCTGGACTGGCGGCATCCGATCTGCTCATCGATATCCCTGCAGAGACCACGATGCTTCGCGAGGGCGAAGTCGTCGAGACGATAGCGCTGTGAATGATCTCACTCATCTGGATGCAGACGGGCGCGCGCGAATGGTCGATGTGGGTGACAAGGCGGTCACCGCACGCACGGCGATCGCCACCGGTCGGCTGCTGACGACCGCGGAGGTCATCACCCTGGTGCGCGCGGATCACTTGCCGAAAGCCGACGTGCTGGCAACCGCGCGCGTCGCGGCGATCATGGGCGCGAAGAAGACCAGCGACCTCATCCCGCTCTGCCATCCGCTGCCCCTCAGCTCAGTGACCGTCGACCTCGAGCTGGCGGCGAGTGCGATCCTCATCACGGTGACAGCGAAGACCACCGGCCGCACCGGCGTCGAGATGGAAGCGCTCACCGGGGTCGCGGTTGCGGGGCTCACGCTGCACGACATGATCAAAGCGGTCGACCCTGCGGCGGTGCTCAGCGAGATCCGGCTCGAGGAAAAGACCGGCGGCAAGCGCGGGCACTGGACCCGCTCCGGCATCATTACCCCGATCGTCGTGCGGCCCGGTACCGCGGCCGTCATCGTCGCCTCGACTGCCGGTGCGGCCGGCACCCGCGAAGACACGACCGGCCCGGTCATCGCCGCATGGCTCGAGCAACACGGCTACAGTTGCTCGCTCACGGTCGTCGCCGACCTCGACATCGCCGACGAGCTCGCGCGGGTTGTCGCGACTGCTCCGGCCGTTATCCTCACCACCGGCGGCACCGGCATGAGCCCTACCGACCACACTCCGGAGGCGACGACCGGCCTACTCGACCGCGAACTCCCGGGAGTTGCGGAAGCGATTCGCGCACTCGGTGCGACGAAGACGCCGACGGCCGCCCTGAGCCGCGGCGTAGCAGGAACCGCGAACGGCACGGTCATCGTCAACCTTCCCGGGTCGACCGGCGGGGTCAAGGACAGCCTCGAAGTTCTTCACGGGCTGCTCGAGCACCTCGTCGCGCAGGTGTCGGGCGGAGGCGCGCATGAGTGATGTTCTTGCGCTGATTTCGGCCGAGCCGATCGATGAGACCGCGCTCGAAGACTGTGTGATGACAGCCCACTACGGCGCTCTGGTGACCTTCCGCGGCGTGGTTCGAGACCACGACCACGGGCTCTCGGTCACAGCGCTCGACTACGAGGCGCATCCGGATGCCGTCGGCTTTCTCGAACGCTGCTGCGAGACGGTCGCCCAGCAGACCGGGCTTCGCGTCGCAGCCGCTCACCGCGTCGGCTCGCTCGTCGTGGGTGACGTCGCCCTGGTGGCCGCCGTCGCCGCCGCCCATCGATCGCAGGCCTTCGCGGCCTGCGAGCAGCTGGTCGAGCTCATCAAACGCGACGTTCCCATCTGGAAGCGCCAACACCTCGCCGATGGCGCGACCGAGTGGGTCGGGCTCTAGCGCGACCTCACGGCCGGGTGGCGGGAATCAGCTCGACCGATGCCCGCACTCAGCCGCCGGCGAAGGGTGGCAACACGTCGACCCGCAGGCCGATCTCACGCGCGTCATCGCGGCTGACGACACCGTCGACGAGGAACGATCCCGACGCGAGCGCCCGGCTCATCGGGTCGCCGTAACACGCGACCAACATCGCCTTCAGCTCCCCAACGGTTGCCGCGTCGAGGGTCTCTTGCTCGCATCCCGCAGCCTCGGCCGCCGCCGCGAAGTACCGTACCTCAGCCACCGATCGCGCCCATGCTGCGCACGGGGCGCACGAAGTCCGGCAGCGACATCCCATGACCGGCCTGTTTGCCCCACATCGCCGCGCGCCACCAATCGGCGATCACCTGATCTGAAGCGCCACCGCGCAGCAGCCCGCGCAGGTCGGTCTCGTCGTCACCGAACAGGCAGGAACGCACGGTGCCTTCCGCCGTGATCCTGGTGCGATCGCAGGCCTCACAGAATGAGCGGGTGACCGACGCGATGATTCCGACAGTCGCCGGTCCCCCATCCACGATCCACTCTTCAGCCGGCGCGGAGGGGTCTTCGCGGTGCGGCTGGGTCAGGGTGAATCGGGCGCCGAGTACATCCAGCAACTCCGACGCGTCCACGATATTGTCGCGGGCCCATTGCTCATCGGCGTCGAGAGCCATCTGCTCGATGAAGCGCAGCCGCACGTCGTTCGCGAGCGACCACTCAAGCAGGTCGGCCGCCCCCTCGAGCGTGTCGCGCATCAGCACCGCGTTGATCTTCAGCGGGGTCAACCCGGCATCTTTCGCCGCCTGGATCCCCGCGAACACAGCAGGCAGCCGGTCGCGGCGAGTCAGTCGCGCGAAGTGGTCGCGGTCGACCGTGTCGAGCGAGATATTGATGCGGGTTAGGCCGGCCTCGACGAGTTCGTGGATGCGGTGGTCGAGCCCGATGCCGTTGGTCGTCATCGAGATGGAGGCCCCGCCTGCGACAGCGGACGACTCGCGGATGATCTCAGCCAGGTCAGCACGCATGAGCGGCTCCCCGCCGGTAAACCTCACGTCGTGCACCCCGAGCTCGCGAACCCCGATGCCGACCAGCCGCGCAATCTCCGATGCGGTCAGCAGGTTCTCGCGCGGGATGGCGGGCAGCCCGGATTCGGGCATGCAATAGGTGCAGCGCAGGGAACACTTCTCGGTGATAGAGACCCTCAGGTCTCGCGCGGTACGACCGAATCGATCGACCAGGCCTGCGACGTCCGGCCGCCCCGCTGTCGGGGGGAGTACACCCGGGTCCCGGCGGATCCCGGGGATTCCGAGCGCGAGGGTTGTCATCGATCTAGACTACGTGCCATGGCAGTCATCTCCCGCGGTTTCGGCAGTCGCCGACGTGAAAGCGATGTAACACTCCCTCCCGGCCAGTACCTCACCGAAGACTTCCCGGTGCTCTCTGCCGGACCCACGCCGCGCATCGATACGGCCGGGTGGGAATTCACCATCACCAACGAGACAGGCGTTGTCACCCGGTGGAACTGGGATCAGCTGCACGCATTGCCGATCGAGGATGTTGGCACAGACATCCACTGTGTCACCCGCTGGTCAAAGCTCGGCACGAAGTGGCGCGGCGTCTCGCTCGACACCTTGTTCACGGATGTCGACACCACATACGAGTACGTCATGGCGCACTGTTACGGCGGCTACACGACCAACATCCCGCTCGCCGACCTGCTCGACGGCAAAGCCTGGATCGCCTTCGATTTCGACGGCGAAGACCTCGACCCCGAGCACGGCGGCCCGGCCAGGCTGCTCGTGCCCCACCTCTATTTCTGGAAGAGCGCCAAGTGGATTCGCGGCCTTGAGCTGCTGCCCAACGACCAGCCGGGGTTCTGGGAACAGAACGGGTACAACATGTACGGTGACCCCTGGCTCGAACAGCGCTATTGGTAACGAGTTGGCGGGTGGGCACTGTCGCGTCGACACACGAAGAGACCTCGACCGCGCGCACCATCGACCTCGACGTTCCGGGCTGGGGCGGCAACATCGCTGGCCAGCACGTGGACGTGCGGCTCACCGCAGAAGACGGCTACCAGGCCGTTCGGTCATACTCCCTCGCGTCGTCCGGCAGCGGCGAACGATTGCAACTTGCGGTCGACAAGCTGCCTGATGGGGAGGTCTCGCCCTACCTCGTCGACGACGTGATGACCGGCGATCAGCTTGAGATCCGCGGACCCCTCGGCGGCTGGTTCATCTGGACACCCGAAATGACCGACAGGGTGCAGCTCATCGCCGGAGGGTCAGGCATCGTGCCACTGATGGCCATGATCCGCTCACACACCGCGGTGGGAAGCACCGCTCCGTTCCGTCTCCTTTACAGCGTGCGGAACGAGGATGACGCGTTCTTCCGTTCCGAGCTAGAAACCCCCACCCCGGGGCTCGACGTGACCTGGCTCTACACTCGGCAGGCCCCGCCCGGGTTCGCGCGGCCCGCCGGCAGGATCAGCCCAGCCGACCTCGACCAGCTCACCTTCCCGGCAACGGTCACCCCCGCCGTCTTCGTCTGCGGCCCGACCGGTTTCGTCGAAGCAGTCGCCAGCGCCCTGGTAGGGCTGGGGCATGACGCAACCCGGGTCAAGACGGAGCGGTTCGGTGGTTCCTGATGACGAGCCATGTCGACGGAAACGCGCTCGCGGGCCCGCTCTCTGAGGTCTTCGAATTCGACGTGACTACTGCATCCGCTCGCTGCACCACCTGCGGAGACACCTCGGAGCTCGCCCGCTCGATGGTGTATGAGAAGCCGCACGCGCTCATCGCGCGTTGCTCTGCCTGCGATTCCGTGCTGCTGGTAGTGCTGCAGAAGCACGATGCGACCGAGATCGACTCCAGCGGCATCTCGTGGATGCGGCTGCCGCGCTAGCCGCTGCTCACACACTGCATCCCTCGCGCACTGCATCCCTCGCGGCGGGAATATCGCTTCGCGGACTGGGTAGCTACCCGGTCCGCGACCCGATATCCCCGCCGCCAGAGCTCCCAAACCGCCAAAGCTCCCAAACAGCCACACGCCGCTGAAATGGGCCATCGCGGCGTGAGCGTCTAGCGCGCGGCCGAACCGTCAACGTAGTCTGCGTCAACCTGCTTCCAGGCGAAGAGCGCACGCAGCTCTTTGCCTGTGGCTTCGATGGGATGCTCTGCGCCCTTCTTGCGCAGCGCGAGAAACTCGGGGGCTCCGGCATCCTGATCCGCGATGAAACGCTTCGCGAAGGTGCCGTCCTGAATCTCGGTGAGGATGGTCTTCATGTTGTCTTTGACGTGCGGGTCGATGACGCGCGGGCCGGAGACATAGTCGCCGTACTCTGCGGTGTCGGAGACTGACCAGCGCTGCTTGGCGATGCCGCCCTCCCACATCAGGTCGACGATCAGCTTCAGCTCGTGCAGCACCTCGAAGTAGGCGATCTGCGGCTGGTAGCCAGCCTCGGTCAGCGTCTCGAACCCGTACTGCACGAGCTGTGAGACGCCACCGCAGAGAACAGCCTGTTCGCCGAACAGATCGGTCTCGGTCTCCTCGGTGAACGTGGTCTTGATTCCGCCGGCACGCAGCCCGCCGATGCCCTTTGCATATGACCAGGCGAGAGCCCAGGCGCCGCCGGTTGCATCCTCCTCCACAGCCACGATGACGGGAACGCCACGCCCTGCCTCGAACTCGCGACGCACGGTGTGGCCCGGCCCCTTCGGAGCGACCATGATCACGTCGACGCCCTCTGGCGCCGTGATGTAGCCGAAGCGAATGTTGAATCCGTGCCCGAAGAGAATCGCCTTGCCCGGCTTCAGGTGGGGCAGGATGTCGTCGTTGTAGACGAATCGCTGGTACTGGTCCGGGGCGAGGATGACGATCACGTCGGCCCACTCGGCGACCTCGGCCGAGGTCAGCACGTCGAAGCCGGCCTCTTTCGCCTTCTGGATCGACTTCGAGTCGGGCTTGAGCCCGATCTTGACCTCGACGCCCGAGTCGCGCAGGTTGAGTGCGTGGGCGTGGCCCTGTGAGCCGTAGCCGATTACTCCGACCCTCTTACCCTGGATGATGGCGATGTCGGCGTCTTTGTCATAGAAGATCTCGGTCATGTGCACACTTTCTGTTCGGTGATTCTCTGGTAATTCGTTGGTGAGGTCTCGACCGGCTCGACCCTCGCGGGCGTGCTTTGCGAGCTCGCTAATTCTTGAAAACCCGCTCGGTGATGCTCTTCGATCCCCGACCGATGGCGAGAACGCCGGACTGCGCGATCTCCCTGATCCCGTAGGGTTCGAGCACGCGAAGCAGCGCCTCGACCTTGGCTGTGTCGCCGGTGACCTCGATCACGAGGGCATCGGTTGCGACATCCACGATTCGTGCCCTGAAGAGGGTGGCCGCTTCAAGAATCTGTGACCGAGTGCTGTTATCGACACGCACCTTGATGAGCATGTGCTCGCGCACGACGGTCGACGACGGCTCGAGTTCGACGATCTTGATCACGTTCACCAGCTTGTTGAGCTGTTTCGTGACCTGTTCGAGCGGAAGCTCGTCGACGTCGACGACGACCGTGATTCGCGAGAGACCCTTGATCTCGCTCGCGCCGACCGCGAGGCTCTCGATGTTGAAGCCGCGGCGGGCAAAGAGCCCGGCGACTCGGGTAAGCAGGCCCGGTTTGTCTTCGACCAGGAGGGAGAGAACGTGGTGACTCATGGTCGCTACTCCTCTTCCCACTCGGGTGCGTGATCCTTGGCGTACTGCACGTTCGAGTTGCCGACGCCCTGCGGCACCATCGGCCAGACCAGCGAGTCACGGCTCACGATGAAGTCGATGACCACCGGCCGGTCGTTGGTCTCGTTGGCGAGCCTGATTGCGGCATCCACCTCTTCCATCTTGGTGACGCGGATGCCCAGCGCACCGTACGCGTCGGCAAGCTTCACGAAGTCGGGCACCATCGCAGTGCCATGCCCGGTGTTGAGATCGGTAAACGAATGGCGGCCGTCATAGAACAGTGACTGCCACTGGCGCACCATTCCGAGTGACGAGTTGTTGATGATCGCCACCTTGATCGGGATGTTGTTGATCGTGCAGGTTGCGAGTTCCTGGTTGGTCATCTGGAAGCATCCGTCACCATCGATCGCCCAGACAGTCCTGTCTGGCTCTGCGACTTTCGCGCCCATCGCAGCCGGCAGACCGTAGCCCATAGTGCCAGCGCCGCCCGAGTTGAGCCACGAGTTGGGACGCTCGTATTTGATGAATTGCGCCGCCCACATCTGGTGCTGGCCGACCCCCGCAGAGTAGATCGCCTCCGGGCCCGTGATCTCGCCGATGCGCTTGATCACGTACTGCGGGCTGAGCAGGCCATCCTCAGGCTCGTCGTAGCCGAGCGGAAACTGCTCCTGCAGCGCGTGCAGGCGCACCCACCACTCAGACAGGTCGTACTTCTTACCGGCGGTCGCCTCGGTGAAGGCGATGGAGAGGTCGGCGATGACATCTTTGGCATCGCCGACGATCGGAACATCGGCGATGCGGATCTTGGAGATCTCGGCAGGGTCGATGTCGACGTGCACAACTTTTGCATCGGGCGCGAACTCGCTCGGCTTGCCGGTGACGCGGTCGTCGAAGCGGGCGCCGAGAGCGATGAGCAGGTCAGATTCCTGGATGGCGAGCACCGCGGGCACTGTGCCGTGCATGCCGGGCATCCCGAGGTTGAGCGGGTTCGAGTCGGGGAAGACGCCACGAGCCATGAGCGTTGTCACGATCGGCGCGCCCACCTTCTCGGCGAGTTCGAGCAACTCGGCTGACGCCTTCGAGCGGTTGACGCCGCCGCCGATGTAGAACACCGGGCGCTTCGCGTCTGCGAGCAGCTGGGCGGCGGCCTGGATCTGCTTGCCGTGGGCCTTGACCACCGGGCGATAGCCGGGAAGGTCGACCTTCGGCGGCCAGATGAACGGCGCGCTGTTCTGCTGGGCGTCCTTGGTGATGTCGACGAGAACGGGGCCGGGGCGACCTGTCGTCGCGATGTGGAAGGCCGCTGCGAGCGTCGCCGGAACGTCCTCAGCCTTCGTCACAAGAAACGAGTGCTTGGTGATCGGCATCGTGATGCCTACGATATCGACCTCCTGGAATGCGTCTGTGCCCATCAGCGTCGAGAACACCTGCCCGGTGATCGCGAGCAACGGCACCGAGTCCATGTATGCATCCGCGATTGCGGTCACGAGGTTCGTAGCGCCCGGGCCCGAGGTCGCGATGGCGACGCCGACGCCGCCGGATGCGGCCGCATACCCTTCGGCCGCGTGGCCTGCCCCCTGCTCGTGGCGCACCAGGATGTGCCGAATCGCCGTCGATGACATGAGCTCGTCGTAGAACGGGATGATCGCACCCCCCGGCAGCCCGAAGACATCTTTGATGCCGAGGTGCTCAAGGGTGCGCAGGATGGCGCCGGAGCCGGTCAGTATCTCTGGAGCGCTGCCTTTCGGCCTGCTAAGGGTGGGCACTGGAGTGTCCGTAGACATCTGTTTTCCTTGGTCTGATCTGTTCGCGAATGATGAAGGCGAAGCACGCCTGAACTAGCGCTAACCCGTGATTGCGCCTTCTGCGGCGGAATGCACGAGCTTGGAGTACTTCGCGAGAACGCCACGGGTGTAGCGGGGAGGAAGTGGAGCCCAGCCAGAATGGCGAGCTGCGAGCTCAGCCGGATCGACGAGTAGGTCGAGGGAGCGAGCTGCGATATCGACCCGTATTAGATCACCATCGCGCACGAAGGCGATAGGACCTGCGTCCACCGCTTCGGGTGCTATGTGGCCGATACACAGTCCGGTTGTGCCGCCTGAGAATCTGCCGTCCGTCAAGAGTAATACATCTTTGCCCAGCCCTGCACCCTTGATAGCGGCGGTGATCGCGAGCATCTCGCGCATACCGGGGCCACCCTTAGGCCCCTCGTATCGGATGACGACGATATCGCCTTTCGCGATAGTGCCCTCGGTCAGGGCGTCCATTGCTGCGCGCTCTCGTTCGAACACCCGCGCCGGGCCCTCGAAGACGTCTGCGTCGAACCCTGCGGTCTTCACGACGGCGCCCTCTGGTGCGAGCGAACCTTTCAGCACCGTGAGCCCGCCGGACTTGTGGATCGGGTTATCGAGCGTGCGCAGTACTGTGCCGTCGAGCGGGTCTGGGTTGATCTCGGCGAGGTTCTCTGCGACAGTCTTGCCGGTCACAGTGAGCGCGTCGCCGTGCAGCAGACCGGCGTCGAGAAGCGCCTTCATGAGCACCGGGATACCACCCTGGCGATCCAGGTCATTCATCACGAACTGTCCGAACGGCTTCATGTCTGCGAGGTGCGGAACCTTGTCGCCGATGCGGTTGAAGTCGTCAATTGTGAGCGGCACGTTCGCCTCGTATGCGATCGCCAGCAGGTGCAGGATGACGTTCGTTGACCCGCCGAGTGCCATCGCGACTGTGATCGCGTTCTCGAACGCCTTGATGGTGAGGATGTCACGGGTCGTGATGCCCAGCCTCAGCATGTTGACCACTGCCTCGCCCGAGCGGTGGGCGAAGTAGTCGCGGCGCCGGTCAGCGCTGGCCGGACTCGTTGAGCCCGGCAGCGACATCCCGAGAGCCTCCGCAACCGACGCCATGGTGTTCGCGGTGTACATACCGCCGCAGGCACCCTCGCCTGGAGCGAATGCGCATTCGATGCGGTGGGCATCCTCGAGGCTCATCGTGCCGGCTTTCACGCCGCCCACAGCCTCGAACGAGTCGATGATCGTAATGTCTTTCTCGGTGCCGTCTGTGAGCTTGACCCAGCCGGGCGCGATCGAACCCGCATACAGGAAGACGGATGCCAGATCGAGCCTGGCTGCGGCCATCAGCATGCCCGGCAGCGACTTGTCGCACCCGGCCAGCAGTACGGAACCGTCGAGTCGCTCGGCCTGCATAACCACCTCGACGGAGTCTGCGATAACCTCGCGGCTGACCAGCGAGAAGTGCATGCCCTCGTGCCCCATGCTGATGCCGTCGCTCACAGAGATGGTGCCGAACTGCAGCGGGTAGCCGCCTCCGGAGTGCACGCCCTCCTTCGACGCCTGCGCGAGCCTGTCGAGGCTGAGGTTGCAGGGAGTGATCTCATTCCACGAGCTCGCAATGCCGATCTGCGGCTTCTCCCAGTCGGCGTCGCCCATTCCGACGGCACGAAGCATCCCGCGACTCGTCGTGGCTTCGATTCCGTCGGTTACAACGCGCGAACGGGGCTTCCAGTCAACTGTTTCCGGCATGTAACAGAGTCTAGAACGCCTCAGGTTGCCCCTCGGCTTCGTGGCGCGGGTCAGGCGCTCTGATAGTGGCGCGGGCGCAGCTCGAGCTGAGCATCCAGAGCGCCGGAGCCGAGCACCGAGGTCATCACGATGCGCTCCAACTCGAAGTCGAGGGAGCCATCGCTCAGCTTGAGGAGTGCCTCGTGAAGGCGAAGCGAATCCGTTACCTCGAGACGCTCGAGATAGGCCTGCACCGCATCGAGGCATCGCGATTCGTCATCGATGGATGCCCAGTCGGCGGTGACGATCTCGTAGTCATCACCTGCGAGCGCAATTCGCTTTCTCATGACTTTCCCCCTGCATCCAACGGTACGAGGGTTAGTGAGAGCGCAGCAGCCCCAGTACGGGTAACCCTCGGATGCGGGTCAGCGGACTAGTGCTCGTGCAGGTCACTGCTCATGAACATCACCGTCGCGAAGATCGGCGAGCAGGTTGAGCGCGCGTGCAACATCGACGGGGCCGGGTACTCGGAAGTTCGCGAGGGTCTGGCCCTCCCCGCTTTTGAGGCCGACGTCATCCGGCCCGAGCGCAGCGAACGCGTCTTCGTCTGTAACGTCGTCACCGGCGTAGAACACCGAGGTCGCCGCCGTGTACTTGCGCAGGTGCTCTATCGACTCCCCTTTGGTCGTCGAACGCACCGAGAACTCGAGCACGTCTTTGCCGTCGCGCACCGTAAGTGCCTGGTCTTCCGCTGCAGTTTCACTGCGGGCGACGAGATGCGCAATCCGGCTGTTGTGGGCGCTCGCGAGCCGGGTGTGGAGCGCGAACCCGGCAGGTTTCGCCTCGAGCCAGACCTCGTCAAACGAGTCAGCGACCTCGTCGAGCACATTCTTCAGCAGGGCGACGCGCTGCAACTCGGCGGCGTCGAGCGAGACGACATCGCCGGGGTTGTCGAGCCGCAGTTCGATGCCGTGGGAGCCGACGAGCAGCACACTGTCGGGAACATCCGCCACCCGGATGAGGCTGGCGAGCGCCCTGCCAGAAACCAGCGCGATGCGGGTGTTTGGCATCTCTAGCAGACGCAGCACGGCGGATCTGGCCTCGGGCAACGCGCGAGCCTGCTCGGGGTCATCGACTTCGGGGGCGAGCGTGCCGTCAAAGTCGAGCGCGACCAGCAGGCGACGGGTGCGGGCGAGCTCACGGAGCGCGCCGATGAACGGCTCAGGGAGTCTGGAGAAATTTGGCGGGGTGTCGACGTCGACCATCAGCTGCGTTCGTGCCCTTGGGATCCGTGATGCGCGAAGGTGCTGAGCACCGTGAGAAAGTCGTTCGACCAGCGCGCGACATCGTGCTCGAGCACGCGCTTGCGAAGCGACCGCATGCGCGCGGCACGATCGCGTTTCGGCATTGCGATGGCCTGCATGATTGCATCCTTCATGCCGTCGATGTCATGCGGGTTAATGAGAAGTGCACGGGTGAGTTCATCCGACGCCCCGGCGAATTCGCTGAGGATCAGCACGCCGTCTTCGTCGAACCGGCACGCCACATATTCTTTCGCGACCAGGTTCATGCCGTCCCTCAGGGCAGTGACGAGCATGATGTCGGCCGCAAGGTAGAGCGCGACCATTTCTTCCCGCGGATACCCGTGGTGGTGGTAACTGATCGGGGTGCGCGCGATAGTGGCGTAATCACCATTGATGCGCCCCACCGTGAGCTCGATTTCATCCCGAAGCGCCATATAGGCCTGCACCCGTTCGCGGCTGGGGTTCGCCACCTGAAGCAGGGTGACATCCTCTGCGCTGAGCCTGCCTTCGGCCAGGAGCTCGCCGTATGCCTTCAGCCGATGCCCGATGCCCTTGGTGTAATCGAGCCGGTCCACGCCGAGCATGACGGTGCTCGGGTTGCCCAGCTCTTCGCGGATCTGCTTCGCCCTGGCCTGCACAGACGGCGTGCGCGCGAGCACCTCGAAGCTTGCGGCGTCGATGGAGATCGGAAAGGACCTCGCAATGACCGTTCGGAATGTGCCCTGGCGCTTGATCGGCCCGAAGACCCGCACGCCCGGCGTTTGGTCAACCAGCGGCACCTCGATGGATGTGCCTTTTGTGGTGTAGCCCTTGAGGCGACGCACCGCGCGCTGGAAGTTGCTGGCATCTGCCACCCGTTGGAAGCCGATGACGTCGGCACCGAGCAGTCCCTCGATGATCTGCGTGCGCCATGGAAGCTGCGAGTAGATGCCATACGGCGGAAAGGGGATGTGATTGAAGAAGCCGATAATGAGGTCAGGCCGCAGTTCGCGCAGCATCTTCGGCACCAGCTGCAGCTGGTAGTCCTGCACCCAGACTGTCGCGCCTTTCGCTGCAGCCGAGGCCGCTGCTGCAGCGAAACGCTGATTCACCTCGACGTAGGTCTCCCACCACTCGCGGTGAAAACTTGGCGGTGCGATGACGTCGTGGTACAGCGGCCAGAGAGTGTCGTTCGAGAAGCCTTCGTAGTAATTCTCGAGGTCTTCGACACTGAGCGGAACGGGTACGACCTCGATGCCCCCGCTCTCGAACGGCTCGAACTCGAGGTCTGGCTGCCCACCCCACCCAATCCATGCGCCGGCGTTCTGCCGCATCACCGGCTCGAGCGCCGTAACGAGGCCGCCGGGCGACCGTGCCCAGCTTCCCGTGCCGTCCGGATCGATGATTCGGTCAACCGGAAGCCGGTTGGAGACCACGATGAATCGGTAGGTACCGGTGTTCGCTGTGGCATTCATGGGGAGTGCCCACGTTACCAAAGTCACGGTTACCAAACTCACGCAGCTAACATCACCGTATGGCGAATACCCGGCTGTACAGAAACGGCGTGCTGAAGAAAACTGACTTTCCCGTCGCCGAGATCTCAGACCACATTGCAGCCGAGGATTGCACGGTATGGGCAGACTTCGTCTCGCCGACTGCCGACGATCTTGCGGCTATCGAAACCGAGCTGAGCCTGCATCCGCTCGCTGTCGAAGATGCCGTGCACGACCACCAGCGGGCGAAGTTGGATCGCTACGACACCCATTTCTTTCTCGCGGCGTACGCGGTTATTTTCGATGAGACCAATGGCGAGCTGGCGAAGACTGAGATCAAGGCATTCATCACCCCCCACGCTCTGATCACTGTGCACAGCGCCGACTTCGACATGTCCAAGGTGGTCAGGCGCTGGGATGACGACCCCGACCTGGCCAACCACGGCGTCGCGTTTCTGCTCTGGGGGCTTCTCGACGTCATTGTCGACGAGCACTTCGACACCGTGCAGCAGCTGGATGCTGCAATCGAGAAACTCGAGGATGCACTCTTCGACGACAAACCGCGTGACAAGGAGGTGCAGAAACGGTCGTTCGAGGTGCGCAAGTCGCTCGTAGAGTTGCGCAGGGTCGTGCTGCCGATGCGCGAGGTCGTGAACACGCTGCTGCGGCGTGACCTCGACGGGATCGATTCGGCGATGACCCCCTACTTCCAGGATGTCTACGACCACGTACTCCGAGCCACCGACTCGACGGACTCGCTGCGCGACCTGGTCTCGACCATTCTCGACACGAACCTGAGCATCCAGTCGAACCGAATGAACCTGATCATGAAGAAGGTAACCAGTTGGGCCGCAATCATCGCGGTGCCGACAGCGATCACCGGTTACTTCGGGCAGAACTTCAAGTTCATCGGGTTCGGCACCAGCTGGGGCGCGTGGCTCTCCGTCGGGCTGATCGTCGTGGCGTCGGTTGTGCTGTACCTGTCGTTCAAGAAGCGCGACTGGATCTAGCGCTGCGCCTGGCACCCCCGCGCCGGGGGTAGCTCTCCTCGCGGCGGGGCTATCGCGTCGCGGACCGTTTAGCTACTAGATCCGCGACGCGATATCCCCACCGCGACGCACACAGTGACGCGATATCCCCGCCGCGGGGCTAACTACTCGCTCTTAAGCGAGCGCAGGCGTCAGGCCCAGCGCTCGTGCGCGACGGGTGCGGCGAATCGCGAGCATCGCTACCAGCACGCTGCCAACCCCGAACGCCAGCAGCGTGAGCGCTGCCGTGATGACCGGCCCGGCGTCACCGCCGGCGATGATCCCCTGCATGCCCTGCACACCGTAAGTGAGCGGCAGGAACGGGCTGATCACCTGGAACGGCGTCGCAAGAAGCTGCACCGGGTACAGGCCCCCGGTTGAGGTCACCTGCACTGCCAGCAGGAAGAGCGAGACGACCAGTCCGCCGCGGCCGAAGCCGATGGTCAGCAGGTAGTGGAACGCCGTGAAGGCGAGCGCCATGATGAGCGAAAATGCGAAGGTCGCGGGCAGCGAACTCCAGGGAACCCCCACTGCGGTGTGCAGCAGCGCAACGAGCAGCACGGCCTGGGCAACGGTGACGATGCTCGCCCGCGCGAGAGTCGACGCAACGAGCCGCCCGTTTGCAGCGGTCGACGTGAGTGCACGCCTGGTCACCGGGCGCAGCACCAGAAACACTGCGAGCGCCCCGACCCAGAGCCCGAGCGGCACGAAGAAGGTCGCAATGACCTGGCCGATGTTTTTGATCTTGTTGTCACGAGTGACGGTGAGTCCGATCGGGTCAGAGGCGACTTTGGCCGATTTCGTCGCTTGCGCAGAAGTGCTCTTCGGCAGCTGGTCGGCACCTGCCCGCAGCCCGGTCGCCAGCGAATTCGCACCCGTGGTGAGTTGCGAAGCACCGGATTGAGCGGATGCCGCCCCTCCGGCGAGCGACCCGATCCCCCCGGCGAGTGACGAGGATCCCGAGCGCAGACCAGCCGACCCACCAGAGAGCTGGGCGGCCCCGGATGCACTCTGGGCGGCCCCTGCCGCGATCCCGGGCGAGAGCTGCGAGTTCTGCGCACTCAGCGCCGCAAGGGTCGCGGAGGCGGCTTTGAGGTCAGAGAGCGCCGCCTGATCGGACGAGTTAATGCTCAGGGCGTTGTAGTCGGCGGCAATTCGGGCTGACTCTGCGGCGATCCCCTGGCTGAGCCCGGTGAGATTCGTCGCGTTCGAGCTGAGCGTTCCGAGCCCGCTGCTCAGCGAGTCGACACCTTTCGTGTATTTCGAGATCCCACTCGAGAGCGATGTCGCTCCGCTGGCCGCTGAGGCCGCGCCGCTCGAGAGACTCGCCAAACCGTCTGTCAGCGACGAAGCTCCACCTGCCAGGCCGGTCGCGCCATCCGCGGCCTTCGTCAGCGAGGAGCCGAGGGTGCCGACACTCGCGTAGATGCCCGAGATGTAATTCTGGGTGATCGCCTTCCCGAACGCGCTCACCATGCCGTCGCCAACCACCTGCGCGACGGCACCGGTGAGGTAGCTATGAGCGTCGTCGGTGTGAATCGCAATGTTCGCCTGCACCGGCGTGGTCGACGAGAGAGACAGAATCGACGACGAGAAATTCTTCGGGACGGTCAGGATCGCATCAACCTGGCCGCTCTTGAGCGCTTTCTCGGCATCTGCCTTGTTGGAGATGGTCCAGCTGAAGCCGGCTTTGCCTCCGGTCAGCTCTGTCACGAGCTGTCGGCCGGCGAACACCGGGGTCTTTGTGCCGTCCGCTGCCGTCTGGTAAACGAGCTGGTCGCTGTTGACGATCGCCGCCGGGATGTTGCCGATCGACGTCGTCGCCTGGGAGAGCGCGCCGACGAACAATCCGGCAAAGGCGAGCGGGACAAGCACAACTGCAGCGATTGCTGCCCTGCGCCACCCTTTGCGGCGGCGGGCCGGGGTCGCTGAGCTCACAGGAGTGCTCCCTTGGTATCGAGTGACGCGGCGAGTGATGGGGCTGGCCCGAGTGTGAGCGAGTTGAGGTCGATGACACCCAGCGGGCGCCCGT
Source organism: Lacisediminihabitans sp. (assembly GCA_043746355.1). Classification (GTDB taxonomy): domain Bacteria; phylum Actinomycetota; class Actinomycetes; order Actinomycetales; family Microbacteriaceae; genus Lacisediminihabitans. The sequence continues at coordinate 45,501 of JAYTRC010000036.1, read as the reverse complement.
CGCTCGTCGTCGACGAGGACGGTCGAATCGGTACGGGTGTGCCGATCACGATTGTCGTCGACTGTAGCGCGAGGCGGCTGACCGCGCGCATGTACGCGGTCTCATCGGCAGCGCTCGCGAAGGTGTCGATCTGGTCGAGCATCACGACCGGAGTTCCCTCGGCGAGTGCGACGGCCGCGAGGGCCACTGCTCGCTCGCGCTGCGGAAGCTGCGCGACGATCGTGTCTCCGGTCAGCACAATCGCATCTGCTGCTACGGCTGCCAGTGCGGCGTTAGCCCTCGCAATCCAGCGCTGCACTCGATGCCAGCCGGTGAGCGCGCGATACCAGGGCTGCGTGAGCCGAAGCCTTTCGTCGATCAGTTCGCGCAGCGTCACGTCACCCGTGCCGCGCTGGCTGCTTCCCACATCTGCCATTGCAACGAGTCGGGCGACCGCCGCGGACTCTGAGGGGAGCGGATGCCCGCCCACCTGCGCTCGCCCGGAAAGCGGGTCGAGTCGGCCGGCGAGTGTCGCGGCCACAATCCGCCTGTCAGTGCCGTCGCCACTGGCAAGGAACAGGGCGCCATTGGGAATAGACACGGTGATCGGACCAACGGAATACTCTGGCGAGCCGGCGTACAGGCCCTCAACGCTGATCGCAGCATCATGCTGGTCGAGGGCCCACACGACTGCCTCGCGGTGCTCGCGCAAGTGCTCGCCCTCGATGTCCATGTTCGGCAGAAGTTTCTGCAGCCAAGTAGGCATCCACCATGCTGCCGTGCCCAGCAGGGTCATGACCGCGGGTACCAGGGTCATCCGCACAAGGAACGCGTCGAACGCCACCCCGACAGCGAGCGCGAGGGCGATCGGCTTGATCGTGCCAGATCCACCCGGCACGAAGGCAATGAAGACAAAGAACATGATCATGGCTGCGGCCGTGACAACCCGTGCTCCGTTGGCGAAGCCCACCTCGACCGCCCTCTTGGCGTTACCGGTGCGCACGAATGCTTCGCGCATCCCGCTGACCAGGAAGACCTCGTAGTCCATCGCGAGGCCGAACAGCACCGCCATGAGAATGATCGGCATGAAGCTCAGGATGGGTCCGGGGTTATCTACTCCGAAGGCCGTCGAGAGCCAGCCCCACTGGAACACGGCGACGACGACGCCGAACGAGGCGAGCACTGAAAGCAGGAAGCCGACCGCCGCCTTGATCGGTACGAGAACCGAGCGGAAGACCATCATCAGCAAGATGATCGAAAGCCCGACGACGATCGCGCCGAACGGGATGAGCGCTCCACTCAACCGGTTCGAGATGTCGATTCCGACCGCGGTCGCGCCGGTGACCGAGACGGGAGTGTGGTACTTGTCCTTGATCGATGGGGCGATGTTGCGGATGGCTGCGACGAGATCTTTGGTGCGCGGCGCGTCGGGAGCGCTTGACGGAATCACCTGGATGATGGCGGTGTCGAGCCCGGTGTCTGGCAACCCCTGGCTCACATAGGCGACGTCTGGCAGTGCTTTAAGTTGGGCGGCGATGCCTTTGAGGTCCGACTGGATGTTGGTGGTCTGCGTGATGTCGAGGGCGATGATGAGCGGCCCGTTGTAGCCGGCCCCGAAGCCTGACTTGATCATTTCGTACGCCTGCCGCTGGGTCGAGCCCTTAGGCTCCGATGCGCCGTCAGGCAGGTTGAGGTCGAGCTTGAGGGCGGGGATGGCGAGCACACCGAGCACGACGACGACAGACACTGCGGCCAGCACAGGGCGCTTCATGACACCGCGCACCCAGCGGAGCCCCATGGTCGGCTTCGAGCCCTCTTCGTGCACCGTCGCGCGCATGAAAGCTCGCGAGCCCGGCTTGGGGGTGAGTCTGCCCTTCGCGAGGCCGAGAAGAGCTGGCACCAGGGTCGTTGCGACACCGATCGCGAGTGCGACGGCGATGGCTGCGCCGACGCCCATCACGCTGAGGAAAGGGATGTTGACGACGAGTAGCCCGAGCAGCGCAATAATCACCGTTACGCCGGCGAAAACAACGGCGCTGCCCGCTGTGCCGACCGCGATTGCAGCAGACTCCGCCGGTGTTTCGCCGTTCGCGAGCTGGTTTCGATGTCGGGACAGGATGAAGAGCGAGTAGTCGATACCGACCGCCAGCCCGATCATCAGGGCGAGCAGGGGCGCAGAGCTCGAGACATCGGTGAAGGCCGAGAGACCGGTGATGCCACCCGTCACAATGCCAACGCCGACGAGAGCGCTGAGCAGCGGCATCCCGGCAGCAATGAGCGAGCCGAACGTGATGAGCAGCACGATGCCGGCGAAGATGACGCCGAACACCTCAGTGATGGTGATCCCGAAGCTCTTGTCAGAGAACACCTGGCCGCCGAAAGCAACGGTCATCCCAGCGTTCTCACCGATCTTGGCCGTGGCCTTCAGGTCGGTCAGGGTCGCAGCGGTCACCTTCGACTCGGCACCCTTCAGCTGAATCTGAGTGCGCGCCATCTGCCCGTTTTTCGCGATGGAGTCACCTGCGTACTGCGAGAACGGGCTGACTACAGACTCGACGCCCTTTACTTTGCCGATGGCAGCATCCATCTTCTCGATTGCCGACTTGTATGCGGGGTCGGTGACGGATGCACCTGTCGGAGCCTCGACGACGGCCTGCGCACTAGCACCAGCCACCGAGGGGAACACCGCGCTGAGCCGGTCGAGCGCGGCCTGCGACTCCGTTCCCGGAATGGCGAACGACTCTGACGTGTGGCCGCCGAGCGCGAACCCCCCGCCGAGCACGCCGACGAAGAGCACGAACCAGATACCGATGACCGTCCACGAACGACGGAAAGAGAAGCGGCCGAGCCGATAGAGGAGGGTTGCCACTGATTACTCCTGGTTCGCGAGGGGTGCGACGGCTATCGGGGCGAGAAGCTCCGAGAGGATGGTGATGAGAGCTGCCCTGGTCTCGTCGTATGGGATGTCGAATCCGAGAGCGTCCTGGGAGCACAGGGTGTATGCGGCACCGCCGAGGGCGATTCCGAAGCGCATCTTGTCTTCAATGGATCCGGTGGTCGCCGCGAAGAACTCGGCCAGTCGGAAGACCAGCTCGTTCGCCCTGTCGATGACCGGCACGTCGACGAGTGAGGGGCCTTGGTTGATGAAGAGGTTCACCTCACGGCGATACTCCAGGATGAAATCCACAAATTCGCTGAGAAATGCTGCCCGGCGCTTCGGTGTGAAAGGGCCTGCTGTGAGTTCATCCAGGATTCCGCTCATGCGGTCGATAGCGGGAGCCACCGCAGCCTCGAGCAGGGTCTCCTTGGATGAGAAATGGTAGAGAACGCTCGATTTCGACAGGCCGGCGAGCTCGGCAATGCGATGAATCGAAGTGGCCGAGTACCCGGATGTCGCGAATTCCGCCAGCGCAATGGCGCGCAGTTCATCGGCAGTGTTAGGCATGCTCCGAGAGTAAACTGTCCGATCGGTCAGAAACTGTCCGATCGGTCAGGTTGGCAGGTGGCTGCCAGCGCTTTGCCAGCAAACGGGGGCCATTCAGCTCATGAGAAGAGGGCCAAACCGAGGGTGGCGAGGCCGACGGTGAGAGGGGCGGCCACCAGGCCGAGCAGCATGTAGCGTCGCCACGAGATCTCGACATCGAGTGCTTTCAACCTCTCGTGCCATAACAGGGTCGCGAGGGAAGCCCACGGCGTGATGAGCGGGCCGGCGTTCACACCGATGAGCAGAGCGGCGAGTCGCACCCTGTCGTCGGCGACCGGCTCGAGGGCGAGGTACGCGGGCAGGTTGTCCACAGCGTTGGCACCGAGGGCGCCCGTGCCCGCCAGGCGCAGCAGGCTAGGCAGGTCGTGGCCCGCTCCTGACACCGCAGCGAGCAGGGCACCGAGTCCCAGGGAATGGGCAGCCTCGACCACCAGGAACAGTCCGCCAGCCAGCAGCATGAGCTGCCAGGGCAGCATGCCGAACCGAAGGGCAGTTCGCCGACGAATCAGGAACGCAATGACGAGCACGACGGCGCCGCCGAGGGCGGGCATCCACACCGGCAGTCCAGACACGAACAGCGGCAGCAGTGCGACGACCACGATTGCGCTCGTCACGAGCAGAACGCGATCCGGCGCCTTCTCAGACTCTCCCGGCTCGTAACGAACCCGAAGGTTCTTGTGGAAGACGATGAACAGGATGACAGCGGGCACCACGATCGCAATCGCCGCCGGCACCACCATGAGTGCCGCAAACTCGCCGGGTGACATCCCGCCAGCCGTCGTCGTCGCCAGCAGGTTCGTCAGGTTCGACACCGGCAGGAGCAGGGATGCGGTGTTCGCGATCCACACGGTTGTGAGGGCGAATGGCAGCGGCGAGACGCCAACATGCCGCGCGAGCACGACGACCACGGGGGTGAGCAGCACAGCAGTTGTGTCGAGCGAGAGGAAGATCGTGCTCAGCACCGCTATCGCGAGCACGAGCAGCCAGAGCAGCCAGGTGCGGCCGCGACCCCAGCGCGCCGCCTGCCGCGCAACCAGACCAAACAAGCCCGCCTCGGCCGCGAGTTCGGTGACGACGGTGATTGCGACCACGAAGAGCAGGATGGGCCAGACGCGCTCGCCCAGCGCAAGTGCCGCGGGGCCGGGCAGGATGCCGAGCGCAACGGCGATCCCTCCCAGCACAAGAAGGGCAGCACCGAGAATCGCCGTACGCACGAGTCAACCCTAAATGCTGTTCCGCAGGCGTCGAGCCGTCGAAGTTGGCTCTTCCCGGCGGGCTATCGAGCCAACTTCGACGGATCGATCAGCCGTGCACAACGACGCACTGGGAGGGCTCCGAATGTCGGGGTACCGTTCTCACGACAGAGCGAAAGGCATCACGTTGCGTAAATACCTGTTCAGCGGAGCCATGCTCAGCGCCGTTTTCGGTGGCTGGAGCACTGTCAAGATGACTCGTCAAGGCCCCCGGGACTGGCGTCTGATTCTCATGTGGGTCAGATGGGGTCTCAGCATTGCGATCGCCGTCGGCAGCGTCTTGGAAAACGCTCGCGAAGCCGACGAGCTGGAGGAAAAATCATGATGAATTTCGGATACCCCAATGCGCTCGGAGTGCTTGGAGCAATCGTTTCCGCGCTGTTCTTCGTCGTCTGCCTTGCCGTCGTCGTCGGCCTCGGCTTTCTGCTCGTCAGGTTTCTGCTCGTCGCCACCAGGGCTGCGCAACTCTACGTTGCGAAGAATCAGCCGGTGAGACCTGTCGCGCCAGCTGCCACCACTCCGATCACGCCTGCGGTGCCGCCCGCTACTTCGACCGCGACAAATCCGGCTGCGAATGCGCCGACCAAGCCGCGCACGCCTAAAACGCCGCCGACTCCCTGACCATGCGGCGCTGACTCAGCCCAAAAAGCCCCGCAGCAACGCCGCCGACCCCGCGAGATGCTCGTCCATGGCCGCAGCCGCGCGATCGACATCACCGGTGAGAATTGCGACGACAATCGCTTCGTGCTGCTGGTTCGAATGCTCGATATTCCGCTGCAGCAGTGGGATTCGCTCGAGCAACTCGTTCACTCTCGTGCGATTGTCGGCGAGCAGCGGCACCAGTGATGGAGAGCCGACCAGCTCTGCGATCGCGAGATGCAGCCGGGAATCGAGCCTGCGATAGTCGGCTATTGATGCCGCAGAAGTCTCCTGCAGGCGGGCCCAGAGCAGCTCGCGGTCAGTTGCGCTGAGGCTTCGGCCGGCGGCGAGGCGGGCGGCGCCCGTCTCGAGGATCCCTCTCAGGGTGAGCACGTCATCCACCTCACCCGGTGTCGGAGGGATGGATGCCGGGAGCCCGTCGAGTGCGCCGGGGGCGGGTAGTTCGTCCACGACGAAGGTGCCCCCGTATCGCCCTCGCCGGGAGACCAGGAAGCCCGCATCCGACAGCGAGCGAATCGCATCCCGCACGGTGTCACGGCTCACTGAGAACCGAGCGGCGAGGTCGCGCTCTGGCGGAAGCGCCTCGCCCGGTGCGACGATGCCGAGTCGCACCGTCTGCAGCAGGCGTCCGACGGTCTCCTCGAACGCGTTGCCGGCCCTGACCGGCCGAAACAGCGCATCGCCCGCGAGGGTGTCAGACATTACAGCGGGGTCACGTATGCAGCGCTGATGCCGCCGTCGACCAGGAAGGTGGATGCCGTGATGAACGACGCGTCGTCGCTCGCCAGGAATGCGACGGCGGCGGCCAGCTCTTCGGGCTCTGCGAAGCGTCCTTTGGGAATGTGGACCAGCCTGCGCTGGGCGCGCTCCTCGTCTTTGGCGAACAGCTCCTGCAGAAGCGGCGTGTTCACCGGCCCGGGGCAGAGCGCGTTGACCCTGATGCCCTGCCGCGCAAACTGCACGCCGAGCTCGCGGCTCATGGCGAGCACACCACCCTTCGACGCCGTGTACGAAATCTGGCTCGTTGCAGAGCCGAGTACCGCGACAAACGACGCCGTGTTGATGATCGAGCCCGACTGCTGCGCGACCATGTACCTGAGTGCGGCGCGGCAGCAGAGGTAGACGGATTTGAGGTTTACGTCCTGCACTTTTTGCCAGGCCGGCAGCTCTGTGGTCTCGATCGAGTCGTCGTCTGGCGGCGAGATGCCCGCGTTGTTGAAGACGATGTCGACGGAACCGAAAGTGTGGTTGGTGATTTCGAACAGAGCGTCGACCTGGGCCTCATCACTCACATCGACCTGCACGAACAGGCCCTCGACCTCCTCGGCAGCGACCCGGCCAGACTCCGGGTTGAAGTCGCCGATGACGACCTTCGCACCTTCGGCCGCGAGTCGTCGAGCAGTCGCGAGCCCGATTCCGCTCGCTCCCCCGGTGACGACGGCGACCTTGCCGGCCAGGCGCTGCGTAAGGTCGATTTTCGTGATGGCCATTGGTGCTCCCTATTCGGTGCTGATGAAAACGTTTTTGGTCTCGGTGAATGCCGCCGCGGCATCCGGCCCCAGCTCCCGCCCCAGTCCGCTCTGCTTGAAGCCGCCGAACGGGGTCGAGTAGCGCACCGACGAGTGCGAGTTGACCGAGAGATTCCCGCTCTCGACGGCGCGGGAGACTCGGATGGCGCGCCCCACATCCCGAGTCCAGATCGAGCCGCTGAGACCGTAGACACTGTCGTTCGCGAGGGCGATCGCGTCGGCTTCGTCATCGAACGGAAGCACGCTCACCACCGGGCCGAAGATCTCGTCGGTGACGACACGGTCGCCACGGGACTTTGGCAGCAGTACCGTCGGCGCGAACCAGAATCCGGCGCCGGTCGGTGAACTGCCGCGAAACGCCACCTGCGATTCGTCGGGCACGTACGACTGCACCTTTGCCAGGTGAGACGCAGAAACCAGCGGGCCCATCTCGGTCGCCTCGTCGGACGGAAATCCGACCTGCACTCCTTTGACTGCCGGCTCAAGCAGCTCAAGGAAGCGATCGAAGACCGACCGCTCGACCAGGATTCTCGATCGTGCGCAGCAGTCCTGCCCGGCGTTCTCGAAGACCGCATAAGGAGCCGTTGCTGCTGCCTTCTCGAGATCGGAATCCGCGAACACCAGGTTCGCACTCTTCCCGCCTAACTCGAGCGTGACCGCCTTGACCTGGTCAGCGCATCCGGCCATGACCTTCTTGCCGGTCGAGGTCGACCCGGTGAACACGATCTTGCGCACGTCGGGGTGGGTGACGAATCGCTCACCGACGACATCGCCACGGCCGGGCAGCACCTGGAAAAGGTGCTCGGGCAGGCCGGCCTCTCTCGCGAGCTCGCCGAGCCGCATCGCGGTAAGCGGCGTCCATTCCGCAGGCTTCAGCAGCACGGCATTTCCCGCGGCGAGCGCCGGGGCGAATCCCCAGGCCGCGATCGTCATCGGAAAGTTCCAGGGCACGATCACGCCGACGACGCCGAGCGGTTCGAGGAAGGTCACATCGATGCCGCCAGCCACCGGGATGGTCGTGCCGATCATCCGCTCGGGCGCCGCTGAATAGTAGTTCAGCACGTCACGCACGTGCCCGGCTTCCCAGCGGGCCTGGGTGATGGGATGCCCGGAGTTCACCACCTCGAGCTGCGCGAGCGTCTCCTGGTCGCCGTCGACCGCCAGTGCGAATCGGCGTAGCGCAGACGCCCGCTGTGCTGGCGCAAATGCAGCCCACACGGTCTGAGCGATCCGCGCATCCGCGACGGCCTGGTCGACGCGCTCGATACTCGAGTGTTCGATCGTCTGGAGCACGTGCTCGTTCGCCGGGTTGATGAGCGTGATCGACGTCATGCGATTGCTCCGCGATAGACCCGCGCAGCATCAACGAGCCCCGCGAACAGCCGCAGGTCTTCAGGCGTCTGCTCCGGATGCCACTGCACAGCGACACCGAACGGCACGCTGTCGAGCTCGACGGCTTCGATCACGTCATCCTGGCTGCGAGCCGTCACCCGAAGCCCCGGGGCCACTGCGTCGATGGCCTGGTGGTGGTAAACCTCAACGGTCAGCTCGTCGCTGCCGAGCATCCTGCCCACCTTGCTCTCTTCGTCGATCATGACGCTGACTTTCGCGAACACGGCATTGCCGAGCTGGTATTTAGAGCTGCCGAGCAGGTCAGGCAGGTGCTGATGAAGCGTTCCACCGAGGGCGACATTGAGCACCTGGGCGCCCCGGCAGATGGCGAGAAAGGGAAGCTCGCGTTCGATCGCGGCGGTGAGCAGCGCGGTCTCCCACTCGTCGCGGATAGCGCTCGGGCGATCGGTGTGCTCGTTCGGCTCCTGGCCATAGCGCGCCGGATCGACGTCGAGGCCACCGCTGATGATGAGTCCATCGAGACCGTCGAGTACGCGGTTGGCGATCTCGCCACTGACCGGCTGCGGCGGCAGGAGGGTCGCGATGCCGCCGGCGCTCGTCACCGAGCCGAAATAGACCTCTGGGAGAAAGGCAGCGCGAACGTTCCACACACCTGTCTGCGCACGCTGGAGGTAGGTGGTGAGGCCGATTACAGGCTGCCTAGAAACGCTCAAAACCGCGCACCCGCTCCCAGTCGGTGATAGCGGCGTCGTAGGCCTGCACCTCGATGCGCGCATTGTTCAGGTAGTGCTCGACGACATCGCTGCCGAACGCCTCGCGAGCAATTTCCGACTCGCCGAACAGGGCTGCGGCGTCCCGAAGCGTCGCCGGCACCCGTGGGGCGTCACTGCCATACGCGTTGCCCTCGAGCATCGGCTCGAGCTCGAGTTCGTGCTCGATCCCGTAGAGGCCGCCGGCGATCAGCGCGGCCGTCGCCAGGTACTGGTTCACATCGCCGCCTGGCACGCGGTTCTCAACGCGCATCCCGAGGCCATGGCCGACGACGCGCAGGCTGCAGGTGCGGTTGTCCATCCCCCAGGCGACGGCAGTCGGCGCGAAACTGCCCTCGACATAGCGCTTGTAAGAGTTGATGTTTGGCGCAAAGAACAGTGTCATCTCGCGCATGGTCTTCAGCTGGCCGGCGAGAAAGTGGCGAAACATCTTCGACATCCCTTGGCTGTCGTCCGTGTCGGCGAACACCGCAGTCCCGTCGGTGCCGCGAAACGAGATGTGGATGTGGCAGGAGTTGCCCTCTTTCTCGTTGAACTTCGCCATGAAGGTCAGCGACTTGCCGTGCTTATCCGCTATCTCCTTCGCGCCGTTCTTGTAGATCGAATGGTTATCGCAGGTGGTCAGCGCGTCTTCGTAGCGGAAGGCGATCTCCTGCTGCCCGAAATTGCACTCGCCCTTCACTCCCTCGCAGTACATTCCTGCGCCCTCCATGGAGACCCGGATGTCGCGAAGCAGGGGCTCCATGCGGGTCGACGCGAGCAGCGCGTAGTCGATGTTGTAATCACTCGCGGGCGTCAGACCCACGTAGCCCTTCCCCCAGGCCTCACGATAGGTGTCGTCGAAGACGATGAACTCCAGCTCGGTGCCGACGTAGGGCACGAGCCCCTTCTCGGCGAGCCGCGCAATCTGCTTCTTCAGGATCTCACGCGGCGACGGAGGCACCGGAGTCTCGTCTAAAAAGGTCAGATCGGCCATCACCAGGGCCGTTCCCGGAATCCAGGGCACGAGTCGCAGCGTCGCAAGGTCGGGGATCATGGCCATGTCGCCGTAACCCTGCTCCCAGCTCGAGATCCGGTAGCCGTCAACAGTGTTCATCTCGACATCCACGGCCAGCAGATAGTTGCAGCATTCGGCACCGTGCCGGCTGATCTCTTCCTTGAAGAGGCGAGCGGATGCCCGTTTACCGACCAGGCGGCCCTGCATGTCAGTGAACGCAACGATTACCGTGTCGATCTCGCCGGCATCGATGAGGGTATTGAGTTCATCCGTGGTGAGCATTCCGGTTCTAGCGGCCATGATGTTCTCCTCAAAATCGGCTCCGGCGACCATTACAACACGTCGGTATCGCTGGTGATCCTCGTGAACGTAACACGTTATTTACATCCAAAGGTAGACATCAGGTACCAATAAACGCCATGCTCACCACAACCCGTTCACATTCCCTGGAGGATTGCATGTCACAGACTAAGCCTGCCGGTGTCACCTACCAGAAGACGGAGGCCGGCTATTTCGAGAAGCGCACGCTGAAACGCAGCGCGGGCGTCTGGGGAATCTGGGGACTCGGTGTCGCCGCCGTCATCTCGGGGGAATTCTCGGGCTGGAACCTCGGGATGTCGACCGCCGGTTTCGGTGGAATGGCCATCGCGGTCGTCATCGTCGTCGTCATGTACTTCACGATGCTGTTCTCGATCGGTGAGATGTCAGCCGCTCTCCCCCACACCGGCGGCGCGTATTCGTTCGCCCGCGCAGCGATGGGGCCGTGGGGCGGTTTTGTCACCGGCCTGGCCGAGACCATCGAGTACGTGGTCACAACCGCAGTTGTCGTCTACTTCGCAGCTGATTACGCGAACGGGGCGCTCGACGCCTTCTTCGGCTTCCAGATTCCCTCGTGGATCATGTGGATCATTCTGTACGTCATCTTCCTGGTGGTGAACGGCCTCGGTGCCGCAATCGGGTTCCGCCTGGCGATCATCGTCTCGTTCATCTCACTCGCCATCCTCGCCGTCTTCGTGATCGTGGCATTCGCCACCGGCTCCTTCCACCTCGACAAGCTCTGGGACGTCAAGCCGTCAGCCGGTAACAGCACATTCCTGCCGGGCGGGTTAGGTCCGGTGCTCCTTGTTATCCCCTTCGCGATGTGGTTCTTCCTCGGAATCGAAGAGCTGCCACTCGCCGCTGAGGAGACCAAGAACCCGCAGAAAGACATCCCAAAAGCCGGGATCATCGCGCTTGTCACCCTGCTCATTGCGGCGGTCGTGATCTTCGTGGTCAACACGGGTGTGATCGGCGCGAAGGAGATCGGGCCGTCAGGGCAACCGCTGCTCGACGGATTCGCCCTGATGGTGCCGAAGAGCCTTACCGGGCTGCTCGCGGTATTCGCGCTGATCGGCCTGCTGGCATCCCTGCAGGGCATCATGTATGCGTACGGCCGCAACCTCTACTCGCTCTCGCGGGCCGGTTATTACCCGAAATGGCTGTCGGTCACCGGTAAGCGCCAGACGCCGGTGCTCGCGCTGGTCGTCGGCGCGGTCATAGGGATCCTTGTACTGATCTTCGTGGATGCCACCGGCGGCTCGGGCGGGACGGCCGGCGCGACGGCACTCAATATCGCCATTTGGGGTGCCGTCGTCTCGTACATCATGCAGATGATCTCATTCGTGATCCTGCGCAAGAAGTTCCCGAACGCGAAGCGCCCCTATCTGAGCCCAACCGGCATCGCTGGCGCGGTCATCGCAGGAGTCATCGCCCTGGTGATCTTCGTGGCGTTTCTGTTCAACCCCGGTTACCTGATCGCGATCGGGGCAATCGCCGGGGTCTACGTGATCGGACTGGTTTTGTTCGCGCTGATCAGCCGCAAGCAGCTGGTGCTGTCACCCGAAGAGGAATTCGCGCTCAGTCGCGGCCTGCACGGCGACCCGCAGGTCGAGGGGTATGACGCCATGGAAAAGGAAGTATTCGACGACACGAAGTAGCGTGTCTGCCGGGAAATGAGGGGCTGGTCCGTAACAATGGTGACATACCAGTCCCTCTCACCTGAAAGGCCTATCGTGCAGAACCCATTGCGCAGACGCAATCGAGCACTGACGGCCGAACAGTATGAAGAGGTACAGAAACTCGTGTTCGACCTCGTGCGAGAACGACTCGCCGGGGCTTTCGGCGCGAACGGCATGTGGTCAGTCGCCATGAAAGACCCGAACGCCGTCGACAGCATCTTCAGTGAGACTGTTGCAGAATCCCTGGCCTGGGATGTCGCGGCTCAGCTCTCGGCCCCGAAGAAGAGCCGCCACCAGGCGCCCCCGAAGACCCTTCCGTTTGCCGCACAGCAGATCGTTCCCGCGACTGTGGTGCCGATCGAAATCGATGTCGTCGCAGAACCCGCTCGGCTGGTTGCGTAGCCTCACGCCATAGCCTGACTTCAGAAGAAAGACTGATCGCCGCCGCTCCCTGGCAGTTGCGGCGGCGATCTGGTCTGGTTCCGATATACCCGTATCGAAACACCCTGGTGGACATCGCTTCTCTGCGCCCCCGCGCTTTGAAAACGATCCAGGAGTACCCGGACGACTGTGTGCCCCCGGCTAACTAGGTAAAAATTAGCAGTGCTGGTGGAGCGGCGCACGTCCCCAATTCGGGGCGCGCACTCAGCGATCGAACAGGCCGTCGATCGGGCTGCTATACGGGTCTCGGAGGGCGGCGAGAGCACTCCCGTACAGCCGCTGTTTGATGGTCTGCATCGTGCCCTGATTCTTGTCAGCCAACTCCGCTGCATACGCGATCGCGCGAGGGAGCAGCTCGGCCTCGCCTGCTGTTTCGTCGACGATGCCCGCTGCCGCGGCATCCGGCCCAGAATATCGTCGAGCAAATACCAGCGCCTGTTGGGCGACCTGTGGGGTGAGTTTCGCCGACAGCAGCGCGCTCATCCCCGGGCTAAACGGAATGCCGATGTCAGCCTCGGGAAAGCAGAAGAAACCGCGGTCGTGACGCATGATGCGCACGTCGAACGCCATTGCCATGATCGCGCCGCCCGCATAGCAGTGGCCTTGGATGGCCGCGATCGTCACGAAGCTCGCGCCGAGAATCTTCGCGTACAACTCCTGCAGGTCTGCGATGAGCTGCTGCGCTTCATCGCGGTTCGCATCCAGCCACTCCAGATCGAGGCCGTTCGACCAGAATTTGCCATCCGCGACCATGACGAGCGCCCGCGGGCCCTCGACAGCCTCGACCTGCGCGACGAGCTCAGTCAGGCGCGCAACAGACTCCGCGTTGTACCGGTTCTCCTCGTCGCCAAGATGAAGCACGTGCACGGTGTCGATCCGCTCGAGATGCATGCCCTCACGATATCTGCTCCCCCCGCTCGGGTTTCTGCGACTTGGTCGCGACGCTCTTCATTGGGCCTCTCGGTATTGATCCAATGCAAGTACCGCGGCGAATCACCATACACGGATGATCGAGTCAGAACTGCCACGGGTAGGGAGACCAGTCGGGGGCGCGCTTCTCGAGAAACGCATCCCGCCCTTCCGTTGCCTCGTCGGTTCCGTAAGCCAGGCGAGTCGCTTCGCCGGCCAGCACCTGCTGACCGGCGACGCCGTCGTCGACCGCGTTCATCGAGAACTTGAGCATTCGAATCGACGTCGGCGACTTGCCGAGAATGGTCCGTGACCATTCCAGCGCCGTTGACTCCAATTCCGCATGCGGAACCACCGCGTTGATCGCACCGATGTCGTAGGCCCGCTGGGCGCTGTATTCCTGGCCGAGAAAGAAGACCTTCGGCATGATCCGGATCAGTCGCTGCACCTCGAGGATGTGCAGTCGACCAGTCGCCGCCGAGCCATCCGCGTACTGGGAGCCATCTCGGCCACGGATGCGCTGATCACCCCCCGAACAGGATGCCCACCCGCCGTCCTAGGGGCTGGGGCCGTTGCCTGTGATGAGCACGACCCCGATGTGCACATCCTGTCTGGCATGGTCGAGGACCCGGTATAACTCGTCGACGGTTTGCGGACGAAACGCGTTGCGCAGCTCGGGACGGTTGAACGCGACGCGAGCGATCCGCCCGGTGGTGCCGTGGTAATAGGTGATGTCGACGAGCTCGGTCACGCCGACGACCTCGCGCCACACCGACGGATCGAACAGTTCAGAGACTTGGGCGATTGAGCCACCATAACGCGGGGCACAGAGAGTTGCCGAGACCACCCAGCCCTTCGAGAAGCAGCTTGTTTCGAACCCGATGCGGTTGGCTCAGTGAAGCCTTGCCGCGAATGATGAGCAGCGACCAGGTTCCGTCCCATCCCGGTGTCGACAAGCCCATCATCCGGTTTTGCTCGGTGATCGAGAGGGCCTCGCGCCCCTCGTGGCTCAACAAGACTTCACCGCGCCTCGACACCGGCGGCGCGGCGAGCGCTCCCCCGCGGGAAGCGCGAGAAATTGCCTGCCTGGCGGCATCCGCGCTGAATCCGAGCGACCGCATGGCGCTTACAACTGCGGCGTGCGGTATCCCCTCGGTTCGTTCCAGTGCGAACTGGGAGAGGATTGCCCGCAATGTACTCGACGCCGACCTGTGATGCCCCTCGCCACGGGTTGTGTTGGGTTCATGGTCAACCACAGTTTGTCGCCTTTCGTGCGCACTCGAAGCCCGATCCTAGCTGCGCTATTGCCGCCGCCCCGAGATGGCCACGACGATTCATTGCGGTGGCAGCCAAATCGTAAAAAAATATCACTTGTGAGCGAAAGGCCGAGTCATCGGCTCTGCACCTACTGCAGAAGACGAGAGCTCCCCACCGTCGGATCGCTGCGCTGGGATTCGGGCAAAATCCTCCCAGGTTCGAGCGGTGCGCTGCCCTTTCGATCCGAACCCACGCCTGCTGCGAGAACAGGGGCGACCCGGATTTTGGTCAAGTCAGGATTTGTACTGGTGCACCCCCCGGGACTTGAACCCGGAACCCACTGATTAAGAGTCAGTTGCTCTGCCAATTGAGCTAGAGGTGCGTAGAACCAAGGGTCAACATTAGCAGGCCGACACCGGGCCACAGCAAATCTCGGGCGTGCCTAGGATTAATGCAACAGAAGGAGAAGCCATGGCGTCATCAGTGAAGCTCGAAGCCGGTCAGAAAGCACCGACTTTCACCCTCAAAGATCAGGACGGTGCGGATGTCTCCCTCTCCGATTTCACTGGCAAGAACGTCATCGTCTACTTCTATCCGGCGGCAAGCACCCCGGGGTGCACCACCGAGGCCTGCGATTTCCGCGACAACATCAACTCTCTGAAGTCGGCCGGCTACCAGGTGCTCGGGATTTCGAAGGATCCGATCGGGCCCTTGAAGAAGTTCCAGGAAGAGCAGGGTCTCAACTTCCCGCTCCTGAGCGACGAAGACCTTGCGGTGCATAGGGCATATGGGGCATACGGCGAGAAGTCCCTGTACGGAAAGACAGTCACCGGAACACTTCGTTCGACCTTTGTCGTCGATGGCGACGACACCATCGTGCTGCCGCTGTATAACGTGAAGGCCACCGGCCACGTTTCGTCGCTCCGCAAGAAGCTCGGACTGGATACGTAGGTAAGTCAGTCCTCCCGCGACTCCCGTCGCGTCGCCGCGATAACCGGGCGGGTGAACAACACGACCAGTACGAGCACTGCAACGACGACGAGAGGCCAGCCGATCGCTGCGCCGCCCGCGATCACGGTGATTCCGATGATCACCTGCAGGATCTGCCACGTTACGGTTCCCCCGCGAATCCAGGCCCGACCGCGCAGCGAATGCGTCGCGAGAAGGGCGAGGAAAACGGTCGCCAGCAGGGCGAGAACGATGAGTGCCACCGCACTGAGGTATGAATCCGGGTGAAGCGAGAAGACCTCGACGATGAGTGACCCGGTAAGCACAGCGAGCCCCGCCGCCTCGAGGTAGAGGAGGGCTGAAAGAAGCACCAAAAGCGCAGGCTTACGCGCAACACTCGGTTCGCTCACAGTTAATGCCCTCGCTCGACTATTGATTTGCTACAACCAATATGAGATTCTATGTGAGGTTGATTTGCACCTACAGGGTTGTGGGCGTATCCCGGATATCCCCCTTTCTTCACTCGAATCTTGGCCTATCGGCCTCTGTCGGGGATCGTTTTCCCGCGTTCGCAACACATAAGGAGCACCACAGATGGACTGGCGCGACAAAGCAGCATGCCTCACCGCAGACCCAGAACTGTTCTTCCCGGTCGGTAACACCGGCCCGGCAGTCGACCAGATCGACAAGGCCAAAGCAGTGTGCGGTCGATGCAGCGTCACCGAGATGTGCCTCCAGTATGCGCTCGAGACCAGCCAGGATTCCGGCGTCTGGGGCGGCCTCAGCGAAGACGAGCGCCGTGCTCTCAAGCGCAGGGCAGCTCGCGCGCGTCGCGCTTCCTGAGTGCCTCAAGAAGCTTCCTGAGTACCTCAAGCGGATTGAGCTTGTGGAGAGCTCATCCGCGAGTTACCTCCGCGTGAGGTCTCGACAAGCTCGACCCACGTAGACCGCTGGCTTTAAACTTTCAGCCAGGCTAGCGGTATGTCGATCGTCACCTCTGTGCCGTCGCCGACCATCGTGTGCCAGTCGATCGTGCCACTCAGTTCACCCTGGATGAGCGTGCGCACGATCTGCGTTCCGAGCCCTGACCCGACTTTGCCCTCCGGCAGGCCCGATCCGTTGTCTCGGACTATCACGCTCAGGGTCTCCTCCGAACGCTCGGCGATAATCTCGACGATACCTTCGCGCCCGGCAAGCCCGTGTTCGACCGCGTTGGTCACCAGCTCGGTCAGCGCGAGCGAGAGCGGCGTCGCATATTCACTGGGCAGCGCCCCGAAGCTGCCCGTGAAGATCGGGTGCGCCTTCGTTCCGTGAGTGGATGCCACCTCTGCGATGAGTTTGAGCACCCTGTCGAACACCACATCGAAGTCGACGTTCTGGGTGAGACCTTCGCTCAGCGTGTCGTGCACGACTGCGATCGCCGCAACCCGACGCATCGCCTGGTTGAGCGACTCGCGCGCTTCGTCCGAGTGCGAACGCCTCGCCTGGATCCGAAGTAGTGATGCCACCGTCTGCAGGTTGTTCTTCACCCTGTGGTGGATCTCTCGGATCGTTGCGTCTTTGGTGATGAGCTCACGCTCCTGGTGCCTGAGCTCTGTGACATCCCGACACAGCACGATTGCGCCGATGCGCTCACCACGATCCCGAATCGGGATGGCACGAAGCGACACCGTCACCCCTCGGGCTTCGATGTCAGTGCGCCAGGGCGCGCGTCCGGTGACGACCAGCGGCAGCGACTCGTCGACTATGAGCTTGCCGGTCAGCAGCGATGTGGTCACCTCGGCGAGCGACTCCCCCTCGAGTTCGCCGGCGAACCCCATACGGTTGAACGCCGAAAGACCGTTAGGGCTCGCGAAAGTCACCACCCCGTCCACGTCAAGACGGAGCAGGCCATCGGATGCCCGGGGTGCACCACGTCGCGGCCCGGATGGCGCACCGAGATCGGGAAAATCACCGGTGGCGATCATTGCGAACAGGTCGTTCGCGCACTCATTGAAGGTGAGCTCCTGGCGGCTCGGCGTGCGCGCTTCGCTCAGGTTCGTGTGCCGCGTGATCACGGCGATGGGAAGTTCGGTGGTTTCTTTGCCGCCGACCGACAGCCGACGCAAGACGGGAACCGCGCGCACCCTCGTCGGTGTTTCCTCGTACCAGTCTGGCGCTGCGGAGTCGACGATCCGCGATGAGACGAAGGCTTCTGTCACTTGCTCCTTCCACTCAGGCTTGATGTCCTGCCCAACGAAGTCGCGGTAGAAGAGGGTCGCAGAACTCGACGGTCGGGCATGCGCGACAGCCACGAAACTGCCCTCGTGGGTCGGCACCCAGAGCACGATGTCTGCGAACGCGAGGTCTGCCAGTAGTTGCCAGTCACCGACGAGAAGGTGCAGCCACTCGACATCCACCTCGTCCGAGCGCCCCTGGGCATGAACGAGATCGGAGAGCGTCGACACCGGTCCAGTGTATGTTGCCACCGATGTCGGGTATTGATTCAGAGGCCGCCGGCAGGTCAGCTCTTCGGGACTCGCACGATCAGCGCGTCACCCTGACCACCGCCGCCGCACAGTGCAGCGGCACCTACTCCTCCGCCACGACGCTTCAACTCCAGGGCGAGATGCAGCACCAGGCGCGCCCCTGACATCCCGATCGGATGGCCGACCGCGATCGCCCCGCCGGTAACGTTGACGCGATCGAGCGAAATGCCGAGCTCAGCTGCGGAGGCGAGCCCAACCGCGGCGAAGGCCTCGTTGATCTCGACCAGGTCGAGATCTGCCGGGCTGATGCCTTCGCGCTCGCAAGCGAGTCGGATGGCGTTGGCCGGTTGAAGCTGCAAGCTCGAGTCGGGCCCAGCGACCATTCCGTGAGCGCCGATCTCGGCCAGCCACTCGATGCCTGCGGCTTC
The DNA here is from genome assembly GCA_043746355.1 of Lacisediminihabitans sp. Classification (GTDB taxonomy): domain Bacteria; phylum Actinomycetota; class Actinomycetes; order Actinomycetales; family Microbacteriaceae; genus Lacisediminihabitans. The sequence goes on along the minus strand of JAYTRC010000036.1, from coordinate 27,028 downwards.
CGCCTTCTCTTTATCCTTTACCACCATCGCGCAGGCGCCGTCTGAGATCGGCGAGGCGTTGCCAGCGGTGATCGTGCCGTCTGGACGGAAAGCCGGCCTGAGCGATGCAAGGGTTTCCATGGTGGTGTCCGGTCGAATGCCCTCGTCCTCTGAGATGACGAGTGGCTCGCCTTTGCGCTGCTTCACGCTGACACTCACGATCTCGGTGCTGAAGTCGCCAGCGGCAGCACGCTCGTGCGATCGCACGCTGAAGCTGTCCTGCGACGCCCGGCTCATGGGATCGGAATCGTTCTTCTGCTCGGTGAGCAGGCCCATCGCCTCGGCGGTGAATGCATCCTCGAGGCCATCAATGGCCATGTGGTCGACCATCGTAATCGGCCCGAACTTCGTGCCGACACGGGAGCCTTTGAGAAGGTGCGGCGCCTGGCTCATCGACTCCTGGCCGCCGGCCACAATCACGTCGAAGTCGCCGGTACGGATGAACTGGTCGGCGAGAATAATGGCCTGGATTCCCGAGAGACAGACTTTGCTGATCGTCGTTGACGGCACGTTCATCGAGATGCCGCCGGCGACGGCTGCCTGCCGAGCGGGAAGCTGCCCGGCGCCCGCAGTGAGCACCTGGCCCATGATGACGTACTCGACATCTGCCGCAGCGACGCCGGAGCGTTCCAATGCTGCTGCGATGGCGATTCCGCCGAGTTCAGCGGCGCTGAACGACGAGAGGCCCCCGAGCAGCTTTCCGATGGGCGTGCGGGCTCCCGCAACGATGACGGAAGAAGACATAACGGATCCTGTTCTTTTACTGCGGTGTGGTACTGCGGGATATCACTGCGGCGCCATACGAATCGCACCGTCCATACGGATGGTCTCGGCGTTGAGGTAGTCGTGTGCGGCGATCATGAGCACAAGCTGCGCGAACTCGTCCGGGCGGGCAAGCCGGTGCGGGAAGGGAACGCTTGCAGCGAGCGATGCGTTCACCTCCGGCCCGAGAGCTGCGAGCAGTGGGGTGTCAACGATGCCCGGTGCGATCGTGTTGACCCGGATGCCGTAGCGGGCCAGGTCACGCGCGGCGGGAAGCGTCATACCGACAACCCCGCCCTTCGACGCCGAGTACGCGATCTGCCCGATCTGCCCATCGAATGCAGCAACCGAAGCCGTGTTGATGATCACTCCGCGCTGGCCGTCAGCGTCAGGCTCGGTTTTCGAAATGACGTCCGCTGCAAGCCGAAGCACGTTAAACGTACCGACGAGGTTGATCCCGACGACCTTCTGGAACAGGGCGAGATCGTGTGGACCTTTGGATGAGAGCGCCCGTTTTGCCGGCCCGATCCCCGCGCAGTTGACGACCAGCCTGAGCGGCGCGTCATCCGCTCCGATCGTCGCGAGAGCTGCGAGCACGTCTTCCTCACTCGTCACGTCAGCGCCGAACAGCCGAACACCGCTGTCCGCCGATGAGCCGTGAGCGTCAACCTGAGAGGGCAGATCCAGGCCGAGAACGGATGCTCCCCCGGCGGCGAGCGCGCTGGCCGTTGCCGCCCCCAGACCGGATGCTGCGCCCGTCACGAGCGCCGTGATCCCCGAAATCTGCATGATGTTCCTCACTCGCGGACAACGGATACGCCTCGTTGCTGTACGAAAAATGATACCGATGTGCTGTTGGGGCCGTGCATGCTGACACTTCGCGTGTGCATCGACCGTTATTGTGAGCTTATGACTGTTCCCTCCCGCGAAGCTGCGGGCTTCCGAGCAAGCCGTTGGTTCAAGCTGGTCTGGATCATTCCCGCCGTCATCGTGTTCGCGGTGATTGTCGTGCTCGTCGCGAAGGGTATTCGAGCTTCCGACGGTGGCCAGTCCTTCCTCCGCAGCTTCCCGGGCCATTCCGGGCTCCCGTCTTTCGCCCCGGTAGGTTTCCCGGCCTGGCTGGCCTGGCAGCACGGGCTCAACGCATTCTTCATCCTCTTCATCATCCGCTCCGGCTGGATGGTGCGCACCACTAAGCGCCCGGCGGCCTACTGGACTCGCAATAACAACGGACTGATCAAGACCAAGGGATCACCAGTCCGCATCTCCATCGACCTGTGGATGCACATCACTCTCGACACGCTCTGGGTGATCAACGGCGTGCTGTTTTATGTGCTGCTGTTCTCGACCGGGCAGTGGACCCGAATCATCCCGACCAGCTGGAATATCTTCCCGAATGCCGTTTCGGCAGGCCTGCAATATGCCTCCCTCGAGTGGCCGACTGAGAACGGCTGGGCCAACTACAACGCCCTGCAGGTGCTCAGCTACTTCCTTGTGGTCTTCGTCGCCGCGCCTGTCGCCGTAATAACCGGCATCAGGATGGCCCCCGGATTCGCTGCGAAGTTCAAACGCTTCGACAAGGTGTTTCCGCTGCCGGTGGCTCGCGCCATCCACTTGCCGACGATGGTCTTCTTCGTCGTCTTCATCATCATCCACGTTGTACTGGTGCTCGCAACGGGCGCTATCAATAACCTGAACCATATGTATGCCGTCAATAACGGGTACGGATGGGTGGGGTTCTGGATCTTCGTCGCGACGATCGTCATCATGATCGCCGCCTGGATTGCGCTTCGGCCAATCGTGTTGCGCACGCTCGCCGGCTTCATGGGCAAAATCGGCCGCTAGCCTAGCGCGTCTCACACCGCGCGGCGTTTGTGCCCGTATGACACACGGGAGCCGAATGAGCCAGAATGGAGCCGCACTGGAAACGCCGGCGCAGGTAGGAAGCGAATCGTGTCACCAACCGCAGGCTCCAAAACCGCCAAAGCAAAGAAAGTTGTCGCCGCCGCCAAGAAGTCTTCAACGAAGAAGACGCCAGCCGCGAAGGTAGCCCCGAGAAAGACGGCTCCGAAGAAAAGCGCCTCGAAGTCCGAGCTGAAAAAGCAAGCCGCGCGCGCAGAGAAGCTGCTCGCAAAAGAGAAGAAGCGCGCCGCGAAGGCAGCCGAGAAGGCAAAGGCCGCGCTGAAGAAAGAGCGCGCAAAGGCCGCAAAGGTGGCAGCCGAGAACGAAGCGGCCGCCGAAAAGGCGGCCCGAAAACTGCGGAGGAAGCTCAAACGCGCTGCCGCTGAAGTCGAAGCTCTGGCTAAGGGCGGTGCCAAGGATGTCGCGGATGCCGTCACGCACGCGGTCGCTGCCGTGGAGGAAGTCGCCGCGCATGGCGTGTCCGCCGCAAAAGCTGCTCCTGCCGCTGCCGCGAAAGCTGCTCCTGCCGCGAAGGCTGCTCCTGCTGCGAAAACCCCTCCCGCCGTCACAACGTCGTCCCGAGCAAACACCACCCCTGCCGCGACCATCACTCTCACCCAGTTGCGGGCCCGGGCGCGTGAAAAGGGTATTACCGGTTATTCGCGGATGGCGCGCGAAGCCCTCATCGAGAAGCTGAAGTAACGGGACAGTGGGCGCCGTTTCGGCGCTGCCGGACGGTGGAGATGCTCGGCCACCAGCCCCGCCACCGCGAGTCGCGCTGGCGATCGCGGGGCGGCGTCCCGCAGCGTCTGGCCGCTCAGCACAGCTGCGTCGAAAGCAGCGCGGTCATACGGCACGAGCACCGGGGAGCGGATGCCGGCGAAGCGCTCGAGGGCCTGGCGCACCTGTACTGACGCGTTCACACCGATCGCGCTCGAGCGCAGCCGGTTCATCACGACGACGACTCGATCTGTCTGGATCGTCTCGAGCACTTCGGCATACGAACGAAGAAACCTCGAGAGTCCAACCGGATCAGCTGAGCCGACTGCAACTATCAGGTCGGCATCTCTGAGTGCCGTAATCGTCGCTGCATTCCTTCGCGGGGCGACCAGATCGCTCGAAATCTCCTCGTCGTTCTCGAGACTCGCGCCGGCGTCGATGACGGTGTAATCCACCCACTGCCTGCACACACCGAGAGTTGTCGACACTCGCTCAGCCGAAAGCTCAGGCCAGCGGCTCGGTCGCCCAAGTCCGGTGAGCACACGGAATCCGCCGTGGTTCGAGGTGTAGTGGTCGGCGATGCGATCCAGTTCCAGCCGCGTGAGGCTGTCTGTGCTGGCCAAGCGGCAAGCGGCGGCAAAGCCCGGCGACTCGTCGAGCATCCCGAGCGACGGTGCGACGGAACCGTTGTGGGTGTCGACATCAGCGAGAAGCACAGACTTGCCAACGTCTGCAAGTTCGGCGGCGAGAGCAATGGCAAGCGATGTGCGACCTGGCGATCCCGCCGGTCCCCACACCGCAATGACCTGGCCGCGCCGCTCCGGCACGCTCTCCTCACCCTCCATCGCGGCGGGCTCGACCGTGCCGACATCGAGCAACGCAGCCTCGATCTGGGGCCAGGACGATGCCGCTTCCGCCGTTTCGAAGAGCCCCAGGGAGGCGGCGTAACGGCGGTCGGCCTCGCTCTCGGTGAGAGCGATCATCCGCACTCCACCGCGATCAGCAACAGAGACGAGGTCGCGGTCGAGGTACCGCGGCTGGGCGGCGACCACCGCGAAATCCACCTCTCCCCCTTGAATTCTCTCGCCTAATTCATCGGCCGATCTACACGTTCCCGCGAACAGGTGGCCGTAGCGAAGGAGGTCCGCAGACAGGGAGCCTGCTAACGACTGCTGCACGCAGAGTGCTACCCGATCCACTTTCAGTCCCCGATCGGAAGACTCGATGGCACTAGTGAAACCGCGGCGCGATTAGTAACCGCCTCGAGCACCCGCGCCGTTTTGGAGCGCGGCACGAGCAACTCAACCGAGCTGCTGCTGTCGGTCGCTATGACGCTGTCACTCTTCACCAGCCTGACCACGGTCGCTGAAGAGACGAGCACCGTCGGCGGCCCGAAGGCGCCGCTAGTTGTGGCAGCGGCCGACCAGAGATCGACAACGGCTCCGGCATCGATCGACCGAGCGAGCTGACCGGTAACCGTGACCACGACGGATGTCACCCTCACGCCTGCGCCTGAGCCGACTGCCCCAACAGGAACAAGCTCACCCGCTGACACGACCCTGGTGACGATGAGGCCTTCCTGGGGCACGTCAGCCACGGTGAGATAGCGCGAGCCGAGCGCGGGCAGGCGCACCCTCTCGTCGACGAGATCCGAACGATGAATGCGGTCGCCAGGGCTCAGAGCCGCGCGCGCAGAGTACGCATGAACGCTCGAGTCAGAGGATGCGACCAGCCAGAGCACCCCGACTACTGAGGCAATAACGAGCGCGAGCCCAATTGCGAATCTCGGGTCGAACCACCATCGCACTCCTGTGCCGGATTTCGTCATGTGCTTCCGCTCGTCGTTTTGTTCTTCCCCCATGGTCGGGATCGGCGAAAAACCCCGCAAAAGTTATCCACAACGTCGCCACCGCCCCGTGACCGCAGTCATACTCGAGTCATGGACGAGACAGGGGCACCCGGCACCGGCAGGTTCCTCACCCTCACCGACACCGCTGAGGTGCTCAATGTTTCGGCGAGCCAGGCATATGCGCTGGTACGGTCGGGAGAGCTTCCGGCGATCAAGGTCGGAGGCCATGGGCATTGGCGCGTTGAGCGTTTGGTGCTGGAGCAGTACATCCAGGACAAGTACGAAGAGGCGCGGCGAATCAGCCTGTGGAACCAGTCAGAATTCGCAAGCCTGCAGGAGTATTCGTTCGACCCGCGTGACTAGATCCACACCGCTAGAGCCGCACCAGGCGCAGTTCGGTGAAGGGCACTATGCGAATTCCCGTCACCGCACTCTGGCGCCTGGCAACGTCTCTCTCGTGAATAGCCAGATCGATATGATCGCGCCCGACCCTGTCGATTGTGCCGTGCAGTTCGCCGTAACCGAGGAGGAGATCGAGGGATCGCCTCCTTCGGCACAGGTCACGGAGCACGTATGCGAGACCCAGGCGCGCCGACAGGGCTGCTTCCTCGTCGCCCGATCGCAGGCTCACGGCAGACTGCGCTGCGGTCAACTGCAAGCCGGCCACGGCCGCAAGCGGCACAATGCACTGCGACCGTCGTGACGTCGTGTCGACCAGGTCGCCCGAGATCCAGTCCTTTCCGACGGTGACGATACCGACCGTGGATCGCGAGCCGTCTCCATGCAACACCACGACCGGCTCGGTGCCGCGAAACGCGAGCAGCCGATCCCGGAGCGCCAGGCGGCCCAGTCTGAGTCGCTCTTCCTCGACGCGGAGATCAACGTCTTCCGCGCCGATCTCGTGCTCAAGCTGGCCCTCGAGATCGTCGAAGAGATTGTTCCATCTCACCCCGGGATGCTCCATCATCCGGCAACGTTAGTGGGCTCGTTCGCTGGCGTGCCTCGGCTGTCCACAGGACGCACTTCGTAGCCTGTCCCTCGCACGGCCAGCCACGCCAGTTATCCACACACTTCGCATCAGGCATAGACATTCGGCCCGTCGACTGCTTTAGTTCACGCACGGGGTCTACCCCCGTTGTGGGCACAGTACCAGCGACGAAGGGCAGATATGAGCAACGCACCTCCGCTACGACGACCGTCGCGTGACCCTGGCGACGTCTTGCCGAGCCGGATCATCACACCCAGGTTCGTGCAGGATGAATTCTTCGGCCACCAGCCGGCTCAACGGGAGAGTTTGCCGAACCCGCAGCCTCTGCTCGAGAACCTGACCCGCTGCGTTATCGAGATTCTGGCAGGGGCCCGCGAGCTGGAACAGATCTCCCGCTGGGTAACAGACGACGTCTACCGAAACCTGCTGAAGCGAGTCGTCATTTCGGCTAGGGCCCGGCAAGCGAAGGGCCAGGTCATCTCGAGGCCCAGTTTCTCGATCGGCTCGACTTCCATGTCTGAGCCGCGCGATGGAGTGGTCGAGGCGGTCGTCATCGTTCGCGGCCGCGCCCGCACACGGGCTGTGGCGCTTCGCCTGGAGGGCCTGGATCGTCGCTGGAAGGCAACCGCGATCAACGTGCTCTAGCCATGCCGCGAAGGAGCCGGGCTACGAACTAGCGACCCTTGCGCTTGTCCTGTTCGCGACGCTGAGCGCGGTTGACGGGTGGTGGGTCGGCCGGGCCCGTTGTCTGGCCGAATGCCCCGCGCTGGCCCTGTTGTCCCTGGTCCGCGGGAGCGCGGCCAAAGGCCGGGTTCACTGCCGGGGTGTCCTGAGATTGTGCACGAGCGGTGGATGCCCGGTCGAGCTGGCCTCGCTGGTTACGCACCTCAACCTCACCGTCGGCATTCGCTGCCGTATAGCTCAGCCGATCCTCCGGCGCACCGGATTGGCCGAGACCCTTGGCTGCGACAGTGGGCAGCGCTGCGGTGGCCTCGCCACCACCGGTGACCTCGACCTCGAGGTTGAACAGGAAGCCGACCGACTCCTCTCGAATCGAACCCATCATCTGCTGGTACAGCGCGAAGCCCTCGCGCTGGTACTCGACGAGCGGGTCACGCTGTGCCATCGCGCGCAGGCCGATGCCGTCTTTCAGGTAATCCATCTCATAGAGGTGGTCTCGCCAGCGACGGTCGATGACCGAGAGCACGACGCGGCGTTCGAGCTCTCGCATGGCGGGCTCGCCGAGTGCCTCGGTGCGATTGCCATACTGGATGCGGGCGTCCGACAGCACCTCGCTTTTGAGGAACTCAGAAGTGATTCGGTTGCGTGAACCCGCCTCAGCGAACAGCTCATCGATGGTGATCGATACCGGGTAGAGAGTCTTCAGCTCGGTCCAGAGAGCGTCGAGATCCCAGTCATCGGCGTGGCCGTCTGACGTGTGCACTTCGACAACCTCGGTGATGACGTCTTCGAGGAACTTCGAGGTGCGATCTTGCAGGTCGTCACCCTCGAGAATGTGGCGGCGGTCACCGTAGATGGCCTCACGCTGGCGGTTGAGAACGTCGTCGTACTTGAGCACGTTCTTGCGGATCTCGGCGTTACGAGCCTCGACCTGGCTCTGGGCGCTGCGGATGGCGCGGCTCACGACACGGGATTCGATCGCCAGATCGTCTGGCACACTGCCGCGCCCCATCAGCGTTTCGGCAGCAGCGGAGTTGAAGAGCCGCATCAGGTCGTCGGTGAGAGACAGGTAGAAGCGGCTCTCCCCCGGGTCACCCTGGCGGCCGGAGCGACCACGAAGCTGGTTGTCGATCCGGCGTGATTCGTGGCGTTCGGTGCCGAGCACGTAAAGTCCGCCGGCAGCGACGACCTTGTCCGCTTCTTCCTGAACCATGAGCTTGACCCGGTCGTAGACCGGCTCCCACTCTTTTTCGTACTCGTCAGGGGTGTCGACCGGGCTGAGCCCGCGTTGGTTCATCTCTGCGACGGCGATGAACTCGGCGTTACCGCCGAGCATGACGTCGGTGCCACGGCCAGCCATGTTGGTTGCGACTGTCACCGACCCGAGCCGACCGGCCTGCGCAACGATCGCAGCCTCGCGGGCGTGGTTCTTGGCGTTGAGTACCTCGTGCTTGACGCCACGGCGGGCGAGCAGCTTCGACAGGTATTCGCTCTTCTCGACGCTCGTGGTTCCGACGAGAACCGGCTGGCCGATCTCGTGGCGTTTGACGATGTCTTCGACCACCTGCGCGAACTTCGATTCCTCGTTCTTGTAGACGAGGTCGGACTGGTCAATGCGCTTCATCGGCTTATTGGTGGGGATGCTCACGACACCGAGGCGGTAGGTGCTCATGAATTCAGCGGCCTCTGTCTCGGCCGTGCCCGTCATGCCCGAGAGCTTCTTGTACAGGCGGAAATAGTTCTGGAGGGTCACCGTGGCAAGAGTCTGGTTCTCGGCCTTGACCTCGACCCCTTCCTTCGCCTCGATCGCCTGGTGAATACCCTCGTTGTAGCGTCGGCCCATCAGGATGCGGCCGGTGTGCTCATCCACGATCAGCACCTCGCCGTTCATCACGACGTAGTCCTTGTCTTTCTTGAACAGGGCATCTGCCTTGATCGAGTTGTTGAGGAAGGAGATGAGAGGCGTGTTGGCCGACTCGTAGAGGTTGTCGATGCCGAGGTAGTCCTCGACCTTTTCGATGCCGGGTTCGAGCACGCCAACGGTGCGCTTCTTCTCGTCGACCTCGTAATCGACGTCGGGCACGAGACGCTTCGCCAGATTCGCGAACTCCGCGAACCAGCGGTTGGCCTCGCCGGAGGCAGGCCCGGAGATGATGAGTGGGGTGCGAGCCTCGTCGATCAGGATCGAGTCGACCTCATCGACGATCGCGAAGTTGTGGCCGCGCTGCACCATATCGCTGGCCTGCCACGCCATGTTGTCGCGAAGGTAGTCGAAGCCGAACTCATTGTTGGTGCCGTAGGTGATGTCCGCCGAGTACTGCTCACGGCGTTCCTCGGGGGTCTGGCCGGAGAGAATGACCCCGGTCGACATCCCCAGCGCGCGGAAGATGCGGCCCATGAGCTCTGACTGGTAGCTGGCGAGGTAGTCGTTGACCGTGATCACGTGCACGCCGCGAGACGGTATGGCGTTGAGGTAGGCGGCGAGGGTGGCGACCAGGGTCTTGCCTTCACCCGTCTTCATCTCGGCGATGTTGCCGAGATGAAGGGCTGCCCCGCCCATGAGCTGCACATCAAAATGACGCATGCCAAGGGTGCGGGATGCGGCCTCCCGAACTGCCGCAAATGCCTCGGGCAACAGGTCTTCGAGCGACTCACCGTTCGAGTAACGCTCGCGAAACTCCGTCGTCTCGTGCTTCAACTCGTCGTCGGTCAGTTCTTTGAAGTCGTCTTCGAGATGGTTGACGGCCGCCGCGAAGCGTTCGAGCTTGCGAAGAGTTCGGCCCTCACCGACACGGAGGACCCTTTCGAGGACGTTGGCCACTGATTACTCCAGGTGTTCGTCGGGCAGGGTGCCAGTAGGCGATTCTACCAACCCTAGACCGTACCCATCCTGAAGAGCGGGCAAAGAGGGGTCACCGTGGCGACCCCTCTTCGTGGGTCTGCTACCTGCGCTTGCCCTGTGCCATGTGCCGGGCGGACTGCGCGATCTCGGCCTGGTTGTCGAGGCCGATAACTCCGTAGTCCCAGCCCTTGCGTCGATAGACGACACTGGGTCGGTCTGTCTCCGCATCGATGAAGAGATAGAAATCATGGCCGACAAGTTCCATCAGGTAGAGCGCATCGTCGACGGTCATCGGCATGGCCTCGAAGACCTTCTTGCGGATGACGACGGGGCTCCACTCTTCTTCATCCTCAGCGACCGAGGTCTCGACAATCGAGATCTCGCCGGTGCGCACCTTCTCGATGACGTCGATGGATGCCGCTCGAAGGTCGCCGAAGCCGCCCGAGTTCGCTGCTTCCCGCAGCGATGTCGGCCGATGCTGGCCGCGATGCACTTTTTGTCGGTCCTTGGCTCGCCGTAATCGCTCGGTGAGTTTGTCGAGCGCGAGATCGAGTGCCACGTACTTGTCTGATCCGTTGGCCTCAGCTCGCACAAGCGGCCCGGGGCCGATGAGGGTCAGTTCGACGCGGTCGTCGCCGCTTGACCCGTTCTTCTCATTGTGACGACTGACCTTCACCTCGAAAGCGAGAGCCTTGTCGGCGAGGTGGGAGATCTTCTCGGCCTTTTCCGTCGCGTACGAGCGGAACCGATCTGTTATCCCCAGGCCCAGTCCGTTGATGGAAATTTCCATGGCGTTCTCCTGGATCCAAGCTGCGCGTCACCCGGTGGACCAGGCGAATCTCCGCGCCTCTTTTTCACAACTTAGACCCGCAGCCGTGCGATGTCACTGGTTTGCCTGAGAGTGTGCGCTGATTCACCAAAGAGACGTGGAGTGGCTGCGAGAACTGCCGCTCCGATCACCTCACCGCCCCCCGCACGGATGGCACGGGCTGCCTCGAGGATCGTCGCGCCGGTGGTCACGACATCGTCGACGAGAACGATTCTGGTGCCGCGGATGTCGCCCCTCGCGCTCATGGTCCCCGCGAGGTTTACCGCTCGCGCAGCCCGGTCGAGCCCCTTCTGCTCGTCGCGCCTGCGCACTCCTGCCAGCGCGTCGAGCGGCCTGCCAAAGCCACCCCTGCGCAACAGGAGTCGCACGGGGTCGTACCCCCTGCGGCGGTACGCGGCCCGGCCGATAGGCATCGCGACGAGGTGAACGCGACCGATTGCCGCTGCAGCGATAGCCGCTGCGAGGGGCGCGGCAAGTGCCCTGGCGACATCCGTCCGCCCGTTCTCCTTGTACGCGAGCACGGACCGGCGCACCGCTCCGTCGTAGCGGAGCGCTGATGTGACAGTGAGCCCGTCGGCCAGCTGGCGCACCTGGGGAGTGGGCACCAGCTCGAGCCTGCACGCTGGGCAGAGGGCCCGGTCGTCGACTGAGCAGCCGACACAGGTGACGGGCAGCAGCACGGCGAGCGCGTCGAGCAGGAGGTCGGTGAGCATCCTTCATGGTGCTCGGATCGCGCGCTGGCGCGAGCGCAGGAAGAGGATCTGTGCAAAGTCAGCGCTGGGTTGCGATGAAGTCGACACTGACCTTCGTGCTCTGCCAGCTGGAGCCCTGGTAGGTGTACACGAGGGAATCGTCACCGAGCACGCGCAGGCCCTGAGGTCCGTTGCCACCGACGATCGACTTCGCACGGGCCAGCGGGTCGCCGAGGGAGATCTCCTGGCCGCCGATGGTGAACTCATCGACCGTGGACTGCGCACCGACACTCACCAGGGTCGCAACCGTCGCCTCGTCAACCCAGGTGACGTCGGTCGCGTCCCCGGCCTCGAGCGCCGAGTCGATGATGAGCGGGCCGATCCCGATCGGGAGCAGCTTCTGATCGCGCAGGATCGCAGCGACAAGCAGCCGTGGGCCGGTTGAGCTCGAGAGCAGAATGGCCAGCCGCGCACCGTCACGCGAGACCTGGAGCGCAGCGACCCGAGCATCCGGCGGGAGCGACGTCGCCACGTCGTGCTCGGTACCCGCGGTGTCGTAGACCCGAATCGCGTTCGGCCGGTCTGCCGGCACGGCCCAGACGAAGCCGTCCTCGTCCATGCTCGGGGCAATGAGGTTGGGCCTGACATCGAGTGGCGCGCCGGTCGCTGCGGATTTACGGACGAGCGAGACGCCACCGGATCCGAGAACAGCAGCGGAATTGCCATCGGAGGAGAGCGTCGCAGCGATCGGCGCAAGGGCCAGCACTTTGGGGCTCAGCTGGGCGATCGACGCAACTCGGTCATTCGCATAAAAGCCAAACTCCTTTTTTCGGAGCACAAGCGCCTGGCTGTCGACTTTGGGATCGGCAATGGGAGCGTTAGCCCCGAGATCATCGATTTGGAGCGGCGCACCGCCGACCGAGATCGTCGCGCCTGTCACAGTTCCGACCGACCGCAGGCTCTCCGTAAGCTGCAACAGCATCAGCTGACGTTCGTGCGGAGTCGCGGAGAGGGCCTCCTTAGTGAGGTCGACGTGCGCGATGCCGGAGTCGACGGTGACGAGGCTGCCGGCATCCGAAAGCTGGGTGCCATCGGGAAACTCGGTGCGCACTGCGCCCTCAAGCCACGGCGGCGGCCCGGCGAGCAGGGCAGATGGGATGCGGGTAACGGCCGTTCCATTGGGGAACCAGCGGAGGTCAGGCACCAGGTTCTGGCCGGTTGGGTCGAGAAAATAAAGGGAGTGCTTGCTGAACAGCCGCTGGAAGGTGAGATCAGAGAGCACGATGCCGTTCGGTGCTGAACTGATTCGCCACTGCTTGTTCTCTTTCGTGAAAGTGAAAGACAGCGTCGAAGACTGGCTCAACTGCTTATACGCACCGGTGTTGTCGATGCTCGCCGAGCTTTGGAATGCGTAGTCGATGTCGGTCTCATCGGTGGGAACGATCCGAGCATTGCCCGTTCGGACCTGCACACTCTGGGTCGGGTCCCATTTCGCCGAGAACGACGAGGAGAGAAATTCGCGGGCAACGGCATAGCCGCCGGTCGGTGATTGGAAGGCAGCGATGAATCCCTTGAGGATGGCTGACGGAGAGTCGCCCGTCGCCGGACCCTCGGGGTTGACCTCGAAGCTGGTGCCGGAAGAGTTTCCCGAGATGGCAAGCCCCTGCGTCGCTGGGCCAGACGAAGGGATGCTGACGCAGCCGGCGAGGATGGCGGTGAGCGCAAGAGCGGCTGCGAGCGCGATGGGGCGGCGGCGGGTCATCCTTCGTCCCCTTCTGTTGCCTGCTCTGGCGGGAGGCCGAGCGGTGACGACTCGATGGCCTTTCCCCACACTCGCGGCAGCGTGAGCCTGAAGCAGGTTCCTGCGGCAGGCTCCGACCAGACTTCAAGCCTGCCTTCGTGCAGCGCCGCATCTTCAAGTGAGATGGCTAAGCCGAGACCTGTGCCACCGAGAGTCCGCTGGCGAGAAGGGTCTGCACGCCAGAACCGGTCGAAGACCCGCGACGCTTCAAACTCTGTCATGCCGATTCCCCAGTCCTGCACGGTAATGGCGATCGCGGTCTCGTTGCTGTCGACCGTGACGATGATCGGTTTGCCCTCGCCGTGCTCGACAGCATTGCCGAGCAGGTTGCGCAGGATGCGGCGAATGCGGCGGGCATCAACCTCCGCTTCGAAGTAGCCACCGGGCGCGACGACCTCGAGCAGCGAGCCGCGACCCTCAGCGAGCGGGGACATCGAGTCGACTGCCTCCTCGACCAGCCGCACCAGATTGGTTGGTTCGAGTTCGAGTTCGACAGCGCCCGCGTCATACCGGCTCACCTCGAGAAGGTCGGCGAGCAGACTCTCGAAGCGCTGCACCTGGGTGTGCAGTAGCTCCGCGGTGCGTGCCGTCGACGGCTCGAACGATTCGCGCTGGTCGTACAAGACGTCTCCCGCGAGACGGATCGTCGTGAGGGGCGTGCGCAGCTCATGGGAGACATCCGACACGAAGCGCTGCTGGAGACGGGACAGCTCGGCGAGCTTGGTGATCTGCTGCTGGAGGCTGTCAGCCATGCCGTTGAACGACCTGGCAAGGGTTGCGATGACATCGTCACCGCGTTCTGGGATGCGCTGCTCAAGTTGCCCTGCTGCGAGTTTCTCGCTCGTCTCCGCGGCCAGCCGGATCGGGCCGACAACAAGCCTGACGACCACCCAGGTCACTCCGCCAATCAGCACGATCAGGGCGAGCCCACCCAACAGGAGCGTCTGCAGCACGAACCCGAGCGTCACCTGCTCATCGGCGAGTGAGTAGACGAGGTACAGCTCGTACTTGCCGGCTGGCCCGACAGTGAGCTGCGACCCGACAGCGACTCCCGGTGTGCCGCCCGGGAGAGTGACCGACTGGTACTGAACATGGGTGGGGTCAGCCCGAACCCGTTCTCGCAGGGAGCTGCTTACGACGTTAGGAAAATTGATGGTGTTCGTCGGCTGCATGATCTGTGGGGTGTCCTGGCCCGGCGAACGCAGGATTGCGAGACCCGTTCCGCCTGGGTTTGTGGTCGACGAGAGCACCTTGTCTTGCACCGTGGCATTGAGCGTGTCTAACTCGACTGGCTGGCCGGAGACCCCCGAGGTATCCGCCGTGTCGAAGATGTCCTGCGCCAGGTTGTGGGCGCTGCGGGCTTCATCCTGCACCTGCGTGTTCTTGGAGACGAAGAGCTGATTACCGATGCTCACTGAGACGTAGACGCCGATCACCAGCACAGCAAAGCCAGAGAGCAGCACGGTGATCAAGACCGTGCGAAACTGCAGCGATGTGCGCCAGAACCGGCCGAGTCGCCGCGGCCAGGTGCGCCAGCTTTTCAGGAACTCGAGCATGACAGTTGACGAACCGTCAGCTCGATCCGGCGCGATAGCCGACACCGCGCACGGTCATAACGATGCGAGGGCTGTCTGGATCTTCCTCAACCTTGGCCCGCAACCTCTGCACATGCACATTCACCAGCCGGGTATCTGCCTTGTAGTGGTAGCCCCAGACCTGCTCGAGCAGCATCTCGCGCGTGAACACCTGCTGGGGTTTGAGCGCGAGCGCGAGCAGTAGCTCGAACTCCAGCGGGGTGAGGTTGATCTTTTCCGCTCCGCGCCGCACCTCATGACCGGCGACATCGACCTGCAGGTCGCCGACTTGCAGTACGTCGGTTCCCGTCGTCGAGCTCGGACGCAGGCGGGTGCGGATGCGAGCGACGAGCTCTTTGGGGTTGAACGGCTTGACCACATAGTCGTCTGCACCGCTCTCGAGCCCGCGCACGACATCCGTCGTGTCTGACTTCGCGGTGAGCATGATGATCGGCACTCCCGACTCCGCCCGGATCTCAGCGCAGACCTCGATACCGTTTTTGCCCGGCAGCATGAGGTCGAGCAGAACGAGGTCGGGTCGGCCTTCGCGAAACGATCGCAGGGCATCCGCGCCATCAGCACAGAATGCCGGCTCGAACCCTTCTGATCGCAGCACGATTCCGATCATCTCGGCGAGAGCGGTGTCGTCATCGACAACGAGGATGCGTTCGGCCATGGTCCTGGTTCATGATCTGGCGCTCCGGGTGCGAGCGGCTTTCGCATAAGAGTAGTCGAGTGTGAAACCATAAGCGCGTGACCGACAACCAGCAGTGGCAGGCGCCGGGCGGGATGCCCCAGTCAGAGGCAGCACCCGCGCAGAGCGCTCCGGCCGCTCCGTCTGGCTGGACTCCCCCACCGCGGCCAGGGCTCATTCCGCTTCGGCCGCTCGAGCTCGGTACGATTCTCGGCGCATCATTCCGCGTGCTCAGGCGCAACCCACGGCCCACTTTCGGCATCGCCCTGCTCATCGAGGGCGTCGTTTCCCTCATCACGCTCGGCGTCGTCGGGGTCGCAAGTTACTTCGCCTTCTCCCGCATCGATCTCTCTTCTGCGCAGAACCTCTCAACGATCACCGCAGGTTCGTATGGGCTCATCGGCGTTTCTGCGATCGTTCCGGTGCTGCTCTCCCTGGTTGCATCCGCCCTCCTCCAGGGCATCATCGTGCTCGAGGTCTCCCGTGGCACTCTCGGCGAGAAGCAGTCGGTGCGGCAACTCTGGGCCCGTGGGCGCGGTCGGTTCGGTGCGTTGGTCGGCTACACGGCGCTGGTCGCTCTCGCAGTGCTCATCGTGCTCGGCGCGATTGTCGGCGTAATCGTGCTGCTCGTAACCACGCTCGGCACAGTCGGAATCGTGCTCGCGGTGATCGTCGGCGTTGTCGGCGGCCTCGCGATTGTGGTCGCCTTCTTCTGGCTCAACACGAAACTCTCGCTGGTGCCGAGTGTGCTCATGCTCGAGCGGCTCACCATCCGGCAGGCCGTCGCGAGGTCGTGGTCGCTGACCACCCGCTACTTCTGGAAGACGCTCGGAATCGAGCTGCTCGTCTCCGTCATCCTGAACATTGCCACCCAGGTCATCTCGGTTCCGCTCAGCGTGCTGGGGCCTGTCGTGACCGGCCTGACCGATCCGAACGGCCAGGGTGGTGCAACGACAGTGGTGATCCTCGGCGCCTTCACCATTCTCGCGCTGGTCATCACTGTCGTGTTCGGTGCGATCGCTGCCGTGGTGCAGACGGCGACGATGGTGCTCATCTACCTCGACATCCGCATGCGCAAAGAAGGACTCGACCTCGAGCTCGCCAGGTTCGTCGAGGCACGCCAGTCCGGGGACTCGTCGGTCAGAGACCCATACCTGGTGGCCCAGCCGGCCGCATGATCCGGCTTCCATTCGACGTTCCGGTCGACCCGCACTCCGGCCCTGCCCGAGAGTGGATCATCGCTGAACTGTCCAAGCCCGAATACCAGGCAGCAAAGCCGACCTGGTTCGACCAGGCGTCTGCCGCATTCTGGAATTGGCTGAACTCCCTGAAATTGCAGGCGAACGGGGTGACCCAGGCGCCGGTACTGCTCCTCGTCGGCCTCGTTGTCATCGCGGTCATCGTCGCCGCGTATCTCTTCTTCGGACCCCCGCGACTCAACCGTCGCAGCTCAGTCGGTGCGCTCTTCGGGCAGTCAGACGAGCGAAACGCAGAAGCGATGAGACGAAGCGCTGCGGATGCCGCGGCGCGCAGCGACTATACGGTCGCGATCGAGGAGCTCTTCCGGTCCGTCGCCCGCGGTCTCGCTGAGCGCACCATCGTGACGACGAGCCCAGGTACCACCGCCCGCGATTTCGCGGCGCAGGCAGGCGTGATGTTCCCTCTCCTCGCCGGCCGACTCGTGGCCGCTGCCATGACTTTCGACCGGGTGCGGTATCTCGGCGACATCGGCACGGCTGAGGCATACCTCGAACTAGTCGCGCTCGACGCTGAGGTGCGCTCGACCCGCGTGGCCCTGGTCGTATCGCCGTGACCGCCACCATCGACACACCGACCATTCGCACCGCCACTCGTCGATCACTGTTTTGGATCATCGCGGCGATCTTCGCAATCGCTGTCGCCCTGGCCACCCTCGCCCTGACCGGCGCATCACAAACAGCGGCAACCCCGTACTCCGCTACCGAGGCCGGGCCGACCGGCAGCAAGGCCCTCGCCCAGGTGCTGGCACAGCATGGCGTTGCGGTGACAGTGACCGACAGCCTCGTGAGAACCCGATCCGCTCTCCTGAAAAGCGACGGGGAGGCGACGATGATGCTCGTCGACCCCAACGACTACCTTGACGCCGACCAGGTGCGCTCCCTCGCGGGACTGGCCAAACACGTCGTATTGCTCACGCCCACTTTTGCTCAACTCGCCGACCTGGCCCCCGAGATCGCTCAGGCAGGCGCCGTGAGCGAAAAGAAGCCGCTGAAGGCCGGATGCTCGTTCACCCCCGCTCGCAACGCTGGAACGGTCGGCGGCGGCGGGTTCGCTTACCGCCTTATCGACACATCGCTCGACGCGACCACCTGCTTCGGCAGCGGGCACAGCGCATACTCGCTGATCGACCTCGACCGCGCGGGCAGGCGCATCACCGTCGTCGGCACGACGGCCGCCTTTACGAACGCGCACGCGGCCGAGTTCGGCAACGCGGCGCTTGCCCTGAACCTGCTCGGCGACAACGCGCACCTGGTCTGGTACCTGCCGACGATCAATGACAGGGCGATAGCGGGCACACCGACCATCGCCCAGTTGACGCCACCGTGGGTGAGTCCGGTCATCGTGCTGCTCATCATCACCGGTATTGCTGCGGCAGTCTGGCGTGGGCGCAGAATGGGACCCATCGTCGTCGAGAACCTCCCGGTGACTGTGCGAGCCAGCGAGACGATGGAGGGCCGGGCACGCCTCTATCAGAAGGGCTCAGCGCGGCTGCGGGCGATCGATTCGCTACGCATCGGTGCCGTGGCCAGACTCGCGTCGACCTGCGGACTCTCGAGGCTCGCAACTGTCGATGAGGTCATCTCCGCAGTCGCGAGCCTCACCGGGAGTGACGAGGGCGCCATCCGGAATCTCCTTCTCGATGACGTGCCGCGCACCGACCGCGCCCTGGTTGCACTCTCTGACAGCCTGCTCGAACTCGAACGGCGGACCGCAGAATCTGTGCGGCCGCAGAAGGCAGAATGAACCCATGAGCGAAACAGCCACCAACAGCGAGTTGCGCGACCGTCTCGCCCAGGTGCGCACAGAGGTCGGAAAAGCCGTCGTCGGGCAGGAGGGCGCGGTCACCGGGCTCATCATCGCGCTGCTGGCCGGCGGCCACGTTCTGCTCGAAGGCGTGCCAGGCGTTGCGAAAACGCTGCTCGTTCGCACCCTCTCACGGGCGCTCAGTCTCGAGACCAAGCGCATCCAGTTCACTCCAGACCTGATGCCGGGCGACGTCACGGGGTCCCTCGTCTACGACGCCAAGCAGGGCGACTTCGAGTTTCGCGCTGGCCCCGTGTTCACCAACATCCTGCTCGCGGATGAAATCAACCGAACACCCCCGAAGACGCAGTCAGCGCTGCTGGAAGCAATGGAAGAGCGCCAGGTGAGCGTCGACGGCGAGACCAGGATGCTGCCGGTGCCCTTCATCGTCGCCGCTACCCAGAACCCGATCGAATACGAGGGCACCTACACGTTGCCGGAGGCCCAGCTCGACAGGTTTCTGCTGAAGCTCGTGCTCGATATTCCGGAGCGTTCAGACGAGGTCGAGGTATTGACGCGCAGTGCCGCTGGCTTCAACCCGAGAGACCTTGGTGCAGCCGGAGTCAGCCCGGCTCTCGATGCATGGCAGTTGGCTAACGCCCAGGCCCAGGTCGCGAAAGTCGGCGCGAGCGCGGATGTGCTCGCATACATCGTCGATCTCGCGCGAAGCACGCGGCAGAGCCCGTCGGTGAAGCTCGGCGTGAGCCCGCGTGGCACGACAGCGCTCCTCGCCGCGGCGAAAGCATGGGCCTGGCTCAATGGGTTCGACGCGATCACGCCCGACCACGTGCAGGCCATGCTGCTGCCGGTCTGGCGCCATCGCATCCAGTTGCGCGCAGAGGCTGAGCTCGAAGGTGTCTCAGCAGACGCGATCCTGCGATCGATCATGCAGCAGGTACAGGTGCCGATCTAGCCATGGCCCTCTCGGGGTGGTTCGTGCTGCTCGTCGCACTCGGCGTGTTGCCGATAGTGGCGCTCGGACAACCCGTCTGGCTGCTCGCCTGGCTCGCGTTCGTCGTCCTGGTCGGGGCGGGCGACCTTGTGCTCGCCGGTTCCCCTCGCGCGGTGACGCTGAAGCGGGAGCTGCCGGCCAGGGTGCGCCTCGGCGAGACCGTCGCGTCGACCCTGCTGATCAGCAACCCGGGGCACCGGCGGGTGCGCGGAATCGTGCGCGACGGCTGGCAGCCATCGGCCGGCGCGACACCGACCCGAGCGCGACTCTCGCTTGCGTCCGGTGAACGGCGCGCCGTGGTCACGAACCTCACGCCGTTCCGTCGGGGCGAGCGGCGCGCTGCCGCCGTCACCATCCGATCCTTCGGTCCGCTCGGCCTGGCCGCGCGCCAGGCGACCATCTCGCTGCCTGGCGCGATCCGAGTGCTCCCCGCATTCAACTCTCGCAAACACCTGCCCTCACGCCTGGCGAGACTGCACGAGCTCGATGGTGCGACAAGCGTGATGATCCGCGGGCAGGGCACAGAGTTCGATAGCCTGCGCGAATATGTGCGGGGGGATGACGTGCGCTCGATCGACTGGCGCGCAACGGCTCGTAGAACCGACCCGCTGAGCGGCCTGGGTCCGCAGCTCGTCGTGCGCACGTGGCGACCCGAGCGCGACCGCCGAGTCGTGGTCATCATCGATAGCGGGCGTACCTCTGCCGCTCGCATAGCCAACGAGCCGCGCCTGGATACCGCATTCGAATCCTCCCTGCTCCTCGGGGCTCTCGCGACCCGCGCAGGTGACCGCGTCGACCTGGCCATTTACGACCGCAGGCTGCGGGGGCGCGTGCAAGGCGCGACCGGCGCAGAGTTGCTGTCGAGGATGGTCGACGTCATGTCGCCCGTCGAGCCGGAGTTGATCGAAACGGACTGGTCGGCCGTTCCCTCCCTCGTGCAGTCGATTACCTCGCATCGGGCGCTGGTGGTGCTGATGACATCCATCGATGCCCCAGGGGCCTCGCGAGGACTGCTGTCGATGCTGCCGCAACTCGCCCGCAAGCATGTCGTGGTCGTGTCATCCGTGACAGACCCGACCGTTGTCGAGCAGGTCGTATCGCGGGTCGACCGCGATGGGGTGTACCTCGCGGCGGCCGCCGAACGCGCCATGCTCGACACGTCTCGGGTCGCTGCCGCCATCCGCCAGCTCGGAGCGGACGTGGTAACCGGCGCACCGGCTGACCTGCCGCCGGCCCTCGCGGACCACTACATCGCGCTGAAGGCCGCCGGGCGCCTGTAGGGAGGCGCCCGGCTGCTCCAAGCTAGTTCGAAACCCCGACGACCCCGGCCCGCTCGTTCGCGGTGCTCGCCGGAGCCGAGAGCTCGGCCCGCAGACTCGCTCCGAGCGTCGCGTCGACATTCGTCCAGTACTGGATGGCGCGCTCTTTGATCTCCAGTGACTGCACGCCGCCGACAGCGCCAGTCAGTGTCTCGAGGAAGCGAGCCTTCTGCTCCACAGTGAACACCTCGCGGTACATCGTGCCTGCCTGGCCGAAGTCGTCGTCCTCGGAGTGCAGGGTTGCGGCAGCACGCACGAGCGCGCTATCACTCTCCCAGCTGGGTTCGCCCGCTGCCGCGGCATCCGCCACCGGTCCACCGAAAGAGTTCGGCGCATACACGGGTGCCGACGCCGGCTTGAAGCCGTGCCGGGCAGCGCCGTCCTGTGAGTAGTTGTGCACAGCCGCCCGGGGAGCATTGACCGGGATCTCGTTGTAGTTCGTTCCGACCCGGTAGCGCTGGGCGTCGGGGTACGAGAACACGCGTGCCATCAGCATCTTGTCTGGGCTGATGCCGATCCCCGGAACCGTGTTCGCCGGCGAGAACGCGAGCTGTTCGATCTCGGCGAAGAAGTTCTCCGGGTTGCGGTTAAGAGTGTGTGTACCCACCTTGATCAGCGGGTAGTCGGAGTGCGGCCAGACCTTCGTCAGGTCGAACGGGTTGAAGCGATAGGTCTTCGCGTCTTCGTACGGCATCACCTGCACGTAGAGATCCCACGCCGGGAAGTTACCGGCTTCGATCGCCTCGTAGAGGTCGCGACGGTAGTAGTCGGCGTCGGCTCCGGCGATCAGCTCAGCCTCAGCGCTCTGCATCTCGATGTTGCCCTGCTTCGACTTGAAGTGGTACTTGACCCAGAACTGCTCACCAGCGGCGTTGATCCACTGGTAGGTGTGCGAACCGTAACCGGGCATCTCGCGCCAGCTGCGCGGCAAGCCACGGTCGCCCATCAGGTAGGTGACCTGGTGGGACGATTCGGGCGAGAGTGTCCAGAAATCCCACTGCATATCGGCATCACGCAACCCTGAGCCCGGCAGGCGCTTCTGCGAGTGGATGAAGTCGGGAAACTTGATTCCGTCGCGGATGAAGAACACCGGGGTGTTGTTTCCCACGATGTCGTAATTGCCCTCTGTGGTGTAGAACTTCACCGAGAATCCACGTACGTCTCGCCAGGTGTCTGGGCTGCCCTGCTCGCCGGCGACACTGGAAAAGCGGCTGATCGAGTCGGTCTTCGTCCCTGGCTGGAACACGGCAGCCTTCGTGTACATCGAGACGTCTTCGGTCACTTCGAGGGTGCCGTGTGCACCCCCGCCTTTGGCGTGCACGATCCGCTCGGGGATGCGCTCGCGGTTGAACTGGGCGAGCTTTTCGACGAGGTACCTGTCGTGCAGTGCCGTCACACCGTCGTTGCCCGCTGTGAGCGAATGCTCGTCACTCGCTATCGGTGTTCCAGTCTGCGATGTTGTTGGCTCGGTCACTGTTTCTCCTTCTGGTTGGCGACGTTCTCTAATTTTTGACACGTGGGGCAGAGGCCCCAGAATGTGACCTCGGCGGTCGAAACGACGTAGCCGCTCGTGTCCCTCGGCTCGAGGCACGGCGCCTCGCCATGGATGCAGTCGACGTCGGCGACGGCTGCGCAGCTCGTACAGACAATGTGATGGTGGTTGTCGTCGACCTTAAGTTCATAGAGAGCGGCAGATCCCGCCGGCTCAATACGGCGAACGAGACCTGCCGCGTCAAGGTCTCCGAGCACGTTGTGAACCGATTGCACCGAGAGGCTGGGCCTGTCGTTCTTCAGCAGGCGATAGAGGGCATCCGCGGTCGAATGGGGCTGCGTGTGCAGTGCTCCGAGAATCGCGAGTCGGCCAGGCGTCACACGCAGGTGTGCCGTGCGGAGGTCATGTTGCCTGGTGTCGAGCATCCCGACCAGTCAATCAGTAATCATGAATAACTCAAAATTGGGTTTTCAGCGCCCAGCCGCGCAAGCCATCCGCCGCGTGCGCCATCGCGGAGACCATCGGCACGGTGTTTCACTTCGGCGCGCACATCGGAACGGTCAGGCAGCGACGATGCGACGCGCGCCCGACTCGAACTCGTCGAGATCGCCGGTCTGGCCAGCGCGGTACGCGCGACGACCGATCACCCACTGGTAGAACAGGAACGACCCGAGCGCCACAGTGCCGATGCCGATCTTGACCGGCCAGGGCCACGGCTGCCTGGTGACGAATCCTTCGATGATGCCGGAGACGAGGAGGGTGAGGATGAGCCCGATCGCCACGGTGAACAGGGCACGGGCTTCCTCGGCGAGCGCCTGCCCGCGCGTTCGCGCCCCCGGCGCGATCCACGCCCAGAAGATCGCCATCCCGGCCGCTCCAGCGGTGAAGATCGAGTAGAGCTCCAGCTGGCCGTGCGGGGCGATGTAGAGGAAGAAGATGTCGAGCCGGCCGTGGGTGGCCATGAGGGCGCCATCGAGCCCGATGTTCTGCGCGTTCTGGAAGAGCAGGTATGGCGCGTACACGCCGACGATCCCGAAGGCGATGCACCGCACGGCGAGCCAGGCATTGTTCGTCCACACCTGGCCGGTGAATGACGATGGCGCGTGGTCAGAGTAGTACTTCACGAAGTCCTGGTCGACAAACTGCTTGCGGAGCGCTGCCGTGCCGAAGTTGGCGAGAACACCGGGAGTGTTTGCAGCCCAAACCCCATAGAGCACCGCGATGATCGCGGTGCCGATGGCGATGACGAAACATGCCCAGCGGATACGGAATAGTGCTGCGGGAAGCTGCGCTCCGAAGAAGAGTGGAAGCTGGCTTGCCACGTTACGGCCGGCCCCGGTGAAGCGCAGCCTGGCCCGCGAAAGGCTGAGCGAGAGTCGCTCACCCTGAGCTGACTGCCCCACGCTGGTCTTGATCGCCGAGAGCTGGCTCGATCCGGACTGGTAATGCTCGATCAGATCGTCGGCCTCGTCGCCGGTGAACCGTCGTTTCGCGCCCAGGCGGGCGAGCTCGTTCCATTCATCGCGGTGAGCGGCTGTGTATGCGTCGAGGTCCATCTGCTTGAATACTACGCATGGCTGTGCCTGCATCCGAGCGTGTCGACGACGGCTCCGAACTCATGACCGGCGAGGCCGTGGGACTAGACCTGAGGCCGACCGCTTTTGTGCTCAGGGCGGCTGGCGCGATCATCGATTTCCTCGTGAGCATCGGCCTCTTCCTGCTACTCGTTCTCGCGCTCGGTTCGCCGCTCATCAGCCCCCTGCTCGACTCGGCAAGCAGGGCAGCGGCCCAGATCGCCGCACTCGTGCTCTGCATCGTCGTGCTGCCGACGATCGTCGAGACCGCCACGCAAGGCAAGTCACTCGGCCGCCTCGCGGTCGGCGCTCGCATCGTGCGCGATGACGGTGGCTCGATTGGATTTCGCCACGCCTTCATCCGTGCCGTCATGGGCACGATCGAGGTCTTCTCAACGCTGGGCGGTCTTGCCTCCATGACAGCACTTCTCAATTCGCGGTCGAAGCGGCTCGGGGACCTGCTTGCAGGAACCTACAGCCAGAACGAACGCGTGCCCCGTATCGTCGACTCGACTTTTGCGGTGCCACCGACGCTCCTGCAGTGGTCGTTGAGCGCAGACGTCGCGAGGATGCCCGACGGCCTTTCCCGCAGGATCGCCCAGTTTCTGGGGCAGGCCGCCCGCCTCACGCCAGAGGCGCGGGAGCGGCTTGCGTCAGAGCTTGCAACCGAGGCGAGCCGCTGGGTTTCACCCGTGCCGCCCGGCAGTCCTGAACTGTTTCTCGCCGCGGTCACCGTGATCCGGCGCGCCCGCGAGTCGCTCGGCCTCACGCTTCAAGCGCAGCAGCTCGGCCGTCTCTCGCCGGTTCTTGAAGGCGTGCCGCACGGTTTCCCTGACCGGGGTTAGCGATCGTCTGGCCGCCCTAGGCCGAACGCAGCATTTCGTTCGTGAAGTCCCTGACGAATGTGGATGCGGGATCAGCCCAGCCCGCGCTGTCGATCGACGAGGCGACCTCACTGGCATGCTCTGCGACATCCGGCCGATCCACCACCGCTATGAGCCGATCGGCTATCGCTTCCGGTGACATCGGCACGAACTCGATGTAGTCGCTGTCCAAGACACCCCTCGTATTCGGCGCATCGTTGACGACCGGCACCACGCCGCTCGCCATCAGCTCCATTGGCAGCAGCGACATGTTGGTGAGCGACAGCACGAGCCCGGCAGCGCAGCGGTTGTAGATCTGGTTGAGGGTGACAAGGTCGACTGCTCCGTGATTCACATGATCGAAGGGCACGTCGTAACCCGACATGTCCCATCCGATGAGGTTGATCGTGATGTCGGGTCTGCGCCGATTCAGCTCACTCAGCGCGAGCAGGCCGAACTCGGTTGCTCGGCGCGCGGTCGGCGGACGAACATAGAAGACAATCTCTGTGCGCTCTGTCTGGCCAATCGGGAAATAGTGCGTTGTTTCTACGGCGAAGTCGAACGGATCGCACTCCATGCCGTAGTCAGCCGATAACTTATTGGCGAGCCAGCGGCCAGCAGTAATGCCGTGGAACCCGAACCGGTAGGTGTTCTCGGCCAGCACGTAGTCGCTTCCTGCCGCGAAGAAGTACGGCTCGAAATCCTGGACGAAATAGTAGCGTTTGGCTTGGCCCTCGTAGCGATACGCAGCGTATGCGGACTCCCAGTCGGACGCGATCACGGCGTCGTAGCCAGCCTCGAGCCCCTCAACCGGGTCGTAGAGCCGGATGTCGGCGTCGAGGTCGGAATACCCGCCTTCTTCGTGCGTCATCCGCTTAACGTGATCTGCGTTCACGACGGGATAGCGGGGCGCCGAATACAGATAGAGGGTCAGCTCGTGGCCGGCTTCTTCCAGGAACCGCATGAACCTGAACGCGGTCTGGTGGCCGCCGCTCGAGCGGCTCGGAGGGCTGATGATCCAGGCCACTCGATAGCGACCGTCTACCCCGGCGTTCGCCGCACCGTTGAAAAGCTTCGGCGTAGTCCAATCGACTGCGAGCGCATCGTCACGGTAAATCGTCGAAAGAGGCGCCTGCACCGGAGCGAAACGGTTGGTGAGCCACTTAACGCTGCGCCAGCCGAGGGATCGCGCACCCTCTGTTCTCAGGGCTTCGACGGCGCGCGCGGCGAGGTTCATCTGAACGAGTCCTTCAACTGGGGGGGCACTCTCACGACGTTAGCTGGCCAGCCGGTACGACTTGGCAGCTTCGAACACTCTGCTTTCAAAATTCTCAGGCTTGCCGGCCCAGAGCGGAAGCCGCACCGACCGCCGTGAGAAGTCCTGAGTGCGGTCCAGCTCGTGCAGGGTTCTGCCGTATCTCTGGCCTGCCACGGCGTATCGAGCGGCGCGTAATGGAATGCAGCAATGATTCCGACAGTACGCAGGCGGGGGATAAACGCGCTCTGCAGATCGCAGTCCGGCATGAGGAGGTCGAACAAGTGCGCCGCGTGCAGGCCGCCCGGCGGGTGCATCATGCTCACGACCTGCTGATCGGCCAAGTCAGCCAGTTCACTCGAGTGGCTCTTCCCGACCGCGAACCTGCGTCGCTGGATCTGTTCCAATTCAGTGAGCCGTGAATCGAGCGCGGCCGCGTTGAGTTTGCTCGGAAGATAGCTCGACCCCCAGGCAACCCAACGGTACTTGTCGATCTGGCCGCGCAGGAATTCGGAGCGGTTGGTGCGCTTCTCACTCATGATCTTTGCGCCCTCGACAAGCTGCAGATCATTGATCAGCAGCGCGCCACCCTCACCGCAGTGCACGTTCTTAACGTCGTGAAAACTCTGGGCGGCCAGAATCCCGAATCGTCCCAGACCGGGAACACCGAGACCCTGGGCGTTGTCTTCGATAACTGGAATGTCGGCGTCAGCGGCGATGGGCCACTTGAGCGCGTGGGTACAGAATGTCGTGAGCATCACGTGGCCGACGCAAGTGACGCTCTTGACTCGTTCGCGGTTCGAAAAGCAGGCGAAAAAGGGATGGCTCCAACCTCAACCGCTGCCGGAGGCTGTGGTGTCATGACAGTCAGTACCGGTAGTGATCGACCTTGTACGGCCCCGCCGGGTCGAGACCGAGGTAGTTTGCTTGCTCGGGCGTGAGCACGGTCAGCTTCACGCCGAGCGCATCAAGATGCAGCCGCGCGACCTTTTCGTCAAGGTGTTTCGGTAGCACGAAGACGCCGATTCCGTAGTTCTCTCCGTGAGCAAAGAGCTCGATCTGGGCTAACACCTGGTTGGTGAACGAGTTGCTCATGACGAATGACGGGTGCCCGGTGGCGTTGCCGAGGTTCATCAG
>JAYTRC010000035.1:0-29741 GCA_043746355.1 Lacisediminihabitans sp. | reverse complement strand
CGAGGAGGTGACCACCCTGCCCGAACTCATCGCCGCCTAAGCTAAAACCACTGACCCCACACGGTGAAGCCAAAGCACACCACTCAAAGGGACGTCACCCTCCCATAACCTGATCCCCCCGGCGGTTACTTCAAACACTTCGATTTAGTTGCAGTCATCAAGCCTGATTGGAACCGAGCCTTGACGCGCTGGCCCACTCAGCTGCGAGTTAGAGGTGGTAGTAGTGGTTTGGGCTGACGGCGTAATAGAGAGAGGAAATCCACAGCACGAACACAGCCGCGAAGATGTGAAAGATGATGCTGTGACCCTTTTGCTGCCGGTTGTAGAAGACTTGGCGAGTGACGTTCAGGCTCGCTGCAGTAGCGGGGCCCGTCAAAAAGGCCGCTGGAACGGGTGGCAGGGTAGGTGCACTTTGATAGTGCTCGGTCCACTGAGTGCCGTCATACCAGCGCTGGCGCCCGGCGCCGTAAAAAGCCGCGGGCGGGTTTGTCGGCATGCTCATATTCGGGCCTTTGAGTCGCGGTTACTTTAGCTATGAAAGCGCATCGAAACTCTATTGCCGAACGATCACGCGGTGCCCTGACCCAAACAGGGGTGCCGGCGAGGCGACCCCTTTCTAAGCGGCGAACTCCGCATACCGAACAGCGAGAGAATCTCTCGAAGGGCGGTCGCGCGGCTTGATCGGTACGCCAAGCTCTCTCCCGTGCATATCTTGTAACCCGTGTCGAAGCATCGGCCCGTCGATCTCGTTGAGCAGATCCTTATCGATGCGCACCTCATAGTCGGGGGTGATTCCAAGAAGGTTTCGGTCGTAAGCAGCGTGATGGATCTTGCAGAGCGCAAGTCCGTTCGACACCTGAGCAAATCCAGAAATATCCGAGTCAGCGATGATGTGGGCGGCGTCCAGTAGGTCCCCATGCTTCAAGCTGCACACTGCGCACGTGGTCGAGTACGCGAACATGATCTTCGCGCGGAAGGCTGGCTGGTGAAGTCGGGTTCGAACGACTCGTTCGGCGTATCGTCGCTCGTCCTGCGTCATATGAAGGGGATCGCCGAATAGACGCATTGACTCGTCCAACGCCACAAGGAATTCGCGAGCGCCAGAATCATCCGCTACGACGTAGGCAGGGTAATACGGCACGAATGCTCCCGGTCGAATCCCCTGAAAATAGACGAGAGGTTCTCTCTGTTCGAATGCCCGTCGAAGTTTAACGTTATCCCCGCCATCTCGCGATTGATAGGAATAGCGAACGAAGCCATCGTCGCTGATCGTTTCCGCTCCATACGGGCTTTTGACGCTCGTCATGATGGTTAGTGAGGCCTCGAAATCCTGCGGGTTCCTAATTCCGCGGGCCGTATCCAGCAGCGGGATTCGCTCGAGGCCGAAGTGATAATTTTCCAACTCACCGCGCGAGAGATCGGACTGACCCGAAGCGATCTTTCCATCGAGCCAGCGGAAGATGTCTTCTCGAATCAGCCGCTGCTCTTCGACAGGCCTCATGAGCTAGTCATACCAGGTTTAGGGCGCAAGGATTCGGAAACGAAGCGCTAAGCAACCCCCACCCACAACCCATCCCGCGCCCGCGTCATCGCGACATACAGCTCACGACGATCCAGCGCACGCCGCTCACCATCGGCAGGGTCGGAGTTGGCCGCCACGGGCTCGAGCAGACGAGCCGGAGTGCGAGCAACCAGCACGTGCTTGAACTCGAGACCCTTCGCGCGCTTGATCGTGCCGATCTTCACCGCATCAGCCTGGCGCCCGTCGTATTTGAGCAGGTTGATCGAGGGGATGCCGGCCGCAGAGAGTGCATTGGTGACATCCGATGTCGCCCAGTTCGTCGTCGCAAGAATTCCGATGTCACCAGCGCGCGTGCCCTCATCGAGAATAGTGCGAACGTGCGCAACGAGAGAGCGATCGTGCCCGGTGCGAGACGAGAAACGACTCACCATCGGCTTCGGCCCGTGCCGCAGGATCTGCACCGGAATGTCACCGAGCCGGGCATCCCCCTCAATGTCAACGAACTCATCTTCGGCGACCAGGCTCGCAGCGAACTCCGCGATCTCGATCGTGTTTCGATAGTTGCGGTTCATGATCACACCACGACCGGCAATGGAAATATGAGCCTCGGAAAGCGTATAACCGCCCGGGTATATGGTCTGCTGCCCATCACCGATGAGGTTGAGCCCGTCTGCCCGATCGCCGACCAGGAGGTGCAACATGCGAATCATTGCGCACGAGAGATCCTGTGCCTCATCGATGATGACCGCGCTATACCCGAGCAGGGGAGTCGCCCGCAGAGACGCCTCGGCCAGCAGGATGACGTCGGCGAAATCGTGAGAGCCGGTGCGCCGCAGCTCGGCGTCATACGCGGTGAAAAGCTCCCACACTGCGAAGCGATTCTCAGCCGTCAGACCGCGCTTACGCCCCGGGCGCGGCAGCGTCGCATACCGCTCGAACCGAGTGAGCCCACGACCCTTGATCACACACAAAATCTCGTCACGCCAATAGTCACTGTTGCCGTCGATGCGAGCCAGCGGTCCAGCTCGGCCAACAGTTCGCCACGCCTGCTCGAACGCGCGCTCGGCCGCCTTGCCGTCGAGCGAATGCTCAACCCCACGGTCTCTCAACAGCTTCAGCGCGAAAGCGTGCACCCCACTGAACTCGACACGATCAGCGACCTCAGGAGCCATGCGAGCCAGCAGGTTCGACAGCACATCAGGAAGGGTTTTCACGAACGTCGTGACGAGCACCGTGCCCGGCCGAGTGCGCGCGATGTATGCGGCACGATGCAGACCGACGACCGTCTTGCCGGTGCCGGCAGCGCCACGAATGCGCGACGGGCCGTTGAACGAGCGCCGCACCAGCCGAGCCTGGTCAGGATGCAGAAAGGCCATCCACTCTTCAATCGGCTTCGCCAGGATTCCGGCCAACAGCGACTCTTCGATCTCTTTGATAGAGATGAGTGCGTTTTCTTGGGTGATCGGGATGACCGGGGCCAGCGCAGTGAGCTCGAGAGGCTGCTGATCGCGCCCACCAAGAAGGGGAAAAAGCTGTTCGAGCACCTGCAGCGCAACCTTCACCTGGGTCGGCGCGAGCCGCGAACCACGCGCGAGAATGCGGCGTACCGCGACATCCATGCCGACGAGACTGACCCCGTCGATCTCGGCCAGCTCACCGCGCCGGTTGGTGAACACGGCCAGCACAGCGACTTCGCCAGCGGTCACGCCGACTTCGGCCAGCGCGGCTTGGGTTACTGGCGCAAGAGATGCGATGTTCTCGAATCGGTCAGTGACGTCATCCTGCCCCTGGAATACCCGACCGGCAGCGACCGTGACATCGGCCCACGCCTTTGCGTCGACGATGAACACCCCTGACGGGCCGACGACGACGAAGTCGACCTGGGCCTTCGCCGAGTTGGGCCACGCTCGATCGGAGAGCACGAAGTAGCCCTGGTCCTGAAGCGGCTCGAGAAGCGCGCCCAGCCTCGATTCGCTGTCTGACGCAGCACTGTAGCGGCGGTACATCTCGCGCGCTTTTACCGCGGCGAACTCGTGCGCTTCCGCGGTCAATCTGTAGTGGGCGGCCTGATCCGCTGCTGAGTGCCCTGCTGACATGGCTGCGTTCCCCCGAACGCGGTCGCCCCGGCTGGCGGCCACTAATTCACCATGGCACGGGCCCTGGTGGGTTGATAGCGCCAGTTCAGGGGGCACGGAATGTGCGCCGTGCGCTCTTACGCACCCCTGCCCACAGCCACGTGCATCCGCTCACCCTGCTTGCTGAAGAGGGTCAGGTGCTCCACCTGCTTCCCGTCGGCACTCCCGAACCAGTGCGGCACGCGGGTGTCGAACTCGGCGACCTCGCCGGGCACGAGCGTGAGGTCGTGCGGACCGAGCGGCAGGCCGTGCGCCTGCGCGATCGGCAGCAGCAACTCGAGCGTCGCCTTGCGCAGGCCACCCTTGAGTCGGGAGAGAGTGCTGACCGAGATCCCAGTGGATGAAGCCAGCTCAGCGAGGGTGAGCCCGCGCTCCGTTCGGATCGTTCGTAGCCGCGGGCCTCGCCGCGAGCATGGTTCTCGCGTCCGGGCACACCGCAAGGGTCATGACCGTGCGGGCGCTGCTCGCGAGAATCTAAAATGAGGTTGGCCAGCAACATTATTCCTGAGGAGATTTAACATGCCCATCGTCGTCACTCTCGACCTCAGCATCCTGCCGGAGAAAATCCCTGAAGCCCCCGCGGGTTTGGAAGAAATCCTCGACGTCACGCGCACCCGGCCCGGCTGCCTGGAAGTCGACCTTTTGGTTGACCTCGCCGACCCGAGCCACATCCTTATCGTCGAGAAATGGGAGTCCATCGCCGATGACGCGAACTATCGCGCCTGGCGGGCCAGCCCGGAAGGCGCCAGCGACTTCCGCACCTTCCTGGCCGCGCCGCCCGTAACATTCAGCTTCGACGTGCACTAGAGCGCCGCTCTCAGCCTCGGCAGGTCGTTCGCCATCGTGTTCCAGAGCAGGTCCCGATCGATGCGTGAATAGTGGTGAACCACGAAATCACGGTTTCTCGCTGCGAGCGACCAGATCGGTTCGCTCAAACGATCGGGGTCGGCATCCACCAGATTTTTCGCAAGATCACCGACGCGAGTGCAGATCGCCTCGCAGGCGAGCGGGATGGCAAAATCGGAGTCGTAAGCATTCCTGCCGCGAGCTACCAGTTCTGCAGCGGTGATCAGGGTTGAGTCGAGGTCGTGGAGCCAGCGGGTCGTGCGATCCGGCATCACAGCGCCACGGCGCTGGCGAAGATC
The DNA here is from genome assembly GCA_043746355.1 of Lacisediminihabitans sp. Lineage (GTDB taxonomy): Bacteria > Actinomycetota > Actinomycetes > Actinomycetales > Microbacteriaceae > Lacisediminihabitans. Next base: position 24,939 of record JAYTRC010000035.1, on the reverse strand, counting down.
TCATCGTCGGGGCCGGCGATGAGAGAAGCTCGGCTGACAACATCCACGGCACGGTCGAAGATTTGCTCGAGGTCGATTGCAAACTGATTGAGGTCGAAAAGCGAAGCTCCGGGACACGTATCGACGAGCAGGTCGATGTCGCTGTCAGCAGTTTCGGTGCCGCGAGCAACCGACCCGAAAACGGCGACGGATTGGATGTGCGAGAGAGAAGCCAGCCGCGAGATGAGAGTGCGTTTTGCGTGTAGTGATTCGAGGAGCGGCCCATCTGGCGCACGGAACTGGCCATAGGGAACGAGCACAGCTTCGGGGGTGCGATGGGATCCGAGTACAACCGGCGCGGCCCGGGGTGAAGTGCGGAATGTGCGCAATATTTGCGAGAGCCCTGCTCGGGCATCGGCAACTGTTGTGACTTCGAAGGGCGTCATTCGTCCAGTTTAGGTAATGTGTACATGACATGTACATGTTTGGCCGGCGTAGTTCGTTGGTGAGCTCTCGACACGTTCGACCCACTACCACACTCGACCCGCCCTGCTATAGCTTTGCCAGCCGCGCTCTCGCGAAGCAGTACAGCCCGTACGCGATCACGCCGAGACCGACCACGACCAGGATCACTGGGCCGAAAGGCAGGTCTTTCAGCGCCTTGAGGGCGCCATCCAACCCACTGGCTTTCGCTGTATTGCTGGTGAGGGCCGCGACCACGAACAGCACGCCAACTACCGCGATTGCGATGCCTTTGGCGATATAGCCCACCCTGCCGAGCATGACCACTGCACGGCCAGCGCTGCCTGCCGGAACGCGAATCGTCTTCGTGAACTTCTTTGTCACCCCGCGGTAGACGAAGAACACCCCGCCGGCGAGGACGCCGAGCCCGATCAGCACCAGGAGGAACACCCCGCCCGGCGTGGAAAGAAGCGTCGCGCTGAAGCTCGTCGTGCTGCTCGCCGAACTCTTCGAGCCGCCCAGCGCGAAGGTGAGGGCGGTCGCCGCTATTGCGAGGTAGACGACACCCTGGCCGAGACCGCTCGCGATTGCGCCTGCCCGCCCCTTCGAGCCCCCGCGCCCGGCGATGGCTGACACGATCTGCCACAGTCCGAGCGCCGCCAGGCCGACGACCACCACGAAAAGGATGAATTGGCCACCTGGAGCAGACGCGAGTGCCCCAAGGGCGCCCGATTGGTCTGCCTCGCCGCCCACGCCGGCTGCTACGCCGATTGCGATGGCGCCGATCAGGATGTGCAGCAGCCCGTTAACGGCGTAACCCACGCGGGCAACAGTCTCAAAGGCGTGGCTGTGCGAGGCTTTTCGGGCAACTGAGCTGGGTGAAGTCGAGGTCATGCGTGGCATTGTACGCCGCAGCGTATCGGTGGGAATGTTCGAGTTGACGCCAGACTTGAACCCTTGCGGGGCTGAAGCGTCCGCCCCGCAAAACTTCTAAGGAGAGCCGTTGACAGCCTCTGCGCCCACCCTCGATGTCGGATTCCGCAGCGAACGCGGCCCGATCCTCATCGCCCTGATGGTCACTACCGGGATGGTCGCCATTGACGCGACGATCCTCGCGACTGCTGTGCCATCCATCGTCAAAGACATTGGCGGTTTCTCGAGCTTCCCCTGGCTGTTCTCGATCTACCTGCTCGCGCAGGCCGTCTCGGTGCCGGTCTACGCGAAGCTGAGCGACACGGTCGGGCGCAAACCGATCATCATGATCGGCATCGCACTGTTTCTCCTTGGTTCGATATTGTGTGGATTCGCCTGGAGCATGCCTGCACTCATCGCTTTCCGCGCGCTGCAGGGTCTCGGCGCAGGGGCTGTTCAGCCGATGTCGATCACGATCGCCGGCGACATCTACACGGTTGCGGAGCGCGCCAAAACGCAGGCATATCTGGCGAGCGTGTGGGCGGTGTCCTCTGTCGTCGGCCCGACCCTCGGCGGGGTGTTCTCGCAGTTTCTCAACTGGCGCTTGATCTTCTTCGTCAACGTGCCGCTCAGCATCGTCGCGATCATCCTGCTGGCCAGGGTGTTCCACGAGAAGATCGAACGCAGCAAGCACACAGTCGACTATCTCGGTGCTGTGACGCTGACGGTCGCACTGAGCCTCCTCATTCTCGCGGTGCTCGAGGGCGGGCAGGCCTGGGCCTGGAACTCCGCGCAGAGCATCGGCGCCTTCGCGATCGGGGCAGTGCTGCTCGTCGCATTCGTGCTGATCGAGCGGAAGGCCGCTGAGCCGATCCTTCCCCTTTGGGTGTTCTCGCGGCGCGTGCTGCTGACGACGACGCTCATCTCCACCGGCTGCGGCGCCATACTCATCGGCCTCACCTCATACGTGCCGACCTACCTCGAGAACTCGATCGGTGCGACTCCGCTCGTCGCGGGCCTTGCCCTCGCCGCCCTGACCATCGGATGGCCGATCTCGGCCTCCCAGGCCGGCAAACTGTACCTGCGTATCGGCTTTCGCTCGACGGTGCTGATCGGCATGAGCCTCGCCCTTCTCGGGCCAATCCTGCTCATCGTCTTCAGCCAGACACCCTCTGTGATCGCGGTCGCGATCTGCTGCATCATCACCGGGCTCGGCATGGGGCTTGCGGTCACTCCGTCGCTCATCGCTGCGCAGTCGAGCGTGCTCTGGAATGAGCGCGGAGTCGTCACCGGAACGAACCTGTTCGGACGCTCCATCGGCAGCGCGGTCGGTGTCGCGATCTTCGGTGCCATCGCGAACGGCGTGCTGGCGAATCATGCCGGCGGCGAGCACAACCCGGCAGCGGTGATCGCGGCGACGACAGCTGTCTACGTCGCCATCCTGGTCGCGGCCGTTGCAACGGTCGGCGCAGCATTTCTCATTCCCCGGGTCACGATCGAGGCGGCGGAGCAGCCCGCAGCAGCAAGCTGAGTCGCCCGGCAGGCGATCACCACGCGCCTGCGTTCGTCGCGTGCAGTATTCATTCGCGTTCGCATCCCCACTAGCGTTCTCAGCTGCTTGGCCCTCGCGGCCTGCCGCCCGCTCCTGCGCGGAGTGTGTGCGTGCGGGGAAAGGGCTGAGCACCGTGCCGCCTCGCCCGTGCGACTGGGCGGTCCGCACCGTAACGTTGGGGTATGCAGCGCCCTCACACCTTTTATACGGACACCGGATCGGGCCAGCCGGTCGTGATGATCCATGGCTGGGCGTGTGATGGTTCGGACTGGTCGTGGCTGTCGGCCGCGCTTGCGGGCAGCTATCGCGTCGTTGTGCCCGACCTACGCGGCCATGGGCGATCGGGCGCTGCACCCGCGAGCCCCTCGCCGGGTTATGCACCGGAGGACTTTGCCGCCGACATCGTCGACCTCATCACGTCGCTCGAGCTGACGAACGCCGTGCTCGTCGGCCATTCGCTCGGCGGCATAGTCGCGTCGCTCATCGCCACATCACACCCGCAGCTCGTCGCGGGGGTCGTCGTGGTCGACCCCGCCTACGGCGCGAGGGCTGGCGAGATGGACACGATGCTCGACGCGGTGAAGGCTGTTCCGCACAAGATCGCGCTCGCCGCCTTCGCGTCGTTCTACGGCGAACCGACTCCACCCTGGCTACCGACCTGGCACGCCCGCCGCGTGCTCGGCAGCCCCGTCGACGTGCTGCGCGACACGATGCTCGGCATGTTCTCTGCCGGCAGCCCGGGGTTACGGGAGGTAGCCGAACCGATTCTGCGCCAACGCGCGGCGCCGATTCTGGCGATCTACGCGGGCGACCACGAAGCTCAGGCGGAGTGGGAGATGTCGCTCTCCCCGCGCAGCACGGTGGAGGTCTGGCACGGGTTCGGGCACTTTTTGCACCAGGAAGACCCCGAGCGGTTCGCGGCGCGGGTCACCGAGTGGCTGGGCACGCTCGGACAGCCCGTCATCTGACCTGATCCACTCTGTATACCAGCACCGGAATAAGCACGAGTGAGCGCAGGTCGATGAGCGCGTGGGCGACCATCGGCACGAGGATCGAACCGCTGGCCAGATACAGCACCATGAGGAACGCGCCGATAAGAGTCGCCCCGACGATGCCGGGCACGCCCTGGTAGACGTGAAGCCCACCGAAGAGCACCACGCTCGCGACCACCGCGGCGAGAGCACTTCCTGAAGCGCCGAAGATCACCGCGGGAACCGCCAGCCTGAACAGCAGTTCTTCGACGACGCCTGCGTTCACCGAAAGTCCGGCGCCATAAAGCAGCTCAGCCCGGTTGCGCGGCAACAGCGCTCCGACGTCGCCGATCGTCGGAACCTCGGCAGACTTTCGGGCGAAGAAGACTGCGATGACCGTGCCGACCACGATCACTACAGCGAGCGCGAGGGAGCCAGCCGGGATGAGGGCGCCCGTCGCCGCGACGAGGGAACGGAACCAGACGCCGGCAGGCCAGGAGCGCACCGCGACGAGCAGGAGCGGCACGTATTGCCAGGCGAGAAACAGGAGAACGGCTGCAGCCGCCCCGAACATCGACAGTGAGGAGATGAGCCAGCGGCGCATCATCCGCTGCCGATTGCGGGTTCGTTCGAAGCGTTTGAAGCGCTGGTATTCGAGGCGATCCTTCGAAACGGCCCGCACGATGAGCAGCACGACCACGAGCGCGAGCGCCACCCACAGCACGAGGTGCGAATACGGCTGGTGGGGTGAGAGCACGACCTATTGTCCCTTGCCGGTGATGCAAGAAGAGCTGTGAGAAGTGCTGCGAAGATGAACCATGACCGTGTTGCCTGAGGGCCAGCCGCACCCGAAACTCGACGAACTCATTGCGGTGCTCGAATACCTGCGCGCGCCAGGCGGATGCGCATGGGACGGAGAACAGACCCACGAATCACTCGTGCAGTACCTGGTCGAAGAGACCTATGAGCTGGTCGATGCGATCGAGAACGGCTCCCGGGCAGATCTCATCGAGGAACTGGGCGACGTGCTGTACCAGGTGATATTCCACTCCGATATCGCGGCACACACGCCCGGAGAGAAGTTCACGCTTGAGGATGTCGCGGCCAACATGACAGCGAAAATGGTCGGCCGTCATCCCCATGTTTTCGGCAGCGCGACAGCAGCGACCGCTGGTGAGGTTGTCGACCTGTGGGAGGTGCAGAAGACCATCGAGAAGCCACATCGCACCAGCGTGCTCGACGGGATTCCGCAGGGGATGCCCTCACTCTCTCTCGCCGACAAATTGCTCGGACGTGCCGAAAAAGTGGGAATCGCCCAAACCGAATCAGTGAGCACGTCAAGCGAAGAAGAGTTGGGTGCACTGTTGCTGTCGATAGTCACCGGAGCACGGGCCGGAGGACTCGACGCCGAACGCGCGCTCAGAACCACCCTTCGAACCCTGCAACAGCAGATTCGCGACCTCGAATGAGGTGATGCCCTCCCCAACCCGAATGGGGAGGGCATCGTGGCTCGGCCCCCGTTTTGCAGGGAATCCCACAGCAAACGAAGAGAACCGAGCCAGGGCGGAGGACTACCCGGTCCGCCGCCCAGCTGTACTGCCACGTGCCAGCGTCGTGAAAACTACCGCTGCACGCAACACGTAGTGGGGTCGGGATTGGTTCACCCTGATCCGGCGCCAGACACCACACTAGCACACGTGACAAAACGTACGTTATGTTTATCCGATGGCCCGAACTCCAGATCCGTCGCGCAAGCCGACACTGCTCGCGGAGATCGTGGACTACCTGCTTGACAAACCGCTCGCGACCCTCAGCTTCAGAACTGTCGCCGCCGGCCTTGGGGTTAGCACCTACTCGCTGGTTTATCACTTCGGCACGCGCGATCAGCTGCTCCACGACATCATGGGTGCAGTCACCGAGCGTCAGGATGTCGTGATGCCGACAGTCGCCGCAGAAACGGGTGACCTCGAGACGCACCTCGCGAACATCCGTCACTCCTGGCAGCTCGGATTGCAGCCGCGCAGCCAGCAGCTGCTTCGGCTCGAGTTCGAGGCTGCGATGCTCGAATCCCGCGAAGAGGGCGCGACCAGCACTGGCCGTGTATTCAGCCGGTGGCACACCGCCGGCGTGCAAGCTCTGCTTCGAATGGGTATTCCCGCTGACCAGGCAGCAGTCGAAGGACGGGTCATGGTCGACACCATGTACGGCCTTCAGTTCGACCTTCTGGTCACCCGGGATACCGAGAGTGCGACCCTGGCTTTCGAGCGCGCACTGGGCAGCTACGAGCAGCGCGTTCGCACTCTCATCGCGCAGTCGAATGAGACAACGCAGTCGAGTGAAACAATGGGGTCATGGCAACCTCGGTGAACCCTCCCCGCGGGATGCGAGACTTCATGCCAGCGGAGAAGGCTCGCCGCGAGCGGGTACTCGGCGTCATCCGGTCCATCTACACAGCACACGGGTTCGACGAGATCGAAACTCCGGTCATGGAAGACTCCGACCGGCTTCACTCCGGTCTCGGAGGAGACAACGAAAAGCTCGCGTTCGCTGTGCTCAAACGGGGACTTGGGCCGGATGACCTGGCTGCAGCAGCTGAGGCACTCGAGCTCGCAGACCTCGGCCTGCGATTCGACCTGACGGTTCCTCTCGCCCGTTTCTATGCGACCCATCGGGCCGAGCTCCCGACCGTCTTCCGTTCGATTCAGATGGCATCGGTCTGGCGCGCCGAGCGTCCGCAGAAAGGCCGATACCGGCAATTCGTGCAGGCCGACATAGACATCATCGGCGAAGCGGGTCCGCTTGCCGAGATCGAGCTGATGACGGCAACCGCTGCGACCCTGAATACGCTCGGCCTCACCGAGTGGACGATCAGGGTCAATGACCGCCGACTCCTCATCGGCATCCTTGATTCCTTCGGTGTAGCGGCGGCAGACAGGGCATCGGCCCTGGTCACGATCGACAAGCTCGACAAGGTCGGTGCAGCCGGAGTCGCAGCCGAGTTGCGCGCCAAAGGCCTGCCGGGCGATGCGTACGAGGCTTTCGTGAATCGGCCGCAGCCGATGGAGTTTCTGCCCTTCGGCGAGCGACTCATCACCACAGGGCTGCCCCCCGGCGCAGACCAGACCGTGATTGCCGAGCTGGCGAACATCGGGCTCGCGGTCGACGCAGGCCTCGGCGCCCCTGTCGTACAGTTCGACCCGTTTCTGGTGCGCGGGATGGGCTACTACACCGGCCCGATCTTCGAGATCGCGCATCCGTCATCCACAAGCTCTCTCGGCGGCGGCGGCCGATACGACGGAATGATCGGCCGTTTTCTCGGCACCGATGTGCCCGCTGCCGGTTTCTCGATCGGGTTCGAACGCATCGTCGACCTGGTGACGATTAACGATCTCACGGTGAGCGAGTCGGTCGCGCTCATCTATCACGCAGAAGTCGACCACTCGACGATCATGGCGGTCAAAGCCGCCCTGATCGGCGAGGGCAAAAGAGTGCGTCTGGAGCGCGCACCCCGCAATCTCAAGCCGCTCATGGAGCAGCTGAAGGAAGCGGGCTACACGTCTGTTGCGAATCTCACAGCCGGGGTTCATGGCACAGGCGATCTGCAGTTCCGACCCATTGGGTGACCAGCCATGACCGACCTCAGTTCCCGTCCGTTCGAGCTTCCGGAATCAGGTTCCTCTGCCGACAAACTGCTCGACAAAACGGTCGAATATATTCTCGACACCGGCACCAGCCATCGGATGCTGCAAAGCCGGCCAACTTCACCATGATCGAGCTGCTGCCCAAAATCACCAACCCGGCACCTGGCGCATTCACTGATGCGTCCCTCATGACGGTGATCAGTGGGCCGTCGAGTGAGAGGCTCGTTGCTTTGGTCGCTCCCGATAGGATTACAGCGAAAATATTGCGATTCTTAAGAGGAGATCTGTCGTGGCTTTGATCGAAGCAGTTGGCGCCCGCGAAATTCTTGATTCCCGGGGAAACCCGACCGTCGAGGTCGAGGTTCTTCTCGATGACGGTGTTGTTGCTCGCGCGGCAGTGCCGTCCGGCGCATCGACCGGAGCATTCGAGGCATACGAACTGCGCGACGGTGACAAGAAACGCTACGGCGGCAAGGGTGTGCTGAAGGCCGTTGACGCGGTCATCGACGTGCTCGGCCCGGCCATCGAAGGTTTCGACGCCACCGACCAGCGTCTGATCGACGCCGAGATGATCGCCCTCGACGGCACCGAAAACAAGAAGAAGCTCGGCGCGAACGCGATCCTCGGTGTCTCGCTCGCCGTCGCCAAGGCGTCGGCCGACTCGCTGAACCTGCCGCTGTTCCGCTACCTCGGTGGCCCGAACGCACACACGCTTCCGGTACCGATGCTCAACGTCATCAACGGTGGCGCGCACGCAGATACCAGTGTCGACATCCAGGAATTCATGATCCTGCCGATCGGCGCAGAGACTTTCAGCGAAGGACTGCGCTGGGGCGTCGAGACCTACCACGCACTCAAGGCCCTGCTTCACTCGAAGGGCCTGTCGACCGGGCTCGGTGACGAGGGCGGCTTCGCACCAGACCTGTCGGGCGGCCGCGCGGCACTCGACCTGCTCGTCGAGGCGATCACCTCAGCTGGGTTCGCACCAGGCAAAGACATCGCACTCGGGCTCGATGTCGCGTCCAGCGAGTTCTACGCTGACGGCGTCTACTCGTTCGAGAAGCAGAAGCTGAGCGCTGAACAGCTCACCGAGTACTTCGTCGGAATCGTCAACGACTACCCGCTGGCCACGATTGAAGACCCGCTCGCCGAAGACGACTGGGCCGGCTACGTGCACCTCACCGAGCAGCTTGGCGCGAAGATCCAGATTGTGGGAGACGACCTGTTCGTCACCAACCCGAAGCGTCTGCAGGAGGGGATCGACAAGCACGTCGCCAACTCGATCCTCGTCAAGGTGAACCAGATTGGCACCCTGACCGAGACGCTGGATGCCGTGGCCCTCGCCCAGCGCAGCGGCTACACCGCCATCCTGTCCCATCGTTCGGGCGAGACCGAAGACACCACGATCGCAGACCTCGCGGTCGCGGTCGACGGTGGCCAGATCAAGACCGGTGCGCCGGCCCGCAGCGACCGGGTTGCCAAGTACAACCAGCTGCTGCGCATCGAAGAAGAGCTCGGCGACGCCGCTGTTTACGCAGGCCGCGGGGCGTTCCCCCGGTTCAAGGGCTAATCGCTTACCCTCGTTAGATGGCTAAGCAGGGCGGACGACCACGCACAGAGCGCGTGGCCGTTCGCCTGCCCAGCGAAGCGCCGCTCGGGCAGTGGCTCCGCAGCATCCGCCTCTCGGGATTCGCGATTATCGCTCTCGGGCTCATCGTCGGCTGCGTGGTCGTGCTCGCTCCGAGCCTTCGCGTCTACATCGAGCAGCGCCAGCAGATCTCGCAACTGCAGGCGTCGGTGGCTGACGCGAAGAAGTCTGTGTCAGACCTCACGAGCCAGAGAGCACGCTGGGATGATCCGAACTACATCGAGGCACAGGCCCGATCCAGACTCAACTACGTCTTCCCGGGTGAATACAGTTACCTTGTGATCAACGACAAGGCTGTCGCTACGACGGCCAACGGCCAGCCGATCAGCGACAAACTGCAGACCACCCAGGTGGACTGGGTCAAGTCGATGCTCTCGTCGGTTTTTACCGCGGGGCTCAGCGATGAGCCGACGAACAAGCTCGTTGCGCCGGTCATCGGTGCCCCCGCCCAATGACGCGACTTCAATGACGCGACCCCCATTCGACCCGCCGACCGCAGCGGACATCGCGACGGTATCGCAGCAGCTCGGCAGGCCGGCGCGCAATGTGATCGGTATCGCCGCACGGTGTATCTGCGGTAATCCGACAGTGGTTTCGACGAGTCCACGACTCGACGACGGCACGCCGTTTCCCACTCTCTATTACCTGACCCACCCGGCTGCGACGGCTGCGATCTCGACCCTCGAGGCAAACGGAGTCATGCCGGAGCTGGCTGCCCTGCTCCCTGAGGAGAGCATTGCCAATGGCTATCTCGCGGCTCACCTCTCCTACATCGCCGACCGTGAGGGCATCGAGTCCGTCGAAGAGATCGCCGGGATCTCGGCTGGCGGCATGCCCTCCCGGGTCAAGTGCCTGCACGCGCTCGCCGGGCACGCCCTGGCTGCCGGGCCAGGCATCAACCCGATCGGTGATCTCGCGCTCGAGCGGGCGGACTGGTCGCCGCTGGTCTGCGAGTGCGTCGGGTGAAGCGTCTACGGGCAGTCGGCCTGCTGGTAGTGCTCGCACTCGTCGGGTCGCTGGTGATCGCGAGTCCGGCATCCGCTGACGCAGTGCGTGACCGTGAATACTGGCTCTCGCAGTACGGGTTTACCCAGGCCTGGAATACCACGCGGGGCGCGGGAGTCACGATCGCCGTCATCGACACCGGTGTGGACGGATCGGTGCCAGACCTCACCGGGGTCGTGACCGGGGGAACGGATGTCTCGGGCGTCGGCACGCCCAACGGTCAAACGCCCATCGGCACCAGCGACAAAGAGCACGGCACCCTGGTCGCCTCGATGCTCGCCGGTCACGGGCATGGCTCAGGCGATGGTGTGATCGGTGTTGCGCCCGAAGCCAAAATCCTGTCGATATCGGTCGGCTTCGGGGTTGGCCCTGTCGACTCTGATACGCAGATCGCGGAAAGCGTGCGCTGGGCGGTCGACCACGGGGCGAACATCATCAACATGTCGCTCACCCGCAACACCCTCGACTGGCCACCGAGCTGGGACGACGCGTTCCTGTATGCAATGCAGCACAACGTGATCGTGGTCGCGGCGGCCGGCAATCGGGGGAGCGGCACGACCGAGGTCGGCGCGCCCGCGACGATGCCGGGAGTTGTCGTCGTGGCCGGGGTCGACCGCAGCGGTAATGCGAGCTTCGACGCGTCGTCGCAGGGAATCACATTGACGGTGTCGGCCCCGAGCGAAGACCTGGTCGGCGCGGCGCCCGGCGGAGGATATTTCCAGTGGGCGGGAACAAGCGGTGCAGCACCACTTGTCTCGGGGTTGCTCGCGTTGATCGAGGAATCCCACCCGGGTATTACCGCCGGCAATGCCATCAATCGCCTCACGGCAACCGCGACGCCCAAGGGCAGCGAGATCACCTACGGCAGCGGGCTGTTCAACGCGGCAGCCGCCGTGACGGCATCGGTGCCATCTGTCACGACCAACCCGGCCGACGCGTTGCGAGACTGGATCAGGCTCAACCGCCGGGCGGCCGCGACGCCGACTCCGTCTTCCAGTTCGTCCATCGCCGCTGCACCAAGGCCTGCTGCGGTCGCAGCGCCGCAGACACCGTTCGGAACCGTGCTGCCGACAGTCGCGTCGCTGCGCGATACGGGGCTGCCGCTGCTTGTTTACGCGGTGTTCATTGCGCTGCTCGCACTCGGCGTGCGTGGGGCGTGGCGGGCTCGACGCAAATAGTAGGCTGTCTCCGTGCCCAAAATCCTTATTGTCGGCGGCGGCTATGCCGGTTTTTACACCGCATGGAAGCTCGAGAAAAAAATGCGCCCCGGCGAAGCCGAGGTCACCATGGTCGACCCGCTGCCATACATGCAGTACCAGCCGTTCCTGCCTGAGGTCGCTGCGGGCTCGATTGAGCCACGGCACGCTGTCGTCTCGCACCGCAGGCACCTCAAGACCACAGAGGTCATCACCGCAACGGTGAGCAGCATCGACCACGCCAACAAGAAAGCGACGATCACCCCGGCGGTTGGCGAACCGTGGGAGATCGAATACGACACGATCGTGGTGACCGCTGGTGCTGTTTCGCGCACCTTCCCGATTCCCGGTGTTGCTCATGAAGCCATCGGCCTCAAGAACATCGAAGAGGCCGTCGCGATCCGTGACAAGGTGCTCACCAATTTCGACAAGGCGGCAAACCTGCCTCTCGGGCCGGAGCGCGACCGCCTGCTCACGTTCACGGTCGTCGGCGGGGGGTTCGCCGGCATCGAGATCTTCGGCGAGCTGCGCAGCTTTGCCAGCTCGCTGCTCAAGTACTACAAGAACATCACCTTCGACGACACGCACTTTCACCTCATCGAGGCGATGGGTCGCATCATGCCGGAGGTTTCGCTCAAGACCAGCCTCTGGGTGATCAAGAATCTCGCCCAGCGCGGGGCCGAGATCCACCTCAACACGCAGCTCACGTCTGCTGTCGGCGGTCACATCGAGCTGTCGACGGGGGAGTCGTTCGACACCGACCTCATCGTCTGGACGGCCGGAGTCATGGCCAGCCCGATGCTCAAGAACACCGACCTGCCCCTCGAGGAGCGCGGGCGTCTGCGCGTGCAGGCCGACCTGCGCGTCATCAACGACGACGGTGTCGTCGCGGGTGCCTGGGGTGCTGGAGATGTCAGTGCCGTGCCCGACCTTACCGGTGCGGGTGTCGGAGGCTTCTGCGTTCCGAACGCCCAGCACGCTGTTCGCCAGGGCAAGCGTCTCGCAGACAACATCCTCGCGGACATCCGTGGTGAGAAGCTGATCGACTACATCCACAAGAACCTGGGTGCAGTGGCCGGCCTCGGCCTGTACGACGGCGCGTTCCAGTCTGGCAACATCGCGGTCAAGGGCCTGCCAGCCTGGTTCATGCACCGCGGATACCACGGGCTTGCAATGCCCACGTGGGAGCGCAAGACCCGTGTGGTCGGTGGCTGGATTCTCAACTTCTTACTCAACCGCGACATCGTCTCGCTCGAGGCACGCGAACACCCACGTGCTGCGTTCGAGGAGTTCGCTTCCCGTCCGAAGGGCTAGGGCTGCTCCCTTCTCACCGCCGGCTCATGATTGTGCCGTTTTGTACCGATTGTGCCTGTTCGCACAGGCACATTCGGTACGAATTGCATCAATCACCGCGTCGGTAAGGTAGTTTCGCCGCCCCCATAGCCCAATCGGCAGAGGCAGACGACTTAAAATCGTTCCAGTCAGGGTTCGAATCCCTGTGGGGGCACAGAAACGACCCCCCTATTTTCCTTTGTTACCGGGGTTTGAGGATGCATGAATCGACCGCCCCAGCTCGCTTTACATTCAATTCGAATGGTTTAGAATTACCCCCGGGGGGTATCCCGACAAGACCAGGTGAAGCGAATCCAGGTGGTGGTGCTTAGCGCGATCCTGAAAGCGCTCGCCATCGCTGGGTCGATGGGGTGGCAGATTCTCTGGCCTCTCATACTCGGCTTTGCCCTGTCGGGGATCATTCAGGCTGTAGTTCGCAAAGAGCGTATTGTCGCGCTGATGCGTGACGACTCAGCGCGTTCGCTCTCCATTGCCGCGATACTTGGAGCCGCATCGTCGTCATGCTCATACGCGGCGGTCGCGCTCGCGCGAGCCTTGATCAGGAAGGGCGCCAACTTCACCGCCGCGATGGCGTTCGAAATCGCCTCGACCAATCTGGTACTCGAGTTCGGTCTGATCCTTGCGTTCGTGATGGGCTGGCAGTTCACGCTGGCCGAGTTCGTTGGTGGGCCTTTCATCATCCTGTTCGTCGCTCTTGGATTCCGGGTCTGGATGCGCGGCAAGGTGGTCGACGCCGGCCGCGAGCAAGCCGACAAGGGTCTCGCCGGATCCATGGAGGGTCATGCCGCGATGGACATGTCGGTGTCGGGGGAAGGCAGCTTCTGGAAGCGGTTGTTCTCGCGCGCCGGCATCACGTCGGTGTCACTAGTTCCTCCGCGGGTGTAGAGCCGTTGTGGGCCCCTCGCACACGAGTTGGACTATTCGTTTGGTACCTGACAGTATTCGTATGGCACCACACGAATAGGAGAAGGTAATGGAGCACACAAGGATCGCGCTGATCACCGGAGCGAATCAGGGGGTCGGATTTCAGGTAGCGAAAGAACTGGCGGCACACGGCGTGACCGTCCTGCTCGGATCCCGCAACTTCGAGCTCGGTGAAGCGGCGGCGAAGAAGATCGGTGCGGGTGTGATCCCGATCCAGCTCAATGTGACTGACAGCTCGTCGATTGCGGCTGCGGCAGAACGCATCCGCGTCGAGTTCGGTCGCCTCGACCTTCTGGTCAACAATGCGGGCATTTCGAAGACTGGCGCGCGCACATTTGGCTCGCCGGAATCCGCTGCGGCCACGAAAGCCAGCACCGCGTCCCTCGACGAGATGCGAGCAGTGTGGGATGTCAATGTGTTCGGCGCGCTCGCCGTCTACCAGGCGATGCTGCCCCTTCTACGCGACGGAGTCGACGCGCGAATCGTCAACGTCTCGAGCGGTGTCGGGTCGCTGACGACGAACGCCGACCCGGAATACGCCTACCACTCGATCTACGGCGTGATCTATCCAGCATCCAAGGCCGCTCTGAACGCGGTCACGCTCGCGATCATGGTCGAGTTGGAGAACACAGAAATCAAGGTGAATCTGGTTTCTCCTGGATTCACCGCGACAGCACTCAACAATTTTGCCGGCACAGAGTCGATCGAAGACGGATCCCGCGAGGTGGTCAGGATCGCGCTTCTCGCACCGGACGGCCCGACCGGCACCTTCACCCGCTGGGAGAACACCACGATTCCGTGGTGATCTAGTCTCATCACGTGGCCGACAACACCGAGAACCAGCACGAGACGGCTGGCGCCTGGGCGAAGAGGTATTACTTCGCGCAGCGGAACGCAATGGATTCGGTGCTGCGACCATATGGCCTCGGATCGAGCCAGTGGTACGTGCTCTATCAGCTGGCGAACAACGGTCCGACGCTGCAGCGCGACCTCGGCCGGATGCTGCACATCGAACGCGCGACCCTGAGCGGCCTGGTCGCGACGCTGGTCGGCAAAGGCCTTGTTGACCAGGTAGCCGACTCAACGGACCAGCGTCAGCGGATGCTGAAGCTGAGCGAGGCGGGCACCGGACTGTGGCAAGGGCTTCCCGACCCGGTCGGGGTCATCCGCTCGGTCTCCTGGGATGGGGTCGCCTCAGACCAGCTGGCCGTGACCATCGCGGTGCTCGAGGCCGCGACGAAGCGGCTGTACGACCACGACTGGGGTGTCACTACTGCGGACTTAGCGAACTGAGCACTACAGATCGAGCAGGAGGGCCGTAACCAGCGTCAGCACTGCGAGTTCGCTTCGGGCGAGTATTTGTAGCCTGTTTACGTTGCACCGGGCTTCCATGCGAGTGCTGGCGCGGGAGGAAGACCATTCCGAGGAGTGTTTAGATCCGCGAAAAGCGTGGGTACAGCGAGGCGATCAGTGACGAATTTCGGTGGGAGACCGCCGAACTCGACGCGGTCACTCCGGGCAGATGTAGACCCCGACGACGTCACGGCCATGGTTCTCGGGTCTTTGTCTCGACATCCACCAACCTGGATTCGAAGCAGACCGGTCGCCTGCTCGGCCAGCCAAGGGATTCGCTGCGGGAACACGAGCGTTAGTCTCGCCCAACCTCGGCGAGGGTGGGTGGGTCTGCTCCAAATCGCGAAACAGTGAGGCCGGCACACGATGCAGCAAATGTCCCGAAGTCGGTCAGCACAGTCTCGGTGAAAGTAGTCCCGCCGATAATCGAATCGCGGTCCGCCGGGGAAAGCAACAACTGATCGAGGGAATGAATCACTCCACTCATATACGAGTCGCCGGCGCCAATAGTGTCCGCAACAATCACTCGCTTCGAAGGCAGTCGTACCCTGGTCGACGCGGTTCCGAGCTCGGATCCCGACTCGCCCTTCGTGAGAATCACCAGCGTCGACCCGAGCTCGAGCAGGTGCGAGAGTACCCAGTCGAATGGGCGGCCGGGGTAAAGCCAGTCGGAGTCCTCGTCGCTCATTTTGACGACGCAGGATGCCGCTGCCACAGCCTCGACGCGATCGATTGTTCGCTGGCGCGAGTCGATAAGGGACGCACGGATGTTCGGGTCGAAGGTAGTCACGGCGCGCGACCGGGCATCCACCATATATCCCTCGACGTCGTCGGCTCCTGGCGAGAGGAATGACGCGATTGATCCCGTGTGCACGATGGGGGAGGACGGCATCTGGTGGACTGCAGCCAGCGACCACTCAATGTCGAACTCATATCGGGCAGCGCCGCTGGAATCGATGTGCGCAGTGCTTGTTGACGTGCTCCCATCCACTACAGAGCCGGGCACCAGTTCGACGCCGGATCCGAGGAGATGATCTCGCAGACGTACCCCACGCTCGTCAGTGCCGATCGATGTTGCAATCGCGACGGATGAGCCAAGCCGACCGAGTCCGACGGCGACGTTCATCGGAGACCCGCCGGGGAACTCACGTCGGCTGTATGGAGTGACGACCACGTCCACCAGGCTCTCACCGATGACGGTGATGCGCGGGGTGTCGATCACGCGGGAACCTCGATCGCGTGAAGCATTGTGAGGCTGGTACGCCCTCCAACGATCAGTGGACCGATACTGAGATTGAACTGCCGGCCATGTTCGCTGGCAATGTGACGCTCGAATGCGAGGTCGTCGATGTACGTTTCCGCGACGAAGAATGCCCCGCGCGACTCGGCAATGTGGAAGGGCTCGAACGCAACATTTCCCTTTTCTGCGCGCACATCGCGGGCAAATTGCGCGATTAGCTGACTCACACGAGCTTCTTTGCCAGGCAGAGCGACGAACTCGGCATAAAGCGAAACCCTCATGACGCCTCATCCGGGCTTGCCCTGGTCGGGTTGGCGACCGAATTGCGCTCGATCAGCCGCATGGGGAGGATGACGCTCGCCTGAGCTGCCGGCGCTCTCGTCACCTGGGAGATAAGCAGGTCGACTGAGATCTTCGCCATCTCTTCGATCGGCAGGTCGATAACTGTGAGCGCCGGTGTCATCACCGGAGCCCAGGGCGAATCATCGAAGCCGATGACAGAGATCTCACGGCCGACGGTGAGCCCCAACTCTTTGGCGACGGTCAGAATGGCGAGCGCAACGTTCGCGTTCGATCCGATGATGGCACTCGGAGGATTCGATGACTGCAGCATCCGTCGAGTTGCCAGCACCGCGGCTTCGCCACTGTCACCGCTGAACTGCAACCAGTCTTCCGACGAATCCAGGTTCGCGTCAGCAAGCCCGGCCAAATACCCTTCGACACGATCGTGAAGTGTGGAAACCAGCCCGTCGGGCCTTTCGGACGTGACACCGAGGATGTTCGAGGTCGACACGACGAAACCTATCCGGGTATGTCCGTTCTCGGCGAGGTGACGCACGGCGTCGCTCGCTCCACGGAAATTGTCTGCCGTCACGCTGGGAAGGGCGAGTTCGTCGAGGCTTCGATCAAGGAGAACAATCGGCTTGCCTTTGAGACTCGACGCGCTGAGGAACCGCACATCTGCTACTGCGCTTGGAACGAGTATCACGCCGTCGACCTGCTTCTCGAGCATGACCCGTACCGCATCTTTCTCGGCCGTAAGGTTCTCATTGGTATTCGCCACGAGTACCTGGTAGCCGCGCGCGTGGGCGGCTTCAATGACCACCCTCATCGCGAGATCGAAAACGCTCAGGCCGACCTCGGTGATGATCAGGCCCACAGTCTGGCTGGATCCCGCCCGCATGGACCGGGCGATGACGTTCGGTACGTAGCCGAGCTCCGCGGCTGACCTGACCACCCGATCCCGGGTCTGCGAATTCACTACTCCGTAATCCGAAAGGGCACGAGAAGCGGTGGCTCGTGACACTCCGGCGTGGAGAGCCACATCCTTGACGGTGGGTTGGGCGTCGTTACCCGATTGATTCATTGGATTTTCCCTGTGCGTTTGACAGTGGTCATGAACGGTGTGATGATCATACCCACATCACCGAGATCGATCTCACACTGTGTTGAGATCGATCTCAACACTCCTCGATCTGAGGGATCGTCCGCTCGGGCTGGCATGTCCGTCGGAAACGCAGCAGCGACAGTCACCATGCACTCAAAGGAGAGTCACCTATGTATCGAATCGTCAAAACCGTCGGCGTAGCCGGCGTAGCAGCTGGCCTGCTGCTCGGTGCCACCGCCTGCAGCGCAGGAACGGCGAACACCACGGCTGGTGCATCCAAGTCGGTCTCCGTCGCGTTCGTTATGGGCGCAGAAGCCGATCCATTTTTCAAGGCGATGAAGGTCGGCGCGGAATCCGAGACCGCTGCCAAGAACGCCACGTTGATCTGGCAGGGGGACCCCTCGGTTTACTCTCCGGCGACCCAGATTCCCATCGTCGACCAGGTGCTGGCCCAGAAGCCAAGCTGCCTTGTGCTGATACCGACCGATCCCACTGCGCTGCAGGCGTCGGTCACCAAAGCTCACGCCGCGGGCATCCCGGTCGTGAATGTCGACACGCACGTCGCCGACCTGTCGAACGTGATCTCGTTCATCACCGGCGACAACGCAGATGGCGGGGCCAAGGCGGCTGACGCGATGGCGAAGGCAATCGGTTACCAGTCTGGCAAGACGTACCAGGTCGTCGTGGGGCTCACTTCAGCAACCGCGACCACGAACGTCGCGCGCCTCGAGGGCTTTAAAGCGCAGATCACAGCCAAATACTCAGGCATCCAGGTCGTCGATACCGCGTACTCACAGTCGCAGCCGGCAGTCGCAAACAGCAACGTGAGCAACTGGCTTACGAAGTACCCGAAACTGAGCGGCATCTTCGCGATTGATGGAACCAACGCCACCGGAGCGGCTTCAGCACTGCAGGCCAAGGGCCTCACCGGCAAGGTTGCACTCATCGGATACGACGCATACAAGGCCAACGTCGACCAAATCGGCACTGGCGTCTTCACCGCGCTCGTCGCACAAGACCCGGCCCAGGAAGCCAAGGACGCCGTCGACACCTGCGTGAAGTACCTCGCCAGCAAGTCAACGACGGGCATCACGAAGAGCGTCACGCTGCCTAACATCGTGCTTGACAAGTCGACCTCAGCGGCCGACCTCACCAAGTACACCTACGTTCAGTAATTCCTCTCGCGAGTGAGCCGCCGGCGGGCATCCCAGCCTCATTTCTGGGGTGTAGTCGGTGGTTCACTCGCTGCCATACTGCATTGAATCGAAGGATCGACTGTGGCCAACAACGTAGTGAATCCACCCATCGCGCCCCACACTGAGCCTCGCCGTATCGGCGCGCTGGCTCGTCGCGCAATCTCCAACCAGCAGGTGATCCTGCTGCTCGTGCTCATCGGCATGATCGTGCTTTTCTCAGTGCTCAACCCCGTGTTCTTCTCACTGGATGTCTTCGGCAACATCCTGCTCGACTGGGCGCCTATTGTGCTCATCGCCGTCGCGGAGACCTTCGTTGTCATCTCGGGCGGCATCGACCTCTCTGTCGGGGCAACTCTGGGGTTCGCCGGCGTCATCGCGGCGTATGCCATGCAGGCCATGACGAGCGCTGGCCTTCCGGACCCGCTCGTCATCTTGCTCGGCACGGTGGTTGCCGCAGGCACAGGCCTCGCCGTAGGACTCGTCAACTCGCTCCTCATCAACCGCGCCAGGCTCGTGCCGTTCATCGCCACCCTTGCCACCCTCGGCGCAGCCGGCGGGCTTTCGATTGTGCTGACCGGTGGCGCGCCGATCAGTGGAGGAGCGCCATCGGCCATAGCGCTGAGTGTGCCGTGGCTCGGCCCCCTGTCGTGGCCAGGCATCGTTGTGATTGTCATCGTGATCATCGCCGGCCTCTACCTGCATCGGGCCAGGTTCGGCCGGTATACCTTCGCTATCGGCTCGAACCCGTTTGCTGCCCTAGCGGCTGGTATCAACGTCAAACGTCAGATTTCGAAGATCTACCTGCTATCCGGTCTCCTTGCGGGCCTCGCCGGAATGTTCCTCTACATTCGACTGGGCTCGGGCGCACCGACATCCGGGGCCGGGAACGAACTCGACGCCATCGCGGCTGTCGTTATCGGCGGGGTAGCACTCTCCGGCGGAGTGGGTCGTATGACCGGAACCGTGCTCGGCTCGCTTATTCTCGCAACCGTCACGAGCGGCCTTATCATCATCGGCGTCGAGCCGAACTGGAAGCAGGTAGTTGTGGCAGTCCTCATCGCGGCAGCGGTTTCCCTGCAAGCGCTCAGAGTGAAGGGCAAGAGATAATGACCGACACAGCAGCGCTCTACGAAGCGCACCACATCTCGAAAAACTACGGCAGCGTTGTCGCGCTGGACGACGTGAGCATTGCGGTTCACGCGGGCGAGGTCCTGGGCCTGGTCGGAGACAACGGAGCCGGCAAGTCCACCCTGGTGAAGGCTCTCTCGGGAGCTCACCTTCCGGATAGCGGTGAAATACTCCTCGACGGCATCCCCCGACGGTGGAAAAGCCCTCATGATGCGCTTGAAGCCGGGATCGAAACCCTCTACCAGGATTCCAGCCTCGCGCCCCACCTCTCCGTGAGCTCCAATGTCTTCCTGGGGCGCGAGGTGATGAGTCCGGGCATCCTTGGCAAGCTCGGCTTCCTGGCGCAGCGGCACATGGATGCAGCGGCGCACGCCGACCTCGAACGGGTCGGTATCGCTGTGCCCGCGTCCGGTCGCTCTGTCGCTGAGCTCTCAGGTGGCCAGCGCCAGGCTGTCGCGATCGGCCGAGCTGTCTCCTGGGCGCGAAAAGTAATCGTGCTCGACGAGCCGACTAACCACTTGGGTGCGCGGCAGTCGCTCGAGGTGCTACAGGTGATCCGATCGGCGAAGGCCAAGGGGCTCGGCGTTATTTTCATTTCCCACACGCTGCCCCACATCCTCGAGGTGACGGATCGCGTCGTCGTGCTCCGGCTCGGCCGGGTAGTGGCTGACGCGCCAACGAGTTCGTTTACGAACGAAACCCTTCTGGGCACCATCACCGGACTCACCCAAGCCCGATAACGCACACGGGAAACTAGTAAGGCAACTGTACAGTTGCCTTACTAGTTGTTAGTCTGGGGAGATGCACCCCCAACTCGCCAGCGACCTGCGCGTCATTATCGGGCAGCTCACCAAGCGCCTGCGCATGCAGGGCTCCACCGACGACCTCAACCAGTCGCAAAAGTGGGTACTCGTGCGCCTCGATCGCGACGGGCCAGCGTCAGCCGCCAGTCTTGCCGAGGCAGAGGGAATGCGCCCGCAGTCGATGGGTGCCATAGTCACCGCGCTCGAAGCCGGCGGCTTCATCAGCGGTGCGCCGGATCCGACGGATGGCCGCCGCACGATCCTGTCGATCACCGAGTGGGCGAAGAAAGAAGTCGCCACCCGCCGCCTCGCCAAAGACGACTATCTCGCCGACGCGATCGCCGCCGCCCTCACCGAAGAAGAGCAGAAGCAACTCGCTGCTGCTATCGAACTACTAAAAAGACTGATCTGATGCCCGTAACAACACGTGACGCCACCACGGCTGACCTCATCGCGATGCTCTCACGCACCCGTTCATGACGGAGCAGGCGACGGATGAGAAAGCATTCGGCTGGCGCTTCACCGCCCCCCTCCTGCTCGGGTCGACTCTCAACCCGATCAACACATCGATGCTCGCGACCGCCCTGGTCGGCATTGGAGCCGACTTCAAGGCCGGGCCTGGCACGACGGCGTCACTCGTGTCGATTCTTTACCTGTTCAGCGCGGTGGCCCAGCCGACGATGGGCAAGCTCTCGACAGTCTTTGGTGCACGCCGCATCTTTTTGACCGGCGTCGGCATCCTGCTGGTCGGCGGTGCTGTCGGAACCGTCGCTCCGTCTTTCGGCTTCCTGCTCGTCTCGCGGGCGCTCATCGGAGTGGGGACCGCAGCCTGCTACCCGACCGCGATGAGCCTGGTACGCAAACGCGCAGACGGGCTTGGAACCGGGGTTCCGACGAGGGTGCTCGGCAACTTCTCGATCGCCGGCCAGGTGACGGCCGTCGTCGGCCTGCCCCTCGGCGGAATCCTCGCTGGGGCGTTCGGCTGGCGCGCGCTCTTTCTGGTGAACGTGCCGCTCGCACTCATCAGCATCGTCTTCACCCTGCTCGGGGTTGCGAAAGACGAGCCCATAGAGCGAGCGAGCGGCCGTAGCCTGCTCGTCTCCCTCGACCTGCCCGGCATTGCATTGTTCGGTGGAGGGATAACGACGCTTCTGCTCTTTCTGACCGACCTCAGGCAACCCGCCTGGTGGCTACTCGGGCTCTCGATCGTGCTCCTCGTGGGCCTCGTGGTCTGGGAACGACGCTCGAGCAGCCCTCTTATCGACGTAAGGATGCTCGGCCGAAACACCCCACTGCTTCGCACCTACCTCAGGCAGCTCCTGACCTTTCTCGGCACGTACGCCGTGCTGTACGGCGTGAGCCAGTGGATGGAGCAGAGCCGCGGACTGAACGCCGAAGTCGTCGGGCTCGTGCTGCTGCCCCTGTCGGTGCTGAGCATCATCGTCGCGAAAGTGGTCTCAGCGCGTGGCTGGATCCGCTGGCCCCTTCGACTCTCGGGCATCGCGCTCGTTCTTGCGGCCGGCATGATGCTGCTCATCACCAGCTCATCCTCAATCCTGCTGCTGATCGCGATGTCGCTGCTGATCGGCCTTACCAACGGACTCGGCGGCTTCGCCAACCAGGCTTCGCTCTACATCCAGAGCCCGCCGGATGAGATCGCCGTGGCGGCAGGCCTGCTTCGCACCTCCGGTAACCTGGCCGCGATCTTCTCATCGAGCATCATCGGCCTCACCTTCGGCGCCGTCGCGACCGACTTCGGCTTCCACAAGCTCGCGCTCGTACTTGCCTGCCTCGGCGTCGTGCTCGTTGTGCTGACGGCGTTCGACCGGGCGATACCGGGTCGGGCGAACAGGTAGGGCTACTGCGCTGTGCCTCCGAGCACTTCAGCAACACGGTTCCACCACCTAACAGAGGCTGCGCGATTGGCAGCGATCACCGCCAGGCTCTGTTGTCGGATGTCGGCGCGAGCCGCCCAGACCCTTGCAACCAGTGCCGGGCCGGCGCCGTTGATCAGGTCGCCCATCGCGAGCACTCCCGTCTGCCCGAAGTTGCCGAGCGCGCCTGTGAGTTTCACCGTCGTGTATTCATCGACCGGGATGCCGATCGTGGGCACCCCGCTCGAGACTGCGAAAACCGCAGGGTGATAGCGGCTGGTGATCACCAGGGTCGCTTCGCGAGCGAGCGAGGCTGCCGCGACAGTGTTGGTTGGCACGATGACCCGCCCTCCCGTGCGTGCGCGGATCTTCTCGTGCAGGATCGAGTCACCCATCACCGTGCCCGTTGTTGTCGCGCCGTAGTGGGCCAGAAATACCGGTTCGAGGTCGACGCTGTCAATCAACTCGACCGCCCGGTCGACGAAGGCCGCCGGATCTACTCCGCCCAGGTGGGTTGAGAACGTTACGAGGCAATACGACCGGGTCGCGGTGAACTCGCCGAGAAAACTCGCGTCGTCCACCGTGGCTGTCGCTGCAACCCCGAGCTGTTCGGCCAGCGCCAGCGAAGACCTCTCGCGTACGCCGACCAGGTTCGCCGTCGAAAGCAAACGTGCCACGAGAGCCCGATCTGCTGCGCTGAGCTCGGGACCGAGGGTTTGCCCACTGACCACCAGTGGTTTCTCGAACAGCAGCGCGAGTTCGCCGAGGGTCGCCCGCTCGAAGATGTGCAGCGGCCAGTTCGACGCGAGATTGCCCCCTCCAGCAATGGCCACCCCGTCGCTTCGCCGTACCTCCGCGATGACGGGCCAGGCGCTGTCACCGGCCTCCAGCGCGCCGGACTCGCCAGCAGCCGCGCGCAGCACTGCCGACATCCTGCTCTCCATCTGGCCCCGGGTACCCGAGAACCCGATGCGGTCGATCGCATTGATCGAATACCGGGCGGCACTCTCCGGGGGATTCGAGGACAGAGCGACCAACTCGTCGACCCCTCGGCTCCGAAGTTCAGTGACGAGCGCTTCGAACATGGCTTCATCGCCGATATGGATGACGTCATCGCGCACCCCGATATCGCCGATTACAACTACCCGGATGAGGGGCTTGTCAAGGGTCTGGCTCACAACTGAATTATCAGTGAGCCGCCGGATAAAATTGAATTTCGCACTAGCTGAAAGATGTGCAATGGGTATCCAGACATCGCTCGATGCAGTTCGCGGGGCCACAAGCCTCGTCGAATCCATGCGTCTCGCCGACGACCTCGCTTTCGACGCCAACCGGGATGGCGGGGTTCGCACTATTCGCGTTCTCGCCTCCGCGCTCGCCGGGGACGACCAGGTCGCCGCCATCGCCGCGACCCATGCCCTTGCCCAGGTCTTCGACGAGCAGGCTGACCTACAACTCAGCGCGCTGCTGTCGAGCGACCGGGCTTTTCTGCGCGAACACGCGGCGTGGGCCCTCGGCTCGCGGCTGCCGAGATTCGATGCGGTCGGGCGCCTCATCGCCATCGCGGCAGAGGGCGAATTCGCCGGAATGCTCGCCCAACGCACCCTCGAACAGTGGTCGGGCGCCGCCCCTGAACACATTGCGGTCGGGCTCGAGAGCGCCATGCTCGGAATCGATCGAGCGGATGCCCGCGCTCGCATCGTCGAAACGCTCGGGCTGGTGCGCAGCCGCATTGCGCTGCGTCCACTGGTCGCCATCGCGCGGGACGAGCGGGAGCCAGAGGCGGTGCGCGTTGCAGCGGTTTCCGCTCTCGGCCAGCGCGCCCGCGACACCGAACTCGAGACCCTGCTCGATTCCCTGGCGATCGGCGAAGGGTACCTGGCGGATGCGGCACGGCTGGCGCTCGTCGACCTGACCGCAGTCACCGCACTGTCGAAAGATTCCGCCGGCGGGCTCACTATCGCCCAGCTCTTCTTGCACGCAGACATCGACGCCGACCTCTCTCACGCTGGAAGCGGTGACAACGGCGGCATCGCTACCCTCCTCGTCAGGCTCGGTGACGCGCTCGCCGCCGGAACCGGTGTCGAGCGGGTCATCACGATGTCGCGTGGCGATGCGGCCGGCGCCCTCGCGAGCGTCGCCGCCCTGGGGGACTCTGTCAGCGGGCATGTCTACGGGAGTGTTCCGCTGCTGAGTGACCCCGTGCAGTCTGCCAATGCCTGGCCGCTTCGGGTGGCAGCGCGCCGCGGCATCCGTCGACTGCTCCGGGCGGCCGGCAGCGTCGACCTGCTGCACCTCAGAATGGCGGATGTCGG
>JAYTRC010000034.1:0-6462 GCA_043746355.1 Lacisediminihabitans sp. | reverse complement strand
TTCGGGTTATCGTCCTGACCCGGGACTTGGAACGGACTGGCCTTCGGGCCGGTCCGTTCTTTTCGTTATGGGCGTCGTGTGTGAAAATCGATCGGGGCGGCGGTCAGACGAGCGAAGGGCTGCGAGGAATCTCGAGCCACAGGTCGACCCGGTCTTCGTCATCGCCGTCGGTGGCATGGTGTCCCAGTGCGCTGGCGTGACCGTCATCGAGGGACGACAGGCCGACAACCGTGATGGCGGTCTCAGAGCCTTCAGGCACGGTCCTGACGATGAGCTTCTGGGTAACGGTGTCCCTGATCGCCTCGGCGAGCCGATTGAGCACCAGATCGAGCTCACCGTCGAGGAGGTCATCAAGACCCCCTTCGTCGAGGAGGGTAACTATGGTGCCTTTTCTCCGAGCGATCATAATCTGCTCGCGAACCCTGTCGTTGAGCAATTTGCGCCCACGGATCTCGTCGCGGATCGCTCCCTCGAGGTACAGGCACTCCAGCCGCTGGCCTTCCGTCAGCTCGCCTTTCGAAGACGCGATCTGCCGGAGCATGGGGAGTGCCATCCGACTGGTCTGGCCGAGGCGGAATTGGCGCTCGGAGACGTGGGCCTCCTGCGCCGCACGCCACTCGACGGCCTCGCGCTCTGCCAGTGCGTACTGGCGCGCATCCCGGTCCGCCTTGGTCAAAGACAACGAGAGTGCATAAGAGATCGCCACCCATACCGTCGAGCCAATGACGCCATAGGAAATAAGGCCGCCGAAACCGGCCCATGCCACCGTCTCGACGATCAGGATGCCGATGCCGATGAATGCGAATGACTGGCGACGACGCACAGACGTGATCACCATCAGGGTGCCGATAGCCGCGGTATGCCAGGCCGCGTAGCTGTCGGCGGGCACCCTGTGCACGACACTGGTAACCAGCAACGGCACGATGAGCGCGATTGCGACATTGAATGCAGCCAGCCAGACCGGCATCCTCCTGCGCTTCGACGGGAAGAGGCTCGCAATTGTGGCGACGGCGAACAAGACCATCGCCGCGATGTACGGGCCCTTGTTGACGGGGACCGCGATCGACACAGTCGCGAGCACCAGGTGGTACGCCGAGAAAACGGCGCCGAGGCCGATAATGAGGTAGCGCGGCACCGTGATGATCACAGAGTGACCTTCCCATCTCCGACCGGTTCGAACAGCCGTGCATCCGGCTGGGGACGGGGCCATCGAATGCTGATAATCGTGCCTTCGCCGGGGGCAGAGTCAATCTCGACCTGACCGCCCGCGTTGGCGACACGCTCGATGATCGATACCCGGAGGCCCAGGCGCTCGGTCGGCACGGACTCAAGGGCGAATCCGGCACCCACGTCGCCGATATCGATCTGGATGCCGTCACCGGCGATGCCCGAGACCGAGAGCCAGCGGCGGGTCTCGCTCCCGCCAGCGTGCTGCAGGCTGTTCACCATCGCCTGCACGGCAGCCGAATAGACAGCCTCGGCCGACTGCACGGGAATCGTTCCTTCGTCGATGTTGCGCGTGCGCACCTCGAACGGCGCTGAGAGGGTGGCAGTCGCACCGACCACGCGGTGGGCGAGCTGGTTCAGACCAACTACGGCATCATCGTCAGGAGAGGCTGCAGCGGCATCCTTCAGGTGTCCCATCGCGTTTTTCGCCATGCTCGCCGCGAGGGCCTTGGCTTCGGGCGTGTATGCCCGCGCCGCTGACAAGAGAGTCGTGAGCACGCTGTCGTGCACGATCGCATCAACCTGTACGCGCTCGAGCTCAGTCGCATGCTGTCGCACAGCATGCGCATAACGCTCAAGGGCGGTGGACTGCGCGTTGTCGACCGAACCGGCAGCCTGCCTCAGCAGGGTGATGATGAGTAGCACTGCGCCGCCGAGAATAGCTGCGTACGCCGTGTCGAGAAGCGAAGACTGAATGGGCTGCTGGCCGCCGGATGGCAGCAGTCGAACGACGCCATACGCGAGCGGGATCAGGATGAGGTAGCCGGTTGCAATCCAGGTCGAAAAGGCGATCGCGGCGGTTGCCGTGGCGACCGTACAGAGATACCAGAGCCAGGGTCGGTCGTGCGCGATTGCGAGCGGGTCGGCCTGCACGAATGGCCACGCAACGAGTTCGGCGAGAAAGACGAGCGCGATGAACGTGTTAACGAAACGCACGAACTTGCGCGCCATCGACGCGACGACGGAGGCGAGCAGCGAGCCGTAGAGCACGACGAGAAAGGCCCACGCCCAGAAGGTTTGGAGCTGCCCCATCTGGCCGAGAGTCACAGAGAAGGTCTGGCCGCCGAAGACCAGGCCGAAAATTGCGACCGACCTCGACGCGACAGTCTCGATCTGCCGCCTGCTGATCGGATTGCGTGGCTGCTTTGCCTGCGCCGCGAGAACTGTGGGCGGCACCGCAGTGTGGCTAGCGGGCATCGCCGCCATCCGGGTCAAGGCCCGGAAGGATGCCGTCTTCGACGGCACGGCGCAGCAGGTCGACCTTGGTCGGTGCCGGTCGACCGATCTCGACGTATTTGACCCGGATCCTGTCCAGGTACTCGCGTGCTGTCGAATAGCCGATTCCGAGTTGCTGGGCCGCGAGTTTGAGCGGGAGCCCCGAGGCGTAAAGGTGCAGGATCTCGCGCTCACGACGACCGAGCTGCGCTTTGGCAAAATCCCGGTCGGCGTCGATCGCTGTTGCCCACTCGAGATTGTTGAGCACCTCGCCTCGAGCGACGGACTCGACAGCAGACATCACCGTCTTGGTAGCGGAGGATTTGGGGATGACCCCGGCAGCACCCGCTGCGAGCGCCTCACGCACGGAGGCTACCCTGTCGGCGATGCTGTGGATGAGCACTGCAGATCCCGTGGCCTGCACGCGCTTCACGTTGTCGGTGACGGTCGAACCGTCGCCGAGAGAGAGGTCGAGCACAACGACATCGTTTTCACGGCCATTGAGATTCGCGATGAATTCGTCGACGGATGCCGCTGCCAGTATGAAATCGAAGCCAGCCTCGATGCACGCGGCCTTCAGGCCCAGGCGTACAGACTCATGGTCGTCGACGACGGATACCCGCACGCATGTGCCGCGCACCGGTGTGCCTGTCGTGTCGACTGAAGCCTGCACCATATTCAACCTGTCTCTGACTGCGAGCGCATGCCAACCTGCTCTCTCGCACCATGGTAATGGCCGCGAGGCTGCTGGACCGCCCCATATTCGATCCGGCCTGTCACGCCCGCACCAGCGTCGCAACAGCCTCGACATGATGTGTATTGGGAAAGAGGTCGAACGCCCTGAGCCCGACAAGCTCGTACCCGTGCCCCTCGAGTAGCGCAAGATCCCGGCTCAGGGCAACCGGATCACACGCTACGTAAACGAGCTGATCGGGTTTCAGAGCGGCGAGCTCATCGACCACAGCTTTTCCGGCGCCAGAACGAGGAGGGTCAAGCACGACCGTCGCATTCTGTAGGCGGGCGCGCTCGGCTGGTCCGGCATCCCGGTTCAGCGAGCGCAAGAAGTTCTCAACGCGACCGGTGACCGCGGCTGCCCCCACCCACTCCGAGAGATTCTCGGCGGCGTGATCGGTTGCCTGGTGATCGCTCTCCACCGTCGTCATGCGGAGGTGATTTCCGAAGCGGTCGCCCACGGCTGCAGCGAGCAGGCCGACCCCGCCATACAGGTCGAGATTCGCCGCGCGCGGGTCGAACCGGGTCTCGTCGATGGCGGTCTGCACCGCGGTCGTGAGCGTCTGTGCTGCATCTCGGTGCACCTGCCAGAAGCCGCGGGCATCCAGTCGGAATTCCCGATCGCCGACTTTCTCGACGATGCGCTGAGCCTTGTGCTTCACCGCGCGGTCGGCACTGCCCTGCAGCACGAACGGGTTGCCGCTCGACGGCACAACCACATCGATGTGATCCACACTTGTGAACTTCTCGTCGAGCGGCGCTATCGCCTGTGCCTCCGCCGTCGCGAGTGGCAGATCGGTCACCGGGATCACGCGATGGGACCTGGCGGCATACGGCCCGGCTGTGCCATCTTCGGCGACGTGCAGGCGAACGCGCGTGCGCCAACCTGTGCCATTTTCTTCACCCGGCAGCGGTTCGACGATGACAGGCCACTCAATCGACGCCATGCGCTTCAGCGAATCCGCGAGCACCTGGCGCTTCAGCTCCCGCTGGTGGCCGATCTCGATATGGCCGAATTCCGCACCGCCAGCACGATTTTCAGGGGCGCGGTCGACCGATGCCGCCGCCCAGATGTGCGGGCGACGATGGGGGGACGGCGTGAGAACACTCACCGTCTCCGCGCGCCAGAAACTCTTTTTGGAGTCATCCGAGATCCGCGCGAGCACGGTCTCACCGGGGATCGCGTCGCTGACGAAAACGACTCGGCCATCGTGACGACCCACTGAAATGCCGCCGTGGGCGATGTTGGTAACCTCGATCTCGACCTGCTTGCCGGCCCAGTCACCCATGTCGTTCACTCATCCCGCGTTTACCCATCTCATTCATGCATTTCGTTCACCATCCCCGAGCTTGCCACAGGAGCCAGCAGTGCCCAGCCTCTACCTCGCCTCCACTTCTCCGGCCAGGTTGGCCACGCTTCGCTCGGCCGGCATCGAACCGATCGTCGTGCCCTCATTCGTCGACGAGGATGCCGCGGTAGCCGCTGCTGGGCCGCTGACCGCGGTCGAAATGGTGCAGCTTCTCGCGCGCCTCAAGGCCGACGCGGTGGTCTCGCCGTCGATCGACGGGTTGATCCTCGGGGGCGACTCCGTCTTCGAGCTCGACGGCGTCGTCTACGGCAAGCCGTATCTGCCATCAGTTGCGCGCGAACGGTGGATGTTGCAGCGGGGCCGCACCGGGCACCTGCATTCCGGCCACTGGCTGATCGACCACCGCGGCGGCACTCTCAACGGTGCAATCGGGGCGGTCTCGACTGCGGCGGTCACCTTTGCGTCTGACATCAGCGACGACGAGATCGATGCGTACATCGCCACCGGAGAGCCGCTGCTCGTTGCCGGAGCGTTCACGATCGACAGCCTGGGTGCGCCGTTCATCACCGCTGTGGATGGGGACCCACACGCCGTCGTCGGACTCTCACTCTCGACGCTACGTTCGCTCGCGCTCGCGTTCGGCGTTGGGTGGCCGTCCCTCTGGTCTTGAGCCAGATTCAACAAGCTCGACTCTGTTCTTTTGTCGCTCTCCACCAAAGGGGTTGAGCCCCGACCGAATAGGCTGATCCACTATGCCCCGTATTACGAAGCTCCTGATCGCAAACCGAGGCGAGATCGCCGTCCGAGTAATTCGGGCCGCAAAAGACAGCGGAATCACGGCCGTCGCCGTGTACGCAGACCAGGATCGGGACGCCCGCCACGTCAAGCTGGCAGACGAGGCATATGCGCTCGAAGGGTCGACCAGCGCAGAGACCTATCTCCGCATCGACAAGGTGCTTTCCATCGCAAAACGGTCAGGCTCTGACGCGGTCCACCCGGGCTATGGCTTCCTCGCGGAGAATGCCGATTTCGCCCGGCAGGTGATCGAAGCCGGGCTGATCTGGATCGGGCCATCACCCGACGCGATCGACAAACTCGGCGACAAGGTGTCAGCCCGGCACATCGCCGAAAAGGTGGGGGCGCCGCTCGCTCCCGGCACACTCAACCCCGTCTCGGGTGCACAGGAGGTGCTCGACTTCGTCGACATCCACGGACTCCCGGTCGCCATCAAAGCTGCATTCGGTGGCGGCGGTCGCGGTCTGAAAGTGGCTCGCACCCGGGAGGAGATTCCCGAGCTGTTCGAGTCGGCCACCCGCGAGGCAATCGCTGCATTCGGCCGCGGTGAATGCTTCGTCGAGAAGTACCTGGATGAGCCTCGACACGTCGAGACCCAGTGCCTTGCAGACAGTTTCGGCAACGTGGTCGTGATCTCCACCAGGGACTGCTCGCTGCAGCGTCGACACCAAAAACTCGTCGAAGAGGCGCCTGCACCATTTCTCACCGATGCGCAGAATGAGCTGCTCTACACCTCGTCGAAGGCGATCCTTCGTGAAGTGGGATACGTCGGCGCCGGCACCTGCGAATTTCTCGTCGCGAAAGACGGCACCATCTCGTTTCTCGAGGTAAACACGCGACTGCAGGTCGAGCATCCCGTCTCAGAAGAGGTCACCGGAATCGACCTCGTGCGCGAGCAGTTCCGGCTCGCCGAAGGCGGTGCGCTCGATTACGACGATCCTCGTCCCGAGGGGCACTCGTTCGAGTTCCGCATCAATGGTGAAGACCCTGGGCGCAACTTCTTCCCCGCTCCCGGACCCGTGCACGCGCTGCGTTTTCCCGGCGGGCCGGGCGTGCGCGTCGACAGTGGCGTCACCACTGGAGATGTGATCAGCGGCGCCTTCGATTCCCTGCTCGCGAAGCTGATCGTTACCGGATCCAGCCGCGAGGATGCCCTCGAGCGCTCCCGCCGGGCCCTTGACGA
>JAYTRC010000033.1:0-6128 GCA_043746355.1 Lacisediminihabitans sp. | reverse complement strand
GCGTTCGAACGGACCGGCGCCGATAAACGCGGTCGCCTCCGCGTCGATCAGCTCCTGGTAGAGCGTCTCGGTCGCGACTCGAATACGGTCGGTCACATCGGTGAGTTTCAACTCGCCAAGAAGGTCGAGCAGGGCAGACTGGTCAAGAGCCATCGTGTGTTGTGTCCTTATCGTGAGATCTTTAGTCGGTTCTCACTGACCATCACACGGTGGCTCTTCACGTCGACGATCCGACGCTCTGAACCAGGGAAACCACACCACTCCCGGGGGCGTCACCTTATGGGAGATGGGCCACGAGATTGGAATCCACCTGGGTACTGGGATTCAACCCGTTCGGTGTCTTCGAAACAGTCGAACTGGCGCCAGGTGCGAGCGCCCAAGTCCCAGCGGACGGCGATAGTCCTCGGGATCATCGCCATCCTTCTCGGATTGTTTGCCTGCTGGTGGCCGCTTTCGCTGCCTTCGGCAAATGGCGGCTACCGAGGATTCGCTTTCACGACGTTGGGGCTGACAACCGCCGCTCTGGCTTACCGCGCGCTGCAGTTTCGAGGCTGGGCCCCACGGATAGGCAAAGCCCTGCCGTTCACTGGATTTTCGCTCGGTTTGATCGGTACCGTGCTGTGCATCTGGAGCCTTGCTTCGTTCTACGACCCTCAGGTTGTACCTGCTCTGCCGTCGTTCAATCCATCGGCCACCGGTCAGTCGCTTACCTCCCCGTACCCACCGATCGCGCTTGCGCCGGGCGCAGCATCCAGTCGAGTCGTGGCGCCGATCGACGGAGCCGATACAGCCGCTCCCACCCAACAGCTGCACGCCAATCTGAAACATGTCGCAATTACCGGTGATACGGTCCACTTGTGAAAACGGTGAGCGTGCGAGACCTGCGTAACCACGGTGGGGATGTCCTCAGCCGAGTCGAGCATGGCGAAGCGGTGATCGTGACGCGAGACGGCACCGAGGTTGCTGAACTTCGCCCGCTCCGTCGGCCGGCGCTCGGCGCCGCAGAGCTCATCGCGCGCCGGGCATCCTTGCCCCATATCGACACCGCTCAACTCGAAGCCGACACTGACGCAGTGATTGATTCCAGCCTGTGAGTCCCACCGACGGCCGGGGCTTGCTCGACACCTTGACGGTAATCCTGCTCGGTCGCCTCAGCGATGCGGCGATGTTGCCCAGTGAGCCGCTCATCAGTGCGATCAGCGCCTAGTGCTCACACAGGCAGAACGGATGCCCTGACGGGTCCAGGTAGACGCGAAAGTTCAGCTCTTCGGCGGTCGGCATTCCGGTAGAACGCGCACCCGCCGCAAGCACGAAGGCCTCGGCCTCATCCAGATCGCTCACAGTGAAATCGATATGAGCCTGCTGCGGAATGGCGTTGTCGGGCCAGGTGGGGGCAACGTGAACGGGCGCGAATTGGAACGCAATTGCGGTGGCTGACGGATTCTGTGGATCGTGAATGGTGATCCGCTCGTCATCTTCATCGAGGATCTGCCAGTCGAGAATGGTCGTGTAGAAGTCGGCCAGGAGCTTGTCTCGACAGGCTCAACCCGCCCCTGCCCGCTCTCGTTCGGGGCACGCGACTATCGGATCAGCTGCGCCCGCGCGTGACCACGCCACTCTGAATCAGCCGTCCAGACTGTGGCCTCGTACCTCTCTGCCAAAGCGAGACACAGGCGGTCGGCGAGCGAGAGCCCGCTGCCGCGTTTCCAGAGTTGCGCGGCGGTTTCGGCGTCACGTTCTGACACCGACTCCACAGAGAGCGAAAAGCTCAGCAACATCCCGCGATTCACATTCCAGTCGTCGCCGGATGATCGCAGCTTCTGTGCCACCTCTGACCAGTTCGCGGCACCAACGAGCCCGCCAACCTCAAGCTGGTGCTGCACGATGTCGGCGCCCGGCTCGTCATAGACGAATACGAGAAGTGCCGAGGAATCGAAAACGTTCACGCGTCTTCTTGAGCTGCCGCCGAGCGACGATCCGCCAGCAGGGAGTCGACGACGCCAGAGCCTTTGTTTCGCGAGCGAACGAGGGCGACCAACTCGTTACGCGTGCCGACGAAAAGACCTTCGTCGGTCTCGACTGCGACGAGGGCAGTGCCTTCGCCCCACTGGCGACTCTGTCGAAGTTCGATCGGCAGAACGATACGCCCGCGATCTCCCACCGTAAAACTATAGGTACCACTCATAGTTTGACAGTACCACCGCTGTCTACTCCTTCCCATCGTCGTTCTTCTTCCGACTTCGGGCACCTCGGATGCCGTGTCACCACCGTCTGCGAAGCTTGTCGAGTGACCACCTCTTCCGACACGCGCGAACGCGCGCTCGGCATCCTTCGAACCCTCGTCGGCCGGCCTGACGCCGACTTTCACGACGGACAGTTCGAGGCGATCCAGGCCCTGGTGGATGATCACAGCCGCGCACTCGTCGTGCAGCGCACGGGCTGGGGCAAGTCGGCGGTCTACTTCGTCGCGACTCTGTTGCTGCGGCGGCAGGGGTCCGGGCCGACGATCCTGGTGTCGCCCCTGCTTGCCCTCATGCGCGACCAGATCGCCGCGGCAGCGCGAGCGGGTGTACGCGCTGTCGCAATCAATTCGACCAACGTCCACGAGTGGGATGACATCGAGAGGATGCTCGCCGCCGACGAGGTCGACGTGCTGCTCGTCTCGCCCGAACGCCTCAACAACCCCACGTTTCGCGAGGAGCAACTGCCCACCCTCGTCGCCCGCATTGGCATGCTCGTCGTCGACGAAGCGCACTGCATCAGTGATTGGGGGCACGACTTTCGCCCCGACTATCGGCGGCTGCGAGACCTCATCGCCCGCATGCCGGTAGGCGTGCCGGTGCTCGCGACAACGGCGACTGCCAACGAGCGGGTGGTGGTGGATGTCGCGGAGCAGCTCGGGGGCGCCTCCGTCGTCACCATTCGCGGGCCTCTTGCCCGCGCGTCGTTGCGGCTCGGGGTGCTTCGTCTGCCGGATTCGCGCACCAGGCTCGGCTGGTTGCTCAGCCATATCGACGAGCTTCCCGGCAGCGGAATCATTTACGCGTTGACGGTCTCCGCCGCCGAAGACACCGCCAGACTGTTGCGGGAAGCCGGCCATAACGTGCGCGCGTACACCGGTCAGACCGACACTCTGGAGCGCGAGGAATCCGAGGGGATGTTGAAGCGCAACGAGGTGAAAGCACTCGTCGCCACCAGCGCGCTCGGCATGGGTTTCGACAAACCCGACCTCGGATTCGTGCTGCACCTCGGTGCCCCCTCCTCCCCCGTCGCCTACTACCAGCAGGTTGGCCGGGCTGGGCGAGCTACCGACAACGCCGACGTACTGCTGCTGCCCGGCGTTGAGGATGAAGCGATCTGGCAGTATTTCGCCACGGCATCGATGCCCAGCGAAGCGCGGGCCACGGCTGTGCTCTCCGCTCTTGCCGACCACGGAAGCGCGCTGTCGACCCCGGCCCTCGAATCCCGGGTCGACATCCGCCGAACGCCCCTTGAACTGATGCTCAAAGTTCTCGACGTCGACGGAGTGGTGCAGCGGGTGAAGGGTGGATGGATCGCGACGGGCCAGCCGTGGACGTACGACAGTTCCCGCTACGAGCGCATCGCGGCCGAGCGCGCCGCCGAGCAGCAACACATGGTGGAGTACGAGACGACCACCGGATGCCGCATGGAGTACCTGCAGCGCTCGCTCGACGATGACACCGCGGTGCCCTGCGGGCGGTGCGACAACTGCGCAGGCGCGTGGTACCCGACGGATGTTGCTTCGTCTGCCGCCTCGCTCGCCACCTTGTCCCTCGACCGGGTCGGGGTCGTCGTCGAGCCGCGCGCGCAGTGGCCTGCCGGAGCCGATCGGCTCGGGGTCGCTGTGCGGGGCAAAATCACCCACGGTTTTTCGGAGGGTCGCGCCCTTGCTCGGCTGACCGACCTTGGCTGGGGTAATTCGCTGCGCGCGGTTTTCGCTGCTCCTGACGCTCCCGTTTCCGATGCACTTCTCGCCGCCTGCGCGCGGGTGCTCGGCGACTGGCCCTGGGATGATCGGCCGGTCGCGGTGGTTGCGATGCCCTCTGTTTCGCGTCCGTTGCTCGTCTCGTCCCTGGCTTTCGGGCTGGCGGCTGCGGGGCGGTTGCCGTTGCTGCCTGCGCTGTCTCTGGCTTCCTCTGCCTCCGCCGGCGGTAACAGTGCGTACCGGCTTGCGTCCGTTTTCTCACGGTTCACAGTGGGGGCTTCACTCGCGGAGTCGGTCGCCTCGTTGTCTGGACCGGTGCTTCTGGTGGATGACCTTGCCGACAGCCGCTGGACCCTCACCGTCGCAGCTCGGCAGCTCCGCCTCGCGGGAGCGCCCGCAGTGTTGCCGTTCGCGTTGGCACTGCGGTCGTAGCGCGGTTGCTGTCGCGTCCTCTCCTTCACCGCTCGTCCTGTGGACAGCTATCCACAGGTAAACTGCTGGTCAGCGGTTAGTTTGAGGGTTCGGGGAATGTCGGTGGTGTGCGGGAAGCTGGTGTTATGTCCAGCAGAGATGTCGCCGCAGTGCGGGGTGTTGTCGCGCCCGGGTGGGTGGATCCGGTGGGGTTGCCCGATCAGGGTGTTCTTGATGCTGCGATGTCGGTGGGGGATGATTTTCGGGCGGTGAATATCCGCCGGGTCGCTGTTGCTGGTGAGGTCGCGTTCCGTTCGCAGTTGTCCTTGGGTGCTGAAGGGATGGCGCGCAGGGCCGGCCATGCCCGCGCCGCTCTGTTGGTTGCGGAGTTGTGGAAGATCACCACCGGTGAGGCATACCGGTTGTGTGAGGTCGGGATGGCGATCCGCCTGCGGACTGCGATCGATGGCAGCCCGCTGCCGGCCCGATATGCCGCGGTTGGTGATGCAGTGCGTGGCAGCACCCTGGGGGTGGAGTCGGCTGCGGTGATTGTGAAGGAACTCGATGCGGCATCCACTCGCTGCAGTCAGGCGGCCCGCGATATGGCCGAGCAGCAGCTTGTCGACCTGGCTGGCGGGTTCACGGTTGCGGATTTGCGGGTGTTGGCCCGGCAGGTGCGCGACCGACTCGACCAGGACGGCGCGGAACCCCGCGGCGAACTCCGTCACAGCAAACGGGCCCTGCAGCTGTTCACCCGCGCGGACGGGATGATGCGCCTCCACTGGGACATGACCCCACAAACCGGAGGGCTCGTCAAAGCGGCCATCGACGCGATCGTCGGACGAGAACTCCGCCGCGGCCGCGACGAGCACGATGGAGGCACAAGCACCCCCGAAACTTCATCGGTGTGCGGGGAGCCGCAGCAGGGCGATGATGACCGCACCCTGCAGCAACTCCGCTCCGACGCGGCCGAGCAGGTCTTCCACCATGCAGCAACCTGTAAAGGTGCTGCCGGGGAGTTGCCGGCGATCACGATGGTGATCCGGATGACGCTGGACTCGCTCCTCACCGGGCTCGGCATCGCCGAAATCGACGGGGTTCCGGAAACCATCCCAGCCGCAACCGCGCGACAACTCGCCGGCGAAGCTCAGCTCATCCCCTCCGTCCTCGGCGGGCCCAGCGAAGTCCTCGACTTCGGCACAGCCCGCAGACTGTTCTCCCGCGCACAAAAGCTGGCATTCGGGGAACGAGACGGCGGATGCGCGTTCGGCGGATGCGAAGCGCCACCGTCCTACACCGAAGCGCACCACGTGATCTGGTGGTCAGATAAACCCAACACCGACCTAGACAACGGAATCCTGCTCTGCGGCTTCCACCACCACCGCATCCACGACGGCGGGTGGGAAATCCAATTCCACCACGGCGTCCCGTACTTCATCCCCCCACCCTGGGTCGACCCCTCAAGAACACCCCGCCAAGGCGGCAAACTCACCCTCGCCATCAATTCGAACCACGCGGCCTGACCGAACGGCCGACCCCGCCCGACAGGTGAGTTCGGCGGCAAAGCCTCAATAATCGCGGTCGGTCGCACCGGTGAAGGCCCACTCGGGCAGGCTGTACGCCTCGAACAGGGTCTGGAGAACACACGCCATCCCGTACCGGGGATCGATGAGGGTTGCGTCCTTTAACGTGGTGTATCGGATCACGGTGAGCGTGTCGCCGCAGACGGCGACGGTCACCGCGTGATCCTTCGAGAGAACCGCTAAATCCA
>JAYTRC010000032.1:0-1515 GCA_043746355.1 Lacisediminihabitans sp. | reverse complement strand
GCTCAAGCGCTTCGTCGACCACATCGGACGCGCCGCCGAGCGCGGGCGCCGGCCACGGCAGCGCGATATCATCCTCGCGATGTTGGGCTAACACCTATGGGGGGGGGGGGGGTAGTTGCCCGACGACCGGCGTGCACACGACGACGAGCGCCGACGGCCAGCACACGAAGATCGCGACCGCGCGCGCTTCGCTGAGCATCGATCAGTCGCCGGCCAACGCTGGCGGTCCGCGGAAGACGACCCTTACGTATGAGGTCGGAGGAGCGCTGTTTCAGCGCATCGAGACGTTCATCGACGTGAGTCGCGCGATTCACAGCCACGTGACCTACGGCCCGCTGATGCAGGGTATCCAGCAAGCGGACTTGGTGAGCGACGGGAAGACCGTGGAGGGAACCTTCGACGGGCGCGTGATCGTCCCGCGGCCCATCAAAGAGGATCCTCACACTCTCGCATTCGCGGACGGAAAGCCCATGCCCGCGACTACCGTCGATCCATCCGTCAGCACGGCTCTGACGGAGCTACTGCAGAACCCGCAAGGACAAGGCGCGTCTTGCGGAGCTCCATCGTTGGCTGCGCCCCTCGGAGAAGCGCGCGAGCTCACCCCGCCGATCATCACCGACCCGTTCGCCGACGCCAGCAACCCGGGGACCCCTGGACACTTCGACGGTACGACTAGCGCTGGACCCTGCCTCAATTGCGAAGCGGGGTGTACGGCAGGACTCGTTGCGTGCACCATCACTGTTGGCACTGTGTGCTCGGCGGCCGGTTTCACCGGGCCCTTCGCGGGCATCATTTACGCCTTGTGTTTCCTCGGTGGCGAGATTGGCTGCATCATCTTTACTACCGTTTGCTTCGACGTCTGCCTCGGCCCGGGAACCACTGCGTGCAACGCCCAGACGTGTTGCGACAACGTCGATATCTGCATGAAGGACAGCCGCTGCTGCCCGAACACGCCCGAGAACCCTCACAAGGAATGCGACGGCACGCTTGGTTCCTCGTGCTGCAAGATTTCGGACAACTGTCTGGCCGACGGGGCGTGCTGCTCCAATGCGACCTGCAACAACAGCAGCGGTACACCCAACAGCGTCTGCTGCGCGCCAGGGCAAGGCTGCTTCGCTCCGACGAACGCGCAGCCGCAGCAGTGCCTCGAGTGCGACACGGCGACGAGCGGCCAGCCTTGCGGAACGCGGTGCTGCAACACGTCGTTCGAGCAGTGCACGAACTTCGATGGGAGCCAGTGTTGCGCCGACTCGGCAGCCTGCAGGCCTGGGGGACAACTACTCTGCTGTCCTGCCGGTCAGGATTGTGCGCATGCTCCGGGTGGCGATCAGTGCTGCGCCAGCGAGTCCACTTGTGACGATCCGCCCAAGTGCTGCACCGACCAAATTTGCGTCAAGCCGGGAAGTGCGCCCCAATCCTGTTGCCCGATCGAGTTCGCCTGCGGCGGCACCGCCTGCTGCATGGATCCTACCGGCTTCCCTTGCACGCGGAACGTGTCAACGAGTTTGAGACAGG
>JAYTRC010000031.1:0-45530 GCA_043746355.1 Lacisediminihabitans sp. | reverse complement strand
GCGCAGCATTCCCCGCGGCCGGGGCGCCGGCCAGAAGTGAGGACGATATGACTGCAGCAACCGTGCCAGGGCTCGACGAAGCGCCGACCGACAATGCGCGGTTGCTGTCCTGGGTCCGCGAAGTGGCCGAGCTGACCACCCCCGACCGCATCGTCTGGTGCGACGGCTCCGACGAGGAGTGGGACCGCGTCACGTCCCAGCTCGTGAGCTCGGGCACGTTCGTCAAGCTCGACGAGACCAAGAAGCCGAACTCCTTCTGGGCCGCCTCCGACCCCGACGACGTCGCCCGCGTCGAGGAGCGCACCTACATCTGCTCCGTCCTCGAGCAGGACGCCGGATCCACCAACAACTGGATGGACCCGGCCGAGATGAAGGCCAGGATGTCCGAGCTGTTCCGCGGGTGCATGCGCGGCCGGACCATGTACGTCGTGCCGTTCTGCATGGGCCCGCTCGACGCCGAGCAGCCGTTCCTCGGCGTGGAGATCACCGACTCCGAGTACGTCGTCGCGTCGATGAAGATCATGACCCGCATGGGCGCGTCCGTGCTGCCGCTGCTCGACGGCCCGGCCGGCGACAGGTTCGTCCCCGCACTGCACTCCGTGGGCGCCCCGCTGGAGCCCGGCCAGGCCGACGTCGCGTGGCCCTGCAACGAGACCAAGTACATCTCGCACTTCCCGGAGACCCGCGAGATCTGGTCGTACGGATCGGCCTACGGCGGAAACGCGCTGCTCGCCAAGAAGTCCTTCGCTCTGCGCATCGCGTCTGTCATGGCTCGCGACGAGGGCTGGCTCGCAGAGCACATGCTTATCCTCAAACTCACGAACTCTCGCGGCCGGGTCTTCCACCTGGCAGCAGCGTTTCCTTCTGCCTGCGGAAAGACCAATCTCGCAATGCTGAAGCCATCTATCCCTGGCTGGAAAGTGGAGACCATTGGCGACGACATCGCCTGGCTCGCACCCGGCGCAGACGGGCGACTGCGTGCGATCAACCCGGAGGCCGGGTTCTTCGGGGTGGCCCCCGGCACTGGAGTATCGACGAACCAGACCGCGGTTGACACGATCTGGGGAAACACGATCTTCACGAATGTCGCGATCCGCGACGACGGCGACATCTGGTGGGAGGGCCTCACCGAGAAGGCACCCGACCACCTCATCGACTGGCAGGGCAACGACTGGACCCCGGCATCCGGCACCCCCGCCGCGCATCCCAACTCACGGTTCACTGTCGCAGCGAGCCAGTGCCCCACGATCTCTGACGACTGGCAGGATCCGGAGGGTGTCGTCATCGACGCCATCATCTTCGGCGGAAGGCGCGCAACGAACGTGCCTCTTGTTGTCGAAGCGCGCGATTGGGAGCACGGTATCTACATCGGGGCGACCATCTCGTCTGAGCGGACGGCCGCCGCGGAGGGCACGGTCGGCGAACTGCGCCGCGACCCGTTTGCCATGATGCCGTTCTGCGGGTACAACATGGCAGACCACTGGTCACACTGGCTCGAGATGGGAAAGACACTTCGCGCGAACGGCAGCGTGCCGCGCATCTTCCAGGTCAACTGGTTCCGTAAAGGAGCTGACGGCTCCTGGTTGTGGCCCGGATTCTCAGAAAACGCTCGCGTTCTCGAGTGGATCCTGAACCGCGTCGACGGCCGCACACCTGCGGTTGACACTCCCCTCGGCTGGAAGCCGGTCGATGGCGGTGTCAACCTCGAGGGGATCGACGTCACCCCGAGTGACTGGGAGCAGCTCTTCGAAATCGACGATGAAGCGTGGCTGGCCGAGCTCGATGAGACCGAGACATTCTTCGGTGAATTCGGTGACCGCCTGCCGTCGGCGATGGCCAGCCAGCTCGCTGACATCCGCCGCAGGGTGAAACTCTCGCGAGAGAACTGAGCTCTCCGAAGGCTACGGGCCGGGAACAAGCCGGGCACGTCCAGTGTTGGGCCCAGCATGACAACTCTCGGAATTATCGGTTCAGGAAATATCGGCAGCCAGGTCGCCCGCAAGGCGATCGAAAATGGTTACGACGTCGTCGTGAGCAACTCTCGCGGCCCCGAGACTCTCAGCGACCTGGTGCAGGAGCTGGGGCCGAATGCTCGCGCGGCAACCGCCGTCGAGGCTGCTGAGACAGGCGATGTCGTGCTGGTGTCGATTCCACTCAAGGCCATAGATTCTGTGCCGGTCGAACCTCTCGCGGGAAAGATCGTCATCGACACGAACAACTACTACTTCGAGCGGGATGGCCACATCGCCGATCTCGACGAGGGTAACTCCACCGTGACCGGCATGCTGCAGGCCCACCTCCCGACCTCGAAGGTCGCGAAGGGTTTCAATGCCATCCAGTCTGCCCAGATCACCACAGACTCACGCCCCTCTGGCGCCGCAGACCGTCGTGCCCTGGTCACGGCATCCGATCACGCTGACGCTGCGGAGTTCGTGGCCAAGCTGTACGACGAGTTCGGTTTCGACACGGTCAACGTCGGCGATCTCGCCGAAAGCTGGCGGGTCGAGCGTGATCGTCCCGCCTATGGGATGGTCGGCAACGTCGAGCAGATCACTGAAGCACTCTCACAGGCGCAGCGCACCCTCTAGACGTACATAATTGAGGCGTGCCAGCCTCCTTTTTCGTCGTACCGCAATGGCAGGGTTCCGGTTCGTCTCGCGCAATGAGGCTCGTCGATGGCGCGGAGGCGATCCGGGGCGACCTGCCGGTCTCTGCAACGACCGTCGTCGATGTGCCACTTGGTGCGGGAAGCGACGAGGGCTCCGCCGTTCACAGGCTCAGTTCCATAATCGCCGTGCGCGACGCGCTGCAGCTGGCGATTCACACTGCGTCGGCCATGCCCATCGTCATCGGCGGGGACTGCGGAGCCGAACTCGGTTCCATCGCCAGCGCCATAGCCGACGGCACCACAGCTGTGGTCTGGATCGATGCCCATCCCGACATCAACACCCCGGAATCCTCCCCATCAGGGGCCTTCCATGGCATGGTCGTGCGCACCCTGCTCGGCGAAGGCCCTGAGGGCCTCGTACCCGCAGCGCCGCTGAATCCGAAGCACCTCGTGCTCGCGGGCACCAGGGCTCTCGACGACGCAGAGTCCGACTTCGTGGCAGAGGCCGGCATCCGGCTCATCGGCGTCGACGAGTTGGATGCCGGCTCCATCACCTCCGCCCTCGAGGCAACGGGAGCAACATCCGTCTACCTGCACGTCGACCTCGACGTTCTCGACCCCGCCTACGTTGATGGCATCGGGTTTCCCGAGCCGTTTGGAGTCAGTCTGCAACAGCTGCTCGATGTGATTGCAGCCGCCAAGGCGGCTCTGCCGCTGGTGGGCGCCGGCGTGACCGAGTTCGCGCCGTCATCGCCGGAGAGCGCGGTCGACGACCTGGGCAGCATCCTGCGAATAGTCGGGGCGCTTTCCAGCTGACCGCAACTAGCCTGAAGTTATGACCACTCAGGAATACGACCTCATCGTCATTGGCGCTGGCGCAGTGGGCGAGAACATCGCGGATCGCGCCCACCAGGACGGTTTAACTGCTCTCCTCATCGAGAGCGAACTCGTCGGGGGCGAGTGCTCGTACTGGGCCTGCATGCCCTCAAAAGCCCTCCTTCGAAGTGGGATCGCGCTCCGGGCGGCACAGGCCGTCGGCGGAGCCCGCGAGGCGGTGACGGGCGGCATCGACGTCGCTGCGACCTTTGCTCGGCGCGACGGGTTCACGCACGATTGGAACGACGACAGCCAGGTCGACTGGGTCACGGGCGCCGG
Source organism: Lacisediminihabitans sp. (assembly GCA_043746355.1). Lineage (GTDB taxonomy): Bacteria > Actinomycetota > Actinomycetes > Actinomycetales > Microbacteriaceae > Lacisediminihabitans. Next base: position 41,767 of record JAYTRC010000031.1, on the reverse strand, counting down.
CATCGACCTTGTTCGGGGCCACGCGCGCATCAGCGGCGAAAAACAGGTGACCGTCGACGGCACCGTGTACACAGCGACACACGCGGTGGCGGTAAGCGTCGGGTCCGATGCGCTCCTCCCCGATATCGCCGGGCTCGCGGATGCCGCCCCCTGGACAAGCCGGGATGCCACCAGCGCCAGGGTCGCGCCCACACGTCTCGCCATCATCGGGGGCGGAGTGGTCGGCGTCGAGATGGCGACCGCCTACGCTACGTTCGGATCGAAAGTCACCGTGATCGCCCGCTCTGCACTTCTCGCCGGCCAGGAGCCCTTCGCCGGTGAAGCCGTGCAGAAATCGCTGCAGAAGCTCGGAGCGACCGTGCTTATCGGTGTCACCACCACCTCCGTCAGTCGTGACGAGAGCGGAGTTCACCTCACGCTCGACGACGGCTCGACGATCGACGCAGACGAGGTGCTCGTCGCTATCGGCCGCACACCACGCACGACTGACCTCGGCTTCGAGAACATCGGCCTCACCCCGGGCGACTGGATGACTGTAGACGACACCATGCTCGTGAAGGGTTTCGACTGGCTGTATGCCTGCGGCGACGTCAACCACCGAGCCCTGCTCACGCACCAGGGCAAGTACCAGGCGCGTGCCGCCGGTGACGTGATCGCCGCACGAGCGCTCGGCACGCGGGTGCACGACAACCGATTCGGCAAGCACGCGGCGACAGCCGATCATGAGATGGTTCCGCAGGTCACTTTCACCGACCCTGAGGTCGCCTCAGTCGGTCTCACAGCCGCAGCAGCACAGAAGGCCGGGTACGACATCCGTATCGTCGACTACAACCTCGGCTGGGTGGCAGGAGCATCACTCCAGGCGGATGACTACGAGGGCCAGGCTCGGATGATCGTCGATGAGAAGCGGGGCGTCATTCTGGGCGTCACTTTCGTCGGTCAGGATGTCTCGGAGCTCATCCATGCAGCAACCACGGCGATCGTTGGCGAGGTGCCACTCGATCGACTCTGGCACGCTGTTCCGGCCTATCCGACCATGAACGAGATCTGGCTGCGACTGCTCGAGACCTACGGTCGGCCAGCTGACTGAATGCCTGCGGATTCGATGAGGGATTCGTAGAGAGCGAGCATCGCAGTGGCCGATGCGGCCCAGGTGAAGGGCTCGGCATGGTGGCGTGCGCTGGCGCTGAGCGCATCCAGTCGGAGTCGATCGTCGAGCAGTGAGCCGATCGTGTTCGCCCAGTCGGCAGGTTCACGGGTGTCGACGAGTATGCCTGAAACTCCATCAGCCACCGACTCCAGCAGGCCCGAACCGCGGAACGCGACAACCGGCGTGCCGCTGGCGGCCGATTCGAGCGCCACGATACCGAAGGTCTCAGAGCGGGACGGCACAATCGTGATTGCGGCTGCCGCAAGCAGGTCGGCCAGGTGCTCGCGCGAGAGCGCCCCCATGAAACGAACGTCGCCTCCCTGCCGCGCGAGCTCGCGCAGCGAATTCGCGTATGACTCGTCGCCGGGAGGAGGCTCGCCGGCGATCACCATCACCGGATCCGGCCCGAGCAGCGACAGGGCACGAATGGCCAGTTTCTGGTCTTTGAGCGGCTGTAGCCTGCCGACGACGGCGAGGATCGGGCGATCGCCGGCGATCGAGAGCTGGGCGCGGATGCGAACGGCAGCAGCATCCGCTCGCCGCGGCGTGAAGAGCTCGATGTCGACTCCGGGCGGCAGCACCCAGACCCGGTCGGCCGGGGCACGGGCGAGATCGATGAGCGCGGTGGCCTCTGCCGCTGATCCGGCGACGACAGCGGTCGCCTGATTCGCCAGGTACATCTCGGTGCGTACCCGCCGCTCTGGCTCAGCGCTCCCGGTCTCGTTCTTCATGGCGGCGAGGGTGTGAAAGCTCTGCACGAAGGGCAGTTTGAGCTCGAGGGCCACCGGCAGGGTTGCGAGCCCGCTCAGCCAGTAGTGGGCGTGGATGACGTCGTACCGTGGTTGCCGACGGCCGGTCAGCGATGCGACAGCCTCTCCAAACTCGTCGGCCGCCGCGGCGAGCTGGTTCCTGTCGAGTTGGCCCTTGGGCCCTGCCGCCAACTCGTGCAGGGTGACGCCGTCGAACAACTCCCGCTCCCCCGGCTCCCCAACAGCCCTGGTCAGCAGGTCGACCGTTGCCCCGCGTCGCGCCAGCTGCTCAGCCAGGCTGAGAATCGACACATTCATGCCGCCGGAATCGCCGGAACCCGGCTGCGCCACCGGCGAGGTGTGCAACGAGACCATCGCCACCCTGGGCGCCGTCGTCGACATGCAGTCACTGTATCGTCCGAGCGGGTGAGCACCGCTCAGAGAACGGTGTAAAAACGATGCAGGGCCGCATCACTCCCGGCCCACGCGATACAGCGACACGACATACAGCGACACGACTTACAGGGAAAGGCAGCAACCCGTGACCGGAGCACTCGATGGCACGACGATTGTGATTACCGGGGCGAGCTCGGGTCTGGGCACAGCGGCAGCGGTGAACCTCGCGGGCCAGGGCGCAACGGTTGCCGTGGTCGGGCGCAACCCAGAGCGCACGAATTCGGTCGCCGCTCGCATCGGTGGCACGCCATTCATCGCCGACTTCGACCACCTCGACCAGGTGAGAGCGCTCGCGGCCGCCCTGCTCGCCCGCTACGAGACGATCGACGTGCTCGCGAACAATGCCGGCGGCCTGGTCGGCACGCGCGGCATCACAGCAGATGGCAACGAGCGCACCCTGCAGCACAATCACCTCGCACCGTTTCTGCTGACCGGTTTATTGCTGCCGAAGCTGCGCGAAAGTGCGGGCAGGGTCATCTCGACGGCAAGCCTTGCGAACGCCAGCGGTCATGTCTACCTCGACGATCTCGACCGGAAAAAGCGCCCGTACCTGGCGGGCTGGCCGGCATACGGTACGAGCAAACTCGAAACAATCCTGTTCATCCGCGAGCTTGCCAAACGGGAACCGGGCCTGACGGCATTCTCATTCCACCCCGGCTACGTTTCAACCAATTTCGGAACGGAACTCGCGGTCATCCGATTCGCCAATTTCCTCAGTCGAGGCAGGCTGGGAATCAGCCCGGAGCAGGGCGCCGCGCCGCTCGTTCACCTTGCCGCGACGGCCGACATCGGAATGGCCAGCGGCACGTACTTCGACGGACTTAAACCGAATGGGCGCACCGCTCGCCAGGCCTCAGATGCCGCGCTCGCCGCGCAACTCTGGGAGAGAAGCTCGGCCCTCGTCGGCCTGTAAGCGCTGAGTAATGGGTACTGACCAGTCACCACTGCGGCGGGTGCCTGCGCTGCCATTGGAGCTTTCGCTCGAGCTGGGCTCCGATGGCGAGCAGGGTTGACTCGCCGCCCGGCTTCCCCACCAACTGCACTCCCATGGGTATGCCTTCCGACGTCTGGTAGACCGGCAGCGTGATCGCCGGCAGCCCGGTCACGTTGGCGAACGAGGTGAACGGCGTGTACTGGCACTGCTGCGCGAAGTTGCGCTCAGGGTCGCTCGAGTCATACCAGCCGATCGGCCGTGGTTCCATAGCGAGTGCGGGACTGAGCACGGCGTCGAAGTGTGCGAACTGGCGGATGATCGACCGCTCGAATGTCGCCAGGTTGCCGAGAGCCCGCATCAGCTGCCGTGCTGTGATCTCGCGCCCCCGCTCGACCAGCCACCTGGTCAGCGGCTCGAGCAGGTCGAGCTGCTCTCCCTCTGCCGGAATGCCGGCAGCCCCCGCCTGCCAGATAACCCGGAAGTTGGGCGCATAGCTCTCGTCTGGCTCAAGGCCGAACTCCTCGATGCCGTGCCCGAGAATATCGAGCTCGTTCACCGCGACAGCGAGAGCTGCGGATGCCTCGGCCGAGACGGTGATGTCGTACGCGTCATCCCAGGGCGAGGTGGTCATCACGCCGAGCTGGTAGCGGCCCTCCCCGCGCACAGCAGCGTTGAGCAGCGCTCCGCCGTCCCAACGCGGCGCCCGAACGGTGAAGGGGTACGGGCCCCCGTCGACCATGGCGTCGAGCATCAACGCGGCGTCTGCGACCGTGCGCGCGAGCGGGCCTGGCACGACGAGACCGGCGAGCTTGTCCAGACCAGTTCCCGCCGGCACCAGGCCGCGGGAGGGTTTGATGCCGACCAGCCCGCAGGCCGCCGCGGGGATCCGCACCGACCCGCCGCCGTCAGAGCCTGGTGCGAACGGGAGAAGGCCGGCGGCCACTGCCACGGCCGCTCCGCCACTCGAGCCGCCGGCGCCGAGTGCGGTATTCCAGGGGTTCCTCGCCGGCGGTGCGACCACGGTCTCGGTGTATGACGGCAGGCCGAATTCGGGGGCATTCGTTTTGCCGAGGCTGATGCCGCCTGCCGCATCAAGCACAGTCGTGAGGTCGTCGGACACCTCCGGGATGAACCCGGCCATCAGCCGTGATCCGAACCCTGTCGGCACCCCCGCGCGATTGGTGAGATCTTTGTCAGCGAACGGCAGTCCCCACAGCTGGGCTGACCTGGGTACGGCATCCACGAGCCCAGACGCGCGTTCGCGGGCAGCCTCAGCGGTGACCGTGACGAAGGCGCCGAGCGACGGATCGAGTCGCTCGATGCGTTCCAGGTAGTGATCGACGAGTTCGCGAGCGGTTATCTCGCCGCGCTGAAGCCAGTCCCACTGCTCCTGGGCGCTCAGGTGATGGAGTTCGAACACCATTCGAGCCTAGGTGTTTGGGCCAGGCCAAATCCCGGGCCAGGCCCACTCGGCTGAAAGGAAGGGGTGCAGAGTCGTCGGGCGCCTGCTCGAGGCGGCGCTTACTCCAGCTCGAGCCTGAGTTGCTTGAGCATCCGCTCGAAGTCTGCAGGAGCTGACGTGATGACCCTGCGCCCGGTGAGACTGCCCATCCGGCGCTGGTGTGCGATGTTCAGGAGAGTGTGCTCCACATTCGATCCGCTCTCGTCTGGCACGATCCGGTATTCACCGCGGTACCACCATCCGCCCTGGGTGATGATCAGGAATGCACTTGGATCAGCCAAATAGAGCGTCTTGGATGACCCTCCCGGGCGAAATCGTGCATCGAGAGCGTCGAAGACGGCCCGCGGTCGCGCCGTGATGTGGCCGGAAAGTGCGAGCAGCACAGCCGAATCATCCGGGCGTCTGCGTGGCGCTTCTGACATTGTTCGAGCGTAGCGCCGGTAGCCTCGACCCGTGACTTTCGACCCGATGGGCACCACAGCGATAGTGACCGGGCATCGAGTGGGTTCGGGGTCGAGTTTCTTCACCGGCTCGCTGGCCCGGCGCAGAGTCTTGAACATCTCGGGCCAGATCGCAGCCCCGAAGGCGTAGGAGCCCTGGTTGGTTCAGCGATCGTTTTTCTTCAGTGACTTCTGCAGCATCACGGTGCCGAGCCAGCGGTCAAACTTGAAGCCGACCTTGCCCATGCGCCCGACCTCCTTGAATCCGAAATTGCGATGCATCTGGATCGAGGCATCCGCCCCCTGGTCAGCGATCACGGCAATGATCTCTTTCAGCCCCGCCGCACGAGAACTGTCGATCAGAGCGCCCATCAGCACCTTGCCGAGTCCCTTACCCGTCGATGCCGGGCCGAGGTAGATCGAGTCTTCAACCGTGAAGCGGTATGCGGCCTTCTCTTTCCACGGGTAGACGTATGCGAACCCCAGGATGTTGCCGTTTGCGCTCTCCGCAACCAGGATCGGCATCTTCGCTTTGGTCACCTGCGCGAACTTGGTGCGCCACGCTCCCAGCGACATCGGCTTCTCGTCGAAGGTGACCGTTGAGTTCATCACGTAGTGGTTGTAGATCTCGCGGATATCCGGCAGATCCTCTTGCCGGGCATCCCGGATCACATAGTCGAAAGGAACCTCGAGTGGCGGCAGGTTTCGCTGCGCCTCCTTGGGGCGATGAGTTGCCTGGTATTCCTCCTCGAGCATGAATGAAGCCTATTCTTCCGCTGCTGCTTCAGTCGCTCACCGTGCTGACAACACGCACGGAAACCACACCTCGAAGAGAGGTCATAGCGGCAGGGACCAGTCCACCGGCGTTGCACCCTGCTCGACGAGAAGTGAATTGGCGCGACTGAACGGCTTGGATCCGAAGAATCCTCCCGAGGCGGAGAGGGGGCTGGGATGTACGGATTTCACCACCGGAACCGTGCCGAGCATCGGCTCCAGCGAGATGGCGTCCCTCCCCCACAGGATCGCCACGAGCGGGCCGCCTCTCTCGACCAGCGCATGGATCGCGGTCGCCGTGATCGCCGCCCAGCCCTTGCCCCGATGTGAGCCGGATGCTCCCGGCGCCACGGTGAGCACGCGGTTGAGCAGCATGACCCCCTGGTCGGCCCAGGCGCTGAGATCGCCGTGCCCAGGCGGCTGGATGCCCAGGTCGCTGCTGAGTTCCTTGTAGATGTTCTGCAGGCTGCGCGGCACCGGGCGAACACTCCGCTCGACAGCGAAGGAGAGACCGATCGGATGCCCGGGCGTCGGGTACGGGTCCTGCCCGACAATGAGCACCTTCACGTCAGCCAGCGGACGTTCGAAAGCCCTGAGAACGTGAGCTCCGGCCGGCAGGTACGGGCCGCCCGCCCGCAGGAAGTCCCCCATGGCCGCGATCTGCGCCGCAACGGGCGCAAGCGCTTCGGCCCAGCCGGGATCGATCAGCTCAGAGAGCGGCCGCACCATCGTGCTTTAGACCGTTACGGGCGCCTGCGACGACCACGGGAACGCGATCCACCGATCGGTGTGCCGCCAGACGTAATCGGGCACAAGAACTGTGTGCGACTTGGAGTACAGGCATACGGTGCGCGTCTCGCCACCAGCAGCCTCGATGATGCCGAGCACCATTTTGAGCGTGCGTCCGGAGTCTGAGACGTCATCGACCAGCAGCACCTTCTTGCCTGTGAGCGAGACCTCATCGAGATACGGCGCGAGCACGATCGGCTCGTCGAGCCTGGCATCGACCCCGGTGTAGAACTCGGCATTCAGGGCGCCACAGCTCTTCACGTCGAGCGCATAGGCGAGTGCACCGGCAAGCAGCAGGCCGCCACGGGCGATAGCGACCACGACATCCGGAACGAATCCGCTCTCGTGTACGACAGTGGCGAGTTCACGCGATCCGTCCCCGAAGTCTTGCCAGGTCAGGATTTCGCGTTCGTCAGCCATGTGACCAACGTTATCGGTAGCATCCGTTCATGGAGACCGCAGCAGCGCGCAGGGGCAGTGTCACGTTTGGGCTGATCGGCTTTCTCTTCCTGGTCGAGATCGTCAGCGGAATCCTGCAGGGCTATTACGTGCCGCTCATCAGTGACCTGGTGAAATACCTCGGTATCAAAGATGCGGACTACAACTGGTTCGAAGCCGCCCAGCTGCTGGTCTCTGCGCTGGTCGTGCCGGTGCTGGCGAAGCTCGGCGATATGTTCGGGCACAAGCGCATCCTGCTCGGGTCGACGGTTGTGACGGCGCTGGCCACCTGGGCGCTCGCCTTCTCGGGCAACTTCACGAGCTATCTCATCTCGTTCGCACTGCAAGGCTTCTACGTCGTCTGGCTGCCGCTCGAGATCGCGCTCATCTTCGATCGCGGCCGTCGCACCGGGCGTGGTCCATCCCAGACCAGGCGGGCGGCCGGATTCCTGGTGGTCGCGCTCGAGGCGGGGGCGATTATAGGCGCGCTCCTGGGCGGACGGGTCTTCGGATGGTTCGGCCACAACGTTCAGCTGACCCTCATGATCCCGGCGATCGCCGTCACGCTGGTGTTCTTCGCCATCCTCTTCGGGGTACCGGAATCAACCCCTCTGTCCGGCCGAAAACTGGATGTCGTGGGCTTCACCCTGCTCACCATCGGGCTGCTGCTGATCACCTCCGGCCTCACCTTCCTGCGGCTCAACGGACCGGAGGCGTGGTGGTGTTACCTGTTCATTGTTGCTGGCGTTCTCGCGTTCATCCCCTTCGCACGCTACGAGTTGAAACAGGACGACCCGGCGATCGACCTGCGCGTGCTGAGACAGCCGAACATGTGGCCGGTGCAGCTCACCGCCGCCCTCATCGGTATCAGCCTGCTGGGTGCCCAGGCACCACTGAGCGCGTACGCGGGCACCGACCCGAAGAACGGGTATGGGCTCGGGCTCGACTCTGGTGATCGCTCGACCCTGATCGGTGTCTACCTCATCTCGATGATCATCGGTGCCGTGCTCTTCCCTCTGGTCTCCCGAAAGCTGTCGCCCCGCATCGCGCTCATTGTCGCGGCATTCTTCGTCGCCATCGGGTACCTGCTGTTCGTCCCCCTCCATCTGCAGGTCTGGGAGGTATTCATGAACATGTTCATTGCGGGGATTGGATCGGGTGCTCTCGTGGGCGCGATGCCTGCAGCGGCAGCCGCCGCGGCTCCTCGCGGGCAGACTGGAATAGCAGCTGCGCTGACCAACACGACCAAGACCATCGGCGGCTCGTTCGCGTCAGCGGTCTTCGGCATCGCACTCGCGATGGGCGTTGTCGGCGTGGCAGGAAGTGTCGCCGCAAGCACAGCGTCGAGCCTCTCGGGGTATTTCACGGTCTGGATCATCTGCGGCGTGGGCGCCCTCGCCGCCGCCGTGCTGCTGTTCTTCGTGCCGAAGCTGGCGTTCGCCGATGCCGCAGAACCCGACGTCGCTGCGGCCGAATCTCTCGTGGAGTAGCCGGTAGGGCTAGCCGCTACAGCTTCGACTTCAGGTCTCCGCGGATGACCTTCCAGGGTGCAGCCTGCGCCACCGGCTTGATGGTCACCAGGTCGAGATTCACATAGCCGGGAAGTTCGATCGCGTGCACTATTGCCTCGGCAATGTCCTCTGCGAACAGCGGATTCGGCACGTTCGCGTACACAGCGTCAGCCCGTTCCTGGTCGCCAGCGAACCTGGTCAGCGAGAACTCGTCGGTCTTCACCATTCCCGGGGCGACTTCGAGCACTCGGATCGGCTCGCCTGCAAGTTCCAGCCTGAGCACCGCGACGAGCGCGTGCGCGCCGAACTTGGCCGCGTTGTAGCCGCCGCCGCCCTCATAGGCAACGTGACCGGCGATCGACGTGACGGTGAGGATGTCGGCATGGCCGCCGTCCCTCGCCCCGAGGCGTAGAAGCGGCAGCAGGGCACTCGTAACCCGCTTGACGGCGACGACATTGACGTCGAACATGCGCGTCCAGTCATCCGGGTCGCTGTCTTCGACTGACGCCAACCCGAAAGCGCCACCGGCGTTATTGACCAGTGCGTGCACCTCGCCGAGCGCGGCGAGGTGGTCGGCGAGGGCGTCGACCTGGGCCTGGTCGGTGAGGTCAGCTGTGACGATGTCACACCCGGTTTCGGCCGCGAGTGCTTCGAGCCGATCCGTGCGCCGCGCGACCCCCACCACATTCCAGCCGTGCCCAGCGAAGAGCCTGACGGTTGCCGCCCCGATGCCCGAACTCGCCCCGGTTACCACTACGCGTCGTGCCATCACGGTGACTCCATTTCCTTCGCGTTTAACCGTAGCGCGCCCGTACATCAGCCCGGTTCAGTGGCTGGCTACCGACTGCTTGTCGGCCGGCTTCGAATCCCATCCCCTGCTGACCCTGCGCGGGAGCGTGAACACCAGCGCGAAGGCAGCGAGTGCGAAAATCACACTGACCATCATTGCTGAGGCTGCGCTATGGGTGAATGCACTCGCCTCGTTTTGCTTCACGACGGTCGCAATAGCCGCCTTGACCGCTGCCGCGCCCTCCCGGCCGTGAGCCTGGGCGGCGGCGGCGATCTGGGCGGTTGTCGGCTTGATGCCGGTGAGCGTTCCGAAAAAGACGCTGCCGATGACGGCGATGCCGATTGCCGCGCCGATTCGCTGCATGGTTGAGATGACACCGCTTGCTGCGCCCGCCTCAGCAGGGTCGACAGTTGCGATGATGAACTGCGCGTTGGGCGCGATGAAGAATCCGCTGCCGGCGCCAGCGAGAAGCAGGGGGCCAAGGAGGTCCCAGCTGGTCAGGTCCTTGCCCGGTACCGTGAGCAGAACGATCCACACGGCTGCGAGCCCGACGACAACCATGGCAGTGCCGAGCGAAAGCACGTTGCGACCGAGTTTTGCGCTTATCCGGTTGCTCTGCGACGCGGTGATGATGCTCCCGAGTGCGAACGGAATCGAGACCAGGCCCGATTCGAGGGCTGTGTGCCCGAGACCTGACTGCCAGAGGATCGAGATGGAGAAGAAGATGCTGGTGAACGCCGCGAAGTACACCAGCGCGAGAATGGTGCCGCCGGTGAAGGCGGGGTGCGAGAACAGGTGGGGCGGCACCAACGGACTGTTCCCACGCTTGGTGTACGACACCTCCCAGAGCGCGAACAGCACAATCAACACGACGCCGCCAGCGAGCGACAGGTAGGTCCAGAGCGGCCAGCCGTTGTTCTGGCCCTCGATGAGCGGCACGAGGATGGCGACAAGCGCGCCGGAGATGAGCACGAGGCCGATCCAGTCGATCCCGCCCGAGACGGCGTCAGCGACCTTGCCCCGGGGAATGATCGCGATCGCAAGGACAACCGCGATGATGCCGAGAGGGATGTTCACGTCGAAGACGTAGCGCCAGCCGTTCTTGTCGCCGAACGCCTGAATCAGAAGTCCACCGATGATCGGGCCGAGGGCTGAAGAAATGCCCAGGACGGCGCCCATGATGGCAAACGCACGTCCGCGGCTTTTGCCGGGGAACATTATCTGGATGAACGCGCTCACCGCCGGCAGGAAGATGCCGCCGGCGAGGCCCTGGATAACGCGGGCGACAACCAATTGCGTGCTGTTCTGCGCTAAGCCGCAGGCGAGGCTGGCGACCGTGAACAGCGCGAGGCCGATGATAAAGACCCACTTGTGACCGAGCCGGTCGCCTACCCGGCCGGCCGGGATCAAGGCGAGGCCGAATGCCAGCGAGTACCCGGAGATTATCCACGAGAGGGTCGCCTCGTCTGCAGACAGGCTGGTGCGGATGGTCGGCAGGGCGACATTGACGATAGTGGCGTCGATCAGTGCCATCGCCATACCGAGCAGCAGCACCGCGAGGGCCTGCCAGGCTCGTCGAGGCGAAATGGCGATGCCGCTCGGAGCGGCAGACCAGGATTCAGACATCAGGTGTATTCCTTCCGGGACTTTTCGTCCGCGATTATTTCGGGAAGTGCAGTGAGAAGTTGATGGTGGTATTCGATTTCTCCGCGGAGACGGAAGAACTTGTGAGTCATTGACCAGGTTTCAGACACGCTTAGGTAGCTGGTGATCTCGGCAAAATGTGCTTCCTCGGTCTTCAGGGTCATCTCGAGGGTGCGGAGCCTCTCCGTGAGGATTCCGGGCAGTTCGTCGAGCCCGGCCGGGTCAAGCCGCGCGAGAGCGAGATCGAGCGGGTCTGACTTCATCACGATTTCGGTGAGTCCCTGCATCCGCAACTCGCCTAGCGCCGTCTGCCCTTCCTTGCTGATTCGGTAGAACTGGCGCTCGGGGTAGTTGCCCTGCTTCTCAACCCGGTCCTCGATGATGAGTCCCTCTGCCGCGAGCCGCTTGATTGCGCCATAGACAGCACTCGGCGCGAAGTCGGTCCACTCGTCAATGTGCTCCTGTTCGGCCAAAAGCAATAGCCCGTGGCCGTGCATCGCTCCGCGCTGGTCGAGGGAGCCGAGAACGAAGAGTCGAATGGATGACACGCGACTACTCTCGCATGACTAGTCGCGCGCGTCAAGCAGGGCGATCGGATCAGTGTTACTCCATATTGCGAGCCCCATTGCGGCTCCACAGTGACCTGCTTAGGCTCACACACGAGTGGGCAGGAAACCCGCCACACAGAATTCGCCCACGATTGCAAGGAGTAACCATGACCGACACCTCAGCCTGGAAATTCGAGACCAAGCAGATCCACACTGGCGCTGCTCCCGATCCCGTCACGAATGCCCGTGCCACGCCGATCTACCAGACCACCTCATACGTCTTCAACAACGCAGAGCACGCCAAGAATCTCTTCGCGCTCGCTGAGTTCGGCAACATCTACACGCGCATCCAGAATCCGACCCAGAACGTCGTCGAAGAGCGCGTCGCGGCCCTCGAAGGCGGCACCGCAGCGCTGCTCGTCGCCTCGGGCCAGGCGGCAGAGACCCTCGCGGTTCTCAACATCGCCCAGGCCGGAGACCACATCGTCTCGTCGTCGTCCATCTACGGCGGCACATACAACCTGTTCAAATACACGCTCGCGAAGCTCGGCATCGAGACCACCTTCGTTGAAGACCAGGATGACGCCGCCGAGTGGGCTGCAGCGGTGCGGCCGAACACCAAGCTCTTCTTCGCCGAGACAATCGGTAACCCGAAGATCAACATCCTCGACATCGCACTGGTCGCCGACGTCGCTCACAAAAACGGCGTTCCGCTTATCGTCGACAACACGATCGCGACACCATACCTGATCCGTCCGTTCGAACACGGCGCAGACATCATCGTGCACTCCGCCACCAAGTTCCTCGGCGGCCACGGAACCGTCATCGGCGGAATCATCGTCGACGGCGGAAAATTCGAGTGGTCAAAGAACGTCGAGAAGTTCCCGGGCCTCACAGAGCCAGACCCGAGCTACCACGGCGCGAGCTACACGACGGCTGTCGGCGACGGCATCGCCTACATCATCAAGGCGCGCGTGCAGGGCCTGCGCGACCTCGGCGCCTCGATCGCTCCGGCGAGCGCATGGCAGCTCATTCAGGGCATCGAAACCCTCAGCCTGCGCATCGAGCGTCACGTGCAGAACGCCCAGGCGGTTGCCGAGTTTCTCGACAACCACGACGACGTCGCCTCGGTCAACTACTCCGGGCTGCCGTCGAGCCCCTGGTACGCGAAGGCTAACGAGTACGCCCCCAAGGGCGTCGGCGCTGTCGTCTCCTTCGAACTGAAAGGTGGGGTGGATGCCGGCCGCTCGCTGGTAGACAACGTCACCCTGTTCAGCCACCTGGCCAACATCGGCGACGTTCGGAGCCTGATCATCCACCCGGCGTCGACCACACACTCGCAGCTCACTCCTGAGCAGCAGCTCACCTCGGGTGTCACACCGGGCCTCGTGCGACTGTCGGTTGGCCTCGAGAACATCGACGACATCCTCGCCGACCTCGAGAGTGGCTTCGCGGCGGCACGAACGGCATCAGCGGCGAACGCCAAAGCGTAACTGATTCATCGAACTGCCCGGTGTTGTAGTTTTTCTGGCGAAAAACGAACAACACCGGGCAGTTCACCTTCGCGCTGGCGGCGTAACACATCCCGCAGCACGAGATAATTGGCACGACATGGACTGGCAGACACCGGAGGACACCGCCCCCGCGAGCTTCGTGACCGAAGCCAACGCGCGCGCGATCTCAGGCAAGCCCTCGGCGACCGGCGCCTGGCGTGAGGGCGATCCGCCCGGCGACAGGTTGTTCGTGTCGATCGGTCGCCGTACCCTCGAGCGCGGCGGAGTCCTGCCGACGGCGCGGGTCTCGTACGAGACCTGGGGCGAGCTCGCACCCGACAAAGAGAATGCGATTCTGCTGCTGCACGCCCTGACCGGTGACAGCCACGTGGTCGGAGCACCAGGCCCTGGGCATGCGACCGGAGGCTGGTGGTCGGGCATAGTGGGCCCTGGCAAACACATCGACACCGACAGGTGGTTCGTGATTGCCCCGAACATGCTCGGCGGATGCCAGGGCACAACTGGCCCGGCCTCATTCGCGCCCGACGGGCGAGAGTGGGGTGCGCGATTTCCGTACTTCACCATCAGGGACCAGGTGGATGCACAGGTCGCGCTCGCAGATGCCCTCGGTATCGAGCGCCTGGCAGCTGTGATCGGCGGTTCGATGGGTGGGATGCAAGCCCTGGAGTGGGCGGTCTCATACCCCGAGCGTCTCGAACGTGTCGGGATTCTGGCCGCTCCCCCACTCAGTGATGCCGACCAGATCGCGCTGAACTCCGTACAGATCGAAGCGATCCAGATGGATCCGAACTTTGCGGATGGCGAATACTACGAAGCTGCAGAGGGCGAAGGCCCCCATCGCGGACTCGCCCTCGCCAGGCGAATGGCTCTCCTGAACTACCGCTCACCGACGGAACTCAACGATCGTTTTGAGCGCAGCTGGCAGTCGAAGGTCAGTCCCCTCGGTAATTCAGGGAGATTCGCAGTCGAGAGCTACCTGGATTTTCACGGCAACAAGTTCACCCGTCGTTTCGACGCGAACAGCTATGTGATGCTCGTCCAGGCGATGAACTCTCACGACGTCGGCCGCGATCGGGGCGGAGTGACCGCTGCTCTCTCGCGAGTTACTGCCAGGAGCCTGGTGCTCGGAATCGACAGCGATCGGCTGATGCCCGTTTCCGACCAGGTCGCAATCGCATCCGGCCTGCCCACGACTATCGACGGCGGAAAGGCGGTCGTCATCCACTCGGACTTCGGTCACGACGCGTTCCTGATCGAAGACGCGATTATCGGACCCCATCTGGCGCGCCTCCTCGCTTCGTAAGGTGCTCGCGAAGACAGAAGCGGGAGCATCCCGATGGAATGCAAGAGGGCCACGGTTTCCCGCGGCCCTCTTCTGCTCCCCCGACATGTTCTTCGGGTGAAATGTCTGCCGAATCCGAGGCTAGGTCCTCAATTCCGGCTGCGAGTGTGGCGCCGCATTCACGGCATTACCCCTCTGATCACTCACAGCGAGAGTACCGCGGACGACACGACGGTAACGAACCTCCCAAGACCCCCACTTAAGGGCACAGCGTATGTGACTATTACACACGTGGAACTCATCGCCAAAGAGCGCGATCGTCTTCTTCAGCGCTCTGCCAGAATGATCGGCCTCGGATCGACATGTGTCGCCCTGATCTGCTTTGCCGTTCCTGGGGTGGTGGTGTGGACGACCCTGCTCGCCGTACTGCCGCTATTCGCGGTGCTGGTGCTTTGCCATGCGCGCGTCGGAGCCAGCCAGTCGATTATCTGGCCACTTCTCGGCATCGCAGCGGGGCTCGCTATTCTCATCGTCGTCCAGCGCCCGCTCGGCGGCCTTGGCGGCCCTGCGCTCGCCACCGCCGTTCTGCCATTAGCGGCCGGATCGCTCGCCGCATTTGGCATCGTGCTCACGACAGGGCTCGGTCGAATAGCGCTGCTCGCCGTCGGGCTTGCCGCGTCGACAGTGCTCACCGTTTTTGCGTCTGAAACGACGGGCCCGCTGTCGATCGAAGGCGCAACCGTCGTTCTGGGCTGGGTACTCGCCACGGTTTTCGGCTATTGGCTCTCCGCCAGCGTGCCCCGGGCCGCCAGACGCATCTACAGCATCGGCCGAGCGCATCGGGCCGAGCGCCAGGCGAGTGAGACTGAGGCACAGCGTCGCCAGGGAGCACGCCTTCTGCACGACACCGTGCTTGCGACCCTCACCCTTCTCGCCCACTCAGGGGTCGGCGTTGCGGCATCCGCTCTTCAACAGCAGGCCAGTGACGACGCCAGGCTGCTTCGGCAACTGAGGCTCGGCGCAACCCCCGTGCCCCAATCCTCGGGCGAATACACCCTCGAGCCGGTGGAAGAGTCTGCACTCGGCACAACCCTCGAGTCGGTGAAGCAGCGCTTCGGTCGGATGGGCCTCGAAGTGAGCTGGCACGGCACCGGCCAGGTGCTGCTGCCAAGTGACGTCCTTGACGCGTTCCTGCTCGCCCTTGCCGAATGTCTTGAAAATGTGCGCAGGCATTCCGGTGTCACCGACGCACATGTGACGATCACAGACGACGCGACGACTGTGCGCGCGATGGTGACCGACGCGGGAGTCGGCTTCGACATCAAAGACATCGACGATGCCAGGCTCGGCTTCAAGGATTCGGTGGTCGGAAGACTCAAAGAGGTCGGCGGCAACGCTCGGCTCTTCTCCTCGAAGGGCGCGGGCACCACCGTGGTTCTCGAGGTACCCAAATGAGCAGCGGCTGGTCTAACCCCGAAGAGAACACGCTCGGCGTCATCCTCGGCAGACGCAATCGCGGTGGTGTGCCGAACGCGTCGACGGCCGGCCGCGCGATGCGGCAGGCCAGCGCTCGCGGCGCAAGCCTCGGCACCGGATACCTCGGGGTCGGAGCGAGCGTGCTTGCCGGGATCCAGGGCGTCTACGGAATAGCGGTGTTCCTCAGCCACGTCGGCGCATACCCCAGCCTGCTCCCCGTTGCTGCCGCCTGGTTGCTCTACTCGCTCACTCTCGTCGGAGTCGTGGTTGCGATCGCCACCAGGGGCGAGCGGATGCCCGACTGGATGTTCGCCACCTTCCTCATGCTGCTGGCCGGGGTCGTCGTTCTCGACCTGGCGGCAATCTGGCCGCTGCACAACATCGGCAGCACCGCTACGGCATCCGTCTCGGTGGGCTTCGGTCTTCTCGTTGCCATCACCCTGCGCCACGGCCGCGAAGTATTGTCGGCGGCGATCGTGCTCGCCGTGGTGATCATCGTCGCAATCCTGTTCACCACGCCTCTGACCCCACAGAACCTCCCAGCCCAGCTCATCGCAGTCGCTCTCTGCATCGGGCCGGCAACATTCGGGCTCTACGTAATCAGGCGATTCAGACGGATAGTGCAACTCGAACTGGACAGGGTGCTGGTGCAGAGCACCGTCTCCGCGCCCCGCTTCGCCGTCGGGATGCTCGCGTCTGAGGAACTCGCCAGGCTCGACCTCGCCGCGGAAGAGCTGCTCGATTCTGTCGCGACCGGAAAGACAAAGCTGCCGCTCGCGCCGAAGACCGCATCACTCGCCGCCTCGCTCGCCACCGAGTTGCGTCTGCACCTCATTGAAGGTAGGCGCGAGACCTGGCTGTACCACGCGATCACCGAGTCCGAGCAACTGGGTAAATCGGTGAGTCTCACCGATCGCGGCAGCCTGGCCGGCCTTCTCGATCCGAACCAGCGCGACGGGCTGCTCGCGGCGGTGTGGTTGCTGGTGAGCGACAAGAGCAAAGGATCATCCACCGCACAGCTCACCCTGGGGCCGGTCTCATCGCCCCCTGACCCGGTCTCGAAGACCATCACCGTTCCGATCGTGATCACCACTACCGAAGTGGCGCGCAATCGGGTCGACCCCGCGACATGGGATGCGATCGGAAAAGTGGGTCGATTCGTCGACTCAACCCAGAACTCCAGCCTGCGTGTCGAAATCGACTGCGTGGTCTCGAACCCGGCAGACCAATAACCTGAACCCAACGCATTCAAGAAATGGAAACGATCACCGTGGCAGAACCAGATGACCGAATCAGGCTCGCGCTTGTCGACGACCACAAGATGCTCCTCGGAGCACTCACCGAGTGGATCCGCGGCGCAGCGAGCGACATCGACATGGTTGCAGCTGTGTCGACCTGGCCTGAGCTTCTGAGCCACCCGGAGTTCCCGGTCGACGTCGTGCTGCTCGATGTCGACCTCAAAGACAACATCCCGATCTCTCTCAAGATCTCGACCCTCAAGACCACGGGAGTAAAGACCGTGCTGATGAGCACATACTCCGAGCCCAACGTGGTCCGCGAGGCATTGGGAGCCGGCGCTCTGGGCTACCTGGTGAAGAGCGAGGAGGCCGAGATGATCGTCGAGGCCATCCGCTCGGCCGCCAAGGGTGAGTCGTACATCTCGGCTGAGCTCGACCTTGCCCTCAACGCGAGTGATGTGGGCGGCGCCCCGAAACTCAGTGCCCAGGAGCGCAGAGTGATGGCCCTCTACGGCGGTGGCGAGCCGGTCAAGGCTGTCGCATTCCAGCTCGGCATCTCCGAAGAGACCGCGAAGTCGTACCTCAAGCGAATTCGTGAGAAGTACCGGGTCGCTGGTATCGATGTCGGCACCAAGGTCGCGCTCCGTAAGCGCGCGATCCAGGACGGAATCCTGATCTCGACCGATGCTCCGCAGGGCTCGTTCTAGCCACTGCAACTCGATTTCACAGCTGAAGCGGCGCGGTGACCTACTCGGCGTTGACCGGAACGATCGGCGCGCGGTGCGAGCCGTCGATGGTTCCGCCGCGCCTGCGCTGCAGCAGGGCGCTGGCAGTCAGTAGCGCGATACCGGGAACGCAGAGCACGAGTCCGACCCACACCGGAGCAACGTAACCGAGACCGGCAGCGATGACGACACCGCCGAGGTACGCGCCGAGGCTGTTGCCGATGTTGAGGGCCGAGTGGTTCGCAGCCGCGCCAAGCGTCTGGGAGTCGCCAGCGACATCCATCAGCCTGGTCTGGATCGATGGCGCAAGCCCCGAGGTCGAGAGCCCGACCAGAAACACCCCGACGAACAGGCCGACCGCCGAGTGCGACGCAAGGATCAGTTCGACCAGCGACACCACGAACAGCGCGAAGAAGACGTACATACTGCGGATCGTGCCTCGGTCGGCGAGCCAGCCCCCCAGGAGATTTCCGAACGTCATTCCGAGGCCGAAGACGACGAGCACGATGGGCACTACCGCGGCCGGCAGCATCGCGACATCTGTGGCCAGCGGGGAGACGTAGGTGTACACCGCGAAGAATCCACCGAAACCGATGGCGCCCATCACGAGGGTGAGCCAGACCTGGGCGCGGCCGAAAGCGGCGAGCTCTCGTTTCATGGTCGCTGCCGGGTCCCCTGGCTGGTGTGGCAGGAAGGCCGCGAGCAGTACGAGGGTCACCGCGAATACCGCCGCAACGGCGAGGTAGGCAACCCGCCAGTTCGTTGACTGGCCGAGGAAAGTGATGAGCGGAACCCCGATCACGTTGGCGCTGGTGAGACCGACGAGCACGAACGCAACCCCGGCCGCACGTTTGCCCGGCCCCATCAGCTCGGCGGCCACCAGTGCTGCGATGCCGAAGTACGCGCCGTGCGGAAGACCGGCGAGAAATCGCGCTGCAAGAACGAGCCCGAAGGTCGGCAGCACCGCCGACAGGACCGTGAAGAAGGTGAATGCAGCTGCGAGCACGACGAGCAGTTTTTTACGGGGAAAGCGCGCAGCGAAGGCGGCAATGGTCGGAGCACCGACCACCACTCCGAGTGCGTAGGCCGAGGCGAGCAGCCCGACCCTGGCATTGGCATCGGTGGGCGAGAGTCCTGGCAGCAGGTCGTGGCCGATGTTCGGCAACAAGCCCAGCACGACGAACTCCGTACAGCCGATGCCGAATCCGCCGATCGCGAGTGCGAGCAGGGCGAGCCTGGTGCGCGCCGGTGCGAGCAAGCCTGGTGCCAGTGCTGGGATTGGTGCTGCTGACGTCACGTGTGCTGAACCGATCGGCTGGAGGGCGAAGGACAGCTCTCCATCGAGCTCCGCCTTCTACTGTAAGGCGATTGCCCGTTCGAGTCGTTCGACCTTGCCGGTCAGCTCTCCTGAGTGGCCGGGCCGGATGTCGGCCTTCAGTACCAGCGAGACGCGCGTGCCGAATGTGCCAACGGCATCTGTCGCGCGCCTGATCACATCGAACACCTCATCCCAGTCACCCTCGAGTGTCGTGAACATCGAGTCTGTGTGGTTGGGCAGCCCCGACTCTCGCACGATCTTCACCGCGGCCGCGACAGCGTCATGCACAGAGTCGTCTTCGGTGCCGCCACTCGGGGAAACGGAAAATGCCACCAGCATTGTCTACCTTTCGATCTTGGTCGGGCTCTCGATCTCACTTCGTGCGCTGAACGGCCACACCTGGGGCAGCCATTCGGTCACATCGGTCTCCTCACGATCGAACGCGAACGTTCGAGCGGACTGTACGAGATTAGCCACCGCCCACGCCAGCAGCGCGAAGAGCAGGATGTCTTTGGCCGTGATGACCAACAGCATCACGACGTTCGTTCCGAGCAGGTATCCGTAGAGGTACGGATAGATCACCTGGGTCAGGGCTGCGATCACGCAGACCAGGATGGCCGGGATGCGAAACGATCTGCCCCGGCCGCTCGCGGTCGTCGCCATGCCGAGGATTACCGGTATAGCCAGCCACGTCACATACTGCGGCGATCCCACCTTGTTGAAGGCGAGGAATGCCGTAACCAACGCGAGGCTCAGAGACGGCAGGACATCGGTGACCGGGGCGCGATTTCGCACCGCGAGCACCCCGACGACCACGATCGAGAGCAGCGCGAGCACCAGGAGAGGCGTCATCACCGCGCTCGCGATGTCGACGCCTGCCCCTTTGACCTGCCAGGTGAGCAGATTCGTGTCGTAGTAGACCGTCGTATCCGTCACTCCCGACCACACCCGCCAGAGCCAGATCGTCGAGACCGGCGCTTCGACCTGCAGACCCCGATTGGTCTGCTGCGTGATGAAGCTGAACACGTTCGCGCCGCTCCCGAGGGCCAGCGTGATGGCGGTAATGGCTGCGCTGGTGAGCACGACCGTGAGTGCGGCGTTAACCCGATCACGGGCTGAAATGACGATGGCGGCGATTATGGCAGCGGGCCAGACCTTGATCCAGGTGGCAATAGTGAGGATGAAGGCCGCTGTCCTCGGCCGCGTTGCGATGAGCAGTGCGCCAACGATCGCGAATGGTACAGAGATCGAGTCGATGCGACCGAGGGTGATCGGGCCGAGTGACAGCAGAAAGCCGAGCCACCACCAGGCCACCGGCGAGTTCTGCCTGCGACGACCCCACCCGATGATCGCCGCGAACGCAACGGCGTCGAGGAACATCACAATGGTGAGCCAGGTCGCCGCGTACTGGGTCATGCCGAAGACGCGCGCCGCGAGCATGGGCAGGATGGCGACGATCGGGTAGACCCACGAGCTGTCGATGCCGACCCGGTAGTGCGCGACGACGAGCTGGTCTGTCCAGAACCGGTAGACGATCGTCACGTCACCGAGGGGTTGGCCTGGCCCATACAGGTTGAGCATCCCGAGCCAGAAGTGCACGATGACGAAAGCACTCCAGAGAACTGCGGGGTTCGATGCGAATGCCCGCCAGCCAATGGTCACCGGCCCAGCGTACCTGTCACAGCCTCAGCAGCTCCGCGACGACTCCAGGTACCGACCCAACCAGATCGAGAATCGTGAACGGGCCGCCACTGCTCGCCGCGGCCGCTGCCATGCCGTGGATCATGGCTGCCGTTGCCGCCAGCCGCGCGAGCGTGCCGGCGTCCGCTGCGACCAGGTCGGAATGGGTCGCAACGAGGGCTCCGACGATCCCTCCCAGCGCATCCCCCGCCCCGGCAGTTGCAAGCCACGCGGGGGCTGACGATGCGGTGAGCCTGCTACCGTCTGGCGCTGCGACATAGGTCGTATGGCCTTTGAGCAGAACTGTCACCCCGAGTTGCTCGACAGCGCGCTCTGCAGCAGCCGCAGGGTCGGCCGCAATCTCATCCTTCGAGATAGCGAGCACGCGGGCGAGTTCACCAAAGTGCGGGGTGATCAGCACCGGGCCCGTTGCCTCATCGATCAGGTCGAGCGCGCCGGCATCCAGCACCACCGGAACCCCTAGCCGCATCGCAACATCAAGGCGCCCGGCGGTCTCGGCGTCTCGGTTATCGGCATCCATACCTGAGCCGAGCAGCCAGGCCTGCACCCTGCCCGGTGCCGTGACGGTCTCGGGGCGTCGCTGCAGCACGAAGTCGCTCGCACGGTCAGGACCGAGGTAGCGCAGCATCCCCACCCCTGTATGCAGCGCAGCCTCGACTCCCAGCACTGCTGCGCCGGGATACTGAGCCGAGCCTGTGACCATTCCGAGCACCCCGCGGGAATACTTGTCTGCGTCGTCTTTTGGCACGGCGACGTGCCGTGCTGCGTCGGAAGGGGTCCAGGCGGTGAAGGTGCTCATGCTGCACACGCTAGTTTGATTGGCGGAAAGGGAACACCATATGACCCTGCAAATACCCGATCGCGTCATCGTCTTCGACTATGGCGAGGTCATTTCGCGGGTGCCGAGCGAGCGCGACCGGGCGGATCTGGTGGCCGTGGCCGGCGTCCCTGATGCCGTGTTCTGGGGGCCGTACTGGGCTCATCGGCAGGGCCTTGACCAGGGCACTATTGACATCCGCGCATACTGGAAGCTGGTCGCAACCGACCTCGGTGTCGAATTCAGTGAGTCGAGAATCCAGGAACTCTGGGTCGCGGACTACACCGGCTGGCTGAGCATCGATCCGTCGACGTTCGATGTCATCGCCGATCTCTTCGCAGGCGGCACCAGGCTCGCACTGCTCTCCAACGCAGGCTTCGACTTCGCGAGCCCATTCCGTATGTCACCGATGAGCAGGTTCTTCGAGCGCATCTTCATCAGCGCTGAACTTGGGCTGGTCAAACCCGATCCGGCGATCTATCTCGAAGTGATGCGCGAGCTGGGAATAACCGCGGCCGAAATGGTCTTCATCGACAACAAGCAGGAGAACATCGTGGGCGCTGAGGCGCTCGGGATCACCGGGCACGTCTTCGTCTCGGGTGCAGCCCTGCGTTTGTTCCTCGAGACGCTTTAGGACACCACCATGTCGGCACCCGCCCTGTTCACGCCACTCAGCCTCGGAAATGTCACTTTCCGCAATCGACTCTGGGTCGCCCCGATGTGCGAGTACTCGGTCGAAGAACAGGATGGCGTGCCGACCACCTGGCACCTCGTGCACCTCGGCGCGTTCGCCAGGGGCGGGGCGGGCCTCGTCGTCACCGAGGCCACCGCTGTGAGTGCGGAAGGTCGCATCTCGCCGTGGGACACCGGCATCTGGAACGCCACCCAGCGCGATGCGTGGCGGCCCATCGTCGCCTTCATCCACTCCCAGGGAGCCGCCGCCGGCATCCAGCTGGCCCATGCCGGGCGAAAGGCATCGACCACTCGACCATGGTCGGCTGATCACGGCACAATCGCGGAGGCGGACGGCGGATGGCTGGCGGTCGCCCCGTCAGCCATCGCCTTCACCGGCTATGACACTCCTGCCGCACTCGACTTGGCGGACATCGCAGGGGTCGTCGACGACTTCGCCAGTGCAGCTCGCCGGGCAGTTGACGCCGGATTCGACCTGCTCGAACTGCACGCCGCCCACGGCTACCTGCTGCATCAGTTTCTCTCCCCGCTGTCGAACGTGCGCGGAGACCAGTACGGCGGCAACCTCGAAAACCGGGCACGACTGCTGCTCGAGGTCGTTACCGCCGTGCGCGCCGAGGTCGGGGAAGGCGTTCCCCTGCTCGTGCGATTCTCGGCGACGGACTATGCCGACGGCGGCTGGACCCAAGAGCAGACCGCAATCGTGGCCGGATGGGCGAAGGAAGCAGGAGCCGACTTCTTCGACATCTCCAGCGGCGGGCTCGTCACCGGGGTGGACATCCCTCTCGGGCCCGGCTACCAGGTGCCGTTCGCCGAATTCGTCAAGCATGAGTCAGACGTGGAGGTGAGCGCCGTCGGGCTCATCACTGACGCGCAGCAAGCCGAAGACATCATCGCGTCGGGCAAGGCCGACGCCATCATGCTTGCCAGGGCCATCATGCGCGACCCCCACTTCCCGCTCAGGGCCGCACACGAACTGGGGTACGAACTTCCCTACTGGCCCAAACAGTACCTGCGCGCGAAGTGGCCCACCCCATAAGGTTCCGGCTAGCCGCGCCTGGTTGCATCCTGCACTTCGCCGACGAGTTCTTCAATGATGTCCTCAAGGAAGACCACGCCCTTCGTCGCGCCATTCTCGTCGAACACGCGTGACAGGTGCACCCCTGAGCGGCGCATTGCGGCCAGGGCATCTTCGAGGTCTGTGCCGCGAAAGATCGAGATGAGCTGCCTGATCCGTTTTGGCGGAACCGGCTCGACGAACTCGACCGGGTCTTCGAGATCGATGACGTCTTTGAGGTGCAGATAGCCGGTGGGCTCGCCGCTATCGTCTACGAGCACATAGCGAGAGAAGCCGTGCTGGGCGACCGCGCGTTCGACGTCGGCCGGCGTCGCCGCTTCAGAAAGGCTGACGAGGTCTGACATGCCTACCGCGATGTCTTTGACTTTCTTCACACTGAATTCGAATGCAGCGTTGAGCTGGCCGTAGTTGTCGCTGAGCACGCCCTCCTTGGTCGACTCCGCCACGATGTTGGCAACTTCGTCGACGGTGAAAGCGCTGTTCGCCTCGTTCTTAGGCTGCACTCGGAAGAGCAGCAGAACACCGTTCGCGGCCTTGTTGAGAGCGATGATGATCGGCTTGAACAGGGTCGAGATGAAGACGAGCGGCGGCGCCAGGATGAGCGCAGCACGGTCGGGTAGTGAGAACGAGACGTTCTTCGGCACCATCTCGCCGATCACGACATGCAGGAATGAGACGACGACGAGTGCGATGACAAAAGCAATCGTGCCGATCACGTCCTCGGGCCAGTGGGTGAGCGCGAGGGGAAATTCGAGCAGGTGGTGAATCGCGGGCTCTGAGACGTTGAGGATGAGGAGCGAGGCCACAGTGATTCCGAGCTGGCTCGTCGCCAGCATCATCGTCGCGTGTTCCATTGCGTAGAGAGTGGTCCTGGCTGCGCGACTCCCGGCCTCTGCGCGCGGCTCGATCTGCGAGCGCCGTGCCGAGATGACAGCAAACTCTGCGCCGACAAAGAAGGCGTTGACAAGCAGCAGTACTGCAAGCCAGGCGAGTCCGCCCCAGTCGCTCATCGCGAGTCACCGCCATCGAGCGAGGTGGGGGTGAACCGCACCCTGTCGATTCGACGCCCATCGAGTCGCTCGACCCTGAACTCCCCCGCTTCGACAACGACGGTGTCACCCACGACCGGGAGCCGGCCGAGTTCGCTCATGATGAACCCTGCGACGGTCTCATACGGTCCGTCCTCCGGCACGACGACGTCTGCACGCTCGAGAAGTTCGTCTGGCCTGAGCATCCCCGGGAAGGTGAGCCAGTCACGTGACCGCACAACGCCCGCCCTGGTTCTGTCGTGTTCATCGGCCACCTCGCCGACGAGTTCTTCGACGAGGTCTTCGAGGGTCACGACCCCCGCGGTTCCGCCATATTCATCCACCACGACCGCCATCTGGAAACCGTGGCCACGCAGCTCTCCCAGTAGCAGGTCGAGCTTCATCGTCTCCGGTACCCTGAGCGCTACTGACTGGAGCGCTGAGATCGGTACGTCCGCCCGCTTGTCGCGCGGCACAGCGACGGCCTGTTTGATATGAACGAGCCCGACGACGTCGTCGACGCCGTCGTCGATCACCGGAAACCGTGAGAATCCGGTCTGCCTGGCGAGCTCGATCACGGTCTGAGCCGACTCGGTGCGCTCGACGCTCGTGACCCGTGGGCGTGGAGTCATCACGTCTGACGCGACATGTTCGCTGAACACCAGGGTTCTGGCGAGGAGAGTCGCTGTGTCCCCGTCCAGACTGCCCTCCCTCGCGGAACGCCGCACGAGCGAGCGCAGTTCTTCGGCAGTCCGGGCTGACGAGAGCTCCTCTTTCGGCTCGATCCCGAACGCGCGCAGGATTACGTTCGCCGTGTTGTTCAGCACCGTGACAAACGGACGGAAGACGGTCGTGAAGAGCACCTGGAACGGGATCACGAGTTTCGCGGTACGAATCGGCAGGGCGAGCGCAAAGTTCTTGGGCACAAGCTCACCGATGATCATCGAGAGCAGGGTCGCCAGCACGATGGCGATGATGGCCGCCACTATCGTTACCGCGGCCGGGCTCATGCCCGTGGCGAGAAGCACCGGGCCCAGCAGCGAGCCGATCGCCGGCTCCATCGTGTAGCCGGTGAGCAGCGTCGTCAGCGTGATACCGAGCTGCGCACTGGAGAGGTGGGTCGACGTGACCTTCAGTGCCCCGATGGTCAGCCCCAGGCCCTTTTCGCCGCGCGCTGTGCGCGACTCGAGGTCGGGTCGGTTCAGGTTGACGAGCGAGAACTCCGATGCGACGAAGAACCCGGTGCCGACGGTCAGGATGAGCCCAACGCCGAGCATGATCAGCTCAGACGGCATCGCACCAACAACAACTCGGAGGGTCGCCCATTATTCGCTTGAGTCTACGCGTGGAAGCGGGTCACCACGAGACGGGCAGCGCTTTGCCTTCCTCATAGCCGGCGGCGGACTGGATGCCGACCAGCGCGCGCTCGTGGAACTCGTCGAGGTTGGCCGCCCCCGCATAGGTGAGCGATGACCGGAGCCCCGAGGTGATCATGTCGAGCAGGTCTTCGAGCGACGGGCGAAGAGGGTCAAGGTAAATTTTGGACGACGAAATACCTTCAGCAAAAAGCTCTTTGCGTGCCAGTTCATATGGATCGAGCCGGTCGAACCTGTCGTGCACCGCCTTGGTCGATGCCATGCCCCAACTCTCCTTGTAGAGCGTGCCGTTCGTGTCTGTTTCGAGCGTGCCGGGAGCTTCGATAGTTCCGGCAAACCATGAGCCGATCATGACGGATGCCGCGCCAGCAGCCAGCGCGAGAGCGACATCTCTCGGATACCGCACGCCGCCATCCGCCCAGACGTGGGCACCGAGGTCGCGCGCGGTCTCGGCTGTCTCGAGCACCGCGGAGAACTGCGGACGCCCGACAGCCGTCATCATGCGAGTAGTGCACATGGCGCCGGGGCCCACCCCTACCTTGATGATGTTCGCGCCGGCGTCGACGAGATCTTCGACCGCGGCCGCGGTGACCACATTGCCGGCGACGATCGGCACATTAAGACCGAGTTCCGCTACGGTGTGGATCGCCCGCAGCATGCCCACCTGGTGGCCGTGGGCGGTGTCGAGCACCAGCACGTCGACCCCGGCGGCGACGAGCGCCTTCGCCTTGCCTGCAACATCTCCGTTGATGCCCACTGCTGCGGCCACTCGAAGTCGACCTGACGGGTCGAGGGCGGGCTCGTACAGCGTCGAGCGAAGAGCGCCGGTGCGGCTGAGCGTGCCGACGAGTGCGCCGTGGTGCAGTACCGGCGCGAATTCGAGCTGGGCGGCAACCATCAGGTCAAACGCGGCTCTCGAGCTTGTGACGTCGTCGGCATCGATCGACGTGAGCTGGCCGTGCAACAGGTCTCCGAGACGCGCATCCGGCAGGGCGGTGCCAAGTCTCGAGGCCTCGATACACCCGAGGAACAGCCCCGAGTCGTCGTGCAGCACGATTCCGTGGCCTCCGACGGCCGGCACCAGGCGCAGGGCATCCGCGACAGTCTGCTCGGGTTTCATCTCGATGGGGGTGTCGAACGCGACGGGCTGGTTCTTCACCCAGCGGATGGCCGCATCCAGGTCTTGCAAATGAAGGTCCTGCGGCAGAACACCGAGGCCGCCGCGCCGAGCCAGGCTCGCCGCGAGGCGGGGTCCTGTCACCGAATTCATGTTCGCGGAGACGATGGGGATGCTCGCACCGGTGCCATCTGAGGGGGCAATGGACACCCCCAGCCTCGAGCCGACCTCGGAGTGACTCGGAACGAGAAACACGTCGGAATAGGTTAGATCGTGCCGCGGGATCGTCTCGTAAAACTCCATGTTTTTAAAGGTAATGCCTCCCACTCGGGGGCCGGTGGCCCCGCGCAAAAGGTTTAAGCTTGAAGGATGCGTGGCCAGTGGGCTGCCATCACCAGCGTGTGGCCTGTACCACCGGCCGACAGCATCGACGATATGAATCAGAGAGTGGGCGATTGGCTGTGTCTAGCCAGGTAACCGGACTTATCCCGGACGACGGAACCTCCGGCGAATTCGGAGCCAACGAATGGCTCGTCGACGAGATGTACGAGCGCTTCCTCGTCGACAGGAACTCAGTAGACCAGTCCTGGTGGCCGATCCTCGAGAGCTATCACCAGACCACGACCGAGCATGCCACGGCCGATGCAGCAAAGCTGGATGCGGTCGAAGACGCTGCGCCCACACCAGTCATCGACGAGGCGCATTCCCCGGTCGCGGGAGAACCAGTGGCACCGGCCCCAGCCGCACCAACTGAGCCAGCCCCGGTCACGGGCAGCAGCCCGATCGCTCGCACCACCTCCATTCAGCCCAAGCCGCAGCCGATTCCTGCTGAAGCGCCAGCCGCGTCTGCCCCCACCGCTCCTGAAGAGGGGCCTGCCGATCCGCAGGACGTCGTCGCGACCCTAAAGGGCGCGTCGAAGTCGCTGGCCGCGAACATGGATGCCAGCCTCACCGTGCCGACTGCGACCAGCGTGCGCACCGTGCCGGCGAAGCTCATGATCGACAACCGCATCGTCATCAACAATCATCTGAAGCGCGCCCGCGGCGGCAAGGTCTCGTTCACGCACATGCTGGCCTGGGCGATCGTGCAGACGCTCAAAGACTTCCCGAGCCAGAACGTCTTCTATGAAGAGGTCGAGGGCAAGCCGTCTGTGGTGTCGCCCGCGCACATCAACCTCGGCATCGCGATCGACATCCCGAAGCCCGACGGCACTCGTGCTCTCGTCGTTCCGGGTATCAAGAACACCGAGACCATGCATTTCGCCGAGTTCCTCACCGCGTACGAAGACGTTGTGGCCCGCGGTCGTGCCAACAAACTGACCGGCGCTGACTATGCCGGAAACACGATCTCGCTCACCAACCCGGGCGGCATCGGCACAGAGCACTCCGTGCCCCGCCTCATGCGCGGGGCTGGCACCATCGTCGGCGCAGGCGCACTCGAATACCCGGCCGAGTTCCAGGGCATGTCGCCGGTGACCCTTGCCGATCTGGGTATCGGCAAGACGATCACTCTCACGAGCACCTACGACCACCGTGTCATCCAGGGTGCAGGTTCCGGCGAGTTCCTGAAGAAGATCCACGAGCTGCTCATCGGTGAGCGCGGGTTCTACGAGGGCATCTTCGCCGACCTGCGCATTCCATACGACCCGATCCACTGGGCGTCAGACATTCACGTCGATCTCGCGAACCAGGTCGGCAAGGTCGCTCGGGTGCAGGAACTCATCAACTCGTTCCGTGTGCGCGGGCACCTGATGGCAGACATCGATCCGCTCGAGTACCAGCAGCGTTCGCATCCCGACCTCGAGATCACGAACCACGGGCTGACCTTCTGGGACCTCGACCGCGAGTTCGTCACCGGCGGCTTCGGCGGCAAGCGAGCTGCGCTGCTGCGCGAGATCCTCGGTGTGCTTCGCGACTCGTATTGCCGCACCATCGGCATCGAGTACATGCACATCCAAGACCCTGAGCAGCGTCGCTGGATCCAGGAGCACGTCGAGAAGGCATACACGAAGCCGACCAAGGAAGAGCAGTTGCGCATCCTCGGCAAGCTCAACGAAGCCGAGGCTTTCGAGACCTTCCTGCAGACCAAGTACGTAGGCCAGAAGCGTTTCAGCCTCGAGGGCGGCGAGTCGCTCATCCCGCTCCTCGACGAATTGCTGCAGGGAGCGGCACGCGCCGGTCTCGACGAGGCCGCAATAGGTATGGCCCACCGCGGGCGCCTCAATGTGCTGACCAACATCGCCGGCAAGACCTACGGCCAGATCTTCCGTGAGTTCGAGGGAACGCAAGACCCACGCACGGTGCAGGGCTCCGGTGACGTCAAATACCACCTCGGCACCGAGGGCACATTCTCTGCTGCAAACGGCGAGCAGATTCCCGTATACATCGCCGCAAACCCGTCTCACCTCGAAGCCGTCGACGGCGTGATGGAAGGCATCGTTCGCGCCAAGCAAGACAGAATGCCGATCGGTTCGTTCAGCGTGCTGCCGATTGCCGTCCACGGTGACGCGGCGATGGCCGGCCAGGGAATCATCGTCGAAACCCTGCAGATGTCTCAGTTGCGCGCGTACCGCACCGGTGGCACCGTGCACGTCAACATCAACAACCAGGTCGGGTTCACGACCTCACCGATGGACGGCCGCACCTCGGTCTATTCGACTGACGTCGCCAAGACCATCCAGTGCCCGATCTTCCACGTGAACGGCGACGACCCCGAAGCGGTAGTGCGCGTCGCAGAACTCGCCTTCGAGTACCGCCAGCGGTTCCACCGCGACGTCGTGATCGACCTCATCTGCTACCGCAGGCGCGGCCACAACGAGGGTGACGACCCTTCGATGACCCAGCCGCTGATGTACAACCTCATCGAGGCGAAGCGCTCTGTGCGCACCCTGTACGTCGAAGCTCTCGTTGGTCGCGCAGACATCACCCAGGAAGAGTACGAGGCTGCCCACGCCGACTTCCAGGATCGGATGGAGCGGGCATTCGCCGAGACGCACGCAGCCCAGACCGGCTCGATGCCGATCATCGTGCAAGACGACAACGCGGTCAAAGACCTTGAGCGCCCTGAGTCGCAGCAGGATGACGCGTCGGGTGAGCCGACGTCAACCGCCGTCAGTGACGGAGTCATCCAGCTCATCGGCGATGCTTTCGACAACCCGCCAGCCGGCTTCAGCGTGCACCCGAAGCTGCAGCAGCTGCTGAAGAAGCGACACGAGATGAGCCGCTCCGGCTCGATCGACTGGGCGTTCGGCGAGTTGCTCGGCCTCGGTTCGCTGCTGCTCGAGGGCACCCCTGTTCGCATGGTCGGCCAGGACACCCGTCGTGGCACCTTCGTGCAGCGTCATGCCGTGCTCCACGACAGGATGAACGGCCAGGAGTGGCTTCCCCTCGGCAACCTCGCCGACAACCAGGCTCGCTTCTGGATCTACGACTCGCTGCTGAGCGAGTACGCGGCGATGGGCTTCGAATACGGCTACTCGGTCGAGCGTGCAGACGCCCTTGTGCTCTGGGAAGCCCAGTTCGGTGACTTCGCCGACGGCGCGCAGATCATCATCGACGAGTTCATCTCCAGCGCGGAGCAGAAGTGGGGCCAGCGCTCGAGCGTGGTGCTGCTACTGCCTCACGGCTATGAGGGCCAGGGACCGGATCACTCGTCCGCCCGCATCGAGCGTTACCTTCAGCTGTGCGCTGAAAACAACATGACCGTTGCCAGGCCGTCGACGCCGGCATCCTATTTCCACCTGCTTCGTCGCCAGGCCTACGCGAGGCCGCGTCGCCCTCTCGTAGTCTTCACGCCGAAGGCGATGCTGCGGCTCCGCGGCGCTTCCAGCGATGTCGCCGACTTCACCAGCGGCAAATTCGAGCCGGTGATCGACGATGCTCGCCTGACCGACAAGTCAGCAGTGAAGCGGGTCGTACTCGTGTCAGGGAAGCTGTATTACGACCTGCTTGCCGAGGTCGACAAGCGTCAGCAGACGGATGTTGCGCTCGTGCGACTCGAGCAGTACTACCCGATGCCGAAGCCCCAGCTCGATGCAGTGCTCGACCGCTACCCGAACGCAGAGCTGCTCTGGGCGCAGGAGGAACCGGGGAACCAGGGAGCCTGGCCGTTCATCTGCCTCGAGGTCGCGAAATACCTGAAGCCGGGTCGCACAATTACAGTTGCATCGCGACCAGCCTCAGCCTCCCCGGCGACCGGCTCGAGTAAGCGGAGCGCCAAGGAGCTCGTCGAACTGATCGACCACGCGCTCACACTGAACTAGCTGACCCTGAGCGAGCTGCGCATTCTCTGCAGCAGAGGCAGCACGTCGCGGCCGATCATTGTGACGCCACCCAGATCGGTGATGCCATGCGGCGTGCCGAAGTCGATGCGGTCGGCTCCGGCGTCGATAAGCAGCTGAGCCTGTGCAGCGACCTGATCGGGCGTTCCGGAGAACGCGAACAGGTCGAGGAGGTCATCCGGGATGCGCGCACCCGCCGCCTCGTGATCACCGGCATCGACGAGGGTGCGCACTGAGGCGAGCAGTTCGCTCGGGATTTCCAAGGTCGGGTCGAGTGCTGCAACGACCGCAAGATACATCGCCACCTCGCGTCTGGCAGCAGCCCGCGCGGCCACACCATCACGATCGACAACAGTCACTGCTCCTACGACGAGCTTCACATCGTGCGTGCTGCGGCCGACGCTTGTGGCCCCGACGCCGATTCTCTCTCGCATCACCGCAACCATCGCCGGATTCGCGGTGCCACCGACCTTCAGTTCATCCGCGATCCTGCCGCCGAGCGCTGCTCCGAGCGGACCCCAACTACCGAGCAGCAACGGCGGCCTCGCCCGCCCTACCGGATAGCGCAGCGCGACTCCGGCTGAGAGCGGGTAGAACTCACCCGCGAAGCCGGCTCCATCACCCGCGAGCAGCGCGTAGATGTGCGCGGCCGCATCGCGCAGATGGGCTACCGGTTTCGGCTGGTCGACGCCGACGGCATCCAGCCAGCTACCCTTCGCCAAGCCGAGATAGGCGCGCCCGTCGCTCGCCTGATCCAGAGCGGCGAGTTGCCCGGCGATCTCGTAAGGGTGAAGGGTAAAGGGGTTCCAGCAGGCCGCCCCGAGTCGCACCCTCGAGGTCGCCTGAGCCATCTCGAGCAGAGCGACGATCGGCGGTTGAAAGAGCAGGTCACCGAACACACTCAGTACGTCGACGTCATAGAGCTCGGCCTCCCGGGCGAGTCGGGCATAACTGCCCGGCGCCTTATCAGACTGAATGCCGAGGCCAATTTCGACCCGGTCGAGCGGCGCGGTCACGTGAGGTCGTCTGAGCGTAGCGAGCGAAGGGCTCCCCGTTCGATTCGCATGATCATTCGCTCCTCCGGGTCGGGGCAGGCCACGAACTGGTCGCGTTCCAGCCAGTCACCCTCCGGCAGCCTCCGCTGTTTGGCGGGGATCATCGGCAACACTGCCTGCAGGGCGTAGATGCAGAAATGGCTGGAAATGGTCAGCCGGCTCGAGTTGGTCACCTCGCAGCTGTCGCCGACGCGCATTCCGCACACCGAGCGACCCTCGACGCGATCGACGACGACCCGGATGTCATACAGCTCCATGTCGACCGCGCCGGCATCCGTGCCGCGGTCATCCATCCCCCCACCCTCGTTCTCGCTCACACCAACGCCAGCCGGTCGTCACGCACGATGTCGCCGCTCTTCATCACCCAGCGGATGCTGCGCAGCGCCGAGATGTCGTCGAGAGGGTTCTGGTCGAGCGCGATGAGATTCGCCTTCTTGCCCACCTCTATGGTGCCGACCTCATCATCGATGCCGAGCCATCGCGCCGAGTCGATAGTGCCTGCCCTGAGCGTGGCGGCCGGCCCGAGGCCAAACGTGCTGAGGTGCTCCATCTCACGAACGACCGCCGTCGTTCCCTCGAACGGCCAGAACGGCGGCATGTCGCTCCCTACCAGGATCTGCACGCCGGCTTCGAGTGCCAGCTGGAACGACTCGATGTGGCGGGGGCCGGCGCCCAGCGAGCGCTGCTGCATCCAGGCGGGCACGCCGACTTCATCGAAGAACGACCCGCAGCGCGTGACGATCAACGTCGGCACCAGCGCGGTGCCTGCGGCGGCCATCGCGCGCGCGACTTCGGGGGTCAGCTGATAGCCGTGCTCGACGCAGTCCAGCCCGAGCTCGACCGCCTCGGCGATGACGGATGCCGGCCCCGCATGAGCCGTCACCTTGCGGCCCCAGGCGTGCGCCGTCGTGATCACGGACTCCATCTCGGCCTGGGTTAGTTGCGGAGTATCGATGTTCTCGTGCTCTCCGGCTATGCCACCCGAGATCATGACCTTGATGAGGTTGGCTCCGGCCTTGATCTGGGTACGGACAGCGCGAGCGAAATCATCCGCGCCATCGCATTCGACTGTGTCGCTCGTCTCGTGGCCGTGCCCGCCCGTGCAGACCAGTGCCTGACCGGCGGTGTAGATGTCGGGGCCGGGCACCAGCCCCCGCTCAACGGCCTCGCGAAGGGCGAAGTCGGCGTGGTCGCGCTCGGCAACGCAGCTCACAGTGGTGATTCCGGAGTGCAGCGATCGACGCGCACCGTCGGCCATGTAGAGCGCGATGCCATGGGCGTCCAGGGAGCTGACGTAGTCGCCGCGCTCCCCCGGCAGCGCGAGCGAGAAGTGGGTGTGCATGTTGATCAGGCCGGGTGCGAGGTAGGCGCCACCAAGGTCGATCGCGACGATGCCTGCACTCTCGCCTGCGGCGGAGCGGACATCCGCATGCTCGCCGGCTGCCCTGATGATGCCCTCGCGCACCCACACGGCGCCGGGCTTCGCCGTGAGTCCGACGGCATCCACGATCATCAGGTTGTGCAACACCACGTTGGGAGGACTCGCACCCGTGCCGCGGAAGGTCGTGTCGACACCGTTCGTCATTGCTCTATTGTCGAGCCACGCGGGCGGTCGTCGCGACTGCTTTAGCGGAGCTGGGAGAGAACGGCAGCGCGCAGCGAGTCGGGGGCCTTCTCCTGGCATGCTTTCTGAACTCGGGCAGTGAGCGTGATGCCGATGAGGTGCTCGTCTGAGCAGTCCACGCAGGTGGCGAGATGATCCGTCACATCCACGAAGTCCTGATTGCTGAGCTCGCGATGGAGGTACTCCTCGAGTTCGGCTTTTGCTTTGTCGCAGCCGCAGTCCGTCATTTCAGGCTTCTTTCACTTTTCGCCGCGCTGCCAGCGCGCTCGGGAACCCTGATGCCACGCTCAATGGCGTATTCGGCAAGAAGGTCCCTCAGCATCCGTCGGCCGCGGTGAAGGCGGCTCATGACGGTGCCAACCGGTGTTTTCATGATGTCGGCGATCTCCTGGTAGGAGAACCCCTCGACGTCCGCGAAGTAGACGGCCATTCGAAAATCTTCCGGAATCGCCTGGAGGGCGTCTTTGACAGCACTGTCTGGAAGGTGATCGATTGCCTCGGCTTCAGCCGAACGAGTTGACCGACCCTGGGTGACTGACTCTGCTCCTCCGAGCTGCCAGTCCTCGAGGTCGTCGATGGTGCCCTGGTAGGGGTCACGCTGCTTCTTGCGGTAGTTGTTGATGAAGGTGTTCGTGAGGATGCGGTACAGCCACGCCTTGAGGTTCGTGCCCTGCTGAAACTGCGCGAAGGCGGCGAACGCCTTAGCGAAGGTCTCCTGCACGAGATCAGAGGCGTCTGCCGGATTGCGCGTCATTCGCAGGCCCGCCGCGTACAGCTGGTCCATGAATGGAATGGCCTGCTCTTCGAACAGCGAGCGCACATCGACGACCGGGGCCACAGCATCCTCGAGCTCAGTGTGCTCGAGCGCAGTGTTCTCGGGCACAGCAGTCTCGGTCGATTCTGTTACGGCCTGGCTTTCATCGTCCATCGAAATCGTCATCGGCGCCAATCTTACGCGGCGACGCCGAGCGATCCCGGATGGTATTCGTGCCGGGCGTTCGATGAGCAGGGTCATGTGGTTTTCCGTGTCAGGGGGTGAAGTGCCGATACCCTAGTAACCGATGCAGGTATTCAAGTATTCCGGGCCGGAATTCAACCCCTTCGGTGACGACGAACTCATCGTGGGCGACGACCCGGGGCCGTGGCCAGCGCCGGTCGCAGGCGTCCCGGTATCCGCTGTGCTGTCCCTGCCAGGATCAAAGTCGCTGACCAACCGCGAACTGGTGTTGTCTGCTCTCGCGAGTGGGCCATCCACTCTTCGTGCCCCGCTGCACTCCCGCGATACCGCGCTGATGGTGCAGGCGCTGAAGGCACTAGGTACTTCGATCGTCGATGTGCCCGGCAGCGGAGAGTTCGGGCCCGATCTACTCATCACCCCCGCTGAACTCAGCGGTGGCACATCCATCGACTGCGGCCTCGCGGGCACTGTCATGCGCTTCCTTCCGCCGATTGCGGCACTGGCCCTCGGCCCGGTGGCGTTCGACGGGGATGCAGCTGCACGCACGCGCCCCATGCGCACCACGATCGACTCCCTGCGCGCGCTCGGGGTCGACGTGAACGACGACGGTCGCGGGCGCCTCCCCTTCAGCCTGTATGGAACCGGCTCGGTGCTCGGCGGCACGATCGAAATCGACGCGTCCTCGTCGAGCCAATTCGTCTCCGGCCTGCTACTGGCGGGTGCACGATTCGACGATGGCCTCGAACTGAGGCACACCGGGCCGGCGCTGCCGAGCCTCGCCCACATCGAGATGACCATTTCGACGCTGGCCGCGCGTGGGGTTATCGTCGAGAACCCGGAAGCGGGTGTCTGGCTGGTTCCGGCCGGCCCGATCGCCGGCATCGACATCTCGATCGAACCCGACCTCTCGAATGCGGGCCCGTTTCTGGCCGCCGCTCTCGTGGCCGGTGGATCGGTCACGATCAGTGGCTGGCCGCGCAACACCACGCAGGTCGGCGACGAGTTCGCGAGCATCCTCGCGTCAATGGGCGCTTCGGTGGAGCGGACGGATACCTCCCTCACTGTCACCGGAACGGGCAACATCCACGGCATCACCCTCGACAACTCGAGTGAACTCGCTCCAACGGTGGCCGCTCTCGCCGCGCTCGCTGACAGCGAGACCGTCCTCACCGGCATCGGGCACCTGCGTGGTCACGAGACAGACCGCCTGGCTGCGCTCGCGACAGAGATCAACGGCCTCGGTGGCGACGTGACAGAGACCGGTGACGGGCTCATCATCCGCCCGGCAGAACTGCACGGCGGGCTCTGGCGCAGCTATGCCGACCACAGGATGGCGACCGCGGGCGCCATCATCGGCCTGCGCGTGCCCGGGGTCGAGATCGATGACATCGCCACGACGGCGAAGACTCTCCCCCAGTTCACGCGGTTGTGGGGAACCATGCTGGGCGACCGGCCGCCGGTAGATCCGCTCGAGGTCTTCTAGGTGAGCTGGCTCGACGCCGACGGTGACGGTGACGACGAAGACGACAAGTATGCGGACTACGAGGCGCGCAATCGCCCGAATCCCAAAGGCAATCGAGCGCGGACCAAAACCCGCCCCGACCACAGCGACGCGGTGACCGGGCGGGTTCTCACCGTTGATCGCGGCCGGTATACGGTGCTGGTCGGTGAAGGCACGGCAGAGGAACACGAGGCGATCTCGTCCCGTGCCAGCGAGCTTCGCAAGCAACCGATAGTCACCGGCGATCGGGTCGACCTGGTCGGAGATACGACAGGTGACGACGGCAGTCTCTCACGCATCGTTCGCATCCAGCCCCGCATGACGGTGCTGCGAAGGAGTGCGGATGATTCCGACGAGGTCGAGCGCATCATCGTCGCCAACGCAGACCAGATGCTCATCGTGGTGGCTGCCGCGAACCCAGAACCGAGGCCGCGTCTAGTCGACCGCTATCTGGTTGCTGCATTCGATGCCGGCATCGCACCCATCCTCTGCATCACCAAGACCGACCTCGCCGACCCCACCGAATTTCTCGCCAACTTCGCCGGGCTCGAGATCCGGGTCGTGACGAGCGGGCTGGGCGCGACGCCGACCGATGAGATCACCGCCCTGCTCTCTGGCCACTCGACCGTGGCCGTAGGGCACTCGGGCGTGGGCAAATCGACGTTGGTGAATGCGCTCGTGCCCGACGCGAATCGGGCGATCGGGCGAGTCAACACAGTGACCGGCCGTGGCCGGCACACGTCGTCATCCACCATCTCGTACCGGGTTGGCCATGATGGCTGGATCATCGATACCCCCGGCGTGCGGTCGTTCGGACTCGGGCACGTCAATCCAGAAAACATCCTTCGCTCGTTCACCGACCTCGCCGCGATCGCAGAGGACTGCCCACGGGGTTGCACACACCTTCCCGACGCACCGGACTGCGCGCTCAACGAGCGAATCAACGGCGAGGGCGAGCTCGGCGATGCCGGCAGGCTTCGGCTCGATTCATTCCAGCGGATGCTCACCTCTCTCTCCTGATTGCGGCGTACTCTCAGCAGCACAGAGTGACCCGAGAAAAGGAGTGCCAGCGATGACGCTGACCCACGAAGAGACTGCCACCCGACCGTTCCTCGACCCCGAAGCGTGGACCGGCAGAATCTACATCGACGGCGAGTGGGTGACCGGCGGAGGCGGAACACTTCCCGTCGTCGAGCCTGCGACCGGCGAGCAACTCGGCACGATCGGCATTGCGTCAGCCGATGATGTCGCGCGGGCGGCCGCAGGCGCAGCGCTCGCCCAGAAGGCCTGGGCCGCAACGCCGCATCCCGCGCGCGCCGCGGTCTTGCGCAAAGCAGCCGCGCTCATGGAGCAGCACGCCGACGAGATCATGCAATGGAACATCCGCGAGGTGGGCGCGGTGCCTGCCCTCGCCGGGTTCGCCCTCCACGTCGGCGCGGCAGAGTGCTACGAAGCATCCGCTCTCCCGTCGCATCCGCTCGGACAAATGCTGTCGAGTGAAGAGCCACGCCTCTCACTCGCCCAGCGCCTGCCTGCCGGGGTGGTCGGGGTGATCTCGCCGTTCAACGTGCCTATCATTCTCGGTATCCGCGCTGTGGCCCCGGCCCTCGCCCTCGGCAATGCCGTGCTTTTGAAACCCGACCCGCGCACAGCGGTAACTGGCGGCGTGATGATGATTCGTGTGTTCGAGGAGGCCGGGCTGCCGCCGGGCGTTCTGCAGCTCGTTACCGGGGGCGGGGATGTCGGCGAGGCGATGGTCGCCGACCCTCATGTTCGCGTCATCGCCTTCACCGGATCGACCCGGGCCGGAAAGTCGGTCGGCGAGCTCGCTGGCCGACACCTCACGCGAGCTCATCTCGAGCTCGGGGGCAACTCCGCCTTTATCGTTCTCGACGACGCTGATGTCGACAAGGCAGTGAACCTGGCGGCCTGGGGTGCCTTCCTGCACCAGGGGCAGATCTGCATGACCATCGGCCGCCACATCGTGCACGAGAGCGTCTACGAGGAATACGTGACCAAGCTCGCCGCGAAAGCGGAGGGGATGGTCGTTGGCAACCCGGCCACAGACACCGTGCACCTCGGGCCGATCATCGACGAGAAGCAGCGTGACCGGGTGCACGCCCTCGTGACGGCTTCCATTGCTGCCGGCGCCGAGTTGAAGGCAGGTGGCAACTACGACGGGCTCTTCTACCGACCGACCGTACTCGCGGGCATCCCGCTCGACGCCCCCGCATTCTGCGAAGAGACCTTCGGCCCGGTGGCCTCGGTGGTGAGCTTCTCCACCGAAGACGAGGCCGTGGCGATCGCGACCGCGTCTGACTACGGGCTCTCGCTCGGCATTGTGACGGCAGACGCGATGCGCGGTTTCGAGTTGGCGCAGCGAATCCCTACCGGAATTGTGCATGTCAACGACCAAACCGTCAACGACGAGGCCAACACGCCTTTCGGAGGAACGGGGATGTCGGGCACCGGCGGCCGTGTCGGAGGCGCGGAGGCCAATATCGACGCGTTTACCGAGACCCGCTGGATCACGCTTCGCCGGGTTCCGGGGACCTACCCCTTCTAGTCGTGGATGGCTCGGCCACGACCTTCGCTAACCTTGGGTCGTGACCGATCCGACCCTCGCCTCAGACCTCGCACTCGCCAGATCCCTCGCCGACATGGCAGATGAGATCTCGCTCGACCGGTTTCGCGCCACCGACCTGGTGGTGACGACGAAACCAGACATGACCCCGGTGTCGGATGCCGACCGGGCCGTCGAGACTGCCCTGCGGGCCGGCATCCTCGATTCGCGGCCAGGGGATTCGATTCTTGGCGAAGAGTTCGGCACGGAGGGTGACTCGAGCCGCCAGTGGATCATCGACCCGATCGACGGCACCAAGAATTATGTTCGCGGCGTTCCCGTCTGGGCGACGCTGATTGCCCTCGCCGTCGACGGCGTGCCCGTGTTGGGTGTCGTCAGCGCGCCCGCACTCGGTAAGCGTTGGTGGGCAGCTCGCGGTATGGGGGCGTTCGTCAACGAGCAGCTCGGCTCGGCGACGACCAACGAGGAGCGCCGCATCCGCGTTTCAGCCGTCAGTGCTCTCGCCGATGCATCCGTCAGCTGCAGCGGGCTCCGCCGTTGGGATGATGCCGGGCGACTCGACCAAATCGTGGAACTGTCTAAGGCCGTCTGGCGCACTCGCGATTACGGCGACATGTGGCCGTACATGATGGTTGCGGAAGGCCAGCTCGAGGTGTCGGCAGAGCTCGACCTGCAGGTGTATGACATGGCAGCACTGGTGCCGATCATCGAAGAGGCTGGCGGTCAGTTCACCTCTGTCGATGGCGACCCGGGCCCATGGCACGGCACGGCGCTCGCCACAAACGGGCTGGTGCACAATGACCTGATTGCACGGCTCGCGTTGCGCTAAAAACACTGGTAACTGGCAGATAAGATTTGGTCATGCAGTCAATTCCCAAACCGCTCGCCGGTCTCGTGTTCGTGTTGTTCTGGGGCATCGCAATCACGCTCTGGTCGTGCACACACCTCCTGCCGACCCACGAGTCGCGCGGGTTCATGGCCGACATCGGCATCGTGTTCGCCTGCATCGGGTTTGCGGCGCCCTTCCTCGCATCCATGAAAGGCCTGAGGGCTGCCGCGATCATCGGCGTCATCGGTGTCGTGCTCTTCGCTCTGTTCGACCTCGGTCACGTGACGGTGCTCGTCTACCTGCTCCGCTTGCTCGGCCCGCTGCTTGCGCTGCTGACACCGGTAAACAAGCTGCTGGGGTTCCGGGTCTTCGCCTAGCGGCACCGATGGCCTGCTGAAACACCAGCGCGCGATGACGACCGATGGTGGAGGTTGGGGCTGCGCCGTCGCTGTAGAAGGTGCGTTCTAGGTCCTGGGGGGATTGGAAATGAGCTTGCGGGATCAACTTGATCGATTCGAGGTCGAGCTCCTTCGAGTCTCACCCGAATCGGTCGTCGAACTGAATGCTCCCGCAAACAGTGGTGATCTTGCGCGCCTCGAGTCTGCGATAGCTCCGTTCGCGGTACCTGAGGATGTGCGAACGCTCTATGGCTGGCACAACGGCACCCGCTTGACAGCGTTTGCCGGGCGCGAGTTCCTTTCCATCGACGGCATGCTGAGGGAACGCGAGCTACTCACTCGAGGCCTAGCAGAGCCGCCGTCGTGGCTACCTCTCTTCAGCGACGCGTCCGGCGGGCGGTTATTCGTCGAAGCACTGCCGGCCTATGGAAAGGCGGAAGACTCAGTTTGGGGAAAGGGAAAGGACTACGGGCCGACGCTCGAATACACGAGCCTGACCCGAATGTTTTCTGTGCTCACGAGCGCGTTCGCCGGCGGGTTGGTTTCAAACGTCGAATTCGACAATGGCTACTCCGCGTTCAATGTGACGAACAATGAGGCTTTTCCCGAGCTAAAGATTGAGTTAGATCCGCCGGCGCGCAATCATGCGGTGTACCGATCCTTTTTCCCCGCGATGGATTGGCCCGCGTCCTGGCTCGCGGCGATCGGCGTGGACAAGGCGTCCATGATTCCGACCAACGGCCCGTCGACTCCGATCTCCGACGTCATCGCGGCCGCGGCAAATGGCCCATGCACATTCACTATCGCTGGACAAATAGGCCGGAGCGGCTCGAACGCCGACCTAATCTGGATGACCGTCACAGACGAGAGCGGTGTCGCGCTAGTGATGATTTCACCCAGCGAACGGTCGCCGATTCTGGAGAATTTTGACCGCGTGCGCATCGAAGTCGACGTCGAGGCAGGACCAGGCATAAGGCGGCCAGACATCATTTCGGAAAAACACTTCGGAGGCCAGCCGCTGAAAGCCATCCGCCTGCGGCTGCACGAGCCCGACGATCCATCGTCCTGAACAACAGCGCGCGATAACGACCGACGGTGGAGATGGGGGGAATTGAACCCCCGTCCACTGCTGTGGTCATATGCCTTCTACGGGTGTAGCAAGTGAAGGCGTTCTACTTGGCTCCGGAATGTGCCACTTGCATCTAATCCGACGAGCCCAGTCCTAGTGAAAGTCCCGCTGATCCCTAAGGCATAAATCAGCAGCAATCCCTCTAAATTACGCCAGGACCCGGATAGAGAGCATCTCCGGACTGACGGTTTCTATAAGTGCTTTTGGAAGAACTTACGCCGCGAGGGCGAAGTCTGCCTTGGCAGAAACAGTGCTGTTAGATTTCGCACTTATTGTTTGCAGAGATCGTTTACGAGATAACCCTGCATCCTCGACCCGCTTCTCACACTCACGCAGGCAATGTCGAAACCGATCATCCCCA
>JAYTRC010000030.1:0-1678 GCA_043746355.1 Lacisediminihabitans sp. | reverse complement strand
CTTCGACACTCCCGAGACGACGCACACCCGCCTGGGGACCTTCTTCAGCACCGAGGGATCTGGGCCGCTCGCACGTTCGTTCAGTGGGATGCCATCGACGCTGCCATCTTCGCGATAGAACACGGTCGCGAGGTCACCGACCACGCCGTGTTCGTGCAGTTGATCGAGGTCATGCTGGTCGAGATAGCCCCCGGTATAGACGTGGCTCGGCAGGGCGCCAAACGGCGCCCCCAGCCCGAACAGGGCGATGTCGATCTCAGCCTGCAGGTCGAGCACGCGCCGCACACTGCTCTCGCGCCACATGGCCGCCTTCGTCTCAGCATGATCGAAGAATGCCGGAACCGGGAATTGCTGCACCGTTGCACCGAAGGCCGCGCCGAAGTGCTGCAAGATTTCGCTGGCGTAGATGATGCCCGTCGTGCGCGGATTACCGGCACCGTTGAGTTGCACGATCTGGGAGTTGTGGGTCGGCTTGTCGATGAGATTGCGGCTGATGGCGCTCATTGTCGAGCCCCAGGCGATGCCCATTGTCATGTTGGATTCGAAATACTGTCCGAGCACTCGCGCCGTGTAGAGGGCGACACGTTCGCGACGATCGACGTCACTGGTGCCGTCGGGCATGGGGACGACGTGCGCGACCATCGCGAAACGTCGATGGAGTTCCCCCTCCAGCAGGCTCGGCATCTCGCGCGGTGAGCGCACGGTGATTTCGACGAGCCCGGTGTCGCGCGCGAAGGTGAGCAGACGTGACACCGATGACCGCGACGTGGCGAGCTCGCGCGCGATCGCCTCCATGGTGAGGTCTTGCAGGTAATACAGGCGAGCGGCGGTGAGGGCATCGCGGGTGCGGAGTGGAACGGAGTCATGGGCGATGGTCATGGATCCATTCTGCACGTATGTGCATGCAACTTGATCGCACGTGCGAAAGAGCCGATGCTGGAGAGGGAACCTTCTTAAGGTCTGGAGACCCCGCACATGACTGACACCCCTCTCGTCCGACCCACCGTCGCTAGCCTCCGCGCGCGACCGACCGCCCAGGTACTCGTCCTCGGCGGCGGCATCAACGGAATCTCCACCTTCCGAGAGCTGGCATTACAGGGCGTGGAGGTCGTGCTCGTCGAGCGGGGGGACTATGTCTCCGGTGCTTCCTCGGCTTCGTCGCACATGATCCACGGCGGTGTACGTTACCTCGAGAACGGCGAGTTCCGGCTCGTCAACGAGGCAGTGCACGAGCGCAACCGACTGCTGAAGAACGCGCCGCACTACGTGCGACCACTGGAGACCACGATCCCGATCTTCAAAACCTTTTCGGGGGTACTCTCGGCTCCCCTGCGCTTCCTCACCCACAAGCAGCGCTCGACGGTCGAGCGTGGCGCGCTGCTCATCAAAGTCGGTCTCATCATCTACGACTCCTTCTCGCGCGACGGCGGCACGGTACCCCGACACCGTTTCCTCGGCCGCAAGAAGTCGCTCGAGGCAATGCCGCACCTCAACCCGGCACTGAAGTACACGGCCACCTACTACGACGCCTCGATGCACAATCCGGAGCGCCTCGCCCTCGACGTGTTGTTCGATGGTCTCGCGACCGGGAGCGGCCGCCCGGCCAACTACGTCGAAGCCGTCAGCGTGTCGGGGTCGGAAGTCACCCTTCGCGATCTGGTGACAGGAGACGAGTTCA
>JAYTRC010000029.1:0-4093 GCA_043746355.1 Lacisediminihabitans sp. | reverse complement strand
ATCGGAACGCCGCCAAACGCGGGAATCCCGGGAATGATGCCCAGCACCGCAATGATCGCGGCGAAGATGGCGATGCGCGCCAGGTCACGAAGTTCGAATTTGGGACGAATGCTCACGGGTTGCTCCTGAGGTCTCGTGCTCCAGTCGAGGGGAGCACCTGAACGTTGTTCACCTGAACACCGTTCAGGACAGTGATACCCTACAGAGGCGATGAGTGAAACAGAAACCACCGGGGGCAGGTACCCCCGTCACGGCAGGGTTGACGTCGTCGCCGCAGCCCTCAGACTTCTCGACGAATTCGGTCTACCCGATCTGACCATGCGACGCCTCGCCGCGACGCTCGACGTGCAACCCAGCGCGCTGTACTGGCACTTCCCCAATAAACAAGCCCTCCTGGCGGCCGTCTCCGACCAGATCATCGCCCGTGCACGACACCTTCCGCCCAGCGCGTCGGAATGGATGCCTGCGGCGCGCGCAGAGGCGGACGCCCTTCGAGACGCCCTGCTGGCATTCCGTGACAGCGCAGAGGTGGTCTCGAGCACCCTCGCACTTGGCCTCGGCGCCGACGAGGCCGTCCAACGCCTTACCGCCGCGTTAGCGCACGGTGACTTCGAGCTCGAGACAGTGCGGCGCGGCGCTTCAGCGCTCCTGCACTTCATCCTCGGCCACGTCTCGCATGAACAACAGCGAATGTACGCCGACAGTCTTGGGGTGCTTTCCCCACTGCGCGCATCCACTCCAACCGACGCGGCCGCGGGCGC
The DNA here is from genome assembly GCA_043746355.1 of Lacisediminihabitans sp. Lineage (GTDB taxonomy): Bacteria > Actinomycetota > Actinomycetes > Actinomycetales > Microbacteriaceae > Lacisediminihabitans. The sequence continues at coordinate 3,332 of JAYTRC010000029.1, read as the reverse complement.
GAGCGCGCGCGCGGAGTTCGACTTCGGGACAATGCTGCTGCTAACGGGTATGGAGCAACAGCTTCGTCACGTTCGCTCCCAGGCCTGACCGTAATCCAGCACGGTGGTCACGGCTATCGCCTGCACGCGTTAAAATTAGTTAGTGTCATTGCGACCATAACTGGGAGGACTGTCGTGACCGCTGTCGTCCCAGCGCCCGTATCGATCGCTGTATCCACCGTGATCTTCGCGCTGCGGTCGGATGATGACGACACGGGGGCCTACCTGCGCGTGCCGCTCGTGCGGCGTATTCGCGAGCCCTTCAAGGGCAAGTGGGCACTCCCGGGTGGACCGATAGGGTCGCGTGAGAGCCTGGCGGAGGCGGCGAGCCGCGGCCTCGTTGAAACCACCCGGCTTACCCCGACCTACCTCGAGCAGCTCTATGCCTTCGGCGACGCCGACCGAGCACCGGGCGACCGCGTGGTGTCGATCGTCTACTGGGCCGTGGTGCGACCAGACGAAGCCGAGCAGGCAGCGGAGGGCGAGAATGTGCGCTGGTTCGCGGAATCGGAACTGCCCGAACTCGCGTTCGACCACGACCGCATCATCGCCTACGCGCTGCGGCGACTTCGAACCAAGCTGGAATACAGCCGCGTCGCGCACGCCTTTCTCGGTCCTACCTTTACGCTCGCTGAGTTGCGGCAGGTCTACGAAGCAGTGCTACAGAAGCAACTCGATCCGGCAAACTTCCGCCGCCAAATCGGGAGTTCCCGCACGGTCGTGGCAACCGGTGAGGTGCGCGAGGGTGGGCGAAATCGGCCGCCCCGGCTCTATCGCTTTGACGACACCCTCACGCCGGGCAATCCCAATACCTCGCCATGATCACCAGCCCCTTCGATCCGTTGATCACTCGCTCAACCAGGAGAACTCCGTGACATCCATCGACATCACCATCCAGCGCATCAGTGCGGGCGAGTCGGACGGCAGAATCTGCAGCACGGCGCTTGCTGATGCGCCGTGGACCCTCGACCGGGCAATCGCGAGCTACGGTCCCGGATCGTCGATGGGGGATGTGATTCCCACCGGTTCGCCGCGTCAGGGTCAGCTGCCCGAGGATTACCGCACGGCATCGGGTGATGAGCTGAGTGCCCGCATTCGCACGGCGAGGGCGACTCTGGGCGACCGGGTGGTTGTGCTTGGCCACTTCTACCAGCGGGACGAGGTGCTGGAGCACACCGACTTTGTCGGCGACTCATACCAACTCGCAAACGCCGCACTCGAGCGCCCGAACGCAGAGGCCATCGTGTTCTGCGGGGTTCATTTCATGGCCGAAACGGCGGACATCCTGGCGCGGCCCGGTCAGGCAGTCATCCTGCCCAATCTGGCCGCAGGCTGTTCGATGGCCGATATGGCCGATATCGACTCGGTCACCGAGTGCTGGGAGCAGATGACTGCGCTCTACGGCACCGAGCCGGATATCAGTGGTCGAGTACCCGTGATCCCGGTCACCTATATGAACTCGTCTGCTGCGCTCAAGGGTTTCTGTGGGGACCACGGCGGCATCGTCTGCACGTCGTCGAACGCGTCGACCGTGCTCGAGTGGGCGTTCAAGCGTGGCCAGCGAGTGCTGTTCTTTCCCGACCAGTACTTGGGCCGCAACACGGCGAAAGCCATGGGAGTTTCGCTTGACCGCATGCCGTTGTGGAACCCCAGCAAACCTCTGGGCGGCAACCGTCGCGACACGCTCCAGGATGCCCGGGTCATCTTGTGGCATGGCTTCTGCTCGGTGCACAAACGCTTCACGGTCGACCAGATCCAACGTGCGCGGGCCGAGTTCCCCGGAGTGCGGGTGCTCGTCCATCCCGAGTGCCCATCACCGGTCGTAGATGCAGCTGATGCTGCCGGGTCCACGGATTTCATCGGCAAGGAGATCGCCGCGGCCACTGAGCCGACGGTTTTCGCGATCGGCACCGAGATCAACATGGTGAACCGGCTGGCAAACCTGTACCCGCAGCACCGCATTTTCAGCCTCGATCCCGTGATCTGCCCGTGTTCGACCATGTACCGGATCCATCCCGGGTATCTCGCCTGGGTGCTCGAAGCGCTCGTCGCGGGCGAGGTGATCAATCAGATCGTGGTCGCGGATGAGGTGGGGGTGCCGGCGCGGATTGCCCTCGATCGGATGCTTGCGGCACGCCCCGGCGGGTCGGTGGGGAGAGTGATCGGTGACTAGGCGACGCAGGGTGCTCGTCATCGGATCTGGCATTGCCGGGCTGGTGACGGCCATCCGCGCGAGCACAACGCATCGGGTGACACTGGTTACCAAGACCGCGCTGGGGGATGGCTCGACCCTGCGCGCGCAGGGCGGAATCGCCGCGGCGCTCTTCGCTGACGACAGCCCGAGCATTCACGCCGAGGACACCCTTCGGGTCGGGGGCGGCTTGAATTCGCGTGCCGCGGTGGACGTGCTGTGCCGCGAAGGGCCGGCGCGCGTTCGCAACCTCATCGAGCTCGGGGTTACCTTTGATCGCGACGGAGGGCAGCTTGCCCGCGGACGCGAGGCGGCGCACTCCCGCGACCGGGTCGCGCATGCTGGCGGCGACAGAACCGGAGCCGAAATTCAGGCCGTGCTCGTCGCGGCCCTGCGCGCATCACCCGTCACCATCCTTGAGCACGTTTTTACCCGCGAACTCATCGTTGACGCGCATCGTATTGTCGGCGCGGTGGTCCAGCATCGAAGCGGCGCGACCGAGGTGCTCGGGGCCGATGCGGTGGTGCTCGCTACGGGTGGCGGCGGCCAGCTTTACTCCCACACGAGCAACCCCTCGGTCTCCACCGCCGACGGTGTGGCGCTGGCCCTGCGTGCGGGGGCGGTGCTGCGCGACCTCGAGTTCTACCAGTTCCACCCGACCACACTCGCGATGCCCGGCAACTTTCTGATCTCCGAGGCGGTACGCGGTGAGGGAGCCACGCTGGTGGATGTCTCGGGGCGACGATTCATGACCGACGAGCACTCCGACGCCGAGCTGGCACCCCGCGACATCCTGGCCCGCGGGATCGCCCGCAGGGCCGCCGCGCAGGGCGACGCTCCCGTACTGCTTGACGCGACCGGCCTGGGCGCCGAGTTTCTGACCCGACGATTCCCCGGCATCACGGCGGAAACGCAGCGGCTGGGGCTCGACTGGCTGCACAATCCGATTCCCGTCACGCCGGCAGCGCACTACTGGATGGGTGGGGTCCGCACCGACGAGTGGGGGCGTACATCGATGGCCGGCCTCTTCGCGGTCGGCGAAGCCGCGTGCGCAGGCGTGCACGGAGCGAACCGGCTCGCCTCCAATTCCCTGCTGGAGGGG
>JAYTRC010000028.1:0-29344 GCA_043746355.1 Lacisediminihabitans sp. | reverse complement strand
ACGATCCACTTGAGCACCCGGCTGTTGTCGCCAAACCCCGGCCAGACGAACTTGCCCCGGGCGTCCTTGCGGAACCAGTTGACGAAGAACAGGCGCGGGAGCTTTTCGGGATCGGCGCTCGCGCCCAACTTCAGCCAGTGCGCGAAGTAGTCGCCCATGTTGTATCCGCAGAACGGCAGCATGGCGAAGGGGTCGCGGCGTAGCTCGCCGACGCGGTTTTCCGCCGCCGCGGTGCCTTCGGAGGCGACGTTGGAAGCCAGGAACACCCCATGGTTCCAGTCGAACGCCTCGGTGACCAACGGCACGGCGCTGGCCCTGCGGCCGCCGAACAGGATCGCCGAGATCGGCACGCCGGCGGGATCCTCCCACTCCGGCGCGATGGACGGGCACTGATCGGCCGGGGCGGTGAAGCGGGCGTTGGGATGAGCCGCGGGTTCGCCGCCGGGAGTCCACGGCCGGCCCTTCCAGTCGGTCAGGCCCTGCGGCGGGGACTCCGTCAGTCCCTCCCACCAGACGTCGCCGTCCGCCGTCAGGGCGACGTTGGTGAAGATGGTGTTGCGCGAGAGCGCGGCGATGGCGTTGGGGTTGGTGGCATGGCCCGTGCCGGGCGCCACGCCGAAGAAGCAGGACTCGGGATTGATCGCGCGCAACCGGCCGTCTTCCCCGAAGCGCATCCAGCAGATGTCGTCGCCGATGGTCTCGGCCTTCCAGCCGGCCAGGGTCGGCCGCAGCATGGCGAGGTTGGTCTTGCCGCAGGCGCTGGGGAAGGCGGCCGCCAGATAATGCACCGCGCCCTTGGGCGATGTCAGCTTGAGGATGAGCATATGTTCGGCGAGCCAACCCTCGTCCCTGGCCATCACCGAGGCGATGCGCAGGGCGTAGCACTTCTTGCCCAGCAGGGCGTTGCCGCCATAACCCGAACCGAACGACCAGATCTCGCGGGTCTCGGGATAGTGGACGATGTACTTGGTCTCGTTGCACGGCCACGGAACGTCGGTTTCGCCGGCGAGAAGGGGTGCGCCGACACTGTGAACGGCACGTACCCAGGGTGTCGTCGCGGTGATGAGGCGCAGGGCATCCGTTCCCATCCGCGTCATGATGCCCATGCTGGCCACGACGTATGGCGAATCGGTGACCTGCACCCCGAGGCGCGAGAGCGGGCTACCGAGCGGCCCCATTGAGAACGGGATGACGTACATCGTGCGTCCGCGCATGCTGCCGGCGAAGAGGTCGTCGAAAGTTGCGCGCATCTCAGCCGGGTCGCGCCAGTTGTTGGTCGGCCCTGCATCTGACTCCTTCTCGGAGCAGATGAAGGTGCGTGCCTCAACCCGAGCGACATCGCTCGGGTTGCTGCGGGCGACGAAACTGTATGGGCGGTGCTCAGGGTTGAGCTGGGTCAGTGTGCCGGTCGATACCATCAGCCGGGTCAGCCGGTCGTACTCAGCCGCTGACCCGTCGCACCAGACGATTGCATCCGGCGTAGTGAGCTTCGCTATCGCTGCGACCCAGGTGACCACCCGCTTGTCCGCCCCGGCCGGTGCGCTCCCCGCAGACTGCGTGACATGCGCACCCGCGCTGTCAGCAGAAGCTGGAGCGGGCCTGGTGGGAGTGAGCGTCATTGTTTCATCCTTCGCGTCCGCAAAATCAACCGGTAAGACCAGAATGCGCGCGTTTTAAGCACTAATTCGCGCCGAAGGGGTGGAAAAAACCTGCGATCTTTCACTAATGTCAAATACATGACCGATCTCGCAACGCTGGGCCAGCGCATCCGCCACTTCAGAACAGAGGCGAATCTCACCCTCGACCAGCTCGGGGCGAACGTCGGAATCGCCGGCAGTCAGCTCTCGCTGATGGAAAACGGGCGCAGGGAACCACGGCTCTCGCTGTTACAGAGCATCGCCTCGACAGTCGGGGTGCAGGTCTCAGACCTGCTCGACGCGAAGCCCCCGACTAAGCGTGCCGCCCTCGAGATCGAACTCGACCGGCTGCAGAAGGGTGCCGTCTACCAGGGGCTGGGCCTGCCGGCCATTCGGCCCTCGCGCACCATGGCAGATGACACGCTGTCTTCTCTGGTCGGGCTCCATCGCGAGCTCGCCCGTCGGGCGCGCGAGGCTATCGCCACACCGGAAGAGGCGCGCAGGGCCAACACGGAGTTGCGGCAACTCATGCGCACCAAGGACAACTACGTTCCCGCGATCGAGGAGCTCGCAGAAGAGAGCGTGCGAGGCGTCGGTTATACGACGGGAGCGCTCACGCATCGTGCTGTGAACCTCATGGCCAAGAAGCTGGGGTTCGAGCTGATTTTCGTGAACGACCTGCCGCACTCCACCCGATCCGTCACCGATCTCGAAAACGGTCGGATCTATCTGCCACCCGCCTCGATTCCCGGCGGGCATGGTCTTCGATCAATGGCGCTGCAGGCGATTGCCCATCGTCTGCTCGAGCACCATGAACCTAAGAGCTACGCAGAGTTTCTGCGGCAGAGGCTGGAGATCAACTACTTCGCCGCCGCCTGCCTCATGCCGCTTCGCCAGTCCGTCGAATTTCTCACAGCGGCCAAAAACGAGCGAAATCTTGCGGTCGAAGATTTTCGGGACGCCTTCGGGGTCACCCACGAAGCTGCCGCACTGAGGTTCACTAATCTCGCGACCTCCCACCTCGACATGACGGTTCACTTCCTCAGGGTCGGAGAGGACGGCGCGCTGTACAAGGGCTACGAGAACGATGGCCTGCAGCTGCCGACCGACGTGACCGGGTCGATCGAGGGCGAACTGGTCTGCAGGCACTGGAGTGCGCGAACCGCGTTCGGCCGGTCGAACCGCACCAACGAGTTCTACCAGTACACCGACACACCCACCGGTACCTACTGGTGCTCCTCGCAGACGGGCACTGCGGGCAGCGAGCAGTTCTCGATCAGCTTCGGCGTTCCCTTCGCTGACGCAAAATGGTTCAGGGGGCGCGAGACCACCAACCGCGAGACATCCCGATGCCCGGATGAGACCTGCTGCCGCCGACCCGCCGCGGACACCGAGCATCGGTGGGCGCACAAGGCGTGGCCGAGTGCGCGGCTGCACGCCCACATCCTCTCCCCGCTCCCGGCCGGCACATTTCCAGGCGTCGACGACACCGAGCTCTACGAATTTCTCGATCGGCACACCGAAGAGTCCGCCGACTGACAGTCAGTAAGTCTGCGGCTGCGTGCACAGGCCCTTCGGGTCGTAGCGCTCTCGGATCGTCGCGAGCCGCCGGCAGCGCGAAAATGTGAGGTGGGCTCGGCGAAGTAACCACACTCCGCCGGGCCCTGGCCGCCGTCATCGGATCAGGAAGAAGGGGTGGCCAATGCGGACAATACCTAGCTCAGAGAGCTCAGCAATCGAGGGCTTGCGACGACCCTGTTGTGGGGACGGAACCCTGGTCTAACCGGCGGCACAGCGCACGGGAACACCGCTAATCGAGCGCCGTTTCCATCCGTGCGAGAAATTCTGCAACACACTGTCGCCACTCATCTTTGGAGAGGACTCTGTACAGCATGAGGACAGTTTCTTAGGGCGGTGAGTCATTCACTACGAGCGATGAGGCGGCGGCGGCGTTGCTCGACTTTGCGGCCGCGGCAGCTTTGAACGATTTCGCGGCGGTCGTTCATGTGCCGGCAGTGGGTGACGACGGCATTGCGATCATGACCGATCTTGTGATCGGGCCGTCGAGTGAGATCTTCGTTACTCCGTCTAAGTCGACCTTCGACGAGCCGGATACCGATGTCGCGGTGGCCGATCTCAGGGAGCGCACGAGAGTCCTAGGGGCTTCCCGGCACATCAGCACGGGGGCTCCGGTCACGCATGTGGAGGATGACTCGAACTACCTCGAGTTTCCGTGATCTGCGAGCGCCTGGTCGAGTTCAGGCCCCCGAATAGCGTTTAGGCCTGCGACTCGTCGAGCTCCTGGATTGCTTCCACCGCGGCTTCGAGCACTTTGTCGACCTCGTTGAGCTTGCGGTTCACCGTGCCCGGGCCCGCTTTATAGGCAGAATGCGCTTCATCTACCACGGCCTGTAATTTGTCGCTCACTGCCATTTTTTCTCCTCCCAGGGCTGACCAAATACTACGGCTTCCTGGCTCAAAGGGGCAACGCAACCCGCATTAAAAAAAGGGGGCCCGGAGGAGTAACCACAATCCGCCGGGCCCGGGCCATCCCTGCCGGATCAGGGGACGGGGAAGGCCAAAAACGACTGTACGGAATATGCACGCGTATGCACAGTAGACAGGCGATTCTGGGCTACCCGTTGACACCCGTGCGGTGGAAACGTATAAGTGGTGCCCCCAGGCAGATTCGAACTGCCGCCCCTGCCTCCGGAGGGCAGTGCTCTATCCCCTGAGCTATGGGGGCCCAAGAGTGCATCTCAGGCTACCAGCCAACTTCTCACGTTCACCCCGCCGCTCGAGCTCACATCAACCCGGTGGCCACGTCATCTGTGCGTAACAGCCGCATGACATCATTTGGGCATGCTTCGTAACGTTTCTGCTCACCTGGAACTCGACATCTCGGGGCGCACCAATATGGTGCTCAGTCTCGCGGTTGCGCAAGGCAACCTGCTCGGAAGTGAGAACCTCACCCTGGTGCTTGACGGCACGAGTCTCACTCCGCGCCAGCTGGTCGATCGGCACGGATCGCGCCTGCACCAACTGGTTGCGACGGCTGGCCGCATGACAATCGACTATTCGGCGGAGGTGCGTGGGCAGGCGGCATCCGCCCCCGTCGACGACCTTGACCTGACCGTCTACCTCCGCCCCAGCCGGTATTGCGAATCCGACTCGCTCACCCCGACCGCTCGCTCGGAGTTCTCAGGGCTGAGCGGAACAGCCCTTCTCACAGCAGTGGGGTCGTGGGTGCAGGATCGCCTCTTCTATGTGCCGGGATCGAGCCGGGTGACGGATGGCGCTGTCGGCACGCTTCTCGCGCGACAGGGTGTCTGCCGTGACTATGCCCACCTGGTCATCGCACTTCTACGGGGCATCGATGTGCCCGCACGCATGGCTGCTGTTTACGCTCCGGGGCTCAGCCCGATGGATTTTCACGCTGTCGCCGAGGCATTCGTCGATGGCACCTGGCATATCGTCGATGCGACGGGACTCGCTCCGCGACAGAGCCTGGTTCGCATCTCGACCGGCCGAGACGCTGCAGACACTGCATTCCTCACCAACCACTGGGCCGATCTAACCCTGCTTGACCTGCAGGTGCTCGCGATCGTCGACGAATTACCGGTTGACGACTCAGCGCTCCTCGCCGAGCTGCGATAGCGGCGGTCAGGGTAGCGCGCTGAGCGCCGCCTTCACGAGCCCAGATGCATCCGAGGCCGATGAAAAGAAGTTCGACTGGGCGACGAGCCAGTATCGACCCGAGAAGATGTCGAACCGTCCCGAAGCGAAGTACGCGGAGTCGCCGTAACCAGACACCGGGCTGCCTTGTGCTGCGGCCGTTTTCAGCGTCGCGAATTCGTCGGAACCCGGCCGGGCGACCGAAACGGTGATCAGCTCACCACTCGTGTCGTTGATCCAGTTGCAGGCAGTTCCGCTGTCGGCCTTCGAAGTGAACGCTGCAGTGCCCGACTTCGGGGAGTAGCTGGCCTGCAGGCTGAAATTGGGGTTGAAATCGTACATGGCCTGGGCTGGAATGAGCACTGAGCAGGCGATCGAGACCGGCAGAGCTGGGGTTCCGACTGACGGCTTAGGGGCCGGGGTAATCGAAGCGGTTGGCGATTCCGTCGGCGTGCTGATCGTGCCGGGCGTCGATGTGACTGTGCCCGGCCAGACACACCCGCTGAGTGTGACAACTGCAGCGGCTATCAGGCTGACGCCGATGACGCGTGATCTCAGGCTCGTAGACATGCCTCCATCATCGCCGACGAACGACAGGGCTCCCCGGTGGGCGCGCCCTGCAGCCCCGATAGAATCGGTGATCGTGACTCCAGCCGAACTCTCTGCCCAGCTGCTCGTGGTCGTCGATGGCGCGCTCGAGCGACGCAGCGAGTCGACGCTCACGGTGGGCATCGACGATGTTCTGCTCGAGCGTCCGAAAAATCGTGATCACGGGGACTGGGCTTCGAATATCGCCCTGAAACTGGCGAAGCCGCTCCACACCAACCCTCGCGCGCTCGCCGATGAACTTGCGACGGGCATTCGGTTGATAACCGGCGTTGCATCGGTGGATGTCGCGGGCCCCGGGTTCATCAACATCACCCTCGATGCGGCGGCGGCGGGGGCCCTCGCCAAGACCATCGTCGAGCAGGGAGCAGAGTTCGGCACCGGCGACCTCTACGCCAACGTGAAGATCAACCTCGAATTCGTCTCGGCGAACCCGACGGGGCCGATTCACCTCGGTGGTGTTCGATGGGCTGCTGTCGGCGACAGCCTCGCCCGCGTCTTCCAGGCACAGGGTGCCGACGTCACCCGCGAGTACTACTTCAACGACCACGGCGGGCAGATCGACCGGTTCGCCCGAAGCCTTCTCGCGAGCTATCTCGGCGAGCCGACCCCTGAGGACGGCTACGGCGGGCAGTACATCTATGAGATCAAGGATCGCGTGGTAGCTGAATACCCCGACGACCTCGCCGGTGTCGCGCGCGCCGACCAGCAGGAGATCTTCCGGGCCTATGGGGTGGACCTCATGTTCGGCGATATCAAGCAGAGCCTGCACGACTTCGGAGTGGATTTCGACGTCTTCTTCCACGAGAACACCCTGCACGAGAGCGGCGACGTCGAGCGCGCGATCACCAGGCTTCGTGAGAACGGCCACATTTTCGAAGCCGACGGTGCCACCTGGTTCCGGTCTACCGATTTCGGGGACGACAAAGACCGTGTCGTCATCAAGAGCGACGGAGAGGCCGGCTACGTTTCCGGAGACCTCGCCTACTACCTCAACAAACGGGAGCGTGGTTTCGAGCGCAACTTCATCATGTTGGGCGCAGACCACCACGGCTACGTCAAGCGGCTGATGGCCATGACCGCCGCGTTCGGTGATGTGCCAGCTGTGAACCTCGAGATTCTCATCGGCCAGATGGTGAACCTCGTCAAAGACGGCAAACCCCAGCGGATGAGCAAGCGCGCTGGCACGGTAGTCGTGCTCGAAGACCTCGTCGAAGCGGTGGGCGTGGATGCTGCGCGGTATTCCCTGGTGCGATCATCCAGCGATTCCCAGCTCGACATCGACCTCGACCAGCTGACCAAACGCACCAATGACAACCCCGTCTTCTACGTGCAGTATGCCCACGCTCGCACCCGGTCGGTCGCGAGAAATGCGGCGGCAGCGGGTGTCGATCGTGGCGCTTTCGATGCATCCTTGCTCACCCACGACAGCGAGAGCATGCTGCTCGGGGCACTCGCCGAGTTCCCTCGGGTGGTTCGCCAGGCCGCTGAGTTGCGCGAGCCGCATCGGGTTGCACGCTATACGGAAGACCTCGCGGGCTCGTATCACCGCTGGTACGACAGCTGTCGCGTGACTCCGCTCGGCGACGAGAACGTGACTGATCTGCACCGCACGAGGCTGTGGCTCAACGATGCGACGGGCGTAGTGCTGCGCAATGCTCTCCGGCTGCTCGGCGTGAGCGCCCCGGAGCGCATGTGAGTGACACCGCGCCGGCAACTGCGGACGTGCCGGGGAGACGCAGGCATCGCGGCAGGAATGCACTCATTGCTCTCGCGATCGTGGTCGTTGTGCTTGTGGTGGCTGCCGTCGTGCTCGACGGGGTCGCGCGCAGCTATGCAAGCGGGCTCATCCGAGACAAGGTGCGATCGTCGCTGTCACTGCCGGCATCCACCCCGATCGATGTCACGATCCAGGGCGCCTCCGTGTTGCTCCAGCTTGCGAGCGGCACGCTGCAGCAGGTGGATATCGCCGCGCCGAACCTCACGGTAGGGCAGCTGACCGGAGACGCGAAGCTCACTGTGCGCGGGGTTCCGATCTCGGCGGGGCGCCCGATCGATGGTGCCACGCTGAAATTCAGCACGGGGGAGGCCGGGCTGCACAAACTGCTCAGCGGCTTCTCTGGCGTCCCGATCAACTCTGTCGCGATCTCGTCGGGCGTACTGCGCGTCGGCGGCTCTGTGACAGTGTTTGCCGCGCCACTGCCTATCCAGGTGGGGTTTGTACCATCAGCGGTCGACGGTGAGCTCGCCCTCACGCCGAAATATGTCGTGGTCAACGGTGCCAAAATCACGCCGGCCGCGCTGAAGAACACCTTTGGCAGCCTCGCCGACGCCGTGACACAGACCCAGAAGATCTGCGTGGCGAACCTGCTGCCGAAGGCCTTCCATCTCGATTCTGTCGCGGTCAGCGGACCGAATCTGGTGCTCGCCGTTTCCACCGGTGCTGTTCTGCTCGAACAGAGCACATTCACCACCCAGGGCACCTGCCCGGGTTGAGCGCAGCGCGACGGGCAGCACTACCCATGCCGATACTATTGACGGGGCTGAGCGGTACCGATCGTGGTGCGCCTGCCTCACTCCATCGAAACCCGTGAGGTACCCAGTGTCAGCCAGTCCGCTCGCCCCAGCGTGGCTCGTCGAGCCCGACGATGCGAACGCTCTCGCTGCCGGAGTGTGGCCAGCTCACGCACGCCGGGCATCCGATGGCCAGCTGTCTTTTGCGGGGGTTTCTGCGACTGAGCTTGCCGCTCGATTCGGAACCCCGCTCTTCGTCATGGACGAGCAGGATGTGCGCGACCGAGCCGCCGACGCGCGCGAAGTTTTCGACCGCGAGTTCGCCAGGGTCGGTTCAACCGCCAAGGTCTACTACGCGGGCAAAGCCTTCCTGTCGACAGAGATCGCTCGCTGGGTGACGCAGGCCGGCTTGTACATCGACGTCTGCAGCGGGGGCGAGCTTGCTGTCGCGCTCGCCGCGGGTATCGACGCTTCCCGACTGGGTTTCCATGGTAATAACAAGTCGTTCGCCGAGATCGAACGGGCTGTGTCATGCGGAGTCGGAGTCATCGTGATCGACAGCACGATCGAGATCGAGCGGGTCGCGGATGCCGCCGCCCGCCATTCGCGAGTGCAAAAGGTGCGCCTCCGCCTCAACAGCGGCGTGCACGCCCACACCCACGAATATCTTGCGACGGCCCGAGAAGACCAGAAGTTCGGCATCGCTCTCGCCGATGCTCCCGAGGCCGTTGCTGCGATCCGCTCGCGAGCGTCGCTCGAGTTTCTCGGGCTGCACTCGCACATCGGCTCCCAGATCTTCGAGTCTGACGGCTTTGTCGAATCTGCCCGCCGCCTGCTCGTGCTCCATGCAGAACTGTTGGCCGGCGGCCCGGTGCCCGAACTCAACCTCGGGGGAGGGTTCGGCATCGCCTATACGAGCGCCGACGTTGCGCTACCCATCGCGACGATCGCCTCTCGCTTCGCGGACATCGTCGCCGGCCAGTGCGCGAGCCTCGGCATCCCCATTCCCGTTGTAGCGGTCGAGCCCGGGCGGGCCATCGTGGGCCCTTCGACCGTGACGCTCTACGAGGTCGGAACGATCAAAGATGTCGAGGTGACGGTCCTCGACACAACAGCCAACGAGACCGGTTGGACCGTCAATGGCGGAACTGCCGTGCGCAAGTACGTGAGCGTCGACGGCGGCATGAGCGACAACGTAAGGGCCGCCCTGTACGCGGCCGACTACTCGGTGCGCATTGCCAATAGAACCTCGGATGCCGCTCCGGCCCTCGTGCGCATCGCAGGCAAGCACTGCGAGAGCGGCGACATCGTCGTGCATGCGGACTACCTTCCGGGCGATGTCACCCCGGGGGACCTGGTCGCGGTGCCCGCATCCGGGGCATACCACTGGGCGATGGCGAGCAACTACAACTACCTCGGGCGGCCGCCGGTTGTCGCCGTGAGCGATGGCGAAGCTCGGGTTATCGTGCGCGGTGAGACCGAAGAAGACCTGCTCTCGCGGGACGCCGGAATTGAGGACGAGAAATGATCGAGTACCGAAACTTGCGAATCGCGCTGCTCGGTGCGGGATCGGTCGGTGCGCAGGTCGCTTCGCTGCTGCTCGAACACGGCCCCGAACTGGCGACCCGTGCCGGTGCCGGTCTCGAGCTTGTCGGCGTCGCTGTTCGTGACCTGGATGCCCCACGCACGACCGAGATCCCGCGCGAGCTGCTCACCACCGATGCAGAAGGGCTCATCCTCGGCGCCGATATTGTCATCGAGCTGATGGGCGGTCTCGAACCGGCACGCACTCTCATCCTGCAGGCTCTCAACTCCGGGGCAGACGTGATCACCGGCAACAAGGCCCTGCTCGCAACGCATGGTCCGGAGCTCTTCGAAGCGGCTGAGCAGGTGGGTGCCCAGCTCTACTACGAGGCGGCGGTCGCTGGCGCGATTCCGATCATCCGTCCCCTCAGGGACTCGCTCGCCGGTGACCGGATCGTGCGCATCCTCGGCATCGTCAACGGCACGACCAACTTCATTCTCGACCGCATGGATACCGCGGGGGAGAGCTTCGACGATGCCCTGGCAACGGCCACCGATCTCGGGTACGCCGAGAAGCCGGACCCTTCAGCAGACACCGAGGGTTTTGACGCCGCCCAGAAGACGGCCATCCTCGCCAGCCTCGCCTTTCACACGACAGTGCCTCTTGATGCCGTCTATCGCGAGGGGATCACCAACGTCACCCTCGAGCAGGTCGACGCGGCGAAAAAAGACGGATATGTCGTCAAACTGCTCGCCATCTGCGAGCGGCTGACGGATGCCGACGGCATTGAGGGCGTCTCGGCTCGGGTGTACCCGGCGCTGGTGCCGCGCGATCACCCGCTCGCCGCGGTGCACGGCGCCAAGAACGCAGTATTCATCGAGGCGGAGGCCGCGGGCGACCTGATGTTCTACGGTGCAGGGGCCGGCGGCATCGAGACGGCCTCCGCCGTACTCGGCGACCTGGTTTCTGCCGCCCGTCGTCACGTCATCGGTGGCCCTGGCGTCGCAGAGTCGACGCACGCCAACCTGCCCATCTTGCCGATCAGCGCCGTGACCACCCGGTACCGGATCACGCTCAGTGTCGTCGACCAGCCCGGAGTGCTCGCCGCGATCGCTACCCTGTTCAGCGACCACGGCGTGTCTGTCGAAGTGGTGGCGCAGTCGGTGCAGGTCGTCGGTGGTGCGCCCACCGCTACCCTTGTTATCGGAACGCATGAGGCGTCAGAATCCGATCTCGCCGCAACAGTCGCTGCGCTCGACATGAGCGACGTCGTTCACACAGTCACATCAGTACTGAGAGTAGAAGGTTCCTAATGGCCCACCAGTGGCGCGGTGTACTCCGCGAGTACTCAGACCGACTAGACATCTCGGACGCGACTCCGATCATCACCCTCGGTGAGGGCGGCACGCCGCTCATCCCAGCCCCAGCACTGTCCGCCCGCACCGGGGCGACGGTCTGGGTGAAGTTCGAGGGTATGAACCCGACGGGGTCATTCAAAGACCGCGGGATGACCATGGCGGTGTCGAAGGCCGTCGAGCACGGCGCCAAGGCCGTCATCTGCGCATCGACCGGAAACACCTCAGCCTCGGCAGCCGCCTACGCAGCGCACGCGGGAATCACCGCTGCAGTTCTCGTGCCAGAGGGAAAGATCGCAATGGGCAAGCTCGCCCAGGCGATCGCGCACAACGCAGAGCTGCTGCAGGTGCGCGGCAACTTCGACGATTGCCTCGAAATCGCTCGCGATCTCGCGGCGAACTACCCGGTGCATCTCGTCAATTCGGTTAACAATGACCGAATCGAGGGGCAGAAGACCGCGGCGTTTGAAGTGGTCGAGGTGCTCGAAGACGCCCCGGACTTCCACATCGTGCCGGTCGGCAACGCCGGTAACTACACCGCGTATCACCGTGGATACAGCGAAGAGCTTGCCCGCGGAATTACGACGAAACTGCCCCGTATGTTCGGCTTCCAGGCGTCGGGCAGTGCACCGATCGTGCTCGGCCACATCGTCAAGGATCCCGACACGATCGCAAGCGCCATCCGCATCGGAAACCCCGCTTCGTGGGAGCTCGCGATAGCGGCCCGCGAGAACAGCGACGGCTACTTTGGCGCGATCAGCGACGAGCTCATTCTCGAGGCCCACCGCATCCTCTCCGCTGAGGTCGGCATCTTCGTCGAGCCAGCCTCTGCCATCAGTGTTGCCGGGCTGCTCGAGCGCTCTGCAGCGGGCGAGATCCCCAAGGGCTCGACAGTTGTGCTCACAGTCACCGGCCACGGTCTCAAAGATCCGCAGTGGGCGCTTCGAGGTAAAGACGGCTCAGACGTTAAGCCGACGATCGTCGAGAACGACACTGACGAGGTCGCCGGCGTGCTCGGTCTCTCCAAAGTGCCTGCATGAAAGCTGGCCTGACCGTCACGGTCCGAGTGCCCGCAACGACGGCCAACCTCGGACCGGGATTCGACACGCTCGGGCTCGCGCTCTCGCTCTACGACGAACTGACCGTGACTGTTCGGGATGCCCCGGGCGCGACAGTCGATGTCGTGGGAGTTGGCGCTGGTGAGGTGCCGACCGACGAGACCAACCTCGTGGTGCGCGCCATCGCGCACACCTTCGCTGCGTACTCGCAGCCGATGCCGGGGCTCGAGCTTGTCGCCCGCAACAACATCCCGCACGGTCGTGGCCTCGGGTCGTCTGGCGCGGCCATCGTCTCCGGCATCATGGCGGCCAAAGGGCTTCTCGAGGGTGTAGCCGACATCGACTCGAGCGCGCTGCTCTCGCTCGCGACAGCGCTCGAGGGGCATCCGGATAACGTCGCGCCAGCCCTGTTCGGTGGTCTCACCATCGCCTGGACGACGGATGCCGGGCCCCAGCACAAGAAACTGATCGTGCACCGCGGTGTTTCACCGCTGATCGCTGTGCCTGAGGGCACCATGTCGACAGAACTGGCCCGCAGCCTGCGGCCGGCATCCGTTCCCCACGAAGACGCGATCTTCAACGTGTCGCGCTCGGCTCTCCTCATCGCGGCACTCATCCAAAGCCCCGAACTGCTTCTCGCAGCGACCGAAGACAAACTGCACCAGAGCTACCGTGCCGCGGCAATGCCCGAGACAGAATCGCTGATTCTCGAACTCCGCGCGCAGGGCTTGCCGGCGGTGGTATCCGGTGCGGGTCCGTCGATCCTGGTGCTGTGCAGCGATCCTGCCCAGAGGCTGAAGGCAGCGGAGGTCGTCGCCGCTCACCTCGGCACGCCGTGGCAGTCACTGCTGCTGGCCGTGGACTTCAAAGGTGCTACAGTGACAACGCACCCGGTAGAAACTTCGGTTTAACCGAACCCCGGGTTGCACCATCACCTAGCCAGCTCGATTCTTCGCAATTCGAGCACTATCTCTCCCGCAGATTTCGCACACGCTGTGACAGCGCGTTGCCTGTAGGGGGAAAGGAACCCCCGTAGTGACTGACCTCACAGTCCGTGGCACCCGCCCGGACTCGAGTGCTGCTCTCGCCAAGCTGCGCCTGCCTGAACTCCAGGCACTCGCAGCACAACTCGGCATGAGCGGCACCTCCCAACTTCGTAAAGGAGACCTCGTGGACGCAATTTCCGAGATCCAGGACAACAACAGCAACAACGACGGCGCCGCGACCGACACCGTCACTGAAGCACCCGTAGTGAAAAAGCGTGCATCGCGCCGAGCGACGACGTCGATAGTCGACGCTGGCGCCGCCGAGGCGCCCATCATCGAGTCGACGGTGTCTGACAAGGCCGAGTCTAAAAAAGTAGCGCAGAAGACAACACCGACAGCGAAGTCAGCGACCGCCCCCAGGGCTGCAGCTCGCCACACCAACCGCGGCAAAAGCGGCATTGACCTGATCCCAGGCCAGGAGGCCGAGTCGGTCTCCCAGGCAGACGGTGGCACAGCGGGCGACCGCATCCCCGGCCAGGACGCAGAGCGTGCAGCTCTCGCAGACGACATCAAGGCTGCGGTCATCGACAGACGCGGTGATTCAGCACAGGCTGGCCAGGAAGCCGAAAAGGCTTCCCGGGCGGACGGCGGAGCGCCCGGCGACCTCATTCCCGGCCAGGAGGCAGAGCGAATTGCGCTCGCCGACAACGGCGGCCAGTCCGAGCAGCCTTCGCGCAATTCGCGCAACCGCAACCGCAACCGCAATAGCGACCGGCAGCAGGGCGAGCAGGCCGATGGCCAGCAGCCCGCGCAGCAGAACAACCGCAACCAGAACAACCGCAACCAGAACAACGGCGGTCAGAACAACGGCAATCAGAATAGCGGTGGCCAGAACAACGGCAACCAGCGCGGGCAGCAGTCAGGTGCCGACCGTGACCTGCAGGACGACGATGACCGCGGGGGCCGCAACCGCTTCCGCGACCGCAAGCGTCGTGGTCCCGGTGGCAACGACGACTTCGAGCCAGAGCTCACCGACGACGACGTGCTCATCCCGGTCGCCGGAATCCTCGACGTTCTCGATAATTACGCATTCGTGCGCACCAGCGGTTACCTGCCGGGTAACAACGACGTTTACGTCTCACTCGGCCAGGTCAAGAAGTACAACCTGCGCAAGGGTGACGCAGTCGTCGGAGCGATTCGCCAACCCAATGAGAACGACAACTCCGGTCGCCAGAAGTACAACGCGATCGTCAAGATCGATTCGATTAACGGTCTGCCTATCGAACAGGCCGCCGACCGCGTCGAGTTCAACAAGCTGACCCCTCTCTACCCCTCGGAGCGCCTGCGCCTCGAGACCGAGCCTGGCAAGCTGACCACCCGCATCATCGACCTCGTGTCGCCGATCGGCAAGGGCCAGCGCGGCCTCATCGTGTCGCCGCCCAAGGCAGGCAAGACTCTCGTGCTGCAGGCCATCGCGAACGCCATCGCGAAGAACAACCCCGAGGTACACCTCATGGTCGTCCTCGTCGATGAGCGTCCCGAAGAGGTCACCGACATGCAGCGCACGGTGAAGGGTGAGGTCATCGCCTCCACCTTCGACCGCCCGGCAGAAGACCACACCACCGTCGCAGAGCTCGCCATCGAGCGCGCAAAGCGCCTGGTCGAACTCGGCCACGACGTCGTCGTGCTGCTCGATTCGATCACTCGCCTCGGCCGTGCATACAACCTGGCTGCCCCGGCGTCCGGTCGCATCCTCTCCGGCGGCGTCGACTCCTCTGCCCTCTACCCGCCGAAGCGTTTCTTCGGTGCTGCCCGCAACATCGAAGACGGCGGTTCGCTCACCATCCTCGCCACCGCTCTCGTCGAGACCGGCTCCAAAATGGACGAGGTCATCTTCGAGGAGTTCAAGGGCACCGGCAACATGGAGCTTCGCCTGTCTCGCCAGCTCGCAGACAAGCGCATCTTCCCGGCTGTCGACGTCAACGCATCTGGCACCCGCCGCGAAGAGATGCTCATGGGTGTCGACGAGACGAAGGTCAACTGGAAGCTCCGCCGCGCACTCGCCGGTCTCGAGACCCAGCAGGCCCTTGAGCTCGTGCTCTCGCAGCTCAAAGACACGTCGAGCAACGTCGAGTTCCTCATGAAGATCCAGAAGTCGCTCCCCGGAGTCGCCGGAACCAAAGAGGACTAGTTGGTCACGGAAAGTCCTGGCATGTTCGAGTCAGTCAAGACTCTCCTGCTCGAGCACGAAGAACTTCAGGAGCAGCTCGCTGATCCTGAACTCCATTCCAATCCGGCGCGCTCTAAGAAGGTCAACCGCAGGTACGCGGAACTTAGCCGGATCGTCGCGGCGTACAACCAGTGGAACCAGCTCACCGACGATCTGGCTGCTGCAACCGAAATGGCGTCAGAAGACGAGTCATTCGCGGCCGAGGTTCCGACGCTGCAGGCAGAACTCGACCTGATCGAGGAGCGCCTGCGGCGCCTGCTCATTCCACGGGATGAGAACGACGGGCGCGACGTCATCATGGAGATCAAGATGGGGGAGGGCGGAGCAGAATCCGCCCTGTTCGCCGGAGACCTCCTGCGAATGTATCTGCACTACGCAGAGTCGAAGAAGTGGAAGACCGAGATTATCGAGCAGACCTCGAGCGACCTCGGCGGCATCAAAGACGTGCAACTCGCGATCAAAGGCAACTCAGCCGATCCGGCTGAGGGCGTCTGGGCGCACCTCAAATACGAGGGCGGCGTGCATCGCGTGCAGCGGGTCCCTGCGACCGAGTCGCAGGGACGCATCCACACCTCTGCCGCCGGAGTGCTCGTCTTCCCGGAGGTCGACGAGCCTGAAGAGGTGGAGATCAGCCAGAACGATCTCAAGATCGATGTCTACCGATCGAGCGGCCCCGGCGGCCAATCCGTCAACACGACAGACTCCGCTGTGCGCATCACCCATCTTCCGACCGGCATCGTCGTCGCAATGCAGAACGAGAAATCGCAGCTGCAGAACCGCGAAGCCGGGATGCGAGTGCTGCGCGCGCGCGTGCTCGCCCGGCAACAGGAAGAGATCGACGCTGCAGCATCCGTCGTTCGCAAGAGCCAGATCCGAACCATGGATCGCTCCGAACGCATTCGTACGTACAACTTTCCCGAGAACCGGGTTGCGGATCATCGAACGGGCTACAAGGCGTACAACCTCGACGCCGTGATGAACGGGGCACTCGAGCCGGTGATCCAGTCGTGCATCGCGTTCGACGAAGAGTCGCAGCTCTCTGCGCTCGCCTCGGATGACTGAGCAGGTCGAGCCGGTCGAGACCTCACGAACCGCTCACACGATTTCTGCAGTTCTCACCCGCTCGATTGAGGTGCTCTCGGCAGCCCACGTGCCTTCCCCTGACGCGGATGCAGAACTCCTCGTCGGCCACGTGCTCGGCATGTCGCGCGGCCAGGTGAGGGCGAAAGCTGTGACGGGTGCCCCTATTTCGGCGCCGAATGCGGTCGGAATCCTCGAACTGGTCGAGCGCCGCGCCGCGCGGGAGCCCCTGCAGCACATCACCGGGGTCGCCGCATTCCGCCACCTTGAGCTCGCGGTCGGCCCAGGTGTCTTCGTGCCCCGGCCCGAGACGGAGATCGTGGCCCAGTACGCGATCGATTCGCTGGCCGCGTCAGCATCCCCGGCTCCCATCGGGGTCGACCTCGGCACCGGCAGCGGTGCAATCGCCCTCGCGATGGCCACCGAGGTGCAGCACTCCCGCGTGTACGGCGTCGAGAATTCGGCTCTGGCCTTTACCTGGACGAAGCAGAACTTCCGCCGGTACGGAGGTGATAATGCGCACGCTGTCTTCATCGACCTCGCAGACGCCCTGCCAGAGCTGGACGGAACTGTGGCCGTCGTCATCTCGAACCCGCCGTACATTCCGGTCGGGGCTGTTCCGCGCGACCCTGAGGTGCGGCTCTTCGATCCGGAGCATGCACTCTACGGCGGCGAAGACGGTCTCGATGTGGTCAGAACCGTTTCGACCACCGCCAGGCGCCTGTTGCATGCTGGCGGCACCCTTGTGCTCGAGCACGGTGAACTCCAGGCGCGGGCGATCAGCGCCATCCTCGAGCGCGACGGCTGGAGCGCCATCTCGAGCCACCGTGACCTGTTAGGCAGGGATCGAGCCACAACCGCTCTGCGTTAAGGCGGGCCTCGTTAGCTCGCGCTGCAGCGCGTCCTACAGTTCGTCGGACTTCGTCGCGGCCGAGCACTCTGCGAGCGCCTCCTGTGCCTGCTGCTTCTGCTGCGCGGTGCCGACCAGGCCTGCCCACCGGGCTGCCTCCGTGAATTCGGCCAGCGCTCTGTCGAACTCACCCGAGTCGAAATGGTTCCAACCCAGGTTGTCGTGCAGCGAGATCAGCCACTGGCGGGTGCGGTAATCAGTCGAAGCTTCGGCGAGCTCGACGGCGAGCGCCGACCAGTGTTCGGCATTCGAGGGCGTTGCGATCGCGAGCATCTGCAATGCATCGATCCGGAGAAAAACGAGGCCAGCCTCGTCGGCGATCTCTGCGGAACGCAGGAAGAGGGGAGCGGAGTCGGCCGGCTTGCCAGCTGAGTTCAGGATGCGCCCGCTCTCGAGCAGCACGCGGGCGATCACCACCGGTGCGTTCTCCGACTCGACCTCGATGAGCATCTCGGCGGCATCGTCATACCGCTCCTGCAGCCCGATCACCCTCGCCAGCTGCGTCTTCAACTCTGCGCGCTCGATGTCGTCGTACGGGCCGCCCTGCTCGAGTTCGACCCTCAGCCGCGATTCGGTTTTCGGGAGGTCATCCACGTCCCAGAGTTCGTCGAGCATTTCCTGTTGCAGCATCCAGCCATTCTATTTGCCAGGGTATTGGTGGGTTCTCGCAAACCCGTCGATCGCCGCAACAAGCGACGCTGCATCGGTAAAGAGGTGCGCAGTGATGCCGATGCTCGCCGCGCCATCGACATTCACCTGCAGGTCGTCAGCGAAGAACGCGTCGGCCGGAGCGACCCCGTAGCGTTCGAGCACTGCCGTGAATACCGCGCTATCGGGTTTGCGAGCGCCGTAGTCCGATGAGGTGAAGAGCTCGTCGCCGAACACCTCGACCAGCTCGGGCGCGAGGGTGGAGAGGTGGCGGGCGCTGAGCGCCCCGTTGTTCGTGAGCAGCGTCACGGTGCCGAGCGTTTTCGCATGGGTCACGGCTGCGATCGAGTCGGCCAACGGCGTCATCGCCGACGCTCGGATGCGCACCCAGTGATCTTCGCTCACGGTCGTGCCGAGCGCAGAGTTGAATGCGTCGAGATACTCGTCAGCGTCGAAGCCGCCAGCCTCGGCCTTCCACTCGCCGTTCCCGTGCCACCAACGTTCGCGCAGCTCGGTTTCAGTGAGCCCGGTCAGCTCGGTCAGGCCAGCCATGCGAATCCGGTAGTCGTAGTCGTAGAGCACGTCGTCCATGTCGAAGATGAACAGCAGGCTCATGACCTGGATTTCGCGAAAGCGGTGATGGCGTCACGCAGCGCCTGCACCTGGGGCACGCCGTTCAGGTAGCTCAGCTGATGGCCGGTGATGCCGATGGATGCCGCCCCGGCGATGTTCTCGGCAGAATCATCCGCGAAGAATGTGTTTTCGGCACTCTCTCCATAACGGTCAAGGGCGAGGCGGTACGAGTTCGGGTCGGGCTTGCGCACGCCGAGATCGCAACTCACGACGACATTCGACCCGACGATCGCAGACACGTCGGGTGCGAGAAGGGGTAGCGAAGCGACGAAGGGGGAGGGGTTGTTCGAGAGCACGCTGACGGTCCCGAGCGTCGATGCATACCGCAAGGCCTCGATGCTCCCGGGGATCGCGGTGCTGGCCAGCGCTCTCGACTCCCGGTACCCCTCGAGGCTGAGTTGCGCACCGGTCACCTTCTCGAACTCTGCGAAGTATTGCTCCGGAGTGCGCCACTCGCCAGCCTCTGCACGACGCTCGAAGCCGCCTGCCCACCAGCTCTTGGCCAGGTGATATTGGCTCGCGCCGGTGATCAGGCTGAGCGCGGGCAGCCTCATCCTGAAGTTGTAGGCATAGAGGGTCTTGTCGAAATCGAAGAAAAACAGGCTCACGGGGCTCCAAACACGCACACCAAGTATCCCAAGGATGCGTCGACGTAAGATTGCTTCCGACATGGCGACGATCTACGACTGCTCAGACCAGGCTGAGCTTCTCACCGGCATGCGGCTCGCTCGGGTCGCCATCGCCCGTGGTGAGTTGGTGGTAATGCCGACCGACACCGTCTACGGTCTGGCTGCGGATGCGTTCAGCCCCGATGCGGTGCAGCGCCTGCTCGATGCGAAAGGCCGCACCCGCCAGGCGCCGCCGCCTGTGCTCGTGCCGGGCATCCCCACCCTCGACGCTCTCGCCGAGAGTGTGCCGAACGAAGTGCGGGCGCTGGTCGCTGAATTCTGGCCTGGTGGGCTCACGGTAATCCTGCCCGCGCGCGATTCGCTCACCTGGGACTTGGGCGACACCAGGGGAACTGTAGCCCTGCGCATGCCGAACAATCGGGTCGCGCTCGAACTGCTGTCTGAGACCGGCCCCCTAGCTGTCTCGTCTGCCAATCTGACCGGTGAGCTCGCCGCATCCACAGCCCAGGAGGCAGAGCGGATGCTCGGGGATTCCGTACGCGTCTACCTCGACGGTGGAACCGTCGGCGCAGATTATGCCGATGTCGAGGCCGGCACGGGCTCGACCATCGTCGATGCAACGGGCCTCCTAACCGAGGGCGGCCAGCTGAAAATCGTGAGGCATGGAGTGATTTCGGATGCCGCGATCCATGCCGCGATCGCCAAGGCGGTGGAGCGGTGAGGGTCGTCTACTACCTCGGCGCTGGCCTTCTGTCTGCCGGCCTGACCTTCGGGCTGTCTGTGCTCATCCAGCGGCTAGGAATGAAATACCGCCTCTACCCGCAGATCCGTGAACGCGACGTGCACACGCGACCAACGCCGAGACTCGGCGGAGTCGCGATGTTCATCGGCATCGTCGCGACCTTCGTCGTGGCATCCCAGTTCGAACAGTTTCATCTGATCTTCGCGAAACCGGGGCCGATCTTCGCTATCCTCGGCGCGGCATTCATCATCGTTCTGATCGGTGTCGCTGACGACCTGTGGGACCTCGACTGGACGACGAAGCTCGCCGGCCAGATCATCGCGGCAGGCCTTCTCGCCTGGCAGGGGGTGCAGTTGACGAACCTCCCCATTCCGGGCGGTGTGGTCGTTCTCTCGTCATACAGCGGACTCATCATCAGTGTGCTCGCGATAGTGCTCGTGATGAACGCGGTCAACTTCATCGACGGTCTCGACGGGCTCGTGGCTGGTGTCGTCATCATCGCGTCGAGCGTGTTCTTTCTCTACAGCTACATCCTCGCAAATCAGATCGCCCAGACCGAGTACTTCAACCTCGCGTCCCTCATCACCGCTGTGCTGATCGGGGCCTGCGTCGGCTTCCTGCCGCTCAACTGGCACCCGGCGAAACTCTTCATGGGTGACGCGGGGTCGATGCTCGTCGGCCTGCTGATGGCGACATCAGCGATCTCCGTGACCGGGCAGGTGGATGTCACCAGGGTCGAGTTCGCGCGCCAGCTCGTGCCGGCGTTCATCCCGATCGTGCTGCCGTTCGCCATCCTGGTCGTGCCCCTTCTCGACTTCTGCCTGGCAGTGCTTCGTCGACTCCGCGCCGGCAAGTCGCCGTTCTCGGCCGACCGAAAGCACCTGCATCACCGCCTGCTCGACATGGGGCACTCCGACGTCCATGCGGTGCTGATCTTCTATGGGTGGACAACCGTCGTCGCTGTAGGCTGCCTGATGTTCCTGTTCGTTCCGACGTTCTGGGCGCTGGTGTTCGTTGCGACCGGTCTGGTTATCTGTGGCATAGTCACCCTCGCGCCGTTGACCAAGCGCAAGTCCATCGAAGCTGCCGTGCAACGTGCACACGGAGCAGCTGGCGACGACTCAGAGGCCGCGAGATTCGACGGACTGGATGCCGCGGCGAACTCGACAGTCTTCGAGTCGGATTCCCTCGAACCAGGCGACACCCCATCTACCGAGCACGCTGGCATCGATGCCACTATTCGAAAGGACCAGACGTGAGCCAGTCACCCGTACACGCCCCGGCAGCGAACACCACGGCGACAGTGGTCGCTCGCTCACTGCTTTACGGATCGATACTCGCCATCGCTATCGCCGTGGTCGGTTCAGTCGTCGGGTTCTTCGTCGCCGGTCTCAACGGGCTGTCGAGTGCCATCATCGGCGCGCTGCTAGCGGCGGTCTTCATGGGGCTGACAGCAGCCAGCGTGGTGGTCGCCAACCGGGTGGCGCCGAACGGAACCCGCCTCGGGCTGTATTTCGGCATCATCGCCGGGGCATGGGCGCTCAAGTTCGTCGCATTCGTCGTGGTCATCCTGGTGCTCCGCGGGCAGCCGTGGTTGAACGCTTACCTGTTCTTCGGTGCGGTTGTCGTCGCGGTGATCGGATCACTCGTTGCAGATGCTCTCGCGATCCAGTTCACCCGGGTTCCGTACGTCGGCGACATAGCGTTGCCGGGCAATCCTGATGCCGCCAAATCAGACTCCACGAGCAGCAGTTAGGCGGCTCTGCCGCCATCGTGACCCCCCTCGCTCTGCTAGGCTGAGCAACGCTGCCGCGCCTGCTTCCTGTCCGCCCCGACTAAATCCGGAGAACGCAACTGTTCGCCTCAACTCTTGTCTCGCTCCTTCCACTCGTCAAAGCTGACAACCCCGGTGGCGGTTTCGAGGGACCTTCGCTCGCGGACTTCTATCCGCCAGCAGTGCTCTTCAAGGGCACTCCCTTTGAGCTCAATCGCCTGATGCTTATCCGCATCCTGGTGTTGGTCGTCATCATGCTGGTGTTCTGGCTGGGCACGCGCAAGATGAAGATCGTGCCGGGTCGCTTCCAGGCCGGACTCGAATTCACCACGGACTTCGTGCGCAACAACATCGTTTACGGAACTCTCGGCGAGAAAGACGGTCGTCGCTTTCTTCCGGTGTTGATGGCCATCTTCTTCACAACACTCGGAATGAACATGGTCGGCCTGGTTCCCGGGCTCCAGCTGGCCGGAACATCGGTGATCGGCCTGCCGCTGATCATGGCTGTGGTCATCTACGTGCTCTTCATCTATGCCGGTATCAAGAAACACAAGGTCGGCGGCTTCCTGAAGAACTCGCTGGTCATTCCGGGGGTACCGATCCCGCTGGTTCCCTTCCTCGCTCTTCTCGAGTTTCTTTCCACCTTCATCCTCCGGCCGGTGACACTCACCCTCCGACTCCTGATGAACCTTGTTGCAGGGCACATGCTGCTCGTCCTGTGCTTCTCGGCAACCCAGTTCTTCTTCTTCACCGTGCTGGCCAACGGAAACTTCCTCGGCCTGCTCGGAGTGGGCAGTTTCGCGTTCGGAATCGCCTTCACCCTGCTCGACCTGTTCGTCGCAGCACTGCAGGCCTACGTCATCACCATCCTTGGCGCCATCTACATCCAGATGGCGCTGGTCGAAGAGCACTGAGCCTCGCGCCAGTCTTCAGAAGCATCACCCCTCGAAAGGAAAAACCGCACATGCACATCGTCGGATATCTCGGTGCCCTCGCGTTCGGACTTGCCGCCATCGGCTCAGGTATCGGCGTCGGCATCATCGTCGGAAAGACGATCGAGTCAGTCGCTCGCCAGCCAGAACTGCAGGGTCGCCTCCAGTCGCTGATGTTCCTCGGTATCGCACTGACTGAGGCACTCTGCTTCATCGCGATTGCCGTCGCGTTCATCCCGTTCACCAGCCCGGCGTAGACCCCGCCATCTCGTCGTAACTGCTACTCACCGAAGGAGGCGGAATGCCACACGCATTCGCCCTTGTCACCGTGCCGATGGCCGCGTCGACCCCGAGTCCGCTCATCCCGACGATTCCCGACCTCGTCTGGGGCGCGATCGTCTTCGTCATCGTTCTGGTGTTCTTCATCTGGAAAGGTGTGCCGCGCCTCAACGCGGCACTCGATGCGCGTGCAGACGCCATCGAGGGCAGCCTCAAGCGTGCAGAAGAGGCCCAGGCCGGTGCCCAGGAGGCGCTCGACAGATACAACAGCCAGCTCATCGAGGCGCGCACAGAGGCAGCGGGCATCCGCGACCAGGCTCGAGAGGCAGCGAAGCAGATTCGGGCCGAGCTGATCGAACAGGCGCAGGCCGATGCCGACCGTGTTGTCGCGAACGCGCGTGCCCAGATCGAGGTCGAGCGTGCCGCCGCTCTCCAGTCGCTGCGTACAGAGGTCGGCTCGCTTGCCTTAGGGCTTGCGTCGACGGTTGTCGGGGAGAGCCTCAGCAGCGATAAGCGGTCAAACGACATCGTCGATCGTTTCCTCATCGACCTCGAAGCTTCCGAAGCTGAGAAGGCCGGGGCCTGAGAATGGGCTCGGCGACTCGGGAATCGATCAGCGCGGCAACAGCCGTGCTGGGTCAGCAGGCTGGGGTTGATCTCGCCACCGGCGAGCAGCTTCTCGCCGCTGCGCTCGTCGTCGAGCGCGAAGCACGTCTCCGTGTCGCCCTTGCGGATGATTCAGCCGAGCCGGCTGACCGTCAATCGATAGTCGCAGCCGTTTTTGGCGCGTACACGACGGCAGCGCGCGCTGTGCTCGACTCACTTGCAACGAGCCGGTGGTCGTCGGCGGATGACCTCGTGGCAGGCATTGAGCAGCTCGGCATCCAGGCGGTTGCTGCCTCTGCGCCGAAGTCGCTGTCGATCAGCGATGAGCTCTTCGTGCTCTCCACGGCGGTTTCCTCGAATCCAGAGCTCGAGCTCGCGCTCGGCAGCAAGCTCGGTTCGATCGAAGGAAAGATCTCGCTCGTCGGCAGTCTGCTCGATGGCAAAGCCAGTAAGCAGACGATCGCAATCGTGGGTGCCCTTCTTTCGCAGCCACGTGGTCGGCGGATGGCCGAGCTCGTGAGGTATGCCGCAACGATCGTTGCGGTCCAGGCCGGTTTCACGATCGCAACCGTAACGGTCGCTGACCCGCTCACGGCGTCGCAGGCCTCGCGTCTCGAAAAGGCGCTTTCGGCACATCGCGAAGGCGGAGTGCGCATCAACCAGGTCATCGACCCTGCAGTGCTCGGTGGAATGCGAGTACAGATCGGTGACGAAGTCATCGACGGAACCATCGCGAATCGCCTCACAGATCTCAGGCTTCGTCTCGCGAGCTAGCTCGCGACCGGCGCTTCACTAACCGCGCCTTTCAGACCCGCGTCTTTCAGACACAGATACGTAAAAAAAGGAAAGCTATGGCAGACATCACGATCAGCGCAGATGACATCCGCGACGCACTGAAAGACTTCGTCAAGGAGTACGAGCCCGGTAAGCCCGCCGCCAACGAGGTCGGTCACGTGTTGGATGCTGCTGACGGCATTGCGCACGTCGAGGGCCTCCCCGGCGTGATGGCCAACGAGCTCATCCGCTTCGCTGATGGAACGCTGGGCCTTGCCCAGAACCTCGACGAAGACGAGATCGGCGTGGTGGTGCTCGGTGAGTTCAGCGGCATTGTCGAGGGTATGGAGGTCACCCGCACCGGCGAGGTTCTCTCCGTTCCGGTTGGCGACGCCTACCTCGGCCGGGTCGTCAATCCGCTGGGCGAACCCATCGACGGGCTCGGCGAGATCACGACCACTGAGCGTCGCGCGCTCGAGTTGCAGGCGCCAGGCGTGATGCAGCGCCAGTCGGTCAGTGAGCCGATGCAGACCGGAATCAAGGCGATCGACGCCATGATCCCGGTTGGTCGTGGCCAGCGCCAGCTCATCATCGGTGACCGCCAGACGGGCAAGACTGCGATCGCCATCGACACGATCATCAACCAGAAGGCCAACTGGGAGTCCGGCGACACCAACAAGCAGGTTCGCTGCATCTACGTTGCTATCGGCCAAAAGGGTTCGACCATTGCTTCGGTGAAAGGTGCGCTCGAAGACGCAGGAGCCATGGAGTACACGACCATCGTGGCATCGCCGGCATCCGACCCCGCCGGCTTCAAGTACCTCGCCCCGTACACCGGCTCGGCCATCGGCCAGCACTGGATGTACGACAGCAAGCACGTGCTCATCATCTTCGACGACCTGTCGAAGCAGGCTGAGGCATACCGCGCTGTCTCCCTTCTGCTGCGCCGCCCACCGGGGCGCGAGGCATACCCGGGTGACGTGTTCTACCTGCACTCCCGCTTGCTGGAGCGTTGCGCGAAGCTCTCCGATGAGCTTGGAGCCGGATCGATGACCGGCTTGCCGATCATCGAGACCAAGGCGAACGACGTCTCCGCCTACATTCCGACCAACGTGATCTCGATCACCGATGGCCAGATCTTCCTGCAGTCCG
Organism: Lacisediminihabitans sp.; assembly: GCA_043746355.1. Taxonomy (GTDB): domain Bacteria; phylum Actinomycetota; class Actinomycetes; order Actinomycetales; family Microbacteriaceae; genus Lacisediminihabitans. The sequence goes on along the minus strand of JAYTRC010000028.1, from coordinate 3,599 downwards.
ACCTGTTCAACGCCAACCAGCGCCCCGCAGTCGACGTCGGCATCTCGGTCTCACGGGTCGGCGGCGACGCGCAGGTCAAGTCGATCAAGAAGGTCTCGGGAACGCTGAAGCTCGAGCTTGCCCAGTACCGTTCGCTCGAAGCCTTCGCGCTGTTCGCCTCCGACCTGGATGCGACCAGCCGTCGCCAGCTCGCCCGAGGCGCACGCCTCACCGAGCTTCTGCGCCAGCCGCAGTACTCGCCATACCCCGTCGAGGAGCAGGTTGTCTCGATCTGGGCCGGCACGAATGGCAAGCTCGACGAGGTCGCGGTCGAAGACGTGCTGCGCTTCGAGCGCGAGCTTCTGGACTACCTCGGTCGCAACACCGAGGTTCTCACGACGCTGCGCGAGACGAACGTGCTGAGCGACGACACCACGGCTGAGCTCGAGACGGCTGTCGACAACTTCAAAAAGGAGTTCCAGACCGGCGAAGGCAAGCCTCTCGACTCCGTCGGCAAGGAAGAGTTCGTCGCTGCTGAGCCTGAAGACATCAACCAGGAAAAGATCGTCAAGCAGAAGCGTTAGCGCTCAACACGGTTCGATGCGGTTGATCAGCTACAGACGAAAGAGAAAGTAACAACATGGGAGCGCAACTTCGGGTCTACCGGCAGAGGATCAAGTCTGCCCAGACGACCAAGAAGATCACTCGGGCGATGGAGTTGATCTCAGCCTCGCGCATCCAGAAAGCGCAGGCACGGGTACAGGCATCCAACCCATACGCTCGCGCCGTGACGCGTGCAGTTTCTGCCGTGGCGACATACTCGAACGTGGATCACATCCTCACCACCGAGAAGGAAAAGATCGAGCGCGCAGCGGTTGTCATCTTCTCCTCCGACCGCGGGCTGGCAGGTGCTTTCAACACGAACGTTCTTCGCGAATCCGAGCGTTTGGCCGAGCTTCTGCGTTCGCAGGGCAAAGAGATCGTCTACTACCTGGTCGGTCGCAAGTCGGTTGGCTATTTCGCTTTCCGTCGCAGGGAGTCGATCCGCCAGTGGATAGGCGGCACCGATGCGCCGGAGTTCGCAACCGCTCAAGAGATCGGCGAGGTGCTCGTCGCCAAGTTCATCCAGCCGGCCAGCGAGGGTGGGGTCGACGAGATCCATATCGTCTACAACCGATTTGTCAGCATGCTCACCCAGACCCCCGAGGTAGTGCGGCTGCTTCCCCTCGAGGTCGTCGAGGGTGTGGATGAGCCTGACGATCACCAGGCCCTTCCGCTCTACGAATTCGAGCCAGACGTCAACCGAGTTCTCGATGCACTCCTCCCGGTATACATCGAGAGCCGCATCTTCAACGCGATGCTGCAGTCAGCCGTGAGCAAGCACGCCGCGACCCAGCGTGCGATGAAGTCGGCGAGCGATAACGCAGACAAACTCATCACCGACTTCACCCGCCTGGCGAACAACGCCAGGCAGTCCGAGATCACCCAGCAGATTTCCGAGATCGTCGGCGGCGCCGATGCACTCTCGGGCAGCAAGCGATAGCAAGAACCACGAGAATAGAGATCCCATGACTATTACAGCTCCTGATACCACGAAGACCGGGCCCACCGGCGTCGGCCGCATCGCTCGCGTTACCGGGCCGGTGGTCGACATCGAGTTTCCCCATGACTCGATCCCCGGCATCTACAACGCCCTCAAGACCACCATCACCATCGGTGACCAGTCGACTGAGATCACCCTCGAGGTTGCCCAGCACCTCGGAGACGACCTCATCAGGGCCATCGCACTCAAGCCGACTGACGGTCTGGTTCGCGGCCAGGAGGTTCGCGACACCGGCGGCCCGATCATGGTTCCGGTTGGCGACGCCACTAAAGGCAAAGTGTTCAACGTCATCGGCGAGGTGCTCAACGGCGAGCCAGGCGAAACCTACGAGTTCGCCGATCACTGGTCGATCCACCGCGAGCCGCCGCCCTTCGACCAGCTCGAGTCGAAGACCGAGCTCTTCGAGACCGGCATCAAGGTCATCGACCTTCTCACGCCCTATGTGCTCGGTGGCAAAATCGGTCTCTTCGGAGGAGCGGGCGTCGGCAAGACGGTGCTCATCCAGGAGATGATCCAGCGCGTCGCGCAGGACCACGGTGGAGTTTCGGTGTTCGCCGGCGTCGGTGAGCGCACCCGTGAGGGCAATGACCTCATCGGTGAGATGGAAGAGGCTGGGGTCTTCGATAAGACTGCCCTGGTCTTCGGGCAGATGGATGAGCCGCCGGGGACGCGTCTTCGCGTCGCTCTCTCTGCTCTCACGATGGCCGAGTATTTCCGCGACGTGCAGAACCAAGACGTGTTGCTCTTTATCGACAACATCTTCCGCTTCACCCAAGCGGGTTCCGAGGTCTCAACGCTTCTTGGGCGCATGCCATCTGCTGTTGGGTACCAGCCGAACCTCGCTGACGAGATGGGTGTGCTCCAGGAGCGCATCACCTCGACCCGGGGTCACTCGATCACGTCGCTCCAGGCCATCTACGTGCCGGCTGACGACTACACTGACCCGGCTCCGGCAACCACCTTCGCGCACCTCGACGCGACGACTGAGCTCAGCCGTGAGATCGCTTCGAAGGGCCTGTACCCGGCCGTTGATCCGCTGACCTCCACGAGCCGTATCCTTGACCCCCGTTACTTGGGTGCCGATCACTACCGAGTTGCGACCAACGTCAAGGCGATCCTGCAGAAGAACAAGGAGCTCCAGGAGATCATCGCGATCCTCGGTGTCGACGAGCTTTCCGAAGAAGACAAGATCACGGTCTCCCGCGCCCGTCGCATCCAGCAGTTCCTTTCGCAGAACACCTACATGGCGAAGAAGTTCACCGGAGTAGAAGGATCGACTGTGCCGCTCAAAGACACCATCGAGTCATTCGACGCCATCACCAAGGGCGAGTTCGATCACGTGGCAGAGCAGGCATTCTTCAATGTCGGCTCCATCTCGGATGTCGAAGAGCAGTGGGCCAAAATCCAGAAGGAGAACGGCTAGCCATGGCCGAGCTCGGTCCTCGTGAGCTGCGGGTGAGCGTCGTATCGGCAGACCATGAGGTCTGGGCTGGTACGGCCTCGATGGTGGTCGCGCGCACGGTTGAGGGTGAGATCGGTATTCTGCCGGGGCACCAGCCAATGCTCGCGATCCTCGCTGCTGGCGAGGTGCGTATCACCGGCGCGGGAGCGCCGATCACGGCGAGTGCTGAGGACGGATTCCTGTCGGTCGACCACGATACTGTGACGATTGTTGCGAGGAACGCAGAACTGGTCTAATTTTTGTTGTCGATCGTGCCTATTCATCGCTAATTCGTCATAACAGGGCTGATTGAGTCGTGGCCAACTTGGTTCTAGCCATCGTGAGTTCTAGCCATCAGGGGGAGCAGGATGCTGATAGCGATGGCGGGGTTGCCCGGCACTGGCAAGAGCACAATTGCCGGAGTACTGGGCGCGCGACTGAACGCTTCTGTTGTGTCAGTCGATCCGATCGAGAGTGCGATTCTGAGCGCGGGGATCGATAATGATCAGCCGACCGGCCTTGCTGCCTACCTGGTGGCAGAGACCATCGCAGCGGCTGTCATCGAGTCGGGACATC
>JAYTRC010000027.1:0-3414 GCA_043746355.1 Lacisediminihabitans sp. | reverse complement strand
CTCGATTCTGGGTTTTGGTGGCAAATTGCGGCGTATTCTGACTGTTCACCAACGTGTCACCGACGCAGAACGAAGAGCCGTCACCGACGGATCGCCTGGGTGGTTGGCAGTGGCTCCTTGCCCCAGAAACGTCCACGGCAGGTATCGAAATCCGCAAAGTCCTGGGAGGACTTCTTGTAAGGCAATGCCTGGACTGTCGCACGCCCAGCGCCGCTTCCCGAATCCGGTCGTTTCGACATGTGAGAATTGTCGCGTTTGACGGTCACCGGGCTTAATGTCGGGCAGGGCAAACGCGACATCGAGGCCCGCCACCGAATGCCAGGCCTGAAATCACGGGAGTGTCCGTAGGAGATCCCGCTTACGGGCACCAATGGGGTCGATAGACATCCCTCGGTGGCACTGACCGCAGCTGACCATTACGCGCCTGCGAGCATCCACGGCAGCACCGGCGGAACATCCATCGAGTGAGTCAGCTAAACCAGCAGCAGTACCATTCGTTGCACGGAACTATACGATTCGTTGAATCGGCCAGGAATCGCGATGGCAGACTTTCGGGACGGGCAGACGGAAAAGTCGCAGAGAGGATCCTCCCCAAACCCCAACCCGGGGGCATCCTATTTCGATTCCGCCGCGAGCTTCGGGAAGATCTGGGGTAAGAGGATCGATCCCGCCGTGCTCGGCGCGATGCAGGTCTCGGTCACCGGGCACATCGCGAACTGGGCGATGCCGGGCAAACTCATCAAGGGGATGGCCGGGGCGATGGACCACGTGTACGGGGCCAGGCGTGTCATCGTTCTCATGGACCACGTCGCGAAGGACGGCGAACACAAGCTCGTCGCGGGGTGCTCGCTTCCGTTCACTGGCCGCGGGGGCGTGAGCCGTATCATCACCGACCTGGCCGTCATCGACGTCACCCCGGACGGCTTCGTGCGTTGCGAACTCGCGCCGGGCGTGGGCTTCGACCAGGTCAGGCGACGACGGGTGTTCCGCCGTTGGTTCAGGGCGAACCGATCGTGGTGCAGGTCGCGGTGCGGTAGCTCCGAATGTACATCTGGTGAAGTCGCTTGCCTGATGGTTGTCCCCTTTATGGGGGACCTACCTATTGCCTTGGGGCGGCCCAGCCCGTACTCTGCAGTTGGGGCTTACCCGTTTGCGCGACCCGAACCCGCGCTTCCCCATTCAAGGATTCCCGATGATGAACCTTAAACCCGTTCAGCGTGCCCGAAAACGCCAGTGGGGGGCGGAGCGGAGAACTCAGCCGTTGCCTACCCTTCACGTGCGCCCGAGTGATCGTCGGATCACGATGGGCAGAATGGCCATCGTCGCGACCGTGTTGTTCTGGGTCGCGTACGTCGTCTCCACGGTTCTGCGGCAGTTCCTGGACCGCAGCGTCACCTACCAGTTCACGATGGAAGCGATCTCTTACCTCGTGATCGTGACGTTCCTGAGTTTTTCGGCGTTGATGTACCTCATCGCCCGTCAGGGTGCTCTTATGCGGTTCCGGAGTCACGTGCGTGTTCCCCGGGCCGAGCTTGACCGCCACTTCACCGATCACGCCTCGTCGATGACCGTGCTCGTGCCGTCGTATGCGGAGGAGCCGCAGGTCGTCCGCGCGACGCTGTGGTCTGCCGCGCTGCAGGAGTATCCATCGCTGCGGGTCGTCCTGCTACTGGATGACCCACCTCATCCGACGAACCGTGATGCGATCGAGCGGCTCAAGCAGACGCGCGCACTCGGCACGGACATCACCGAGGCGCTCTCCGAACCGCGTGAGCGTTTTTGGCAGGCCGCCGCCCGCTTCGAGTTCCCGAGGGACGGGAATGAGCCGGTGTCGAACTTCGCCGTGCGCGATCTCGCGGACGAATACACCTGGGCGACTGCGTGGCTTACGGGTATGGCTGCGCGCGAGGCATCCATCGACCACGTCGACCAGTTCTTCAGCGAGCAGGTCCTGCGGGGACTGGCCGCCGAGTTCCAGCTCAACGCTGATGCGCTGAACGCGGCCGCAGAGGAGAGATCTGCGCCGAGCTGGGCTCGCATGCGTGAGCTGCACAGGAGGCTTGCCTGGACGTTCGACGCCGAGGTGACCGTGTTCGAGCGCAAACGCTACGGCTCGCTTTCGCACGAGGCGAATAAGGCAATGAACCTCAACTCGTACATCGGCCTCATGGGCGGCAGCTACCAGCAGGACGACACTCCGAACGGGATCGTGCTGCGCAGGGTGACGGAGGGCGACCCGGAGGACCTCGCCATTCCGGATTCCGAATACCTGCTGACGCTGGATGCCGACTCGATCCTGCTGCGCGACTACTGCCTGCGGCTGGTCTACCTGCTCGAGCAGCCGGAAAACGACCGCGTCGCCGTCACCCAGACCCCGTACTCGTCGTTCCGCGGTGCCGGCTCGCGCATCGAACGCCTCGCCGGGGCGACGACGGACCTGCAGCACATCCTCCACCAGGGCATGTCGTACTTCGGTGCGACGTTTTGGGTCGGCGCGAACGCGGTCATCCGCAAGCGCGCGCTCGAAGACATCGTCGAAACTGAGATGGTCGGCGGATTTGAGGTGCGCCGCTACGTGCAGGATCGCACGGTCATCGAAGACACCGAGTCGAGTATCGACCTCGGCACCCACGGCTGGACGCTCGTCAACTACCCGGAGCGGCTCAGCTACAGCGCAACACCACCCGACTTCGGTTCGCTGATCGTGCAGCGCAGGCGTTGGGCGAATGGCGGCTTGCTCATCCTTCCGAAGCTCTGGCGACAGGTCGGCGAGCGCAAGCGCGCCGGGAAGAAGATCTCGCGCACGGAGCTCGCACTTCGGGTCAACTACATGAGTTCGATCGCCTGGGCGAGCTTCGGCCTGATCTTCCTCCTCGCCTTCCCGTATGACTCCCGTCTGCTCAGCCCGCTCGTGCTGCTCGCGGCCCTTCCCTATTTCCTGGCGATGGCGAGCGATCTGAAGTCGCTCGGCTACAAGCGCAGCGACGTGCTGCGCATCTACGGGTTCAACCTGATCCTGCTTCCCGTGAACCTCGCGGGTGTGCTGAAGTCAATCCAGCAGGCCATCACGGGCAAGAAGATCCCGTTTGCGCGCACCCCGAAGGTGAGGAACCGCACGGCTGCGCCGATCCTGTTCGTGCTCACGCCGTACGCGATTGTCGCTTTCTCGGTGTTCACGCTGTACCGCGATTATCTCGAGCAGAATTGGGGCAATGCCGCGTTCGCCGCGTTCAACGCGATTCTCAGTGTCTGGGCGATCGTCGCCTACATTGGCATCTGGAATTCGATCGTAGATGCTTGGGTTGGTGCGACAAGCTGGCTGTTTATCGAGAAACCGCGACGGGCGAAGGTGTCGACCGCGGCTCCGCAGGCGATACCTGCGCTCGACTGGCGGGCGGTGCTGTACCACGGGCA
>JAYTRC010000026.1:0-33987 GCA_043746355.1 Lacisediminihabitans sp. | reverse complement strand
GGTTGCGTCCTTTAACGTGGTGTATCGGATCACGGTGAGCGTGTCGCCGCAGACGGCGACGGTCACCGCGTGATCCTTCGAGAGAACCGCTAAATCCATCTCGAAAGGAACTACGACGATGACCGTCGCACCCAGTATCGACCCTGCCCGCTTTCTTCACGAACACCTCGAGCAGGCGTCTCCGGATTTGCTCCGGGACATGCTCACTACCTTCATCAACACACTGCTGTCGGCGGATGCCGACGCGGTCTGTGGTGCCGCTTACGGCACCGTTTCCGACGAACGCACCAACCGTCGCAACGGTTACCGGCACCGCGACTTCGACACCCGCGCTGGCACCATCGACGTTCAGATCCCGAAGCTGCGGCAGGGCACCTACTTCCCCGACTGGCTGCTGGAACGCCGCCGCCGTGCCGAGCGGGCCCTGACGACCGTTGTTGCCACCTGCTACCTGTTGGGTGTTTCGACCAGGCGGATGGAGAAACTCGTCGACTCCCTCGGCATCACGTCGCTGTCGAAATCGCAGGTATCGGTGATGAGCAAAGAACTGGACGAACACGTCGCCCAGTTCCGCTCCCGCCCTCTGGATGCTGGCCCCTACACCTTCGTCGCCTGCGACGCCTTGACGATGAAAGTCCGTGAGGGCGGTCGGGTGGTGAACGTTGCCGTGCTGGTCGCCACCGGTGTCAACGGCGACGGGCACCGCGAGATCCTCGGCCTTCAAGTCGCGTCGACAGAAGACGGCGCCGGCTGGCTCACGTTCTTCCGCGACCTCACCGCGAGAGGCCTCACCGGGGTGAAACTCGTCACCTCAGACGCCCACGCCGGCCTGGTCGCCGCGACAGCGGCGACCCTGCCCGGAGCGGCCTGGCAACGCTGCCGCACCCACTACGCCGCGAACCTGATGAGCACCGTCCCGAAGAGCTCCTGGCCATGGGTGAAGACACTGCTGCACAGTGTTTACGACCAGCCCGATGCCGAGTCGGTCCACTCCCAGTTCGACCGCGTCCTCGACGCCCTCGAACACAAACTGCCCAAAGCGTTCGCCCACCTCGACACCGCCCGCGCCGACATCCTCGCGTTCACCGTTTTCCCCAAGGAACTCTGGCGACAGCTCTGGTCCAACAACCCCAACGAGCGCCTCAACCGTGAGATCCGCCGCCGCACCGACGTCGTCGGAATCTTCCCCGACCGCGACGCGATCATCCGCCTCGTCGGTGCTGTCCTCGCCGAACAACACGACGAATGGGCCGAGTCCCGCCGCTACCTCGGCCTCGACGCGCTCACCAAATCCCAAATCGTCGGCACCGATCAACCCGAGGAGGTGACCCCCGAGCTCCACGCCCTCAGCGCATAACCAACCGAAGGATCACAACGACTCCGATACACCACACAAAAGGACTTGACCAACTGACCGGAACGACTTCTCGTTCTGCGCTCTCAAGGTCGTCGAATTCCTCGTCCGTCAGGAATAGTTCGCTCTCGTCCGGGTCCTCGGGTGTCGGTTCCACGTTCGCCATAGTCAGAGGCTAGCGCGTAGCTCGGCCGGGGCTCTTAACCCTGCATCGGAACATTCCCGAGAATCCCGACGCGAGTGATTTGTTGAGATTCGATAGAACGCGGTACCCATCCGTTGATCGTCACTTTCGCGAGCAACACCAACCGCGAGGTTACCGCTAGCTCCCTATGCGGCTCGCCCAAAAACCGGGACGGCGGCTCTGATGTGCAAAGGCAACGATCACCAACTCGTCGTCACGCACGAAATAGATGATCCGATAGGGAAACACGTCGACCTGCCGGCTGCGTACTACGGGCAACCGTTTCCAGCCGGGAAACGGCGGCCACGCGTCGGGGTTCCACAGCACGTCATCAACGGCTCGCGCGACTTCCGCATCGAACTCGTCGCCAAGTCCAGCCTCCCGAACCTGGTAGTACCGTATGGCGTCGAGAAACTCTGCGTCAGCTTCCGGGTGAACGCTTGGGTGAAGCGTCACTTGCGCAGGTTGTCCAGAACTACACGTGCCTTAGCGCGCGTTTGTTCGAAGCTGCCCAACTCGACTTTGCCATTCAGGATGTCATCAACCCGCGAGCCGATCTCGTCGCGCCAGGCCGCGTCGACTTCGGGCTGGTCGACGCCTTCCTCCGGATGAAGGCTCGCCAGAAGGCGATGAGCGACGAGCGTGCGCTCATCGAGATCGAGTTCGAGCCCCGCTTCGTAAACTTCGTCAGCCTTGAGTGCCATGAACGAAGTCTACGGCGCGGCGATGAGACACGGCAGAAATCGGGGTCGGCTACAGACTTGGGCCAAAGTCGCGATCGATTGTGGAGCGGTCACGAACGGCCGGCGATCGGAACCGTCTGAGCTTGGTGGCTCGCGCATCGCGAGCGGACTGCGCGCGACCGGCGGCGTCCTTTTTCTCCTGAATTCGTGCGGCGGTCGGCACTGACCCTCGGCATGACGAAATTGTTGTAGACGAGGTCCTTCGAGTACCGGTAATCAGACTTCAGCCTTCCCCCGACGATGCGTAGCCAGTCCATGTGCATTCGACCGGTAAGCACTCCGGAAAGGAAGTCATCGGCGCCCTCGATTGCCAGACACGCATCGGTAGCGACAACGCCGCCGTCGAAGAATCCCATCGGCACCCACTCTCGATTTGAGCTCGAGGCGCGGGGAGTGGAGTGGTCGCCGGTCGCGTTTTCCTAACTCCATCGCTCCTCAAAGGAGCTAGCCTCCGGACATCCCTGCGGGATTTGGCTACGAACACCCCAAAACAACGATCCTCGGGTAGCCGTCGAGATCAGACGATGATCCCAGCATATTAATCTTGCAGACCGTACAGATCGTCTTCGATGGCTCCGGCCGCCGCGATGATAGCTGGTGCATAACGCGACGCCACGTCCTCGAGCGAATGGCGTGCGGAATGTACCGACACGTTCACGGCGGCGACAACTTCCCGTCGCCTATTGTGAACCGGCGCCGCAATGCCCCGCAGTCCCTGTTCGAGTTCCTCGTCGACGACTGCCCATCCCCGGATGGCCGCGTCACTGATGGCCCTTCTTAGTTCGTCGGTGGAACGAACGAGCCGCTCGGTGCGGTCTTCGGACTCAAGTCGTCCAAAGTATTCCTCCACGCGTTCGGTGGGCTGAGAGGCCAAAAGAACGCGCCCCATCGACGTCGTGTGCGCCCGGAACCGAGTTCCCACACTTATCCGCACGGAGGCCAGCCGATTGCTTGCAGCGAGGTCGAGGTAAACAACATCGTCATTGTCGAGCACGGTGAGAGACGCCGTTTCCCCTAACGTCTCGGCGAGAGTTCGAATGTGTGGTCGCGCGATATCGACCAGACTCAAACCGGAGAGGTACGAGTACCCGAGTTGGAGAACCTTGGGGGTTAATTCGAAGAGCTTCCCCGACGTTCGCACATAGCCGAGGTCTGCGAGCGTCAGCAGAACCCGACGAGTCGTCGCTCGATCCAAGCCGCTTCCGACCGCTACCTGAGTGAGAGTCTGTTCAGGACGCGTGGCGCCAAACGCTCGGATAACCGACAACCCGCGTTCGATTGCCCGCACGTAGTAGGCCGGCCGATCGGATTCCTCCGCGTCTTGCAACAGTGCCAGCTCCGATCGAACGTTAGATTCCCCGCGCTGGCGACCATACTATCGGGCGTCCTCCAGCACCTCTTCGTTGGTTCCGACTTGTGGGGAGCCTAATCACCAGCCGAAGGCGGTTTACCCGATACCCGAAGACGTTCGCCTGAGCCCGCGGGTAGGCGAAGCGCACCGACGACGCTGAGTAGAGAAAAGACGGCCATCAGGATGAGCGCCCCGCGATAAGGTGCGAGAGGCCCTCCAAGCGCAGGGTTCTGCTCGAGGTGAGTAATAAGTATTGCGTGGATGGCGACGGCCGATATCGCGACGCCCAGGCCCGATCCAACCTGCATGACTGTCCAGGACATCGTGTTTGCCGAACTCATTCTAAGGGCGGGAATATCCGCAAATTGAATAGTTCCATAGGCGCTCAGCCCTAACGAACGCAGTGCGCCGCTCAGCACGAGCACGGCAATTATCCCCACCACGGGCGAGCGCGGTCCCAGAAACGCGAAGGTGACGTACGTTGCGCTGAACCCCGTGGCCGAGACCACAATTACTGGCATGAATCCCAGTGCCCTGATGATGAGCCCCGTCACCGGCTTGACAGCTAGGTTTCCTAGGAAAACACACATGACAATCGCGCCCGCCTCGACCGGTGACCAGCCGAAGCCCACCTGGAATATGAGGGGAAAAATGTATGGTGCCGAGCTGACCGCAATTCGGTTCCACGTGCCGCTCGCGTTGGTCACACGAAACGTCGGATAGCTGAACACCCTGAGGTCCAATAGTGGGAACCGGGCCCGACGCAGCCACCAGATTGTGAATGCACCCGCGACCACTGCTGATCCGACGAGCCATAGTCCCCTGATGTCGGCCTTCGACAGCGAATCCAGCCCGAGTAGCAATGTGACTACCGTCGCACCGAAACCGATTATGCCGAGAACGTCAAGCGGAATGGTGATACGTTTCCCGCCTCGTGGGATTATTCGAAACGCGAAGAACAGGAGTATCGCACCTGTTGGGAGATTCACGTAGAAGATCCATGGCCATCCGACGAATTGTGTAATCAGTCCACCGACAAGCGGTGCTACCACCGGCGCGAGCAGCGCCGGCCAGGTGAGAAACGCGATCGCGCGCAGCAACTGGGATTTGTCAGTCGAGCGCAACACGATCAGCCGGCCAACGGGGACCATCATGCTGGCGCCGATTCCCTGCACGATGCGGGCGAGCGTGAAGACAAGCAAACTACCACTGATGGCACAGACGATTGATGCGCCCATGAATACGACGATTGCTATGCAAAAGAGACGACGTGACCCTACTCGCCCCGCGGCCCATCCGCTTACTGGAATGAAGACTGCGACCGCTAGCAGGTATGCAGTTAATGCGATCCCTATGTCATTGGCCCGCACGCCGAAATCGCGAGCGATGGCGGGCGCGGCGGACGACAGGATAGTCCCATCGAAGGTCTCCATGAAATACGCCACGGCGACGACTAGAGCCGTCGGGAGAGCCCAACCGCGGCTCGGGGACTCTACTACCGCCGCGGCTGCCACGCTAGCGAACCTCTGAGTTGAGGCGGTCGATGAGCGCGCGCGCGTCCGCGGTGCCGCGAGCGATCGCTTCTCTCAGAGTGGATGGGACGCCGCCCGAGATGCCCTGCGAGATGAATAACGGCCCCTGTGAATCGATTTGCACGATTTCACCCCCGGCGCGCTCAAGCGTCACCGTGGTATCGCCGATCGCGAGAAGCGAGACGCCGAGCTGAACATCGACTGTGGGATTTGAGATCAGCCTCGGCACGGCAAGGATTTTGGTGCGCCGCCCAGCTTCGGGTGCGAAGTCCGACTGCTGCCCGATAAGGAGGACTTCGCTTCCCGCCGATGCGAGAGTGTCAGCGAGCGCGACACCGAGGGTGTCTGCGCCCCATATTGTGCACGAGGCGGGAGGTTCTTCGCCTGCCAATAACCAGTCACGAACATGGCGCACGCGACCACGTTCAATACCTGCCACATCCGGCGTCCGGGGCACGCCTCCTACAGCCCAAAGCACCGCGGCTGACTCAGCGGAACTTTCGACATTGACCTGGTCTGACGCATGGATGACGCTCACCCGCAGCCGATCCATTTCGCTAACCAGCCACTCGCGAAGGCGATGAAACTCTGGGTTCACCCGCATGCGCGAAGCAAGAGTCAAACTTCCTCCTAATTGTGCAGCCTGTTCGTGAAGCGTGACGAGCGCTCCAGCAGCGGATAATTCTCTAGCCGCGGCCATGCCCGCGGGACCTCCCCCCATGATCGTCACCTGCTCGGGACGGCGAAGACTTGGAGTCGGTAGAGGGATGGTGCCGGTGCCGACGGCCGGATTAACTGTGCAGCCGACCGGCCCGGCTGCCAAGCCGTCGATACACACGTTGCACGCGATGCACGGCCGGTAATTGGTACCGGTCAACGCCGCCGAGGCCCAGGCCGGGTCGGCATGAAGTGCTCGGCCGATGCTCACGAAATCGCAATGCTGTGCTGCTACCAGGTGTGCCGCGACCTCGGGAGTATTGATACGTCCGGCCAGGCCGACGGGAAGTCCGAACGATCGATATGGATGGGCGAAAGCGGCAAGAAATCCTGGCTCGAATTCTCCGGTCTGGATCGTCAATTCCCCCGCTTCATAACTCCCAGCTGAGACGTCCAGGAAATCCAGACTCTCAAGATGAGCGCGTTGGATGATAGCCAACGTGTCATCGGCGTCTAGGCCACCTTCGGTGCCCTCCACGCTCGAAAACCGAAGGCCGACTGCCAGCCTGGGCGCCGCGGCCCGCACCTCCTCGATAACGAGATTCAGAAAGACCACGGGGTCGGCGAATTCGTCCGACCTAAGGTTGTACAGCGGCGACATGAACTGGTAAATGAGATATCCGTGACCACCGTGGATACTGAGAACATCGATTCCGGCCCGGACGCATCGCCCTGCAGCGATACCGAAGGCGCGTGCGACGTCCCGAACCTCGCGGGTCGAGAGCGCCCTGGGCATCTCTCCACCCGCTACTTCGCATGGCACCGGTGAAGGCGCGACGGTTGCTTGGCCGTTGACGGCACTCTGCGCAGTGCGGCCGCCATGATTAAGCTCGACGCCAACGAGCGAACCATGCGCGTGCAACGCTCGCGCAAGCGACGCCAATCCCGGAACGCACGAATCGTCGTGGGCACCAAGTTGCCACCGGCGACCTCTGCCGTCCTCGCGCACATAGGTCGCCTCCGTGAACACGAGGCCTACCCCCGCTTCGGCTCGCCGCTCGAGGTAATCGATGTATAGGTCAGTAACGTGACCTCGTAGATCCCCGTAATTCCGTTCCATCGGAGCGGACACAATTCGATTCGGGAGGGTCAGCGAGCCAAGCTGCAGCGGATCGTCAAGCGCGCGGTCACCCAATTTGCAGATTCGAACCGTGAGCAAACGGCGTGGAGGCCGCGAGATCATCGCTGATTCGCCGAGCCGCCAGTTGTAGCGGAGGGAGAAGGTGGTCTTTTATGGAATCGATCGAATGATAAGTGGTGGTCGTCGCGACGTTGATCGCTGCAATCGTTTGACCGGAGCCGCGCGATATCGGCACCGCAACGGAACGCAACCCCTCTTCGAGTTCCTGATCGATGATGGCCCATCCCTGGGTGCGGACCTTGGCCAGCTCGTATTTCAGCTCTTCTTCGGTAGCGATGCCGAAGGCCGTCATCTGAGAGTAGACAACACCTCTGAGATGACGCGCGAGTTCGGCGCTGGAAAGGGCTGCCAGCATTACCCTCCCCATCGACGTGGTGCGCGCGGGGAGGCGAGTACCGATATTGATGCGCACAGACATGATCCGGCGCGTCGGGACTCTGGCGACGTAAACGATGTCGCTCCCGTCGAGAACCGACGCCGACGTGGACTCTTTGGTAATAGCTGCGAGTTCTTCCAGATGCGGCTGGGCGATCTCAGGAAGGGTCAGAGCCGAGAGATAGCTGAACCCAAGGTCCAGGACTTTTGCTGTCAGGGCGAAACTTTGTCCGTCGGACTTCACGTAGCCCAGTTGTGTGAGGGTGAGAAGTGACCGCCGTGCCGTCGCCCGGCTAAGGTCCGATTTGCGCGCGATCTCGCTCAAAGTCATTTCGGGGTCGTGAAAGTCGAAAGTGCGGATGACAGCCAGACCTCGGGCAAGCGAATGTACGTACTGGCCCGTGACTATCGCGTCATCCGCGGAAGTTGCTGGATCAGGCTCCCCGCCTAGTCCCGGTGTCGTGTAATAGCTCATACGCGTTGCGGCATCAGATGCCGAGATAGATCTTTCGTACTTGTGGGTCAGTCCGTAAATCGTCAGCGCGACCATTCATAACAATCTCACCGTTCTCCATCACGTAGCACTGATCGGTTGCCTCGAACGTGAGCTTGGCGTTCTGCTCAACCAGGAGAATGCTCAAACCGTCGCCGTTTAGTCTCTTAATTACGGCCAGCACTTCGTCAACCAGTTTCGGCGACAATCCCATGGACGGTTCGTCAAGTACGAGCAGCTTCGGCTCGGAGACGAGTGCCCGACCGATGGCGAGCATCTGCTGCTGACCGCCCGATAGCGCGCCTGCCAGACGATTTTTCATCTCACCAAGCACGGGGAAGATCTCGTACGCTTCCTCAACCTTCTTGCGCGTGGTCGAATCCCACCGGCGAATGAATCCGCCCAGCATCAGATTCTTCTCCACCGACAACCCCGGAAACACGTGCCGGCCTTCTGGCACGTAGCCGATTCCGTGGCGCACCACGTTGCGGGGATTGACGCTGGTCAAATCCGTGTCGCCGAAGGTCAACGTCTCTACCTGGCGCTTGACGAGGCCCAGAATGGCTTTGAGCGTGGAGGACTTGCCCGCTCCATTGGCGCCGATTATCCCCACGGCCTGCCCGTTCCCAACTTCAAACGACACCCCGCGCACCGCAGCGACGCCGCCGTAGTTGACCGACAGGTCGTTGACCGTCAGCACGGCGTTCGACGTCCTAGCCGTCTTAGTTTGCTCGCTCACTTCACGCCCTCTTCGCTTTCAACGATCGCGGCGTCGAAGTCGTCATCAATGACGGCGTCGTCGCCCAGGTATGCCTCGATAACGGCCGGCACGCGTGCAACGTCGGCAGGCAGACCGTCTGCGATAACGACGCCCGTCGCGAGAACAGTGACGCGATCGCACAACGACATGACCAAACCCATGTTGTGTTCGATGATCAGCACTGTCACACCATCAGCACGAACATCCCGCACAATCGCGCCGAGCTGGTTCACCTCGTCGCCATTTAGTCCCGCCGCTGGCTCATCGAGCAGCAGCAACTTCGGCTTCGTAGCCATTGCGCGCGCGATTTCTACTCTTCTTTGCGCGCCATATGACAACTGGCCGGGCAACGAATTCGCATAGGCGGTCAGGCCGTATCGTGAAAGCATGTCATCTGCCTCGCTCTGCATCGCCCGGTCGGAACGCAGTACGCCGACCGGCCAGAAGACGTAGCGCCAGCTCCAGGCCGTGCGCGAACGATCCAGCCCGACGAGCACGTTCTCACGTACTGTCAACAATCCGAACAGTCGCAGGTTTTGGAACGTGCGCGCCAGACCTCGCTTAGAGAGCGCGTAGGACGTCGCGTTGGTCGAATTGATGCCGAGCAGTTCGATATGGCCTGAAGTGGGGCGGTTGATGCCACTGAGAACGTTGAACAGGGTTGTCTTACCCGAGCCGTTCGGCCCCACAATTCCCCGGATTTCCCCCTGGCGCACCGACAGCGACACCCCGTTCAGAGCGCGAAGGCCTTTGAAGTCTTTAACCACCGACTCGATGACAAGCGAGTTGGGCACATCTTCACCTGGCGCAACGGTCTTCTCCTGAGCATGCACGGGTTCGTAAGCGCCGACGCCAGTAGTCTTCTGCCCTTCGCGGCCCCGCCGCGCCAGAGCGAATACGCGCTTCGGAAGCCCGGCCAGCCCAGTCGGAGCGAAGACGACGATAACCACGACTAGTGCGCCATACCCCAGCTGGGCGTAGGTGGCGAAATCGGAGAAGTATTCGCGAACCGCGATCAGTCCGACGGCTCCAACCAGCACGCCGCCGAGGCTACGGCGCCCGCCGATGACGACCATCGCCAAGAGGAGAAACATATTGGCCAGACTGAACGACTCCGGCGACACAAACCGGATGAATCCGGCATAGAGCGCGCCGGCGATGCCACCATAGAGACCGCCGAATGCAAAGGCAACCATGCGAAGAACGGGAACCCGTGCGCCCATCGCAGCAGCGGCAAGCGAGTCGTCGCGCATGGCCCGCAGGCGCCGGCCGATCCGTGTGCGAACGATGAACCCTGCGAACAGCACCATCACTATCAGCACGAATGCTTCCAAATAGAAGTAAAGGTAGTCGCTGGTCAAGTCGATACCAAAGAGGTTCGCTGGCGGTAGTCCACCGAGACCGCTCGCGCCTCCCGCAAGCGGCAGGTTCGTCACGATACTCACGAACGCGATGGCGAGCCCCAGCGTGACCAAGGCGAGATAGTGCGATTGCACGCGCAGGGCGGGGATACCGAAAATCAGCGATGCGATGATCGCGACGACGATGCCAACCAAGCCACCGGTCCAGAAGTTGAAGCCGAAGTGCGTCGTCAGGATGGCTGAGGTGTAAGCCCCGACCCCGAAGAATGCGACCTGCGCGAGGTCGAACTGGCCCGCGATGCCCATTGTCAGGAACAATCCGACGGCCAGGAGCGCGAAGATAAGGGCGACGTCCGCGACGTGGATCGTGTAGCCATTGAGCAGATATGGGAGCGCGACCGCGACGATTATGACAACCGCTGGCGCGACGATGAATGTGAGGAGCTTTCTGAGCGTCATGCGCGGCTCACCGTCTTCTCCCCGAAGATGCCGGTCGGGCGGATGACGACGATGATTGCGAATATCACGAACGCGGCGACATCGGCGTAGCCCTGGAAGAACCCCGACGCGAATGAATAGATGATGCCAAAGAGCAGTCCGCCTACGATGGCACCCTTGATGCTTCCGAGGCCCCCAAGCACTGCGCCGGCAAATCCCATGATGCCGAGTGTCGATCCGAACGTCGGGCTCACGTAGAGCACGGGTCCCGCTAGACCGCCCGCGAGCGCCGCGAGGCCGGACCCTATCGCGAACGCGAACGCATTGCTTCGCCCCACGTTCACGCCGAGAGCAGTGGCCTCCTCGTGGTTCATCGATGCGGCCTGCATCGCGATGCCTGTCTTGGTGCGCTCCAGGAAGAGCGCGAGCAGAATCGCGGCGATGGCTGCGACCGAAATCGTGAGCACCTGGTACTGCTTGATAAAGATGCCAAGGATCTCGAACGGCTTCTCGCCGACCGGGCTCGGAACGTTCTCGCCGGCCGTTCCCCAGACGATGATGGCGATCGCTTCGAGCATCGTGCCGAAGCCGATCGTTCCGATCAGCATGAGGTCAAAGTCTTTGTTTTCCAGCGGGCGCAAAATGCGCTCGATCACGAGGCCAAGTATCGCGGTCATCACTACAGCGATCACCATGGCAACGGCGAAGGGGAGGTGTGAACTGATGAAGAACGTAGCAGCGAGGTAGGCACCGATCATCAGGATGTCGCCATGCGCGAAGTTGACGAGGCCCATTGTGCGATACACGAGCGAGAACCCGAGGGCTACCAGCACGTAAATCGCACCCGTACCGAGCCCTCCGATAAGTGTCTGGACAAAGAATTGCATATCTAAGAGATTCCTTCGTGAACCCGAGTTATCGTCGAGAAGATCAGTCGGTCATGCCGGCCCGGATCGAGCAGGCCGGCATGACTGGCGAGCCTACTTGGAGGCGTCTACTGGAGCTAGCGTGCCGTCGGCGCCGATGAGGCCTATGTGCACCGTGTGCACGCCGAGGCCCTGAGCGTCAAAGCTGAAGTCGCCCACGAGCCCCTTGTATTTCACGGCCCGAATTGCATCTGCCAGCTTCTGGCCAGTGGCGACCTTGCTGTTCTTAAGTGCCTGGATCACGATATTCGCACCGTCATAGGCCTTCGCGCCATGAAGTTCAGGCGCGACTGAGTACTCGTTCTGGAACGCCTTCGCGAATGCCTTCGTCTGCGCGTTGTAGTCGTTGCCGAAGTACGGCGTAGCCACAATCGACCCCGAAGCCACGTCCTTGCCTGCGGTGTTGACGAACAACGGTGTGCTCATCGGCGAGCTGCCGGCGAAGACTGCATTGATGCCGAGCTGACGCGCCTGCTTGGCGATCAGGCCAGACTCGACCTCTTCAGCGCCGATGAAGATCACCTGCGGGTTGGTGTCACGAATCGCCTGCAACGCTGCGCTAAAGTCGGTCTGCGTTGGGGTGACGATCTGGTCGGTTAGTGGCGTCACTCCGTTCGCCTTGAGCGCTGCGGTGAATGCGCTGTGCTCGCCGGCTCCGTATGCTCCGTTGTTCGAGATCATCGCAACCTTGGTCAGGTTCTTCGACTTGAGGTAGGTGGCGATCGACGTATCGAATACCGCGCTCGAGGGGCTGTTCAGGAAGAGCATCGAGTCATTGAGAGCGGGCAGCGCCGGCGATGTGCCCGAGGTAATGAACGGAATTCCCTCGGACTTCAGAATCGGTGCCATAGCGATGGCGACGCCGCTCTCCGCGGTGCCGAACATGAAGATGTTGCCGTCGGTGGAAATCTTGGTCGCCAGGTTAGTGCCTGTCGTCGGGTCACCGGCGTCGTCGTAAACGGTCAGCTGGATCTTGCGGCCGTCAACCCCGCCTTTGGCATTGGCCTGCTTGATGGCCAGGTTGACGCCCTGCAGCTCCCAGCCACCGAGAGAACTCGATTGCCCGCTCTGCGCGTCAACCAGTGCGACCTTGATCGGGCCTTTGGTGGAACTCGTCGTGCCGGTCGACGTTCCGGGCGCCGAGCAGCCGACCAGAACGATAGCGGTGGCTGCCGCCGCGATAATCGCGGGTGCGTACCGCTTGAAAGTGCGTTTTTGCATGGTCACCTCACTGTGAATGTTGCCGGAACAGCGCAGTTCCGACGGGACTTGTGCACTCTACGAACAAATAATTGTGCTGCGAACAACGTCCCAAGGAGAGACCGTAAGTGGCGTGAGAGTTTACGTCAAGCGAAATTTTCGGCCCGCGAATGAATTGATCACCAAACCGAAACATTTCGAGAACGATTACGCGACCGGCGATGAGTTGTGGGTGAGATAGGCCGCGTGCTCCAGAGCAAGGATGTACCCGTGTGCGCCAGCTCCCATGATCACCGTCGTCGCCAAGCTCGAGAAATAGGACGTATGCCGCCAGGGCTCACGAGCGTGAATGTTCGTAAGGTGCAACTCGATGACCGGGACCGACAGCATGCTCATGCTGTCACGCAGCGCCACCGACGTCGTAGTGAAGCCTGCCGGGTTGAGAACGACGGCCTCAAAATCGTCCATGGCCTCCTGAGCAGCGTCAATCAGTACGCTCTCGCTGTTGCTCTGCCGGAAGTCGACTAAAACACCGAGACGCTCGGCGGCCTCGTGCATACTCGCCTCGACCTCCGGCAACGTAGTCGTACCGTAGATCGGTTCTCGTCTACCAAGAAAATTTAGATTGGGTCCGTTCAACACGAGAATTCGTGGGCGTCCGGAGAGTGCGTTTGCCATGGTTGTATTTCCTTCCAAATGCGCTGGGCCGTACTGCTCAGCAGGGGTTCCGACGGCGGTGCCGTGCATGCCAGACACAAAGCATATTTGTTCGTAGAGTGAACCGATAGGCAATATGCGAACTTTGCGTTAGTGTAGCCCCACCACGATGATCAGTCGCGGTAGCTCGCAACCGCCGAAGATGGAGGACCCGTGAGACGCTCGATTGCCACTGTGAGCCTGAGCGGCGACATCGAAGCCAAGCTGACCGCTATCTCTAAAGCGGGCTTCCAGGCGGCCGAAATATTTGAAAACGATCTTCTCGTGTCGCCGCACTCACCCAGCGACATTGCTCTGATCGCCGCTGACCTCGGGCTCGCGCTCGAGATGTACCAGCCTTTCCGCGACTTCGACGGCGTCTCTGACGAACTTTTCACAGAGAATCTTCGACGCGCGAACGCAAAGTTCTCGCTCATGGAGCAGCTGGGTACTGAACTCCTGCTCGTTTGCACGAATGTGGCCACGGCAACAATCGACGACGATGAGCTCCTCGCAAGCCAACTTCGACAACTTGCCGCCGCGGCGGCGAACCATGGCGTCCGAGTTGCCTATGAGGCGCTCGCTTGGGGCAAGTTCGTCTCTGACATCGACCACACACGACGTATCGTCAACCTGGTCGACCATCCCGCTCTTGGCCACTGCCTCGACAGTTTCCACATTCTGTCGCGCAATTGGCCAACTTCCAGCATCGACAAGATTCCCGCAGAGAAAATCTTTTTCTGCCAAATCGCCGACGCACCATGGCTCGAACTCGACGTGCTGTCCTGGAGCCGCCATCACCGGGTATTTCCAGGCGAGGGTGCGTGGGACCTCCCCGACTTCATGAGCCACCTAGCCTCGACAGGATATGACGGCACCGTCTCACTCGAGATCTTTAACGACGTCTTTCGGCAGACGCCTGTCTCGCGCACCGCATCTGACGCGATGCGCTCGTTGCTCTGGCTAGAAGACCAGACCGCGATTCGAATGGCAGACCAGCCGAGCCAGATGCACTTCGGCCGCCTCCCGAAGATGGAACAACCGACAGGATTCAGCTTCGCTGAGGTCAAATCGCTCCACGAACCACAACTCGACGCAGTACTAAGTCAGCTGGGATTCGAGCACCGCGGCTCTCATCGCACCAAGGACGTCGAACTGTGGGCGAGCGGTAGCGCGCGAGTCATCGTGAATAGTCAGGCTGATGCCGGCCGTCCACGTCTCTCAGCGATCGGCCTGGACGTTCCAGATCCCGAAACGACTGCGAAGCGCGCGATGGACCTTCGGAGTGCTCCGGTGGATCGTTTTACAGCGCCCGGGGATAAATTGCTTAGAGGAGTCACGGCCCCCGACGAGCGAGAGATATTTCTGTGCCCACCGCATGTTCACGGCGTGCCGAGCTGGATGGACGAGTTCAGTCCAGTGGGAGTCGGAGCACCAGATAGCGGTCGCGGAATTCTGAGAGTCGACCACGTCAATCTGCTCCAGCCGTGGCAATTCTTTGACGAAGCCGTGCTGTTTTACGAGAGTGCTCTCGCTTTGTCGTCGCAACCCGCGCTTGAGGTCGCTGCGCCATACGGGCTCGTTCGCAGCAAGGTTATGGGATCAAGCGACGACTCCGTGAGGCTCGCGCTGAATGTCGCTCCGCTGTTATCTGATTCCACCGGCGCAGCTGAGCATGTCGCGTTTGTTTGCGGAGATATCGTGCACACGGCACGTGACGCAAAAACCCGAGGCCTCCGGATGCTGGCTATCCCGACCAATTACTACGATGACTTAGCCGCCCGCTTCCCTCTCAGCGATACAGAACTCGAGACGCTGCAGGAACTCAACCTGCTGTACGACCAGGACTCCACTGGCGAGTACCGGCAATTTTATACTCCGGTCGTTGGTCGGGTTTTTTTTGAAGTAGTCGAGCGCCGTGGGGCCTATCGCAGCTTTGGCCCGGGAAACGCCCCCGTTCGACTCGCCGCGCAATTCGATCACGTCCGCAGAGCGAGCAATGCCCGGTGAGGCGCGTGGAGTGCCGGCGGCTCGCGGTCGACGCGGCTGCTGACATGGGAACTACAACGGAGCTGGCGCTAGTCGGTACGGGCATCGAAGCCTCACTCAGTCCGGCTCTCCACGAGCAAGAGGGAAGAGCACTTGGCCTTGAAAAGCCGCTGCACTATCGAATCCTCGATCTCAATACCCTCGGTCTTCGGCCCGAGTCAGTCGGCGACGTGATAGCGGCCGCTCGCCTGTTGGGGTTCGATGGGCTCAATATCACTCATCCAGTCAAACAGGCCGTCATTCCATTCCTCGATTCACTTTCGAGCGAGGCTGAAGCGATCGGCGCTGTCAATACCGTAGTTTTTCGGGACGGCGAAGCCATTGGGCACAATACGGACTGGTACGGATTCGCTGAATTGCAGAAACGCGCAATCCAGGGACGCCGTTTCGGACGTGTGGTGCAGGTCGGTGCCGGCGGAGCCGGCGCCGCAGTGGCGTTCGCTCAGCTCGCGGCAGGGCTGCCTGTTCTCGATCTCATCGATGTAGACGTCGAACGAGCCCAGAATCTGGCGGACTCGCTGCGCCAGAGATTCGCCACCGCCCGCATAGCAGCGAGCCCGCTCGACGCGATGTCGGATCTACTGCCGCGCGCAGACGGTCTAGTGAACGCGACACCAATCGGAATGGTTGCCCATCCGGGTTCGCCCGTGCCACGGGCGCTCCTTACCGAAGACCTCTGGGTGATCGATGTCATCTACCGCCCTCTTGAGACGCAGCTGGTGCTGAACGCCAAAGCCGTCGGCGCTCACGCAACGGGAGGCGCCGGGATGACAGTGTTCCAGGCCGTAGAAGCGTTCCGACTTTTCACCGGCAGGAAGCCGAACGCTGATCGGATGGTTCAGCATATGGACCGACTTATAGAGTCCGGGCGGTAAAAACCTTTCTGGAGGTCACTAACAGCGCGTCTCCGTATGCCAGGAACGGGTCTGAGTAACAGGCTCACTATGAGCCCGATCACCTCACGTGGTGTGAATTGCTCGCCTGCCGCCTCGTTCGAGCTCTCGGCCAACTTGCAATTCAGTTCCTCGAACATTAGGCCCACGTCGATGCCGCAGAAGGCAAGGACGCCATTGGGCGAGGTTGTCACCAAGTTCCTCGACGCGCGCACTGCCCAAGTCACCGGCCACTCGCAGCGCACCGACCGCGACAACCTTGCTGCACTCCCGCCGAAGCTCAAGGCGCGCCCCATTGGGTCGGTAAGCAAGGCGGACGTGCTGGGCTTCCTCACAGACCAACTCAAGATCAAGGAACGTTCTACGGTAGCCAGATTGCGCACGTCGCTGAGCGCCCTCTTCACATACGCGATGCGCGAGAAGTACGTCGCGTCGCCTCCCGTGCGCGGAGTCGAGCTGCCCCCGGGCGCAAGCCAAACGCCGGCCGACGAGTGGTTTACGGCCGAGAGCCTGGCCTTAACCCTGGAAGCACAGCGCGCCTCGTCCGCGCACTACGCCGCGATCACAGAGTGGACTTCGCTCTCCGGATTGCGCTGGTCGGAGTCTCGTGCTCTGCCGGTGTCCGACCTTCACGACGTGCCGTTCCCCGCAGTGTGGGTAAGACGCACACAATCGCAAGGCTATGAGGAGAAGGCGCCCAAGACCGGCAACGGCGAACGGGCCGTGCCGCTCACCGACCGGGCGCGCGAAATCGCACGCGAAGCGACGGCGGGCAAGCGGCCCGAACGCTACCTCTTCACGAGCCCAGCCGGGCGGCAACTGAGCATGAACCTCTACCGGCAGCTCATCAAGTGGTCGGTCACAGCGCCGCGCAAACGCCCGCACATGCTGCGGCACTATTGCGCCTCCCAGTGGCTGCGCGCGGGCATCCCGATCAATCAGGTCGCGGAATGGCTGGGCGACGACCCGCGGACGGTGCTCAAGGTCTACGCGCACGTTATGGGCGAGCGGCAGACCATGGAAGCGCTGCGGCGTCTCAATGAGATGGCGTCGGGACCCTCACGGGACCCTCGGGCCTTTTCTGAGAGCGTGAATAGGCCACGAAAAGGGCTAGCGACGGATGAATAGAAGTCGTACCCTGACCGGGTATTTCTTATGGCGGTGTCAGTGACGCACGGTTGGAACAATGAAGTTTGGAGCCGTGTGGCTACAATTTTGGCTGAACACTGCGAGCGAACTCGTAACCCAAGGGCGTGAGACAAATCTGTTGCGTTCCGAGATATGTGGTCATAAGCATCCCGTCGATTGTCGCCCCAGTACTGGTATAGACACCCGGAGACATGCAACCGGATCGAAAAAGGTTAAACACACTGATCGCGTACTGTGTCTCATTGATATTTAGGTCAAGCATCAGCTTGTCTTTGAGTACATAGGTCTCCAGAAGCTTGTCGGGAGTGATGTGTTGCTGCTCTATTGCTTGGAACGCGAGATCCAAGAAGCGCACATCGAGACTGGTCAGGCCGTTGAGGATTTCGACAAAGGATGTTTGTAACGAAATGTTGCTCTGGGGATCCATGGCATTCGCGAGCATGTCCACCCAACGCTTCTGCAAGTCCTCGTCGTCTTCAAGGCTGGCGCGTTCGATCATTGGGAGCACAAACTTCGGTGCGACAACCTTTGGCTGCCCCAGACCTCGTTCTTGTATGACTTTGTTGACCCTGTCTACATAGTCAACTCGCTTCAGCCAACGCGATACGACTATTCGATCAGCGAGCATTCCACCTGCCTGTTCGGCTGGCTCGCCGCCGACCTTTGAAATGAAATCTAAGACCTTGCCGCTCAGATCAGCGACAGACGTAACTGCCTTTGCTATCGCACCGGTTGTATCTTCTGATCCATCCATACAGTCAAATTATAACATCTTCATGTTTTCTAGTTTTTGAGCCAACCTTCCGATCGACCATCCGTTCACGGCGTCGAGTACCCCTCATCTCGTCCCATGTTTCTGGGGACAAGTGCCTGTTTCGGGATGGGACTCTATGCGTTTCGCATAGCTCGTTCTCTCATCCCGCAGGCGCCCCCCGCGACAAGGCTTCCTAATATTCAAGCTCGCACAGAGAGCTTGAACTCAACCTGCTATCAATCTGAGGGCTAAAACAATCCGGCCAATCCCTTCGGGAGTCAGGGTTGCGAGTGGGATTGAGCGACGGCGCGTGTTGTCGCTCGAAAGGATCTGATTCATCGCTCCATTGAGCTCGGGAATGCCGGCCCACTGTTTCATGAGTTCTTCGACAAGCCCGCGGTCGTCGTCCGAGGGCTTCCATGACGCCACCCAGTCGGCGAAGTTGAGTTCCAAAATGGCACTGCGAATTGTCGAGAGTTGGAGTGGCCGAGCTTCGAAGCCGTCGCTCGACGTATAAACAAATGTGCCCGAAGGGGTGTTGCCTCGTCCCCCGCGAAACGTCATCGGAATCGTCGACAGCGCGCGACTTAGCTCATCGAAGATACCGAGTGTCGTTGGTTCATTCGACGTGAGCCAATCACGGTAATCGGAATGATCCCAAGCGCTATTGGTGGAGATCTGTCGGGCTACTTTGGCTTGCGAAAGCTCATCGCCATAGGTACGAGGAGTTAGTACCTCCACATCGCCGTGTCTATAGCGGACGTACTCGACGGCGATTACGGAGGTCTCGGCGGAGGTAATGCCGTTGACGTATTCGACCATCCGCTTCAGCGCCGGATTGATCTCATCCACTGCGAGAACTAACCGAAATCGTCCATCGGCCAGGTTCGAACTAACCGTCTCTCGGAACACGGGGTCGTCGAAGTGGTCGCCAGAAAACAGAGACACACGGTTGCGGCTTCGCCAGCGCTCGTCAAACTGATCGGCGCTCATCTGCCATAGTCGACCGGCATAGTCGAAAAGCTGACCAATAATTTCTCGCCGTATTTGCGGGTTTTTTGCGAGCTTGCATTCGACTAGCGTGATCGCACCATTTACCTCGACGACGATTATGTCGGCAGGTCCAACCTCAGACTGGAATTCGCGACAAGTTTTTGCGCCCGGGGTGATACCCGGAATCAGCTGAGGGTGACTTGCGAGGAGTTCTTGAAGTTCGGCTTCGTCGTCGTAGGAGTAGTGGATGGGTTCAGCCCATCTTTCACCGGGCCGGCGAATGAGAATGTCGCTCATCGGTTATTCCTAGTCCCTAGAGAAGTTTGCCCTCTCAGCCGATTTTAGCGAGTTCAACGTTGACCACCTGATTTATGTCCAGATTGCGGTCGTCCTAATAGAGATAGCGCGCCGACTGTAGCGAAAACTACATCGTTGAGGATCGATGCCCAGAACTGCCATTTCGACCCCCGCCAGCCCTCTTCCGGTCGCCCTCGAGGCCTTCCCTCTAGTTCCCGACCGGACTATCGACTCCTCCTCGCTTCGGAGGTACAGTCCGGAGGCCAACTACTCGGGAACTCTGGTTTTCCGAGGGAAAGGAGGGCTTCCATGACTATTGAAACCACTACCCCGCAGCCAGAAACTGCGCTCCATGCAACGGCTACCGCCGTTACTGAAGCGACGCCCCTCAAGCGTGCGGTGATCTATCTGCGTGTCTCCACCTCTCGTCAAGCCACCAAGAACGGTGAGGCCGAGGGTTACTCCATCCCTGCCCAGCGCTCGGCCTGCGAGCGCAAGGTGGTAGACCTTGGCGCAGAAGTCGTTCAGGAGTTCGTCGATGCTGGAGCCTCAGCCCGCTCGGCAGATCGCGATGGGCTTCAGGAAATGCTCGCCTATGTGAGAGAAGGCAACGTCGACTACGTGCTAGTGCATAAGCTCGACCGTCTGGCTCGGGATAGGGCAGATGACGTCATGATCCTCGCAACCATTCAAGCGGCCGGCGCTGTGCTGGTCTCCGCGACCGAGTCGATCGATGAGACCCCGTCAGGCATGCTGATGCACGGCATCATGGCGAGCATGGCTGAGTTTTATTCTCGCAACCTCGCAAATGAAGCCAAGAAGGGGATCGCTCAGAAAGCCATGAATGGTGGCACCCATGGGGTCGCCCCAATCGGGTATGTCAACACGCTGGCTCGGATCGAAGGTCGTGAGGTGAAGGGCGTTGCCTTCGACGAGGACAAAGCCGAGCACATTCGCTGGGCGTTCCAGACCTACGCCACCGGGCAGTGGAGTATCTCGACGCTTCGGGATGAACTCGAGGAACGCGGGCTGAAAAGCCGTGCCACCGCGAAGTACGTCGGCACACCTCTGAACAACTCGCAGGTACACAGGGTGCTTACCAACCCCTATTACATGGGCAAGATTTGCCACCGCGACATTATTTATGACGGTGCCCACCAGCCACTCGTTGACGGCGAGACGTGGCATCTGGTTCAGGACATTTTGGCTGGACGTCGGATTGCGGGAGATCGATCATGGCGGCACACTCACTACCTGAAAGGCTCTCTGACCTGTCACCGCTGCGGTGGACGGATGGGCTACGGGCACTCCCGCGGCAAGGGTGGCATCTACAGCTACTTCTTCTGCCTCGGCAGACACACCGGCCGCACTACTTGTGACCTGCCTTACATTGCCGTCGACAAGATCGAGGAAGAGGTTGAACGTATCTGGGCCAACCACGTGCAGTTCACTCCCGAAGCTATTCGAGAGATCGGGGAGATAAGTCGGGCTCGGCTGAACACACAACAGGAAAGCGACGACGCACTGCTCGCCAACCAGCGACAACGCCTTATCAAGCTGGAACGACAGAAGCAGAAGCTCATCGATGCCTACCTCGAAGACGCCATTCCGCCCGAAGACCTCAAGCCTCGCCAGGCCAAGCTCTTGGCCGAAATGAACGACGCTCGTCGCCTGATCGCCGCCTGCCAGAACGACATGGCACTCGTCCGTAAACACCTTGAGCTGGTGCTTGCCCTGCTCGGTAACGCTGGGCGGCTCTACCGCAAGGCAGCCCCAGAGCAGCGCAAATGGCTCAACCAAGCCGTCTTCAACAGCATCGCGATCGACATGACTGGCGACAATGATGCGCACCCAACGCAGGAAACCATGGTGGTTGAGATGGCCGGAGAACTGGCCGAACCCGTGGCAGCTGTAACCGGACTGGCCCAGATGGGCACGAACGGGCGGAAAGCACGCGACAGGGCCGGACACGGCGCGACATGGGCCGAGAGCGCGCCCAAGGCAGGCACCCGGGAGGGGCAAAACAAAACCCCCGGGCAGCTTTCGCTTGCCGGGGGTTTCAACGTGACTAACTTGGCGGAGACGGTGGGATTTGAACCCACGGAGGAGTGTAACCCCTCTCCACCTTAGCAGGGTGGTGCACTAGGCCGAACTATGCGACGTCTCCAGTTGCGACATCAAGCATAGCGGCCAGTCAATCCCTCGACGAATGCGCCAAATTGGCAGCGTGTATGTCTTGTCCACGCATTGGGGGACAAATAGAGTGGTCCCGAGCGCTAGAACCGGTAAGCACCCGAACGCCCCGGTTGACCCCCCCGTGCGCTCACACTTACCCCCAAGGCAGATGCCGTTATGCCCACAAGCAGCCCTTTAACGAGCTTTCCCGTATTCGATGAGTCTTTGAGTATCTTCGCGATCTTCCTCGGCGTGGCCGTGTTGGTCGTCGCCATCGCGTACCTTGCTCTCACCCACCGCGGCAGGAACAGGCAGGCGCGCCCTTAAACGCCTGGCCGGTCCCTCGATACCCACGGGGCCGGCCAGTGCCAGTTCTCATCAGTGAATATTTCGGGTCAC
This sequence comes from Lacisediminihabitans sp., assembly GCA_043746355.1. Classification (GTDB taxonomy): domain Bacteria; phylum Actinomycetota; class Actinomycetes; order Actinomycetales; family Microbacteriaceae; genus Lacisediminihabitans. Next base: position 12,007 of record JAYTRC010000026.1, on the reverse strand, counting down.
TGCATGAGGAGGAGAAGGCCGTCCCGGCACTGGGTATGCGCGGGGCGGCCTTCGATTTAACCTCAAGCGAAGTCGTTACTTGTTGACCTGCGAGCAGGCGTATTGCGCTGCAGTCTGCCCAAGCACTCCGGGGATCACTGCAGGTCTCACGGCGTTCGGATTCGCACCAGGAGGTGCCGAGGCAGACGGCACCGCAGTTGCGGCCGGCGGGTTCGGGGCTGCCACAGACCCTCGCCCAGCGCTGGAGTCCAGGGCGAACGGCTGGTCGGCCTTGATCTTTGCAAAAGCGCAGCCGCTGGCGTCGCGAGCGGTGCGATCTTGCCCGAGTAGACACCGCCGACCCCTGTGGTGCTCGGGTACTGAACGAAACTGATGCCGTGGGCGCTCTAACCGTCACGACCGTTCAGGCAAGCCCGCCATACGCGAGGGTGATATTGATCGGCATTGCGGACATGCCGGAATAGTTGCCCTTGCCATCTTCCCGGGGGCATGGCGGCCGCCACTACCGCCCTGGCCGGCGCGGGTGTCCCTTCCGACGATGAGGACGTTGAAGCCGCCCTCGAATGAGCCGAACTCGGGCGGTGGTCCCTGAGGCTCGCCGACGAGTGAAACTGTCTTGATAGTGCCCTGCAGCTGGCTCACCGCGATCGCGGCGACTTGGATGCCGCTCACCAGCACTACGGCAAGAGCAGTGGCAACGACGTTGCCTGCTGTGGTTACAGGTCGAAGTTCGGAGGGCCAGGGATTCGAACTCTCCCCAGATCCCCCCAAAGACTTCGCAGCTATGGAACAGGCCCCAATTCGTCTCAGTTTCGGCAACGTCTATTCATCTGGAGCGCGGGGAGCGGGTCAGCTGTCCAGCGGTTCGAGTCTGCTCATGATCGAGTCACGCTCATGCTCGAACTGGGGCGGCAACATGAACGCGCGACCGAGTTCTTCCGGCGATTCGTCGCAGTCCCAGCCGCCCTCATTGTGCGTGACCGCGAGTTCGAACAGTGCACCGCCGGGAGTGCGAACGTAGTGCGATTTGAAGTACGTGCGGTCCTTCAACTCGGAGATGTCGGTGTAGCCGGCGCCTTCGATGTCGAACTTGACCTCGTTCTGGTTCTCGAGGGTGTCGAGGTTCCACGCGAAATGGTGGTACGCGCCTGCCCCGTAGCGCCAGGTGCCCTGCGGATCGGTGCGGTTGCCTGTCAGCTCGACGAAGTTGCCGAAGGCCGCCTCGCCAACGCGGAACCGAGCCCGGTCACCCTCCTCATCGATGGCTCCGTTCGCGAAGAAGACCTCCCTACCGAACTCCACCATCCTGTCTTGGTCGTAGACGTGCACCCCGATCCCGTGGATGCCGTGGATCGCGTACTCCGCCGCGACCCCGTTGCCGGTGAACCCCTCACGCGGATCCCCCGCCGTCGCCACCATCACGTACTCGATGCCGGATGGGTGTCGGAAGTTCAGCCGCCGATCGCCGAAGACCTCGTCAGCGGCGCATTCGACACCGTGATCGCTCAGCCGCCGCGCCCAGAATTCGATCGACCCCTCGGGCACGGAGAGCATCACCTCGCGCGCCTGGTTCGTTCCGCGGGTGCCGTATAGCCCGGCCTGAGCCCACGGGAAGGTGGTGACGACGGAAGACGGATCACCGTTCGCATTGGAATAGTAGAGGTGATAGACGGGGGCGGATCCGTCGTACAACACCGTCTTCTTGATGAAACGCATGCCAAGGATCTTGGTGTGGAAGTCGACATCCTCCTGTGCGTGCCCGACAGACAGCGTCACGTGATGCGAACCGGTTACGTAGGTCACAATGATCTCCTTCGATCACACGGGCAGAGTCCGCCTTCCACCAGATTATGCGTTTGCATTGACAAATAACAGTGTCGCGCGAGAGTAACTTCTTATCCAAAGGCCCCGAATGATCAGGAGCACCGGATGCCAAACGCGCACGAATCCCGGCCGGCCGAGCGATGGGGCGCCGAACTAGACTCCGCGCGGCTCGCGGTGATCGCGGTACACGGTCGCGGCCAGTCGCCGAACGTCATGCGCGCACTGGCCGAGCGCATCGACCTGCCCGATCTCGCCTGGTTAGCACCGGTGGCCGACGACTCGACCTGGTATCCGTCTCCGTTCACCGCACCGATCGAATCGAACCAGCCGTCTCTCGATGGCGCGCTCGACGCGATCGAGCGGCACGGTCGAGAGCTTTCTGAAGCCGGTTTCGCGGCTGACCGGGTCGCGCTGCTCGGATTCTCCCAGGGTGCCTGTCTGTCGATCCACTCGGCCATCTCATCACCGCGCACCTATCGCGCGCTCATCTCATTCACCGGTGGATTCATCGGCGCTCCCGGGTCGGTCCCGGTTCCCGGAGGGCGTCTCGACGGCTTGCCGACCCTGCTCTCGACGGCAGCGGACGATGCCTGGGTGCCGCTCTGGCGGGTGGAAGAGACTGCCCGATTCCTCGAGGGGTTGGGGGCGGATGTCGATCTCCGCGTGCATCCCGGCTCCCAGCACGAAGTCACCGACGACGAGATTGCGGCGGCGCGTGAGTTGCTCGCCGGGTGACGCGCACTGCTGACGCACTCAGCCAGCCACCCAGCATCGCGCGACCGCCGATCTCGCAGAGCGAGTAAATCTTGTGCGGAGGGCTAGGGATTCGAACCCTAGAGACATTTCTGCCCACCAGTTTTCAAGACTGGCTCCATCGGCCGCTCGGACAGCCCTCCAGAACGTGAAGAGTCTACTTCAGCCCGGCGAGCACGACCGCGACGCCGTTCGCGATGTCGCTCGATGTGGTCTCGTTCGCCGCCGCGATGACCTCATCCGGAGCCTGGCCCATGGCGATTCCGCGGCCCCCGGCAGAGGCCCATTCCAACATGTCGACGTCGTTGCGACCGTCGCCGATCGCGATCACCTGCGATCTCGGTGTGCCCAGGAGGTCGCGCACCCGTTCTAGCGCGGTCGCCTTGTTGACGCCGTCGGGTGCGATGTCGAGCCAGGATGTCCAGCCCACGTTGTAGCTGACTTTGTGGAGCCCCATCTGCTCGACTATCCGCAAAAAGTCTTCGAGCGCATGCTCAGGCGAGATGACAACCACGCGGGTGGCCTCGGCTGACAGCAGCTCCTCGAAGCTGACCCGTTCGCCGTTCGCCTCGATGCCGGCCTCCGGGAAGTCGCCTCCGGCGAACTTGAACCGGCCATCCTCATCTTCGACCGCGTACCGAGCTCCGGAGAGGTGAGAGCTGATCGTCGTGAGCACCTCACGCGGGGCGAACGTCTCAACGAACACCCTCGAGTAGCCGGTGGGAGCATCCGCGTCACGCTCGAGTGTGATCGCGCCGTTCGCACAGACGACATAGCGCGGGGTGATCGAGAGGCGATCGAGCACGGGGAGCGTCATCGCCACCGAACGACCGGTGGCGAGCATGATCTCGTGACCCTGGTAGCGGGCGGCGGCGATAGCCCCGATCACCTCGTCGGTGATGACACCGTCTTCGCGCATCACCGTGCCGTCGATGTCGAGGGCGATCAGGAGACGAGCCGCGGGCACGCTCATTGCACGGGCTCGAGAATCTCGAGCCCTCCGAGATAGGGGCGCAGGGCATCCGGAACCCGCACCGATCCGTCTGCCAGCTGGTGCGTCTCGAGAATCGCGACGAGCCAGCGGGTCGTTGCCAGGGTGCCGTTGAGGGTCGCGACTGGCGCGGTCTTGCCTGACTCGGTGCGGTAGCGGATGTCGAGGCGACGAGCCTGGTATGTCGTGCAGTTGCTCGTACTGGTCAGCTCGCGGTATGTGCCCTGGGTGGGAACCCAGGCTTCGATGTCGAACTTTCGTGCAGCACTCGACCCCAGATCGCCCGCCGCGACATCGATCACCCGGTAGCTCAGCTCGCAGGCCTGCAACATCTGCTCTTGGTACGACACAAGCCGCTCGTGCTCTGCCTCTGCGTTCTCGGGCAGCACGTAACTGAACATCTCGAGCTTGTTGAACTGGTGCACGCGCAGGATTCCGCGGGTGTCGCGCCCGCCTGAGCCAGCCTCCCGGCGATAACAGGTCGACCACCCGGCGTAACGGATCGGGCCAGCGGAGAGGTCGAGGATCTCGTCGGAGTGAAACCCGGCCAGCGCAACCTCACTTGTGCCTGTGAGGTAGAGGTCGTCGGCCGGAAGGTAGTAGATCTCATCGGAGTGAGCGCCAAGGAACCCGGTGCCCGCCATGATCTCTGGCTTGACCAGGGTGGGGGTGATCAGCGGCTCGAAGTCCTGGGCGAGCGCGGTGTCGAGCGCGAGGTTCATCAGCGCGATCTCGAGGCGCGCCCCGATGCCGCGCAAAAAATAGAACCGGCTGCCGCTCACCTTGGCGCCACGGGTCATGTCGATGGCGCGCAGCTTCTCGCCCAACTCGAGGTGATCTCGCGGTTCGAAGTCGAACGTCGGCTTCGGGCCGACCTCGCGCAGTGTGACGAAGTTCTCTTCACCGCCAGCGGGCACCCCCTCGATGACCGGGTTGGCTAGTGCTCCTGCGGTTCGCGTGAACTCGGCTTCGGCATCCGCCGCCACCTGGGCGAGCTCTTTCACGCGAGCGGCGAGCGACTGGGCCTGGGCAAGGAGGGCGGGCTTCTCGTCGCCCGTCGCCTGCGCAACCTCTTTGCCGAGCACCTTTTGGCTCGCTCGAAGTGCTTCGGATTCTGCGATCGCCGACCTGCGCCTGGCATCCGCTTCAAGAGCATCGTCGACCAGCTGTACGGAATCCCCTCGCGCCGCCTGCGAAACCCTGAAGCTGTCTGGATTGTCACGGAGCTGCTGGGGGTCGATCACCTGCCCAGTCTATTGAGCGATGCCGTAGCGTTGGGCGCGTGCCTGACGCAGGAACGACCACACCCCGCGCCGCCGTCGTCTACAACCCCATCAAGGGTGATCGCACGCGCCTGAAAAAAGCAGTCAGGGCTGCTGAGGAGACGGCAGGCTGGCCGAAGTCGATTTGGCTCGAAACCAGCGTGGAGGATGCCGGGCAGCGCGTCACCCGTGAGGCGATCAGGCGGGGCGCGACAGTCGTGCTCGCTGCCGGCGGTGACGGCACTGTGCGCGCGGTCGGCGAAGCGTTGCGCGGATCCGGGATCCCTCTCGGCCTGATTCCGGTCGGCACAGGCAACCTGCTCGCTCGCAACCTCGGCCTCACTCTCTCGAACATCGAGGAGGCCGCGCTCACCGCATTCACCGGCACCGAACACACGATCGATCTCGGTGTCGCGAATATCACTCGCGCAGACGGCGAGCAGGAGGAGCACGTCTTTCTGGTCATGGCGGGCGTAGGCTTCGACGCGAAGATGATCGCACTGACCAACCCCAGGCTGAAGAAGGCTGTGGGATGGCTCGCATACGTGGATGCGGGCGTGCGCTCGATCCCGCAGCTAAAGCCGATCACAATGCGGTTCACTCGCGACGATTCAGCGGAGCGGGCGGCCAGCGCCCACACCGTGCTGATCGGCAACTGCGGACTTCTGCCTGGCGGCCTCCTGCTCATGCCCGATGCGAAGCCCGACGATGGAATCCTCGATGTCGCTGTGCTGCGGCCAGCCGGCCCATTCGGCTGGCTCAAGGTGTGGAACAAAGTCGCCTGGGAGAACGGCGTGCTGCGAAAGAGCGCACTCGGGCGACAGATCATCGACCTGACCAAGGATGTGAAAGACGTCACATACCTGACCGGCCGCGATTTTCATCTCACCCTCGATGAACCGCAGCAGTTCCAGTTAGACGGCGACGAGTTCGGCGAGGCGAAATCCGTGCACTCGTGGGTCGACCCGGGGGCGCTCGATGTGAAGGTGCCTGCCACGGCATAATCCAGTGGCTGTTCCATCTCGTACGGATTAGGCAGGTTCGCGCACGAACAATCGGTACGAGATGGAACAATCGGCGGGGTGATCAGCCCAGAGCGCCCAGGAGATCTTCGGCGAGATCATCGGCGTGCTCTATACCGACGGATACCCGTACCAAGCCCTCGGGAATCGTGGGCGCCTCACCACTCCAGCGCCGACGACGCTCCAGGGTGGTCTCGACCCCACCGAGGCTCGTCGCATGCCTGCACAGCCGCACACCGGCAACAAAAGCATCCGCAGCATCACCATCGGCGAGAACCACCGCGATGATCGCACCAAACCCCGGGTAACGAACCTCGGCGATCTTCGGGTGCCCTGCCAGCCGCCGCACCAGCTCACCAGCATTCGACTGGGCCCGCTCCACCCGAAGAGCAAGGGTGCGCAGCCCGCGCAGGGCCAGGAAGACCTCCATCGGCCCGGGAGTCGCACCCTGGATCGAGCGATACGCCGTGAGCGCTGCCAGGCGTTCCGGGTCACGGGTGAGCGCAGCCCCCATCACCACATCGCTGTGACCCGCGATGAACTTGGTGGCCGAATGGATGACGATATCCGCACCCAGCTCGAGCGGCCGCTGCAAAATCGGGGTTGCAAAAGTGTTGTCGACGACCACGATCGCGCCGACCTCGTGGGCGACAGCAACCACGGCTTCAATGTCGACGACCTCGAGCGCCGGGTTCGTCGGGGACTCGATGATGACCATCGAACAGTCGCGCACGGCGGCGAGGAGAGCGGCGGTGTCGAGAGCATCGACCAGCACGCGGCGAAGAACACCACGCTCCTCGCCATGGGTGAGCTGGGTCTGCGTGCCAAGGTACGAATGCGCGAGCGCGACCACAGTGCCACCGACCGGAACCTGGTCGAGCACTGCCGCAACGGCAGCGAGGCCAGAGGCGAATACCCGGCACTCCCCACCCTCGAGAGCTCCGAGCGCCTCCTCGAACGCCGTCCAGGTCGGGTTGCCGAAGCGACCGTATTCCAGGTCACCTCCTGCCGTGTAGGTCGACGCGAAAACCGGTGACACGTTGAGCGGCTGGTCGGGCACCGCTGTCGGACGACCCGCTGAGACGGCGAGAGTTTCGATCCGGGTCACTGGTTACCTTCCGTCAGTCCGTCGAGCCATTCGCGGGCATCCACGAATGCCGTGTTGTCGTATCGCTCGGTCACGGTGATCGCACGGCGGTCTGCGCGCGGGTACGACCCGAGGAAGATCACCTTCGGGCTGAACCTCTTCAAGCCGAGCAGGGCATCCGCGACCCGCTCATCGAGCACATGCCCATCGAGGTCGATGACGAAGCGGTACCGACCAAGACTGTCACCGATCGGCCGTGACGCGAGCAGGCTCATATTCACCCCGCGAGTGGCGAACTGCTCAAGCATTTCGAGCAGGCGACCCGCCGTGTCATCAGGAAGCTCCGCAATGATGCTCGTCTTGTCTGACCCGGTCGGGGCGGGCAGAGTTCTGGATCGGGTCACCAGCACGAAACGGGTTTCGGCATTCGGGTTGTCGCCGATATTCTCTGCGAGCACTTCGACGGCGTAATGCTTCGTGATTCCGGGCGGGGCGATCGCGGCATCGGCAGCCGTGCTCTCGAGCAGCCCAGCCGCCGCCGAAACGTTGGAAGTGGCCGCCAGGTGGCCGTGTTCTGGCAGGTTCGACTCGACCCAGATGCGGCTCTGCCCGTAGGCGACCGGATGCGCGTTGATCACCTTCACGTCGCTGAGTAGAGTGCCGGGCCGGGCCACAAGCACGAAGTTGACCGGCACCAGGTACTCGCCGATGATTCGCAGGCCCGGGATTGTGGCGAGTGCATCCTGGCTGGCGCTCACGCCGCCCTCGACGGTGTTCTCGATGGCGATCATGGCTGCGACGCTGCGACCGGTGACCACATCGTCGAGCGCCTGGCCGACATTGTTCACGGCACGCCACGACTTCCCGGCGGCCTCGGGAACCTGCGCGAGTGCTGCTTCGGTGAATGTGCCAGCCGGCCCCAGGTATGAGTATTTGTCGTCGGCCATGGCTGGAATTCTATCGGGGCGAGAGTCAAGCGACCGTGTACAACTAGTTCTATGAACTCGCGCGCAGGGCTGCCCGCCCAGAAATCTGACCTCGTCGATATCGACGCTCTCCTCACGGCGTACTACGGCCTGGTGCCCGACGTGACGGTCGCTGAGCAGAAGGTCGTCTTCGGCACGTCCGGCCATCGTGGCTCCTCGCTCGACACCGCATTCAATGAGACCCACATCGCTGCTATCACCCAGGCGATCGTCGAATACCGGGCCGGCCAGGGGATCACCGGCCCGCTCTTCATCGGCAGAGACACACATGCCTTGAGCGCGCCAGCACAGACCACCGCGCTCGAGGTGTTGGTCGGCAACGGGGTGGATGTGCTGGTCGACGAATTCGACGACTTAGTGCCGACACCGGCGCTCAGCCACGCGATCATCCGGCATAACGCTGCTGAGGTCTCGATCCCCACGACGCCCCGCACTCTCGCGGACGGCATCGTGGTCACTCCCAGCCACAACCCGCCCCGCGATGGCGGTTTCAAGTACAACCCACCGCATGGCGGCCCAGCAGATAGCGACGCCACCAGCTGGATCGCGAACCGAGCGAACGAGATCATCGCGGCGGGCAGCGTGGATGTGAAACGGGCGGAACCAACCAGCGTCGGCACGTACGACTACCGCGGCCATTACGTCGACGACCTCGCGAACATCATCGACGTCGAGGCCATCAGGAAGGCCGGGGTCCGCATCGGCGCAGACCCTCTCGGTGGGGCGAGTGTGCACTACTGGGCGCTCATCGGCGAGCGCTACGGGCTCGACCTGACGGTCATCAACCCGGCCGTCGACCCGCAGTGGGCATTCATGACACTGGACTGGGACGAGAAGATTCGCATGGACCCGTCATCTGCATCGGTAATGGCCTCAGTTCTCAAGCACAAGGACGACTTCGACGTCGTCACCGGTAACGACGCAGACGCGGACCGGCACGGAGTCGTCACGCCCGACGGTGGCCTCATGAACCCGAACCATTACCTCGCTGTGGCCATCCAGTACCTCTACAGCCACCGACCGCTGTGGAGCACGGATGCCGCGGTCGGCAAAACGCTCGTGTCGAGCACCATGATCGACCGCGTCACCGAGTCGCTCGGGCGACGCCTCGAGGAGGTACCGGTCGGCTTCAAGTGGTTCGTTCCGGGCCTTGTCGACGGCTCGGTCGCCTTCGGTGGCGAGGAATCGGCCGGTGCAAGCTTCTTGCGCAAGGACGGCAGCGTCTGGACTACTGACAAAGACGGCATCCTGCTCGCCCTGCTCGCCAGCGAGATCATCGCCGTGACGGGCAAGTCACCCTCGCAACTGTATTCGGAGCTCACCGAGAAGTACGGCGCACCGGTGTACGAGCGCATCGACGCGGTGGCGACGAAGGATCAGAAAGCGGCGCTCGGCAAACTCGACGGCGAGGCGATCACCGCGACTGAACTCGCTGGTGAGCCGATCACCGCGAAGCTCAGCAAGGCACCAGGAAACGGGGCAGCCGTCGGTGGTGTGAAAGTCGTCACCGAGCACGCTTGGTTCGCCGCGCGCCCGAGCGGCACCGAAGACGTCTACAAGATCTACGCGGAGTCATTCCTCGGCGAAGAACACCTCAGGCGAGTACAGGCCGAAGCCCGGACGATCGTGGACACGGCACTACGGGAATGAAGCAGACCGTCAGCGAGCGAATCAGGAAAGGGGTGTCCCTAGAGTGTTCATCTCGAACACATAAGGTAACCTTTGACTGACTGTCTGGGAGGGCATTGTGGGACACAAAAAACGAACGGCCGCCATTATCGGCGCCACAGTCGCTGTGCTCGCACTTGTCGGCTGCAGTTCAGCGCTTCGACTCGCCTATGCAGACTGGGCATCGCCAGCAGCGAAAGCCCCCGCTATAGCAAAAGTCGCGGCCGCCGTGCCCGCGCCGGTTATGACGCCCGTTGCGTCGCCTGTCGTCACCCCACCGCCGCCTCCGCCGCCAGACGCTTCGGTGTGCGCGACGACGCCGGCAGGTGTCAAGCACCTCTATGTGAGCATCAGCCAGCAGCACTTCTGGGCATGCACAGGACCAGTTCTGCTTACCGATGCAGCCGTCACAACGGGAGCATCGGCGATCACGAATGTTCACGACGCCACACCGGTTGGCCTGTTCCACATCACCGGCAAGGTCGCTCACACCGTTCTCGCCGGGCACGACATCAACGGTGCCTGGAATGACAAGGTGACCTACTGGATGCCCTTCTCCGGAGGCGACGGCTTCCACGACGCTCCGTGGCAGACTTTCCCCTTGGGCAGTCCGCTCTACACGACCCAGGGCTCCCACGGCTGCATCCACCTTCCGCTTGACGCGTTGACTACCGTGTTCAACTGGGCAGCGATTGGCACACCGGTCACCATCCAGAGCTAGCTGCTCACGCGCGGGTACGTCGCTCCATGGAAACCTGAAAGCCACTCCACTGCGCCAGAAATCGGCGCAGGGAGAGGTCGCCGACCAAGACGCCGCCATTCTCGCCATTAGAGATGCGGAGATGATGGGCGCACCCTCGAGCCGGTCGCAACAACAGCTTCAGTGCAGTTGCCGGAGCCGCCAGCCCCAAAGTAAGCCACAAGAAAGTTGCCGCTCACCAGCAGTTATAGTGAGCGGCCTTTTTTGTGCTTGACAGCACCATCGCATTCTGCCTACAGTTGCGCGATTGCGTGAGAGCGCTCCCACGCACCGACGTGAGAGCGCTCCCACACAGCACAACATCACGCATACTATTTCTATCCACGCACACAAAGGAGTGACCGTGAAACTTTCACGACGCACCACCATCGGGGCGACAATTGCAGCCGCCTCGGTGCTCGCCCTGGTAATGACCGGCTGTTCTGCCACGTCGTCATCGACGACCAGCAGCAAACCGATAACCCTCACCCTGTCGACGTTCAACAACTTCGGCTACACGAAGGACCTTCTGGCCAAGTACCACAAGCTCCACCCGAACGTGACGGTCGTCAACAAGATCGCCGCGACCTCACAAGCAGCGGAGACCAACCTCTTCACCAAGCTCGCGGCCGGATCGGGCCTCGGCGACATCGAAGCCGTCGACGGTGACTGGATGCCCAAAGTGAAGCAGTACGCGACGAAGTTCGTCGACCTGTCTACCGCAGACAATAAGGGTCGTTATTCGGCCTTCAAGACCGCGGGTGGAACGGTCAACGGCAAGGAGATCGGGCTCGGAACGGATATCGGCCCGGAGGCGATCTGCTATCGCACCAGCCTGTTCCAGAAGGCGGGCCTCCCCACCGACCCGACTGCGGTCGCGAAACTCCTCAAGGGTGACTGGAACACGTACTACGCCGTCGGCAAGACGTTCAACGCCGCGAAGACCGGAGCGGCCTGGTTCGACTCAGCGGGCGCAACCTTCCAGGGTCTCGCCAACCAGTACAAGAACTTCTTCGAGAAGAGCGACGGAACGGTGATCGCGACCACCAACCCCGACGTGAAGGCAGCATTCACTTCGGTGCTGACCGCAAGCGCCTATGACTCCGCGCACCTGCAGGAGTGGGGCACCGACTGGAGCACCGGCATGGCAAGTGGCGCGTTCGCCACGATGCTCTGCCCGCCGTGGATGCTCGGCTCGATCCAGCAGAACAGCCCGAAGGTCACCGACTGGCAGGTTGCAGACGTCTTCCCGAACGGTGGCGGCAACTGGGGAGGTTCTTACCTCCTCGTTCCCACCCAGGGCAAGAACACCGCTGCGGCCAAGGATATCGTCGACTGGCTGACCGCTCCGGCACAGCAGCTCGACGCGTTCAAGCAGGCAGGCAACTTCCCGAGCCAGACCGCCACGTACACCTCGGCGACCCTGCTCGACTCGAAGAACGTCTTCTTCAACAACGCTCCGACCGGCAAGATCTTCGTCTCGCGGGCCAAGGCGTTCACGTCGCTGCCGTTCAAGGGCATCCACTACGGCGACATCATGCAGGCAGTACAGGATGGCCTGACCAGGGTCGAGACCGGCAGCCAGTCGATCGACGCATCGTGGACCCAGACCGTCACCGCCATTAAGGCGCTTGGCTAAGCAGGACTGATCCATCGGCCCGGGTCGCGCGAGCGA